>JAPOTY010000020.1 GCA_026708965.1 Gammaproteobacteria bacterium | reverse complement strand
CCGACAATCGGAGGGAATCAAAGGGGAATTGTGACTTTTGGATATAATTCCCTTTGCGAAGATTGATGCGCTCCAGCGGCACTTCCGCCGGTTCTGCGGCTTCCCGCAGCGGGGCCGTCCAAGCCTGGCCGTACACGACTTCCACGCTCACCGCTATCGCGCCATCCGCGTCGCGCCCCGCATCGAAGGCTTCCGCAACAACGCGGCGGCGGTCGCGCCGCGCCAGTCCGGCACCCTCCGGCATCATGGCCCGGCTTGCGCCTAGGCGGCGCAAATCCTCCTCCAGCGAAGCGAAATCCGGGTAGCGCACGGCAAACCGCTCGGCGCTCATCACCGGATCGGCGAAACCGGCGCGCAACAGCGCATCGCCCAAGTGGTGCATGTCCAACAGCGTTTCCGGCTGGTCGGCGAAACCGGCGCGACGGCGCGCGGCGCGCAGCTCTTTGAGGGTGTCCGGCCCGAATATTGAAAAGAGCAGCAAGCCGGGCGCATCCAGCACCCGCCGGAATTCCGCCAGCGCCGCGCCCATGGCCGGGCACCAGTGAAGCGCCAGATTCGAGAACAGCAACTGCGCGCATCCGTCCGCCAGCGGCATCTGCTGGAGATCGCCGCACACGCGCCTCCCCCCGGCCAGCCGCAGCATGCCGGCGGCCGAATCCAGCGCCAGGACCCGGGCATCGGGGAAGCAGCGCTTCAACCCGGCGCGCGCTTCGCCGGGGCCGCAGCCAGCATCAATGATGAGGCCGGGCTGCAGCCGAACCCAGCCGAGCGGCTCCAGCATGCGGCGGCGAATCTCGCCATGCAGGAAATCGCGGGCCGCAAAATCGCGACCCGCGCGGCTGAAGGCGCGCCGAATCTGTTGCGGGCGAGGGCGGGCCACCGCGAGTCAGCGCGTACGCTGGTTACGAGCTGGCTACGATTCGCTCACCAGCTGACGGTTTCGCCGAAGCGGTTGATGAATTCGCCGGAACGGGAGGATTCCAGGCTTTCGAGCACCTCCTGCTGCATGCGAACGCTCTCCGCCGGATCGACCGGCGCCTCCATGCCGCCTAGGTCGGTTCGACACCAGCCAGGCGCCATGGCGATCACCGTGATTTCCTTCCATTCGATCGCCATGCCCTTGGTGAGCATGTTCAGCGCCGCCTTGCTGCTGCGGTAAGCGTGCGCATGGCCCATGGAATTATTGCCGATGGAGCCCATGTCGCTGGACATGTTCACTAGCAGCGGATGCGGCGAGGCTTGAAGATGCGGCTTGAAGCTTACGGCCACCTTGAACGCGGACAACAGGTTGATTTCGAGCATCTCGCGCCAAAGGCCGTAGTCCATGCTGTCCAGCGACTGGTAATGCATGCCTTCAAAAGCGGATTTGGGGCCATAGGTTCCGGCGTTATTCAGCACAATGTCCAGCGGCTCCCCGTCCAGTTCCCCGGCCACCGCCTCCACTCTGGCGTGATCGGAAACATCCATCGGCAGCAAGCGCAGCGCGCCTTTATCATTCGCCGCGAGTTCGGCGAGGCCGGCCGAAGACGCGGGGTCGCGCGCGCTGGCGACCACTTCCCATCCTTTCGCCAAGTACTGCCTGGCGTGCTCCAGGCCCAAGCCGCGCGACGCGCCGGTAATCAAGACTCGTGGCATACGCGTATTCCCAAATAGCGTGGGCGCGTTAGCATAACCGCAATGGCCATTTCCCGTTCCGGCCAGGGCGCGCTGGCGAATCTCCTGCTGCCTTGGCGCTGCGCCCTTTGCGCAGGACCGGCGCCCAACGAGCGGGAGCTGTGCGAAGGCTGCGAGGCCGACCTGCCGCGGGTGGCGCAGGCCTGCCCGCGCTGCGCCTTGGCATTGGCCGCCACCGATGCCTCCGGCCTGTGCCGCCGCTGCGCGGCGCAGCCGCCGCGGTTTCACCGGGCCTTAGCGCCGCTCGCCTACGAATACCCGGCGGACCGGCTGCTGCTGGGCCTGAAGTTCGGGGGCCGCGCCCATTTGGCGCGGGCGCTGGCGCGGCAAATCGCGGTGAAGGTGCGGGAGGAGGCCGAACGCGGACTGCTCGATATGCCCGATGCTCTCGTGCCCGTGCCGCTGCACCCCAAGCGGCTGGCCAAGCGCGGCTTCAACCAGGCCGAGGAGATCGCGCGCTTTGTCGGCCGGAGCATCGGAGTGCCCGTGCGACCGGAAATCTGCCGCCGGGTCCGGCCCACCAAAATGCAAAGCCGCCTTAGCGACGAAGAGCGCCGCGCCAACGTGGCCGGGGCTTTTCTCTGCTCGGAAACGCCCCAGCGCCCGGCCATCATCGATGACGTGATCACGACCGGAGCCACGGTGGACGCCATGGCGGCCGCGCTGTCGGCCGCAGGCGCCGAGCACCTGCAAGTTTGGGCAGTGGCGCGAGCATGAACAGCATGCCAAAAAGTGGTGAAATAGGAAGCCAGCAATCGAACAGAGCCAACATGAAATGAGCAGCGCGCTGAACCGGATCGATAAACACAAATTCGCAAGCGAAATGCCCTTGGTGCGACGGCTGGCCGAAGCGTTCACGCCGGACGAGGCCGCCCGCCGGTCGATCGTGGAGCAGGCTGCGGAACTGGTGCGCCGGGTGCGCGCTTCGCCGAAGGGGCCCACCATGCTGGACGCCTTCCTTAACGAGTTCGGGCTGCATAACGATGAAGGCGTGGCGCTGATGTGCCTGGCCGAGTCGCTGCTCCGGGTGCCGGACCCGCAAACCGCCGACGCGCTGATCGCCGATAAGCTGGGCCCGGCGCACTGGAACGAGCACCTGGGGCATTCCAGCTCGCTGCTGGTGAACGCCTCCACCTGGGCGCTGATGCTCACCGGGCGCGCCGTATCGATGCGGCGCTTCGAGGGCCAGTCCGGCGGAGCGGTGCTGAAATCGCTGGCTGGGCGCCTCGGTGAACCGGTCATCCGCGGGGCCGTGCGCCAAGCCATGAGCATCCTGGGCCAGGAGTTCGTGATGGGCGAAACCATGGAGGCGGCCATCAAGCGCGCCTACAAGCTCGACGGCAGCGTGGAGTACTCGTTCGATATTTTGGGCGAAGGCGCGCGCACCGCCGAGGTGGCCGACGGGTATTTCCAAGCCTATTGCAAAGCCATTCCCATGGTGGGCGAACGGCAGCCCGCCAAGGCCGGACGGCGCTGCGGCATGTCCATCAAGCTCACCGCGCTGCATCCGCGCTACGAGGCCCGGCAATCCGCCCGGGTCCACGAAGAAATGTATCCG
The DNA here is from genome assembly GCA_026708965.1 of Gammaproteobacteria bacterium. Taxonomy (GTDB): domain Bacteria; phylum Pseudomonadota; class Gammaproteobacteria; order Steroidobacterales; family Foliamicaceae; genus Foliamicus. The sequence continues at coordinate 107,447 of JAPOTY010000020.1, read as the reverse complement.
CGGCTGCTCAAGCTGTGCAAGCTCGCCCGCGAGCACGATATTCCCCTGTGCCTGGACGCCGAGGAAGCCGACCGGCTGATCCTGTCGCTGGAGCTGATCGAGCGCCTCTGCCGGGAGCCCTCGCTGCGCGGCTGGAACGGCCTAGGGCTGGCCGTGCAAGCCTATGGCAAGCGGGCCAAGCGGGTGATCCAATGGCTGAGCGAACTGGCGCAAGGCACCCGACGGCAAATTTCCGTTCGGCTGGTGAAGGGCGCTTACTGGGATGCCGAGATCAAGCGCGCGCAGATTGCCGGCCTGCCCGATTACCCGGTGTTCACGGCCAAGGACAATACCGACACGTCCTATCTTTCCTGCGTCCAAGCCATGCTGGCCGAGCGCCCGCAATTATTCTGCGCCTTCGCCACCCACAACGCCCACACGCTCACGACTGTGCTCGCCCTTTCGGAAGGGGACCGCTCGAACATGGAGCTGCAGCGCATCCACGGCATGGGTCAGCGCCTGCACGAGACCGCCCGCGAGATATTCGACCGCTTCCCGCCCGTTCGCGTGTACGCGCCGGCGGGGCGGCACGAGGATCTGCTCGCCTACCTAGTGCGGCGGTTGCTGGAGAACGGCGCCAACTCCAGTTTCGTGAACCGGCTCTACGACGAGGCGCTCGCGCCGGAGGCCATCGTGTCCGATCCGGTCGAGTTTTCGCTGGCCCGAACCTCCCCGGCCCTGCCCAAGCCCGAGCAGCTGTACGGACCGGACCGCCCCAACTCGGCCGGCTGCGACCTAGCTTCGCAAACCGTGCTGGGACGCTTTTCGACGCTGCTTTCGGAACGGGCCGACAAGCCGAAGCCGCAAACCGCGGACCCGGCCTCCGGGGAAATCGACGCTTGGATCAAGAGCGCGGCCGAAGCGCAACCGGCTTGGGATGCGCTCGGCGGAAGGCGGCGCGCCGGACTGCTGAAAGCGGCGGCGGATGCGCTGGAGGAGGAGCGCGACGAATTCTTCCGCGTGCTCGCCGGCGAGGCCGGCAAGACGGTGGACGATGCCGTGGCGGAAGTGCGCGAGGCGGTGGACTTCATGCGCTACTACGCCTGCCAGGCGGAACGCGATTTCGAGAAGCCCGTGCGCCAGGACGGGCCCACCGGCGAATCCAACGATCTGAGCCTGCACGGGCGCGGCGTGTTCGTGTGCATCAGCCCCTGGAATTTCCCGCTGGCCATCTTTCTGGGCCAGGTGTCCGCCGCGCTGCTGGCCGGCAACGCCGTGCTGGCCAAGCCCGCCGAGCAAACCCCGCGCATCGCGAAGATGGCCGCGGATCTGCTGCACGCCGTCGGCGTTCCTGAAAACGTGCTGCGCTTGGTGGTCGGCGGCGGCGATATGGGCGCGGCGCTGGTCAACCACCCCGGCATCGCCGGCGTGGCGTTCACCGGCGGCACGGACACGGCGGCGCGCATTCAATCCGCTCTGGCCGCCAAATCCAACCGCCCCATCGTGCCGTTCATCGCCGAGACGGGCGGCCAGAACGTGATGATCGCGGATTCCTCGGCGCTGATCGAACAAACCACCGACGATGCCGTCCGCTCGGCCTTCCTAAGCGCCGGCCAGCGCTGCTCCGCCCTGCGGGTGCTGTGCGTGCAGGACGAGGTGGCCGATACCCTGCTGGATTCGATCCGCGGCGCCGCGGCCGAGCTCGCCATCGGCGATCCCCACGACCCTTCAACGGATATCGGCCCCATCATCGACCAGCCCGCGCTGGACCGGATCCAGGCGCATATCGAGCGCATGCGGGCGCTCGGCTGCAAGGTATGGAGCGGCGGGCGGCTGGATGAAACGCTGAAAGGCCCGTACCTCCGTCCGCATATCATTGAGCTGGAAAGCCTGATGCAACTCGATAGCGAGTGCTTCGGTCCGGTCATGCACGTGCTGCGCTTCGATGCCGCCAACCTGGCCGGGCTGGTGGACTCGATCAACCAGCTCGAGTTCGGGCTGACCCTGGGCGTGCAAAGCCGCATCGATGCCCGCATCAACGAGGTTGTCGCACGGGCGCATGTTGGAAATATCTACGTGAACCGCGACATGGTCGGCGCCGTGGTGGGCGTTCAGCCGTTCGGCGGCACGGGCCTGTCCGGCACCGGCCCCAAGGCCGGCGGCCCGCACTACCTCAACCGCTTCGCCGTCGAAAAAACCATCACCATCAACACCACCGCCAAGGGCGGCAACGTGGAACTGCTGCGCGAGATCAGCGCCTAGCCCGCAGATGAAGCCATTTCCCGCCCCCCTCTTCAGGGAGTATCGGAGGCAGGGTGAGCGCCGATATCCCGGCGCGAACGAGCCAAGCCCCATGGACGGGTTCATGCGTCTCCCGGAAGAGGGGGGCGGGAAATGGCGAGGGACAGGACACTAGAAACATGACGGGCAAGGAACCTTTGACACCTCCCACCCGGAGAAAACTCAACGACGACGAGTGGCTGCAGTTCTGGCGGCACGGCAGCGTCACAACCTTCGAGCGGCGCGGCAATTCCAACTACGACGGCGAGATTCGCGATTTCTGGGAGCGCCAGTTCGCCGCGCTCACTCCGCGGGCGCGGGTGGTTGACCTGGCCACCGGCAACGGCGCGGTGGCGCTTTTGGCGGCGGAATACTCCGCTAAGCACCAGCTGAATCTTGCGGTCGATGGCCTGGACAAGGCGGAAATTCAACCCGGTAACGATCTGCAGGAGGCCGAGGCGGCGCGGAAGTGGCTCGCTGGCATCCGCTTTCGTGGCGGGGCGCCCAATGAGAGCACCGGACTGGAAAGCGAATGCGCCGATTTGGTGACATCGCAATACGGCTTCGAGTACGGCGATCCCGCCGCCAGCGCGCGGGAGGCGGTTCGCATCATCAAACCGGGCGGGCGCATTGCGCTCATTACCCACCACGCAAATTCGGCGGTGGTGAGAGAGGCCCGCGAAGGATTGGAGCAATATCGCCTGTGCCTGGCGCAGGAACAGTTGCTGACCCGGGCGCGCCGGGTTGTCGATGCCATGGCGACGGCGGAATCGGAGTTCGAGAAGCGAATGCTCAAACACGATGCCAAGACGGAAAATCTGCGCCGCAAGCTGAACGCCGCCGTTGCGCGCGTCCAGCAGCAAGCCGGACAATTCAATGATCCCGGCAACGGAATCGGGTTTGTCCTAAAGGGGCTGCAGGGCGTTTTTGCTCCGCAGCTTCAACCGGCCGAAAGGCGGGCGGTCATCCGGCGCCTGCGGGAAGCGAGCGATGCCTATTGCCGACGCATGGAGGATCTTTTGGCGGCGACGCCCGATACCGGCGGCTTCGATCGTCTTCTGGGCTCCTTGCGTTCAGCGGGCATTGTGGTTGAGGGCTGGTTCCCGCTTATCTACCGGGAAGAGGTATTGATGGGTTGGGCGGTGGCGGGAAATAAACCGGCGGATCAGGATGCGGGCGCAATGGAGTAGGATTGCGACGACTTTTCCAGGAGCGGTTCAAGTGGAAATCACAGGCAAAACGATCGTCATTACGGGAGCGGCGCGCGGGCTGGGCGCGGCCATGGCACGGCGGCTGGCCAGCGCGGGCGCACGCTTGGCCTTGTGCGACCTCAACAAGGACAGCCTGGCCGACACGGCCGCCCAGTGCCGCAAGGCCGGCGCTGAAGCGCGCTGCTACGGGGCCAATGTCGCGAGGGAAGCGGACGTGGCCTCTTTCATGGATGCGGTGGCATCCGACTGCGGCGCGCTGGATGTGCTGATCAACAATGCCGGCATTACCCGCGACGGCCTGATGATCAAGTTCAAGAACGGCGAATTGCTGGGCAAGATGTCGCTTGAGGACTGGCAGGCTGTGATTGACGTGAACCTCACCGGCACTTTTCTATGCGCCCGGGAGGCCGCGGTTCACATGGCGCGCTTCGGCGCCGGCGGGGTAATCATCAATATCTCCAGCCTCTCCCGGGCCGGGAATTTCGGCCAGTCGAACTACTCGGCCACCAAGGCCGGCGTGGCCGCGCTCACCGTGCTCTGGGCGCAGGAGCTGGCCCGCCACGGGATCCGCGCGGCGGCCATCGCCCCCGGCCTGATGAACACGGAGATGGTGGCGGCGATGAAGCCCGAGGCCCGCGAGCGGCTCGCGGCCATGGTGCCGGCAAAACGCTTGGGCGAAGCCGACGAGGTGGCGCAAACCGCGCAGTTCATTCTGGAAAACGATTACATATCGGGACGCGTCATCGACCTCGATGGCGGCTTGCGCTGGTAATCCGCGTCCGGTCCCGATGCGCGCAGCCATCGCCCCCCGGGAACGAGGGCATCCCGCCCCTGCGCCCGCGCTCCGCGCCGATGCAGCCGCACCGCAATGCGGGTAATTACGCTTAACGCCAACGGCATCCGAGCGGCGGCGCGCAAGGGTTTCTTCCACTGGCTTCGCCGCCAGCAAGCGGACCTGCTGTGCCTGCAGGAACTGAAGGCGCAGGAGGAGCAGTTGCAGGACCGCGAGTTCTGGCCTCGCAACTGGCACTGCTTCTACGAAAGCGCCGAGCGCAAAGGCTATTCAGGCGTAGGGCTTTATTCACGCCGCGAGCCCGACGAGCTGCGGCGCGGATTCGGCTCGGCGGAATTCGATGCCGAGGGCCGCTACCTTGAGGCGCGTTTCGGTTCCTTGAGCGTGGTTTCCCTTTACCTGCCCTCCGGCTCATCGTCGGAGGAACGCCAACAGGCCAAGTGGCGCTTCCTTGATGAGTTCACGCCGCTGCTTGAGGCGGCGCGCGACAGCGGCAGGCAGTACCTGCTGTGCGGCGACTTCAATATCGCGCACCGCGAAATCGATCTGAAGAACTGGCGAGGCAACCGCAAGAATTCCGGCTTCCTGCCGGAAGAGCGCGCATGGATGGACCGGCTGTTCGGCGAACTGGGCTTTATCGATTGCTTTCGCCGGGTCAATCCCCGTCCCGAGCAGTACACTTGGTGGTCGAACCGCGGCCAAGCTTGGGCCAGGAACGTGGGCTGGCGCATTGATTACCATGTGGCCACGCCGGATCTGGCGGCGCGCGCGCATTCAGCTTCCATTTACAAGCGCAAGCGGTTCTCCGACCACGCGCCGCTGATTCTCGACTATGCGGACTGACCGCTACGGCGGTTTCGGCGCCTTCCTGCATCCGCGGGTGGCGGCCATGCTGTTTTTAGGCTTTGCCGCCGGCCTTCCCTTTCCGCTGGTGTTCAGCACCATGACCGCCTGGCTGGCGGATGTGGGCGTGAACCGCGGCACGGTGGGCATGCTGGCCTGGGTCAGCCTGGCCTACACCCTGAAGATCCTCTGGGCGCCGCTGGTCGATAACGTGCGGCTGCCCCTGCTCCACCGGCTGCTGGGGCGCCGCCGGTCGTGGATGCTGCTGGCGCAACTGGGCGTGATCGGCGGCTTGGCGATGCTTGCCGGAACCGATCCGAACGCGAATATCTACCCGGTCGCGGCATTCGCGTTGCTGGCCGCGTTCGCCTCGGCCACCCAGGATATCGCTCTGGATGCCTGGAGAATCGAGGCGGTGGAGATCGAGCGCCAGGCAGCCATGGCCGCCAGCTACCAGTACGGCTACCGTCTGGCGCTGCTGGTATCGGGCGCGGGCGCCCTGTACCTGGCCGAGTACTACTCGTGGTCGCTTAGCTACCTAGTGATGGCGGCCTGCATGGGCGTGGGGGTGGTGACGGTGCTGTGCGTGGCCGAGCCGACGCGGCATTCGGCCACCGGCGCGTTCGCCGGCCTGGCCGGCTGGCTGCGCGCCACCTACGTGGAGCCGCTGGCCGACATCATGCAGCGGTACGGCCGCCACGCGCTGGCGGTGCTGGCGTTCGTGGGCCTGTTCCGCGTAAGCGACTACCTGATGGGCAGCATGGCCATGCCCTTCTACCTCGACATGGGCTACACGAAAGTGGAAATCGCCAATATCGCCAAGATCTACGGCACGGCGGCGACCTTGGTGGGCACCATGGCGGGCGGCCTGCTGGTGGGGCGGCTCGGCCTGCGCGCGCCGCTGATTCTTTCCGCCGTTCTTCTGGCGCTCACCAATTTGGCTTTCGCGGCGGTGGCGGCCTCCGGCGAATCGAACCTCTGGCTGCTGGGCGCGGTCATCACGGGCGACAACCTGGCCGTGGGCATGTCCGGCACCGCCTTCATCGCCTTTCTGTCCAACCTCACCTCGCGCAACCACACGGCTACGCAATACGCCCTGCTCACTTCCCTGATGGCGCTGCCTGGCAAGTTCCTGTCCGGCTGGTCCGGCTTCCTGTCGCTGGAGGCGGGCTGGGTGAACTTCTACGTGCTGGTGTGCCTAGCCGGCATTCCGGCGATCCTGCTGGCGATTTACGTCACCCGGCTCAGCTTCTTCCGTCAGGCCCCGCAAGCGGACCCGGCTCAGCGGGGCGGTCGCAGCCGGTAGGCGGCCTCCCAGATTTCGTGGCCCAGCGCGCTGCCGCGCGATTCGAACCGCGTGGCATGGCGCGCAGGCGGCTGGCCAAGCCGCTCGAATGCCGCCACGGCATCCATGACCCCTTCAATATGCTCGGCGTACGGTGCCCAGTCCGTAGCCACATGGAAGACGCCGCCCGGCTCCAGCGCCCGGGCAAGCAGCGTCACGAAACCCGGCTGCACCAGACGCCGCTTATGGTGCCGCTTGCGCGGCCAGGGATCGGGGAAATACAGGCACGCCATCGCCACGGCAGCCGGTGGCAATTGCGCCTGCAACACGTCCATGGCATCGGCCTGAATCAGGCGCAGGTTGGAAATGCCGGCGCGCTCGGCCCCAAGCAAGCAGCGGCCCAAGCCCGGAAGATGCACCTCTACACCCAGAAAATTGAGGTTCGGGGATTCCGCCGCGGCGCGCACCAGCGTTTCTCCGCTGCCGAAGCCGATCTCCAGCACCGTGGACGCCTCCCTTCCGAAGATATCGCTCAAAGACAAGGGAAGGCTCGCCCCCTCCACGCCGTACTTGGGCCACAACGCCTTCAGCGCACGCTTCTGCGCCACCGTGATCCGTCCCGACCTGCGAACGAAACTGCGCGGCGCGGCCCGCTTATCAATTCCGGAGTTCACGGCGGTTCCACCCACTGCGATACGTCTCGGACAGCTCTTGACGGCTCTCGAAACTGAATGCCGGATGCGGGCACACGGCGCTACCGGCTCGTCCGCGATGCACGGCGGGCGCAGCGAACCCGTATGGCAGCATCGACCTCGGGCATACACCGCACACTTCGATGCGATAAGATGGGCGCTCCATCGTGCCAGCATAGACCAAGCCGCGAAGCGGGCGTAGTTCAAAGGCAGAACCTCAGCTTCCCAAGCTGATGATGTGGGTTCGATTCCCATCGTCCGCTCCAAAACCGCAGACGCATTGAATATGCGCGCCTGCGGTCCTCCTTAATTGGAGGCGTTGGGCCACAATAGCGCCTGCAACCTAAAACTCGCGGTATGCAGCCCTTTTCGAGCTTTTCCCGCGTTCAGGAGCAGCGCATTCTCGCTACCGTAGCGGTGCAAGGGTTGCACCGCGCATTTCAATCCATACAAGGAGGTAAATCATGCGAGTATTAATCAATCAGGAATGCGCCGCCGTTGCCGGCGGAGATCAATCCGAATGTGAGCGATGCGTAACGGTAACGGGCGCAGTGACCGGAGGAGTCATCGGCGCTGCGGCCGGCAGCATGGCAGGCGGCGTCGGTGCCGGGGCGGGCGCGCTTTCCGGCGCAGGCGTGGGCGCGCTCGTCGGCGATCTCGTAGGCCCGACCGTGTGCAGCTGGTTTGGCGATGACAGCAGCGACAGCGATGACGAGTCGGACTCAGAGGAGGGTGGCCGCGGCAATCCGTTCAGACCGAACCCCGGCTCGAACGTCGGGCCGGGCGGCAATGTCGTTCGGGATTACGGCGCACCCCTTCAGTACGTCGTTGACACTTGGAGCTACTGACGGGGCCTGACCGCGCCGCGCCTGCGAGCGCGGCGGGCGAGTCGCCGCTTGCACTCAGCACACGGAGGTTGAGATGAGGAAGTTGACGCTACGGGAAGCTCGTCTGCCGGCGGGCGGAGCCTACCAGGAATTCCGCACCGTTGTAAGACACGATATTCCACGCTGGGAGGAACCACCCGTTCACTGGGCCCTGATGGCGGAGAATCCGCCAGCCGCAGGGCCCGGATGCTCGGGCGATCCGGTTCCGCTGCACTGGCTGCCGCCCAGCGATGAATGGCCGGAAATATTCTGACGCGCGGCAGGCAGCAACTGTAGAGGCCGGCCCGGTGGGCAACCATCCTGCAAGGCGTTCCCCGAGCCAATCAGGGCTGTTTCGGGAGAATGCTCTGGCAAACCGGCGGCACCGATTCCTCGGAAAAGTGCTTCTGGCCGGGCCGGCCTCCACACCCTTTGCGGTCCTGATTGCCTGCGCTTGTCTGGCGGCGCTGATCGCGCTAGCTTTCCTTATACAGGTGCCGAGCCGGTTGCATGCGCCCGGCGTGCTTCTGCCCGTGGGCGGCCTCACCACGATACCCGCCGGACAAAGCGGCGTGATTGAGGAAGTGCGGGTGCAGCCGGGCGACACGGCGGAGGCCGGCAGCACGCTGATGACGCTGGTTGTCGATCGAGCGCTTGCGGACGGCATCGGGAGCTACGAGACCCGATCTCTGTCCGCCGCGCAGCAAGGAGACCTGCTGGCGCGGCGGCGTGACAGGGAACGAAGCGCGTTCGAGGCAAGAATGCGCTCCATGCGCCTTGAGCGGAACGCGCTCATATCCGCGCTGGCTCTGCTCAAGACGCGGATCTTGAATGCCTCCCGCCAGGTCGAACTGGCGGTTGCCGACTATCGCCGGCTCAAGGCGCTGGCCGCTCAGGGGCATGCCGCAAAGCGCGATGCGGAACCCGCCGAGCTGCGCCAGCTTCAGGCCATGGCCCTGCTGGACCAGCTCCGTTCCCAGCGGATCGAGACCGAGGCCGCTGCCGGGCGAATCGCCCAGGAAATAGTTGCTGAACGCCAGTTATTCCAGGCCTTGGACTTAAACCTCGAGATTGAATCGGAGCAGTTGGCGCAGCGCGCCGTGGAGCTCGAAAGCATGTCCCGGCGGGCGATCATCGCGCCCATGCGGGGTCAACTGGCCGACGTGCTGGTCAGCGCGGGCAAGCCTGTCAGCGCCGGCGATGCGCTGGCCACTATGCATCCGCCCGGCGCGGAAATGGAGGCTCGGCTCTACCTCTCCTCGGCGGCGGCTGGGCGGGCCGAGACCGGCCAGGAGGCAGTGCTAAAACTTACAGCCTTTCCTTCGCGGCAGTTCGGCGTATTGCGGGGCACCGTAATGGAAATGACCTCCAGCCCGCTCGAAGCGCGCGCCATTCGGCTGGTCCCCAATCTTCTTGCTCCTGCCTACGAAGCGCGCGTGAGGCTTGAGCAACAGCACATGCAGGCCAACAACCGCCGCTGGCCGCTGCGCCCCGGGCTGGGAGTGGACGCCACCATCATCGAAACGCGGCGCACACTCATCCGCTGGCTCATGGATCCGCTTATTCGCGGCGCCGGCAACGTCTCGACACCATTTGAGGAGCCCGCGCTTGCACCCGTTCAGGCAGGCATTTGATAGCGCCATCGGCCGTCCCCGGCGGCTGCGGCATATTCCCCAGCACCAGCAGTCGGAGTGCGGTCTGGCCTGTCTGGCGATGATTGCCGACTTCCACGGACTGCGGATGGATTTGACCGCGACTCGCGCCGCCATCGGGGGTGTCGGCCGCGGCCATACGCTGCAAGCCCTGATGGACGCGGCGGAGAAGCTGAGCCTTAGCGGCCGCCCGCTCAAGCTGGAGATCGAAGAGCTTCCTCAGCTCAAGACCCCTTGCATCCTCCACTGGAACCTGGATCACTACGTGGTGCTGGAGAAGGTGCGCAAGCAACGCGCCCTGATCCTGGATCCGGCAGAAGAACGCCGCTGGTGGCGAATTGAGCAACTCGACGCCCATTTCACGGGGGTGGCGCTGGAACTCGCCCCGCGTGTGGATTTCCGCTCGGCGGACCTGCGCGGCGTGCTTCCGCTCAAGTCCATAGCCCGTTCATTCGACCGGCTTGCGCGCACGCTGGCCGGTCTCACCATCATCGCTCTGGCGATGCAGGTGCTCAGTCTGGCGCCGCCGATCCTTTCGCAAATCCTGATCGACGAGGTCACCACGTCCCAGGACTCCGAGCTGCTGCGCTCCATGCTGATCGCCATGGGGCTGCTGGCGGCAATAGCGATACCGCTGCAACTGCTTCAGGGCTGGATCGGGATTTGGCTATCGACCTCGATCTCTCTGCAAACCTCGCGCAATCTCACGCGAAGACTGTTCAGCCTGCCGGTGCGTTTCTTCCGCGAGCGGCATGTGGGCGATGTGGTGTCACGGATGCAATCGCTATCGCCCATCATCCAGTTCGCCACGGGCTCAGTGGTTACGGGCATTGTCAATTTGCTCAAGGTTAGCGTCACCGGTGTGGCGATGCTGATCTACAGCCCCGTTCTGATGCTGATCAGCCTGGCCGGACTGGCGCTTCGCACCGGTATCGTTTGGAGTGTGCTTCCCATGCAGCGGCGGCTGGCGCGGGACGGGCTGGTGGCCGGCGCCAAGCAAAGCTCGGCGATTCTGGAATCGCTTCGCGGGAGCGAAACGATGAAGGCGCTGGCCGGCGAGAGCGAGCGCCTGGCCGTTTGGCAAACACACCTGGCCGACAAGCTGAATCTGGATGTGCGCAGCGCGCGCCTAGGCATGTATTCCGGGGCCGGACTGAGCGTGCTCGGGGAAGCGGAGCAAATCGCGTTTCTGGGCGCAGGGGTGCTGGCGCTGTTCAGCGGCCAGATCACACTGGGCGCGCTGTTTGCCTTCATAACGCTGCGAGGCCGTTTCAGCGCCGCGCTGGCAGCGCTGATCGCGCTGTTCCAGCAGGCCTACATGCTGCGGCTGCATGCGGAGCGGCTGGGAGACATCGTTGAACACGAGGCCGAACCGGAGAGCGGCCTGCCGGTGGGACGGCTCGAAGGCTCGTTCGAGGCCCAGCGGCTGGGATTCGCGTATGGCAGCAACGAGGGGTTTGTTCTGCGCGGGTTTTCCTGCCGTATTGAGCCGGGCCAGCTGGTGGTGCTCACGGGCCCATCCGGCAGCGGCAAGAGCACGTTCCTCAAACTGCTGGCGGGTCTCGAAACACCTACCGAAGGGCGGCTTCTGGCAGACGGAAAGGAGGTGGGCCGACTTCAGCGCCGCGACTATCGCCGGCGCCTAGGCCTTGTGCTGCAAGGCGACGTGCTGTTCCGCGGCAGCATCGCGGAAAATATCAGCTTCTTCGATCCGGCGCCGGATCCGGAACTGATCGAGAAAGTCGCGCATCTGGCGGCCGTGGACGCGGAGATTCGACAGTTTCCGATGGGCATGGCCAGCCAGATTGGCGACATGGGTTCCAATTTGTCCGGCGGACAGGCGCAGCGCATCCTGCTGGCGCGGGCCCTTTACCGGCGCCCGTGCGCGATGATCCTGGACGAAGCAACCAGCCACCTTGATCCCGCTACCGAGGAACGGGTCGTGCAGATGCTCAAGAATCTTGATATCACTGTGGTTTGCGCCGCCCACCGTCCGGCCATCCTGCGCCACGCCGATCAGGTTCTGGATTTCTCAGCGAAGAATGCCGGGGGCGCCGCCTACAATGCGGCGCATGATCGCCCCCCAACTCCTCGCCTGGTGGGATAAGCACGGACGCAAGAACCTTCCTTGGCAGCGGCAGCGCAGCCCCTACCGCGTGTGGGTGGCCGAGATCATGCTCCAGCAAACGCAGGTCGCAACCGTCAAGCGGTATTACCAGCGATTCGTTGATGACTTCCCGAATATCCGGGCGTTGGCCGAAGCCAACGAAGACGCGGTGCTGGCCGTCTGGGCCGGATTAGGCTATTACTCGCGCGCCCATAATCTGATGAAGGCCGCCAGGATAGCCGTTGAACGGCACGGCGGCAAACTTCCGAAGGAATACGACGAACTGGTGGCACTACCGGGCATTGGACGCTCCACCGCCGCCGCGATCCTGGCCCAAGCGCATGGAAAGCGGCACGCCATCCTGGATGGAAACGTCCGGCGCGTTCTGGCCCGCTTGCATGCCGTGGAAGGCTGGCCCGGCAAGTCGGCAGTCGCAAAAAGACTCTGGAATCTGGCCGAGGCCCATACGCCCGCGGAAAGAGTGCGGGATTACACCCAGGCCATCATGGACCTCGGCGCCACCGTTTGCGTGCCGCGCAAACCGCGCTGCGGATCGTGCCCGCTGGAATCCGATTGCCAAGCGCGCATTCAGGGAAGGACCGCCGACATACCAAGCTCGCGTCCAGTCCGCCGCCGCGCCCTTCGGCATTGCTCAATGGCGCTGGTTCGACATCCCGACGGCGCAGTGCTGCTTGAGCGGCGGCCATCCTACGGCATATGGGCGGGACTATGGTGCCTGCCCACCTTGAACGAAGGCGAGGACGCGCAAGCCTGGTGCGCGAAAGTGCTCAATGGCTCCGCAACCCTGCTGGGGGAACTGCCGCCGATACGGCACGGCTTCACCCACTTTGAACTGGAAATCCGCCCCATTCAAATAGAGCTGGCTAGCGCCGTCAATGAGATTCGCGAAACCGAAGCATGGCGGTGGCACGATGGAGCGCAGCCGTTGGGCATGCCTGCGCCGATCCGCCGCCTGTTGGACGCCGTTCAAGGCAATAAATCAAACCCGCGCGGATCGGACCCGCGTTGACCGGCGGGCAAGCCTCTTGCACAATTCCCGACGCGATGACCCGAACAGTGCAATGCGTGATGCTGGGAACGGAAGCGGAAGGCCTGCCGCGCCCCCCCTATCCCGGTGAACTGGGGCAACGCATCTTCGAGAGCATTTCGCAACAAGCCTGGCGGCAGTGGCTGTCGCACCAGACCATGCTCATCAACGAATATCGGCTTACGCCCATTGAGCCCGCAGCGAGAAAATTCCTAAAAGAGCAGATGGAGGCCTTCTTTTTCGGCGAGGGTTCGAGCCGGCCGGAAGGCTATCGCCCGCCTTCGGAGTAGCGAGGCAACTTCGGTCCGAATCGCAGCGGCAGGCCGCCCGGGGCTATAATCCACCCGCCCCCACGCGCCCGGATTGCCGGAACAAGGTTCCACGGCCAGGTAGCTCAGTTGGTAGAGCAGCGGACTGAAAATCCGCGTGTCGGCAGTTCAATTCTGCCCCTGGCCACCACCTCTTCTAGCGGAACCAGCGACTGCTTGGATAGCGCTTGGCCAGCGGGCGGTCGATTCCGAGCCATAAACCAGAGGGCCACCAAAGGAAAGCGGCGGCCATCATAAAGAAGGGGATCAGCGAAGCGTCATAGTAACCGCCCACCGCAAAGCCGCAAAGGATGAAGAGGCTTACGCCGGCCGCAATGCGGGTTGTCAATCCCAATAACAGGCCAATGGCGGAATAAAGCTCGCCAAGCGTGATCACCCACGCTACCGGAAGATAAAGCGGAATAGCGAAATGCTGAAGGAACAGGGACGCGAACGCATCCGGCGGCATTTCCGTTAAGCGGTGCAAAAATACTTCCCTTAAGTAATCGCTGGTCATCCAGTCATTCTCGAGCTTATTGATGCCGCCAAGCAGCCAAAAGGCGGCAAACAGCGTTCGGACCAGCAGATGGAACAGGATGCCGCCAAACCGCACTGGGTGCGCCTTTACCCACGCCCACTTCCAGACCCGCTGGAATTCACGCACGGCCCGTTTCACTGCTCGGCGCCCATCGCGTTGGCTTCAATGTTGTCCAGCGCATCCCACAAGGGCAGGCGCGAGCAAAAGCCGAGAGTCGCATCCGCGTTGATGCCGCTCCAAGCGCGGCTGATGCGATCGATGTTGCGATCGCCGAACTCAAGCAGGCCGGGATCCAAAACCAGCCGACCCTCGATAACCTCCTTGGAAGACCACGATCCGCTCGTTACGCGATACACATGGACCGGCCGGGTATGCCCTTGGGCCGCCAGTCCATCCTGCCTGATATTGGAAACGAACCACTCCCAAATGGTTCCCATTTGCGACCAGAAAGTGCGCTTCTGCAAGTGATACAGCGTGAAATCTCCATCGGGCGGCACACGGTCTGCCCTTGGAGGGCTCTTACCCGCCTTGCACAGAACAACGACTTCGCACATGGTGCAGACTTCGCCGAATTGGCCATACAGGAAATAGTCGCGGTACGCATCAACCGTTACCTGGGCCCGCGCAGGCAAGGCTAGGACCAGGCTTGCGAGCAGCGCCAGCCCCGCGCAAGCTCCCCGCTTGTATCCAGCGCTATTTCCAATCATCAGACGACCGACCTCCCGCATGCCGTGAATTTATCACAGTCGGCGCAGTCGATATGCATGTGCGGACTGCGCTGGCTTCGCTGCGCGCATTGACAGCCGTAGGCGGGCGGCAAGACAATAAACCTACTGGCTCATTGGGGCGTAGCCAAGCGGTAAGGCAACGGGTTTTGATCCCGTGATTCGCAGGTTCGAATCCTGCCGCCCCAGCCATCCCGGGATCACTCATGCCAAAACAGTCCATGGCCAAAACCCGCAGCTACGAATTGCCGAAGATCGAAATTCTGGCCGGCAACGCCACGCCGGACCTTGCGGCATCGATAGCTCGCGCTCTTGGCGTGCGGCTGGGCAAAGCGCAGGTGGATCGCTTCAGCGACGGCGAGATCAGCGTGGAGGTGCTCGACAATATCCGCGGTCGGGACGTGTTCATCGTGCAATCCACCTGCCCGCCGGTGAACGACCACCTGATGGAGCTGATTCTGCTGGCGGACGCATGCCGGCGCGCCTCGGCGCAGCGCATCACGGCGGTCATTCCGTATTTCGGCTATTCCCGGCAGGACCGCCGCTCGCGGGCCATTCGCACGCCGATTTCGGCCAAGGCGGTGGCGCAAATGATCGGCGCCTCGGGCATCGACCATCTGGTGACGGTGGATCTGCACGCCGACCAGATCCAAGGCTTCTTCTCCATTTCGGTCGATAACGTCTATGCCTCGCCCGTTCTGCTGGCCGATGCCTGGAAGCGGCTGGAACAGGACGTGGTGGTGGTGTCGCCCGACGTGGGCGGAGTGGTGAGGGCGCGCGCGCTGGCCCGCCGCCTCGACAACACCGACTTGGCAATCATCGACAAGCGCCGCCCCAAGCCCAACGTGGCCGAAGCCATGAATATTATCGGCGAGGTGCGCGGCAAGGTGTGCGTTCTGATCGACGACATGATCGATACGGCCGGCACGCTTTGCCAGGCGGCCGGTACCCTGCTGGAAGAAGGGGCGCTGGAAGTGGTGGCCTACATCACGCATCCGGTGCTGAGCGGCAAGGCGCTGGAAAGGATCGCCAAATCGGACCTTGCGGAACTCGTGGTGACCGACACCATCCCGTTGTCGGACGAGGCCGCCGCCTGCGAAAAAATACGCCAGCTCAGCGTCGCCGAACTACTGGCCGAGACCATGCGCAGAATCAGCCTGGATGAGTCGGTCAGCTCGCTCTATCTCGACTAGCCGGTCGCTGTCGGCAGCGCGCCGGCGGCGCGTTGCCTGCCGGAAAGAGGGCATCTGTTCCTCGGGACGGGTCCAACGAGCGCCGAAACCCCGGTTCCGTCGTTCAAGGCCAGGCTTGCAGGGGTAAGGCGCATGCCGCTTACGCGATCCGAACGCAACCTGATGGTCGTGCTGGCGCTTATCACGATGAGCGGCCCTATGTCGCTCACCATCCTGTTTCCCGCTCTTCCAGCGCTGGAAATCGACTTCTCGATTTCCCGGGAGCTGGCCCAGGTCACCACTTCCCTAGCCACGCTCATCCTAGCGCCGGGCGTGCTGATCTACGGGCCGCTGGCCGATCGTTTCGGGCGGCGGCCACCCCTGCTGGGCGCCTTGCTGCTGCTATGCGCCGGCAGCGTGATCTGTATTTTTTCGCCCAACGTGGAAACGTTGATTCTCGGACGCTGCCTGCAAGGCCTAGGCGCTGCCGGCTGCATCACGCTGGCGCGCGTCATGCTGCGGGACGCCTTCGGGCAAAAGCGTCTGCCGCAAATGCTGGCCATACTGACCATGGCGATGATGGTGGGCCCCATGATGGCGCCGGCCTTGAGCGGCTATCTGACCGAGCATTTCGGCTGGCGCAGCATTTTCATATTCCTCACGGCGTTCTTCGTGGTTCTCCTGGCAATGTTCCTGCGAATCGAGGAAACCTTCTTACCGAGAAAATCCGGCGGCCGGCGGGCGTTCCGGGCGCTCCTCGTGAACCCGCGTTTCCTGCGCTACGCATTCGCCACGGGCATGATCGTGGGCGGCTACTACTGTTTCGGCGCCGGCGCGCCGCATGTGGTGGAGACCATGCTGGGGCACAGCCCCACCACCTACGGGCTGTGGACCATGGCGTTGAGCTCGTTCTACTTCTTCGGAACCATGAGTTCGATCTGGCTGGGGCCGCGCCTGGGCGTGAACGGCTCGATGATGCTGGGAATGTCATTCAGCACCGCCGCCGCCGTGGCGCTGCTCGTCATGCTCTATTACTGGGAATGGAGCCTCACCGTGCTGTTCGTTGGAATGGCGCCGTGGGCGTTCGCGTCGGGAATCTTCATGCCGAACGCGCAGGCCGGCGCTCTGACCAGCGCCGGCCCGCATGCGGGCACCGCCTCGGCCATCACTGCGTTTTTGCAGCACGTGTTCGGCGCGATCGGCATGCAGCTGGTGGGAACCGTGCTCATCGACACGCCTTACCCCATGGTGTATTGCGTGCTGGCGTTTTCCGGGCTCACGCTGGTCTGCGTGGCCAGCCGCGTCGGCAGCCTTACCCGGGCGGTCCGTCGCAGCGGAGCCGCGTCCGCCGGCAGGCCCGCTGGTCGCCAGCCCCAGCGTTAGCGCCGGATCAATTGCTCCAGCGCGGGCGGGCCTTCTCCGCGCCGCATGCGCCCGCTGGCGAACCTGCCGATGTATTCCTTATAAGCGCGCATGGCCTGCCAGCCGAACAACCATAGGATCGGCATATTCACCACCAGCATCAGCCCGGTGCCCAGGTTGGTGACCGTATCCAGTTCCGTGCCCGTCTTCATCCAGCCCAGCGTCGCCACCACCGTCAGCAGGCAATAGCAGAGCTTGTAGATTATCAATCCGGTTTTGCGGGCGCCTAGGAACCACACCGCCTGCTCGGCGTAGTAACTCCAGGAGATGATGGTGGAGAAGGCGAACAGCCACACCGCCAGGCTCACCAGCCATTTGCCCAGCCCCGGAATAGCGGAATCCAGCGCCCGCGCCGTCATCGTTGCGCCCTCGTAGGACACGTAGAGTCCGCTGTCCCTCAGAACCGGCGCTGCCGCGCTTTCGATCGGCTGCCAGCGAACCGCGGCCTGCCCGTTGGCGGTTATTTCGATATTCCCCGATATCTTGTGCAAATTGTTGTCCGTTGACGGGTTGTAGTCGGCCACCGCCACCATGAATACGGACTCGCCGCCCGACCAATCCCCGCCGCCGCGCTGCGGCGGATTGGTCTCGGCAATCGTCCAAGAACCGGAGGCCCCGGCGGACACCATTGGCGGCGCAACCGGGAACTCCGCCTCCGGGCCGCGCCGCCATTGCCCGGTGCTGAGAATCACCAAGGCGGTGAGCGTGCATACCACCAGCGTGTCGATGAAGGGCTCCAGCGCGGCGACGATGCCTTCGCGCACCGGCTCGCCGGTGCGCGCCGCGGAATGGGCGATCGGAGAGGATCCCTGCCCCGCTTCGCTCGAGAACAGGGCGCGCTTCATCCCGAAAATAAAAGCGGCGCCCGCCGTGCCGCCAATGAACGCGCCGGTGCCTTCCAGCGAAGAGAAGGCACCGCGGAAGATCAGCGCAAAGGACTCGGGAATCTGCTCGTAGCTCAGGCCCAGCACCGCGACGCAGCCGAAGAAGTACAAAACCACCATGAAAGGCACGAGCCGCGAGGCCACCTGGCCGATCCTCCGAATGCCGCCAATAATGACCAGCCCCGCAGCCACCGCCAGCGCCACCCCGCACATCCAGGCGGGCACGCCGAAATAGCTCTCGGTCACGTCGCCCACGTTCCATGCCTGGAAGAGATTGCCGCCGGTAATCGCCGAAATGATGACCGAAATGCTGAAAATCACCGCGAACGCTTTTCCGGCGGGACGCAGCTTCGGCCAGCGCGCGGGCACCCCCCGGTCCACCACCATCATGGGCCCGCCGTGGGGATTCTGCGGATCGTCCGTGTTGCGGTACAGCATGGTGAGCGTCACTTCCGTGAGCTTGACCGCCATGCCGAAAAGGCCCACCACCCACATCCAGAATACGGCGCCCGGCCCCCCTAGGCTGATGGCCAGCGCCACGCCGCCGATATTGCCTAGGCCCACTGTGGCGGATAGCGCCGCCGACAGCGCCTGGAAATGGGAAATGGCGCCCGGATCGTTCTTGTTGTCGTATTTTCCGCGAGTGATGGCCACGCCATGGGTGAGGGCGCGGTACTGGCAAAAGCCGCTCCAGACAGTGAACAGCACGCCGGTGCCCAAAATCGCATAGAGCACCCAGTTATGCCAAATCACCGCATTCAGCGCGTTGAAGAAATTCATGATGTCCACGTGCGTCACCTGCGGCTACAGCGCGGGAAATGAAGGGTTACGGCGCGGTGATGGCGGTGCGGAGTTGCTTGAGAGCGAGATTCTCGATTTGGCGGATTCTTTCGGCGGACACGCCGTAGCGCCGGGCGAGTTCGTGCAGCGTGGTTTTCTTCTCGGCCAGTCGGCGGGCCGTGATGATTTCGCGCGAGCGTTCATCCAGGTTTTCGAGCGCTGCCGCCAGTTGCTCGCTGGCGCGCTCCATGGCATCGGCTTCCTCTAGCTCGACAGCGGGGTCCGCATCGGAGCTGGGCAGATATTGTGCCGGCGAGTAAGTATCTTCGTCGCTGCCGGACTGCGGCGGGTCAAAGGCAATGTCTTGGCCAGCCAAGCGCATTTCCATTTCCGCCACTTCCGCGGGCTTGACGCCGAGATACTCCGCCACCGCCTCCTGCTCGTCGGGCGACATCCATCCGAGCCTGTTCTTGAGCTTGCGCAGATTGAAGAACAGCTTGCGCTGGGCCTTGGTGGTGGCCACTTTGACCAACCGCCAGTTGCGCAGGATGAATTCGTGAATTTCGGCGCGGATCCAATGCACGGCGAAGGTGACCAAGCGAACGCCCACCGACGGATCGAAGCGCTTGACGGCCTTCATCAGACCCACATTGCCTTCCTGGACCAGGTCCGCCATCGGCAGGCCGTAGCCCTGATAGCCGCTGGCCACATGCACGACGAACCGCAGATGCGCCAACACTAGCTGGCGCGCCGCGTCCAAATCGCCTTCCTCGCGAAGGCTAACCGCCAGCCTGCGCTCCTCCTCTTCGGTGAGGGAGGGCACCGAACCAACCGCCTGTATGTACGCATCCAAGCTGCCCAGCGGCCCCGCCAGGATCAGGTCGCGGTTGGTTGCGGCAATCGCTGTGTTCATCGCATCTTTGGCCATTGCGAAGCGGATTTTACCATTTAATTGGGGCGCGCCCTGCGTTTTTCAAGCTCCACGCGGACAGGGGCAAAGGCGCTTCTGTTTCCTGCGCTAGAAGCGGTAGCTCAGGCGCAAACCCACTTGGCGCGGCGGCGGCAGATAGCCGTACACAGTGGAAGCGATCCTCGGCGCGGGGAGAATCGTAAACGGCGCGCCTAGGCCCGTGGTGTCCACCAGAGTGGCGAATCTCCAGTCACTGACCGGTATGCCCGGGGCGCTGCCAGCCCATTTGACCGTGTCGTCGTCGAAAACGTTGTTCACGTAAACCTTTAACTCCCATTCGTCCGTGGCCAATCCGAAATTCAGATTGGCAAGCCAGTAGGACTGAAGAATCTTCTTGTTGAAATCCTCAACATAACGTTCGGCCTGATAGTTGGCGCTAAAGGATGCAAAAGCATCCCATCCCTGCCTTATTCCGGAAGGCCCTTGGTAGGCCAGCGTGAATTGCCATGCGTGCTCCGGCGCACGTTCGAGGTCGAAGCCGCTACGATCGACTTCGCAAATTAGCCCGCCCCCCTCCTCAACAAGGTTGCAGTTGCCCACCCGCGCCGGGTCCGCCGAACCGTTGGCAAGCGTCTTGTAATCGGTGTACTCGCCATTCAACCAGGTGTAGCCGCCAGAGAGCCTCCAGTTGTCGTTGATGAGCCAGTTCATATCCAGTTCCACGCCATGCACTTCGGCGCCGCTGGCATTGCTGATCACCGCGCCCAGTTGACCGCGAATGACCCTCTGGGTGCTGATTTGCTTGTCGGTGAAATCCTGGAAGAAATAGGCGCCGTTGAGGCGCAGGCGGCCATCCATGAGGGTGCGTTTCATGCCCAGCTCCCAGACCTGCATCTCCTCAGGTTCAAATTCGATCTCATCCGGTTCGCCATTGCCGTTGCCGTCCGCGCCGAAAACGCCGATCGCCAGAGTGCTGAGCCCGCCCGGCTTCTTGCCCATGGCCCAGGAAAAGTACGCCATGGAGGTGTCCGACGGGGTCCACTGCAGGCTCAACTTGGGCGTGACATAACTGTCGCTGCGGGTGAAGGCCAGAGGAGTGGAGATATTGCCGGCAACGCCGAATCCGTCGGGCGGATAAACGCCCCAGGACACCCCGGGCATGCAGTTGCCGGAACTGCCGCAGGCCTGCAGAAACCCGGGGCCCTCGGCGCGGCGCACTCTGGGGTCGGGATTGAAGGTGTTGGGGCCGGTCATGTCCGTTGTTTCGTCCGTCCAACGCGCTTCGGCGTGCGCCAAAAGCGCGTCGGTCAAATCGAAATCAAGCGACAGATACAGGGAACGATGGTCCGTATCCCGGCTTACGGTGGTTACTTGGCGGGCGTTAAAGACCTGCTGGGTAATCAGCGCGGCAGGATAGCTGCTGTACTTGCATGTGTTGCGTGCGGGGTTGGGCGGTATGCCAAATTGCGGGTTGCCGCCAAACGAATCGACCGTGAATGCGGGCGCAAAAGGACTGGGCTTGAGGCGCACAAGGCTGCAATAGGTGCCGTCGGCGACTATGATCTGGTTGCGGTCGTGCTGGTCCACGTCCTCCCGCCATAATTGGGCCCCCACTGCGAAATTAAACCGCCCCTCGAAATCGGAAACGTAACGCAGCTCTTGGCTCATTAGCGAGGTGTTCGACCAGGTGTCGGCGATCTGGCTGGCCGTAGTGACATCCATGCCATTTGGACCTGCCTCGGCTATCCGGTCGATATCCAGTTGGGAGGTCAAATCCGCATCGGCCACGCCGGTAAGCGAAGTGAGCGTGCCCGGCCCCACTGCCCAGTCGGCCACCAGCGAAAACCGAAGCACTTGCCGGGTCGAGCCCGGGAAATCGTCATTGCCGATGCCGCCGCGGTAGTCGGGCGTTAACGTGACCACCAGATCATCGCCATCCGGAATCTCGCCGAGCACCGCAGGCTCTTCCATGTCGTCGAACACGGCGGGATCGCTGGGGTCCGCAGCTCCGGTTCGCAACAGATGGTCCTGCAGGATTTTCGCAGGGCCGTCGCAATCATCGTCATTAACGAAGCCGCCATTGCAGCTGGAAGCGGCGGCGGGCACGCGATCGATACCATTGAAAGGAACATTGGCTTGCGGCATCACTTGGAATTTGTCGTCGGCGTACTCCACGCGCAGCTTGTAACGGGAAGAATCGCTGGGCTCGAGATTGAGCGTTGCGGCGAGGCCCAGCCCTTCGCCGCCACCGATGCCGTTGCCGGTTATGGAGTTCTTGTAGAAACCGCCCTCTTCCCAGTGCATTGCGTTAAATCGGAAGCCTGCGGATTCGCCCATCGGACCAGACAAACTGCCCTTGAACATGTAGTACCCATCCTCGGCGCCATCGAGCGAGATTTCCCCCTCCAGCTCATCGGAAGCGTCGCGAGTGACGTACTGGACCGCCCCGGCGAATGCGCTGCGGCCATAGAGGGCACTTTGCGGGCCCTTAACCACCTCGACGCGCTCGATATCGAGCATGCGCGGATTGATCAGCAGGGTGCCGCCCGCCACGCCGATGGCTTCGCTGGAAACATCAATGCCGTCCACCAAAGTGGCGGCATTGGGGCGCCCCCGGGTGGGCGACAATCCACGAATCACCAGCCGCGTATCGCTGGGTTCAAAACCCATGTCGAACTGCAGGCTGGAATCGAGACGGGCGATTTCGTTCAATTCCCTCACCCCGACCCGCTCCATGTCTTCGCGGCTGAGGGCGTTCACCGCAATCGGAATATCCTGTAGGTTCTCTTCCTTCTTCCGAGTGGTAACGACGATTTCCTCGAAGGCTGTATCAGCTTGTGCGGGTGCCGGCGCCGATGCCGACGCAAGCAGCCCAATGCCGATAGCGAAACACAGCAAGCCCAGTGAACAGCGAATAGCTTTCATAACAACCCCCCCTTAAAAGGTTGCCATTCATTTTTGATTGCGAAGAATATCGAATCCGCATCCCAAGACTAACCGAAAGAGGCCGGACTTTCATCCGCCACGCGGCCTTTACCGGCAGTTAGAATCTAAGGCCATGGCCTTCAACCGCGAGCTCGCCGCGGACATCCTCGACGACCGCGACCGAGCGCGCTTTTTCGCAGGGCGCGGACGCGGGAAGCGCCGATAGCGAAGAGCATGATGGAGAAGATTCGGCCAATAGGGGGGCCGGAGATGATTAGAAGCCTCATATGTGCGCTGTTGGCGGCGGCTTGCGCCGCCAACAGCTTCGCGGGGGCGCAGCCTGAGGGCGTGCCGCCGGTGGTGGACTTGAGGAAGCTGAATATGCCCGATGCGCCGCCCGATCTTGTCGCGAGGCTGTACCAGCGGGAATGCGCTGTCTGCCACGGGGAGGCCTTGCAGGGGGCGCCGCAGGGGACGGCGCTCAAGGGCGCCGGTCTGCTCCACGGCAATTCCAGCGACGACATTGCCAAAAGCATTGCGGAGGGATTTTCCGATCGGGGCATGCCCGGTTTTTCACCGACATTGAGTGAAACGCAAATCCGGTCGCTGGCCCTCTATATTCTGGAACAGCGCCAAGGCACCAACCTGGAGGATTTCCGCTACAACGCGCCGCTGGACATTCCGACCGGCGTTATCGAAAGCGAGCGCCACAACTTCAACATCGAGACGGTCATCGACGAACTTGATCCGCTGCCTTTCTCCATTGAGCCACTGCCCGACGGGCGGCTGCTGCTAACGGAAAAGCGCAGGGGCTTGAGCATTATCAGCACCGACGGCAAGCAATCCGCTCTCATCCGCGGCGCGCCCAAGGCTTACGGTGACTCCTTCAATTTCGTGGGCCAGCCGATGGGCCTAGGCTGGATGATGGAAGTGGCGCTGCATCCCGGCTACGAGAATAACGGCTGGATTTATCTGCACTACGGCGACCGGTGCTCGGGCTGCAACCACTTGAGCCGGCAATCAGGCCAGGATGTGTCGATGAACAAGCTGGTGCGCGGACGTATTCGGAACGGTGAATGGGTGGACCAGGAAGTGCTCTGGCAGGCCCGCCGCGAGCACTACAGCGTCATGCCGGAAATCGGCGCGGGCGGGCGCATCGCCTTCGACAACGAGGGCCATGTATATTTTGGCGTGGGCATCAAAGGCCCGCTGGAGCATATCGGCATACAGGATTTGAGCACGCCCTACGGCAAGATCATGCGCCTGCACGACGACGGGCGAGTGCCGGACGATAATCCTTTCGTCGGCAGGCCCGATGCAGAGTCGGCCATCTGGACCTACGGCCATCGCAACCCTCAGGGCCTGGAATTCAATCCGGCCACCAGCGAGATCTGGAGCAGCGAAATGGGCCCGCGCGGCGGCGACGAATTCAATTTGCTTGAGCCCGGACTGAATTACGGGTGGCCGCTGGTTTCTCTGGGCGTCAATTACAACGGCAAACCGGTCGCTTGGGGCCGGGCGCTCGGAATCGACTTCGATCCGTCCGACCTCAAGCCGCCGGTGGTTGATTTCACCCCCGCTCCAGCACTATCAAGTTTCGTGTTTTATCAGGGGGACATGTTTCCTGAATGGAATGGCGACATCATTGTCGGCACTTTGCGGGCCTCCGATTTGCTGCGCATAAGATTGACAAAGCACCAACTGGCGCATCAGGAAACACTGCTGGAGGACATGGTTCGGTTTCGCGATATAGAGGTTGGCCCGACCGGCGAAATCTATCTCCTGCTGGAACACGACAGCGGCGGGCGGATCATCAAGCTGATTTCAGCATTCCGCCAATAACCCCGCGGCCTTTTCGGCTTGCGCCTCCGCACGGCAAGGGGAGTGACAGGCCCCCCGGCGGGCGTTCAGGCCTTAATCCAGCCGTATTGGGTGTTGCTGGGCTGGCCGCCTTCGTGGCCGTACCAGTTCTTCAGTTGCGATAGCCCATCGGACGGAAGCGCCTTGCGCGCCGCCTCCGGGTCGATGCCGTAGAGCCGCGCCGCGTTCAGTCCCAGGATCTTGTCCTTATCCTCTTCCGTAATATCCGGATAGCCGAACTCCTCCTGCAGCGATTCCGGCATCCTGAAGCGGCGGAAGGCCTCGATCTGCCATTGCGGCGATCCCCACCAGATCGCGTCCGTGCCCCAAATAACGTGATCGACCCCGTACGCCTTGATGATCTGGCCCAGGACATGCGCGCACACGTTGGGATGGGTAATCACCGTGTGGCCGAAAGTGGTGCCGAGTTCCATGTACACATTGGTCATGCCGGGATTGGCCTCGCGCATCCGCACCAGGTCGGTGGTCCAAGGGAGGTAGCCGCCCTCCTGTATGTAGCCGTCGCCGGGCGGCAGCTCGTAATTCGCCGCCCTGAAGCCGGAGTGGTAGATGATGAAATTGATGTCCGGGTGGTCGCGCGCCGCCTTTTCGATATCGCGCGGGTGGTTGTGCTCCAGGCTGCTTCCGGGCAGCGGCAATCCCTTGTGGACGCACACGAGATTCATGCCGTAGCCGAGTATCTTCTCGTAGAACGGATACATCAGCTCCTCGTCGTCCATCCAGAACGGGAACTCGCCCTCGCGCTCCACCACCCCGGGATAGAACTTCCAGGAGTCAACCTTTAGATCCAATGCCATGCGCTCGGTCTCCTCCAGAAAATTAGGAAAGAACGGCGCCGTCAGACCGTGTGCAAGCAGCCGCTGCGACCCTGCCATCGCGTTGATCCGCTCGCGGCCCTCCACCATCTCGTCGGAATCCAGGACATTGAACAGATTGGAGGCCACGCCGCTGATCACGGCCACCTGCGTATCGCTGTCGAAAAACACTTCCTTGATGAAATTGCGGAACTGCAAATCCCCTTTTTGCGGCTCCGCGCCGGCCAGCTCCTTATTGAACGGAGCGGAAAGCTTGCGGAAAAACAAAGGCTCCGGGCCGCCGGTTCGCACATGGTGCGTCTGCGCGTCGAAAATGAATGATTTCTTGGGCCAGAGCTCAGGGTAGGCTGCCAGATCGTGGGTTTCCGACGCATTAACGCGAAACCACGGGCCGAACACTTCGTTCATCGCCATGAACGCCATCGCCATTCCGCAGCTTCCGGCCAGGAATTCGCGCCGCGACAGCCCCAGCCGCCGGCTGCGCTGCGCCGCCCATTCCTTAAGCAGCCGCTCCACGTTGCGCTGTTCGGGCGTCTGCGGCGCGGGCAGGTACTCCTCGTTGGAAACAATCTGCGTTGGGATGGGAAGCGGAGTCCCCGCTGTTCGGTCATGCTCGTTCTTCTTTTTCCACATAGGCTGAAGACCTCGTTTCCGCTTAAAGGCAATTGCTCACGCAATGCCTGCGAGCATATCAGAAGCGTGGTTTATCATTCCGACCGGTTTTGTTGCCAAGGGGCAAACTCATGAAGACAACTCGCTTGCTGCCGGGCCTGATTCTGGTCCTGATGAGCACCGCAATGGGCGATGACGAGGCGGTGGGGGCCTGCACTTACGTTCAGGAAAATATGTTCGCCGGGCCGTTCGATGTTTGCCAGGCGCCGATCACGGCGGCCCAATGCACCGAAATGGGCGAACTCGACGACAACCATGACGCATCGTTCGCCGAAGGCCAGGAATGCGACGCCGAGCGCGAAATGGTGGGCGTTTGCGATCTGGGCAGCTCGAAGATCCACTACTACACCGGCGATGCCTTCGCGCTCGAAATCGGCTGCGGTTTTCAGGGCGGCGAATGGGCGCTGGCAGAGGAGTAGCCGCCAGCATGGCATCGTTCTTTCACCAGCGCCACTGAAGCCCGAGGTAAAGCGAGCGCGGCGCGCCGGGGAAATAGCGCTGGCCGCTGAATACCGTGTAGTCGGCGCGTCCGGCGTAGGCGCGCCCGGTGAGATTCAACAGTCTCGCATGGGCCGTCAGCCGGCTCCCCAAGGCCATACGGGCGCGCAGATTGAACAGTTCGTGCCCCGGATATCGGTGCCGGTTCCGCGGCTCCAGAAAGTAGCCTCCTGTCCATAGGCACTCCAGCTCGACAGTCCGTTCATCGCCATCCTGCCAGCGCAGGCGAATCCCGCCGAAGCGCCGCGGCGCCGTATCCACGTCCAGCCCCCTGAGGTTGCCGCCGGCCAGCAGGAAATCTCGATCGTAACGATGGCGCGCGAAGCTGGCGGTTAGATCGAGCGCTAGCGCGCCGTTCAGCGGCCAGCCGATATCCGCCTCCAGGCCTTCGTGGCGGGTGCCGCCGCCGGTGCGATTGAACAGTTCCGCGTCGCGGAACAGCACGTCCCTCTTGCGCATGTGATACACGACCAGTTGCGCGGCAACGGCGCTGGAGCGCAGAGCGAAACCCATCTCCGCGGCCCGAACGTTCTCGGGCCTTAGCTCGGCTATGGTTTGCGCCCCCTGCAAACGGTACAGCTCGGTGGCCTGCGGCATGCGAAAGCCGTGCGCGAAGCTCAGCCAGGCGCGCCGTCCAGGCGCTGGCTGCCACATCAGACTCAACTTGGGCGAAAACGCCGCAAAGGCATCGGAGCGGTCCGCAGGACGGCTATAGCGGCAACCTCCAAACCCGCAGGCGGTGCGGTCATCGCGGCTCCGGCCAGCCGGAAGCTTGGTTCGATAGTCGTAGCGGGCCCGCTCATAGCGGGCGCCCGCGCTCACGGTCCACCGCCCGCTCAGGCGCAGATCGAACTGGGCGAAGGGCGCCATCCAAAGCGCATCTGCCCGATAGTTGTAGTGCTCGCCCGACGGAAACACCTCGCGCGCAAACGCGCTGCCCGCCGTCTCGCCTTCCTGCCATTGCCGCAGGCCGCCTCTCGTGTATTCCATATCCAGGCCAGCCGCGAATGGCCCGGCGGAAGTCTCAATATAGGCGGCCGATTGCACGCCTACGCCGCGATGATGATTGCTTTCGTACGGATCGCCCGGCAGAAAATGCATTCGAAAGCGCATGCGCGAATAGCGCGCATACGGTGTCACGACCAGCGTGAGCGCTTCTCCGCGGCTGTGCTTAAAGCGCGAGTAGAAGCGAACATTGATGGCTCTGCGGAAGGCCTCCGGATCCGGGTTGGATCGGGCCGTTTCCCGGTCCCGGTAGCTGCCGGGTCCGATCACGTAACCGGCCGTGTCCTGATCCAGCCCGCTCAAAGCCAAGCCGGTGGTCCGGCTCCAGCGGCCGCTCCCTCCTTCCTTGAAGCCGTTGAGCTTGATCTGGCGATAGCCGGAGTCATCACGAAAGCCGCCGTTGCGGGTTCCCGTGAACCTGAGGCCGAAATCAGATTCGCTCGGGATATTCAGCCGCAACCGCGAAAATCCATGCGAGCCGAGTTCCAACCCCGCCTCGGGCGAAGCCGCCGCTTGCGCCGTGATGACATTCACCACGCCATGCAGGGCATTGCCGCCATGAACCGCGGCGCCGGGGCCTCGCAAAACTTCGATCCGCGAGGCCGCTTCATGGTGAGCGAAGAACAGTTCGTTGATATTGCAGAATCCGGGCGAGGTGATCGGGATGCCGTCCTCCGCCGTAAGGAGGGCGCCGCAGGCGCCCGGGCCTGTGAGCACCGGCGAACGCAATGCAGGCAGGTACTCCTGGCCGCTGCCTCTTTGCAGATTCACGCCCGGCGCCCGCGCCAGGACCTCCTGCGCGTGCGTCTGGCCCAGCGCCCAGCCTGTATCTTCCGGCCCAAGCGCGGTGAGGCTGCGAGCCACGGCGCCGGCATCGGTTGCCCGGCGCCTAACCGTTACGACCACTTCCTCAAGCGGCTCGGCGGCAGCGCGGGAAGGCTCCGGGCCGACAGCAAAACCGGTAGCCGGCCATGCTTGGATCAGCAAGCCGGACAGCAGCAGAAATGCCCAGGTGAGAGTTGTTTTCGTTCCTTGCATTCTCGAATACCGGGCGCATCCTCGCCTTGAAGCGGTTTCGTACGCCATGCAGACAACGCAGCCGAGGTTTTCCCGGCGCCGGAAACGCCGGCCGGGACACGGGCAAGCGCCCGCTTCCTATAATGGCCCGCATGCGCCGCGCAACCGCCGTAATGGTACTGCCGATTCTTTTCGGCAGCGCGCTGGCCGGCGATGAGAAGACGGCCGCGCAAGGAATGCTGCTGATAACGAGCGGGGAATTCATGATGGGCACGGACGATGGCCTGCCATTCGAGGGTCCGGCGCATCGCGTTGCCGTGGACTCCTTCCATATCGACGCGCACGAGGTCACCAATGCCCAGTTCGCCCGCTTTGCCGACGCAACCGGCCATGTCACCGAATCCGAGAAGCTGGGATGGTCCGGCGTGTTCGACCCCCGGCCCGGCCGATGGATGAAGAGCGACGGAGCCGACTGGCGGCATCCGAACGGGCCGCAGTCCTCGCACGAGAACATGCCGGATTTTCCTGCGGTGCATGTTTCCTGGAACGATGCCGTTGCCTACTGCGCCTGGCAGGGCGGGCGGCTCCCCACCGAGGCCGAGTTCGAATACGCCGCGCGCGGAGGGCGGAAGAACGCCCGCTATGCCTGGGGAAATGCGCTAACTCCCCGGGGCGCGCACCAGGCCAACCTGTGGCAGGGCGAGTTTCCCGTGGATGATCGGGCGCTCGACGGCTATGCGGGGCTCGCCCCGGTGAAGCAGTTCGCGCCCAATGGCTTCGGCCTTTATGACATGACCGGCAATGTGTGGGAATGGGTTGCGGATTGGTACGGGGCCGATTACTACGCCCGGTCGCCGGCAAGCAACCCACGAGGGCCGGAAACCGGAACGCAGAAAGTCCACCGCGGCGGCAGTTGGCTGTGCAGCGAGAATTACTGCCGCGGCTACCGGCTGGCGGCGCGGATGATGACGCCGCCCGACTCCGGCCTCAACAACTTGGGATTCCGCTGCGCCGCAGACGCTGGATAGCCGCCAGCTTCCTTAAGGCGCTTTAGCCCCGCCTTTCTCCGCCCCCTCCCTCCGCAAGTCGTGGCGGGCGATCAGCAGTTGCTGGATTTCGCTGGCGCCTTCGTAAATCCGCAGCGCGCGGATTTCGCGGTACAGGCGCTCCACGACCGAGCCGGCGCGCACCCCCTCGCCGCCGAATAATTGCACGGCGCGGTCAATAACCTTCTGCGCTTGCTCGGTGGCGAACAGCTTGGCCATCGAGGCCTCGCGGGTCACGCGCTCCTGGCCCGAATCCCGCAGCCAAGCTGCCCGGTAAACCAGAAGCGCCGAAGCGTCCACGGCGGTGGCCATATCCGCCACGGCGGCCTGGGTCAGTTGCAAATCGCCCAAAACGCCGCCGAATAATTGCCTGTTGCGCGCCCGCTTCAAGGTTTCCGCATAGGCGCGGCTCGCCATGCCCAGAGCCGCCGCGCCCACGGTCGAGCGGCACAGGTCGAGCGTGCCCAGCGCAATCTTGAGCCCGTCCCCCGGCTCGCCCAGCATGGCATCCGGCGGCACCCGGCAATCCCGGAACCTGAGGCTGCCCAGCGGATGCGCCGCAATCACCGGCGTGCGCTCGCTCACCTCGAAGCCGGGCGTTTCAGCAGCAACGATAAAGGCGCTTACGCCTCGCTTGCCCTCGCCGGTGCGGGCGAACACCACGTAGAAATCCGCCACCCCCGCGTTGGATATCCAAGCCTTGGCGCCATTGAGCACGTAGCTGTCGCCATCCGGCTCGGCGCGCATGGCCATGGCGGCGACATCCGAGCCTGCTTCCTTTTCCGACAGCGCAAAGGCGGCAAGCTTTCGACCCCGGGCAACGCCGCCGAGCAGCGCTTCTTTTTGCGCCGGCGTGCCGAAAAGGCTGATCGGAGCGCTGCCGAGCACCTGCATCGCGTACACAAAATCCGCCAGCGGCTCGTGGCGCGCCAGAGTTTCCCGCATCAGGCACAGGCTGCGGGCATCCAAGCCCGCGTCCTCGCCATAGGGTTCGGGAACCGCGATTTTCAGGAAGCCGGCCTCGCCTAGGCGCAAGGCGAATGCCTTGCACGAGGCATCGAGAGCGGCGCCGGATTGCCCATGCTCCCAGGATTGCGCGGCGCACCATTGGTCGAGCGCCTGCTCCCGGGCGCGATGCCGCGCCTCGAAAAACGGCCAATGGAGATGGCTGCCCGGCATGCTCCGCGCTGCTACTGCGGCGTTTGCCGCGCCAGTGCCTGACGAATAAGCCGGGCATGCTCCGCGAGCACTCGATCAGCCGCCAGCGCATGTCCCGGCGGCCTCATTTGCCGGCCCTGATGACAGGGAATCACGTGAACATGCATATGAAATATGACTTGGCCCGCAGCGGAACCATTGTGCGCCTTGACCAGAACGCCGTCAGCCGCAAACGCTTCTCTCGCAGCCTTGGCCACCCGCTGGGCGGCCGCAAACACGCCCGGCACCGCTTCCTCCGGCAACGCCAGAAAATCCGCCGCCGGCGTTTTCGGCAGCACCAAAGCATGGCCGTCGGCCTGCGGCATCACGTCCATGATCGCCAAAACGTGCGCATCCTCGTAAACGCTGTGGCACTTGGCCTCGCCGGCGAGAATGCGCGCAAAAATATTGCCCGGATCGTAAGTCATGCCTCAAGCCCGCGTATCATTTCCCAGCCGTTCCTATCATGCCTGAACATGCTGCGGCAAACACAACCTGAAAGCCATGGAAAAGAATATCAGCGAACTTTGGGACCCCGCCAATCACTGCTTCGTGTGCGGCCCGTCCAATCCGGGGGGCTTGCGGGTGCGGTTCCGCCTGGAGGATAGCGGCGGCGAACTCATCTGCCGGGCGGAATTCACGCCCGGACCCACGCATGTGGGCTATAGCGACATGCTGCACGGCGGAATCCTCTACTGCCTGCTCGACGACGTGATGGCCAACTGGGGTTTCCTGCAAGGCCTGCGAATCCATACGGCCCGCTGCGAGATTCGCTACCGAGATGCGGTGCCGATGGGCGCGAGCCTGAGGCTCGAAGGCCGCCTCCTGCGCCGCCGGGGACGCATGCTGGAAATGGAAGGCAAGGCCTTCCGCGCCGATAACAGCGCCTTGGCCGCCACCGCCTCCGCGCGCTTCATGGAAGCCCAGCCCGACGGGCCTGGCCGGATATAACAGAGTCCCCAAAAATCACGTTTGCCGCCAACGCTGTTGAGATTTCTGAATAGGCCGGCGGAGTCCTAGCGCTGGGCAAACAGTTCGCTTCGCCCAGCGCGAATCAGATGTCCGGCAGGCAGTCGTCAAGCGTGGCGTTCGCCCGGGCCTTGGGCGTAAAATCGTCCGGGAAAGCCTTGCGGGGCATAGCAGCTGTCTGCGAGAAAGGAGTTCTGCGATGATGGAGCAGTACAAGTCCGTGCCGGTTCGGGTGCCGGATAAGGCGCCGGTTGACCTTCCGGCGATACAAAGGCGGTTTAACCAGGGCTTCAAGCGCGAAGATATTTTTCTCGACCTGTCCCCCGACGCCTGCCATATAAACGTCCGGGAGGTTGACATGCATGAATTGCGGGCGACGGTCGGCGAACTCATTGAGGCCCACGATACAAAAGCCGCCAAGTCGGTTTTGCGCGAGACCCTGCAAGCTGTGGAATCGATCCGAAGCTATGGCCTGCGCGGACGCAAGCGACTGTTCGTGGGCTACAACAGGGAGCGCAAGGTCCGACACCGCCACGACAAGGAAAAGCGGCGCGGACAGCACTACTACGCTAATGACCACGCATTCTCCCGGCATGCAAACGAGGCTCCGGGCGAATATGTGAATCGCATCGTGTGCGGCGATAGCGCCGAAGTGCTGACGCATCTCCCAGACAACTGCGTGGACCTGGTTTTCACTTCGCCGCCCTACAACTTCGGTCTTGAATATGGCCAAAGCCCGGACGATTACCAGTGGGAAAAGTACTACGACAAGCTGTTCAATGTTCTTGATGAATGCATCCGGGTCCTCAAGTTTGGCGGGCGAATCGCTGTTAACGTCCAGCCTCTATTCTCCGACTACATCCCCAGCCACCACGTCATCAGCAGCTTCCTCATGCGCCGCAAGCTAATCTGGAAAGGCGAGATTATGTGGGAGAAGAACAATTACAACTGCAAATACACCGCGTGGGGCAGCTGGAAGAGCCCAAGCAGCCCGTATCTGAAGTACACGTGGGAATTTGTTGAAGTGTTTTGCAAGGGGAATCTGAAGGCGGCAGGTGATTCCACGGCGGCAGACATTACCGCCGACGAGTTCAAGCAGTGGGTCAATGCGCGCTGGAGCATCGCGCCCGAGCGGAATATGCGCGAGCACAAGCATCCGGCCATGTTTCCGGTTGAGTTGGCGACGCGGGTTCTAAAGCTGTTCAGTTTCCGTGGCGCTTTAGTGCTTGATCCCTTTGCTGGGGTCGGGACGACCGCGGTTGCCGCGAAGAACAGCGGCAGGCGCTATCTCAACATAGATATTTCCTCCGAATATTGCGAGACAGCCAAGAAGCGTCTGGCGGAAACCTTGCTGTAACTTCTATGCCTGTAGCACCATGAATGAAAACGCTCTGACGGAACGCCTCAGGGACATCAGGCAGCACTATCTCGACGAAATGCGCGCCATGTGGTGCATCACTGAGGGAGGAGCCCTGCGCTCAAGAAAGGGGAAGCTTGTTGAGAACATGGCAAAGAAGCTGGTCCGAGCGGCTTGGGAGAATCTTGGTCGTCCAAATCGTGAACTTGAGTTCAGAAAAGGCAAGCACGACATCCCGCTCAACAAGGAATACTTGGATCGTATTTCTCCAGCCGATCTGCTGAATTCGATCAGGGAGGACAGGGCACAGTACGTTTACAAGCTCGGCTGTGATGTCCAATGCTACTTGCGTGGCACCTTCGCGCTCGCCGTGGAATGCAAGGCATACGCTGAAGTGGCCATGCTGAAGCGGGTGCTGATCGATGCCACGCTATTGTCGAAAAAGTATCCGGGGATCGAATGCGTTCTCTTGCAGCTTGAGAGCCAGTTAGGGGGTGACTACAAGGACGCGAAGTATCCTCCCAAGGGCAGCCCCAGCGCGCACACGGTTATGTCGCATTTCGCTGTTGATTTAACAATACTCACGCTATTGAGGGGCGAGCGACGGGTGAAAAAGCCGATACACCGAGAAAAATATTTCAAGGACTTAACGCTGGATTCTTTGCGTTCCGCCGTGAATGAGCTGGAGAAAGTGCTCAAGCGTTGCGAAAGCCGCATGGCCAAGTAGAAATTTTCTGGAGGCCGTCGAGCATGACGGGATGAGGTGGGGTCGAACACCGCTTCCCGGCGGTGCGGCTCCACCATTATTCGGTGAGTTTCAACCGATTGCGGAGCGTGCCAACATCCATGGGCTGTCCCTCGCCGGCATCGGCGCGCGCCATCGCTTCGCGCAGCCTCTCGGCATTCCTCGGCGAGCGCAGCAAATAATCCGTCTCCATCCATGCGCTCAGGTCGCTGGCCGCGACAAGCGCGACAGGTTCCTTCCCGCGCCGCCGGATCACCACCGGCTCGCGGACATCCGCCACTTGGTCCATAAGGGCAGCGAGATTCTGGCGCGCCCCTGTGTAAGTGGTTTCCCTAATCATGCGCTCCTCCAGCATTGCGCCAACCAATAGGCGCGGCGGGATTTAAAAATAAGTACACATACTATGTACCACTATTGACCGTGATGCAAGAATGGCAACGGATGCTGCGGATTACGGCGCGGCGGGGTAGATGGCGATATCGTAAGTGCCGCTGTCGGCGCGCAGCGGGCGGACGTTATTGCGGTACTCGTCGCCTTTCCAGAAGGCATCGAGTTGCTCGCGGGTGGGGAAGCGGGTCACGATCAGGTAGCAGCCCGCCAGCTTGTCGCCTTCCACCTGTTCTTCCGCAGGGCCGCGGATCACGTACTCGCCGCCGTGCTTCGCCACCAGATCGGCGGATAATTGCACGTATTTTTTCATGTTGTCGTGGAAATTAGTGATATTGCACACCGCAACCATGTAATGGGCCATAGTAAGAATCCTCCGGAAACGAAAAGTTGATCGAGCGCGGGCTTAGCCGGACGCGCCCTTGCGCGCACCGGCACGATAGAGAAGAACCGCGACCGCTGCAATAGCCAGCATGCCCAGCCAGGTCCCAGCGGTAAACGGCAGCATCAGCACTTCCCTGTCTCCGCTTAAGACGATGGGCACGGCGATGGCGATTCCCACCAGCGCCTCGCCCGTAATCAGGCCGGCGGCCAGCAGCGCGCCCGCCCGGGCCGGCGCGCCGCCTCGGGCCCGCCCGGCCATGAACGCCAGCAGCCCGCCCAGGAAAATGGGCACGGCCAGCTCCACGGGCAGATAGATCCCCACCGCAACAGCCAGCACCGGGGTTCGGAAGGCGGCTTTACAGGCTTTGAGCACCTCGTCGAGAACGATGATCGCGGCGCCAACTCCGGCGCCGATGCCGATCATGTTCCAGGGCAAATCGCCGCCCAGCACGCCTTGGGCCACCGAGGCCATGAGCGTGGCCTGCGGCGCCAGCAGCGAATCCGGTCGCTCGGGCGTGGCGGGCCCAATTCCATAAGCCTGCAGCATCAGGTTCAGCACAGGGGCCAGGAAGAAAGTGGCGGAAACAACCCCCACCACCTGCATGATCTGTTGCTTATAGGGCGTGGAGCCCACGATCCGGCCGGCCTTGAGGTCCTGCATGTTGTCGCCGCCGATGGCCGCAGCGCAGCACACTACGGCGCCGATCATGATGACCGCCGCCGGCGCGCTGGCCTCGCCGGAACCCACCATCCACAGCATCAGCAGCGAGGAAAACAAAATAGTCGCGATCGTCACGCCGGAAACCGGGTTGTTGGACGACCCCACCAAGCCGGCCATGTACGCGGCCACCGCCGAAAAAAGAAAGCCGGTCGCGGCCATGAGAAGGGTCATGGCAAGCGAAACGCCCACGCTATCAACCACGTTGTAGTAAATGAACCACATGAACACTGCCAGGCAGGCAACGGCGGCCAGCACGAAGCGCATCGGCGTGTCGCGGTCCGTTTCCATCCTCGCTCCGGCTTCGGCGGGCAATTTTCCGAAGCCCCGACGAAAAGCCTCGACCAGAGAACCGCGAAGCGACACGATCGCCCACAGCCCGCCCACGATCATCGCGCCCACGCCGAGGTAGCGAATCTGCTCGCTCCAGATGGCAAAGGCCGCATCCGCCGCGGAAAGCCCGGAAACGCGCCCGGCCAGGTCCGGGTAGTTCTCAAGGTGGAAGGCGCCGAACAGCGGTAGCGCCACGTTCCAAGACAACATGCCGCCCAGCAGCACCAGCGTGGCGATATTCAGCCCCACGATATAGCCCACGCCGATCAACGCAGGCGAAAGATTGGAGCCGATGTAGGCGATGCTGTCGCCGGCAATTCGGCCCGCCGCCTGGGCAATGCCGTCCCAAGCCCTGAATCCGGTTTCGCATAGCTTAAGCAGCGCCCCCAGCCCGGCGCCCAAGGCCAGGAACCGGACCTCGCCGCTGCGCTCCTGTCCCGCCTTGAGCACCTGCGCGGTGGCCTGGCCTTCCGGGAAGGCCAGATTCTCGGAAACAATCAGCGAGTGCCGCAGCGGGATGGTGTACATCACCCCCAGCAGGCCGCCCACGCCGGCGATCACGCTCACCCACCAGTAGTTGAACACGTTCCAGTAGTTCAGTATCAGCAGGGCCGGCAGGGTGAATATCACGCCGGCGGCCAGCGACTCGCCCGCCGAGGCCGCAGTCTGCACAATATTGTGCTCGAGGATATTGCTGCGTTTGAAAAGGCCCAGAACCGCCATGGAGAGCACCGCGGCGGGAATCGAAGCGGACACCGTAAGCCCTGCGAACAATCCGATGTAGGCATTGGCCCACGACAGCACGATCGACAGCAGCGCACCGGTTACTATCGCCTTGACGGTCAATTGAGGCATTGGAGGCTTACTTGGAAAATAAGGAACTGATAGGACAGCGCATCCAGCCAATGCTACACCGACGGCGCCATGGAAACCGGCGGTGATCGGGCTGTTGCAGCGGGTCAGCCGCGCGCAGGTGCGCGTGGACGGCCATCTATGCGGGAAAATCGGCGCCGGATTGCTGGTTCTGGCGGCCGTGGAGCGAGGCGATACCGAAGCGCAGGCCAAGCGTCTGGCCGAAAGGATCGCCAACTACCGTGTATTCTCCGATTCCGAGGGGCGGATGAACCTGAGCCTGGCGCAAACCGAAGGCGAATTGCTGCTGGTGTCGCAGTTCACGCTGGCAGCCGATACGCGAAAGGGCACCCGGCCCAGCTTTTCCCGGGCCGCTCCCGCCGAGGAGGGCAAGCGGCTTTTCGATCGTCTGGTGGCCGAAGCCAAGGCGCAGGGCATCAGCGTGCAGACCGGCGTCTACGGAGCGAATATGGAGGTGGAACTGGTTAACTCAGGCCCTGTGACCGTGCTTCTCGAGGCCCATGCAAGGCCATAAAGGGTATGATTAGCTTTAACCGGCGGGTATCTTGAATAGTTGGCGCAACGCCCGAGATGCCCCGCCGGAACCGGGAAGGCGCTAAAGAGGACGACATCATGGGAATTGGCGGAATCAGTGGCTGGCAGCTACTCATCGTGCTGCTGCTCGCATTGGTGATATTCGGCACCAAGCGCATCCGCAACCTAGGCAGCGACCTGGGCTCGGCGATCAAAGGGTTTCGCAAGGCCGTGTCCGATCCGGAAAAATCCGATCCGGGCCAGCTCGGTCGCGCGGATGCCGAATTCAGTGAAACCGAGGCGGGTGCCGAAACCACAAAAAAGGAAGCTCCCAAGGCCTGATTTGCTGGCCAACGCTTGGTGTCGTAAAAAACGGCGCTGCCACCCCCCTCCATGTTTGATATCGGGTTTGCAGAACTCATCCTTCTTGCCGGCCTTGGGCTGATCGTCCTCGGCCCCCAGCGCCTGCCTAGGGCGGCGGCGCAGCTGGGCCGCTGGGTGGGGCAGGCGCGGCGCATGTCGCGCACGCTGATGTATCAGCTCCGCCAGGAAGTGAACCTCGACGACCCCAAGCCGTTTGCAAAAACCAGGCCGTCAACCACCCAGGGCGCAGGCGGCGGCAGCGGCGCAAAGACCGGCGCCACCGGGAAACAGCAGAAGGAAAAGAACGACAAGCCGAACAGAAATCTCGATAAGCCGAAAAAGGCGGATTCCGAAGAACCGGAAAAGGATGCCGGCAGCCAGAACCAGTGAATAACGAGCAGGAGGAAAAGCAGCAAGCAGAGCGGGAGGAACTGGAGGAGTCCAGCCTGCTATCGCACCTGGTGGAGCTGCGTTCGCGGCTCATGAAAGCAGCGGCGGCGGTGCTGGTGATTTTTGTGGGCCTGGTGCCGTTTGCCCAGGAGGTTTTCACTCTGGTGGCACAGCCGCTGATGAGCAAGTTGCCCGAGGGCACCTCCATGATTGCCACCCGGGTGGCCTCTCCGTTCCTCACGCCCTTCAAGACGGCATTCTGGGTGGCGGTGTTCGCCGCCATGCCTATCGTCATTTACCAGGTCTGGGCCTTTGTGGCGCCAGGGCTTTACAAACGCGAAAAAAAGCTGGCGATGCCGCTGGTTCTGTCCAGCATCATGCTGTTCTATTCCGGCGCTGCCTTCGCCTACTACGTGGTGTTTCCGCTGATGTTCGGCTTCTTTACGGCAGCCACGCCGGAAGGCGTGGCGATGATGACCGATATCGGCGAGTACCTGGATTTCGTCCTAGTGCTGTTCTTCACCTTCGGAATCGCCTTTGAAGTGCCCATTGCCATCCTCCTGCTGGTGGGCGCCGGGATCGTTAGCCCCGCATCGCTGAGTCGGCAGCGGCCCTATATACTGCTGGGCGCCTTTGCGCTGGGCATGCTGCTCACGCCGCCCGACATGATCTCGCAAACGCTTCTGGCGGTTCCGCTTTTCCTTCTCTACGAGATCGGCATTCTCATGGCGCGCGTCCTGATAAAGAAGCGCGAAGCGAAACAGGAATAGCCCGCTTTCAGCCCTCGGCGGTGGGCGCCAGCGCAGCGTTCAGCGCGATTTCCTGATCCGTCGAAGCGAGGTGGTCAGCCGGGACACGCTCAACAAGGCACCCTCCTCATCCGTCACCTGAATGCCCCACACATGCACCATGCTGCCCAGGCGTATGGGGCGCGCGGTGCCGTACACATAACCCGAGCGCGCCGGACGCAGATGGCTGACGTTAATTTCCAAGCCGAGAACCTGGTATTCCCCCGGAGGGGTGCAAAGGTACGACGACCAACTTCCCACCGATTCAGCCAGCACCGCCGAGGCGCCGCCGTGCAGCAGTCCGAAGGGCTGCTGGGTTCGATGGTCCACCGGCATCCGCGCCCGCAGGAAATCGTCCCCGATCTCGACGATCTCCACGCCCAGATGCCCCAGCATCCGGTTCTTTTCCATGCCGTTCAACTGTTCGGGACGGTCGAACGCATCGGGATGCCAAATCCGCCCGGACATTATTCCTCCTGCTCCGCAACCATCCGGTAGGCCTCGCGAAAGCTAACGCCCTGCTCCACCACCAGCCGGTTGGCCCGCTCGGCGGCCCGCAGGCCCGGTGCCGAGGCCAGCTCTTCGCAGCGCTCGGGAGCAAAGCGCAAAGCGCGCACTATGCGGGATGCGACAGCGCAACTCTCGCCGGTCAGATCAATGCCGCGGAACAGCGGCGCCTTGATGCGCTGCAGGTCGCGCTGATAGCCGGAGGGCAGCGCGGCGGGAATGCCCAGCACTTCCGCCAGACAGGCGCGAACGGTGGCGCCGGCGGCGCGCACCAGTTCGAGCGCATCCGGATTGCGCTTCTGGGGCATGATGGAAGAGCCGGTCGTGACCTCATCCGCCAAGCTGATCAGCGAAAATTCCCGGGTGCAAAAGAGCAGCAGGTCGCTGGCTAGGCGGCCGAGGTCCTGCATCAGCAGGGCGCATTCAAACAAGAGGCCGGCCTCCGCCTTGCCGCGAGAAAGCTGCACCGAGGTGACCGGTTCCTGAACTTCGGCAAAGCCCAGGCTCGCCCGCGTGCGCTCCCGGTCAATATCCAGCCCCGGCGTGCCGAAGCCTGCGGCGCTGCCCAGCGGATTGCGGTCCAGGCGGCGCATGGCCGCGCCCATGCCAGCCGCATCGTCGCGCAGTTCCCCGGCAAAGCCGCGGGCCCAAAGCCCCACGCTGCTGGGCATGGCCTGCTGCATGTGCGTATAGCCGGGCAAAGGCAGGCCGCCCTCGCGCGCATCCAAATTATCCAGTTCATCCGCCACAGCCCCGGCAGCCTGCCGCAGGCCACCGGCCGCATCCTTGAGATACAGCCGCAGAGCCGCCAGCACCTGATCGTTGCGGGAGCGTCCCAGATGCACCCGCTTGCCGGCCTCGCCCACACGCGCCACCAAGCGCTGCTCCAGCGCGGTATGGACATCTTCCTCTTCCAAGGAGATCGTCCATTCGCCGGCGGCGTGCTCCTTGGCCAATGCCTCAAGGCCGCGCACGATTCCGGCATGATCCGGACTCGACAGATAGCCTGCCGCGCGCAGCATCCCGGCATGGGCAATCGAGGCCCGCACATCGTGCGCCACCAGCCGACCGTCCAGCCGATGGTCTTCGCCTGCCGTATAGCGCAGCACCGTCTCGTCCAGCTCCACGCCCTTGTCCCACAGCCGGGTCATTGCCGCCCAGCCTCCTGCTCAGCAGCCGACAGGGCATCGATGCTGCGAACCACCAAGGTGCCGCAACCCTCGTTGGTGAACACCTCGCGCAGCAGGGCGTCTTCGGTGCTGCCGGAAACCAGGTGGACCCGCGGCACGCCGCCCGTGATCGCGGCTTCGATGGCGGCGGCCTTGGGCAGCATTCCATCGGCCAGCGCCCCATCGGCGCGCAGTTGCCGCAATCCGGCAAGGTCCAAGTGCGACAACAGCGTGGAAGCATCCGCACGGTCGGACAGAATGCCCGGCGCGGCCATGGTGAGCACCAGTTTCTCGGCCCCAATCGCCGTCGCCACCGCCGCAGCCACCGTATCGGCATTGATATTGAGAAGCCCGCCTCTTGAGTCGGCGGAGAGCGGGCTCACGATGGGCAGAAAGCGCTTCTTCAGCAGCATTTTCAGCACCGCTGGATCCACTTCCTCTATATCGCCCACAA
This sequence comes from Gammaproteobacteria bacterium, assembly GCA_026708965.1. Lineage (GTDB taxonomy): Bacteria > Pseudomonadota > Gammaproteobacteria > Steroidobacterales > Foliamicaceae > Foliamicus. The sequence goes on along the minus strand of JAPOTY010000020.1, from coordinate 66,946 downwards.
AACCGAAATCCACCGGCTCCTCGCCCGCGCCCTCCACCTTCATCGGCGGGCGGCGGCGGGCCATCACCAGACCCGCATCGACTCCGGACAAGCCCACGGCCGGCACGCCGCAGGCCCGGCAGGCGGAAAGCAAACGGGTATTGACCTCGCCGTTGAGCACATAACTGGCCACCTGAAGTTCCTCGGAACCGGTCACGCGGCGGCCAGCCACCATGCGCGCGGAGTGCTTCAGCCGGCTGGTCAGTTGCGTCGATTGCGGCCCGCCGCCATGTACGATCACCACGCGAACCCCAAGGGCCTGCAACACCGCTGCCTGCTCCACCAGCGCCTCTATGCGGCTGGTCCGGCTCAGCACCTCCCCGCCGAGCTTGACCACGAAGACGCGGTCCTTGTACAGGCGCAGATACGGCGCGGCGGCCCGCAGCGCGCCGAATCCCATGCCGCTCGGCCGCTTGCGGTTCACAACCCCGGCCCGAGCATGGCGTAGAGAACAGCCATCTGCACCCACATGCGGTTGCGCGCCTCGGCCACGACCACGCTGCGCGGTCCATCCAGCACCGCCTCGCTCACCACCACGTTGCGGCGAACCGGCAGGCAGTGCATAAACCGGCAGTCGGCTGCGGCCTGCTGAAACCAAGCTTCAGCCACGCACCAGTCCTCGTGCCGGTTGCGCAACTGATAATCGGAATGCTTGTCGCCATAGTGGCGGGTGGAGCTCCAAGACTTGGCATAGAGCACATGGGCGCCCTCCATGGCCTCGCTCCGGTCGTCCGTTTCCCTAATGGAGCCGCCGGAGCGCTCGGCAAGCAATCGCGCCTTGTCCATCACCAGAGGAGGCAGTTCAAAGCCGTCGGGTCGCAGCACGGTCACGTCCATGCCCCGCATGGCCGCCATCTGCATGGTGGCCGACGGCACCGCCAAAGGCAGGGCCGACGGATGATAGGCCCAACTGAGCACGAACTTGCCTCCGCGTTCGGAAATGCCAAGGTCATCGAGCGTTTTCCAGTCCGCCAGGCTCTGGCAGGGATGATTGATCGCCGATTCCATGTTGATCAGCGGCGTGGACACCAGCTCGGCGAGATTCCGGTACTCCCGGTCCTCCAGATCCTCCACCAGGTCGCGACGCTCAGCGAATGCGCGCAGTCCCAAGGCATCGCCATACGACGCGATAACCGGAACCGCCTCGCGGACATGCTCTGCGGCCGCCCCGTCCATCACGATTCCCGGCCGGGTCTCCAGGCCATGAATCGACATCTCCGGAGAGATCACGAACGCGCCACCGCCCAGCCGCGTCATGGACGCTTGAAATGATGCCAGCGTTCGAAGCGAGGGATTGAGAAAAAGCAGCGACAGAACCTTGCCTTTCAGCGCCTCGGGCTCCGGGTGCTGCTCAAGTCGGGCCGAGAGGCCCAGCAGCGCCGATATCTGATCGGCCGCGAAATCGGCCAGATCGTCGAATCGATTGATGTCACTCATTGGGCTGCTCCTGGTAAGCGCAAGCCATGGGCCGTCAAAGCGGTCCAAGGGCGGCAGCTAACCGGGCTGCCTCGTTCTCGTGAAGGTTAAGCGGAGGCATGATACGCAGCCAGTCCGGCAAGGCGCTGGCACCAGCGAGAATATCCGCATCAAGCAGTTGGTCGCGCACAGCGACCGCGCCGTCCTTGCATTTCAGCCCCAGCAACAGGCCCCGGCCCTGTATGGCCTCCACCGGACCCGTCGCGCAGGTGGCGCGTATCTGCCGTTCGCGCTCCGCCGCCCTTTGAGGAAGCTGCTCCTCGCGCATCACGTCGAGCACGGCTTCGATGGCGGCGCAGGCCAGCGGCCCGCCGCCGAAGGTGCTGCCGAGATCGCCTTTTGCAAGCTGCGCGGCGCAGTCCTCGCGCATCAGCAGCGCCGCACAGGGGAAACCGGCGCCCAGCGACTTGGCGGTGGTGATGATGTCAGGCATCACGCCGGCGTGCGAAACGGCGAAGGGCAGGCCGCTGCGACCCATTCCGCACTGCACTTCATCGGCGATAAAGAAGGCGCCTTGGGCATCGCAGGCTTCGCGCGCGGCGGCCAGAACCTCATTGCGAACCGGAAACGCGCCTCCTAGGCCCTGAATCGGTTCCAGGATAACGGCAGCCGTATTCGCGTCGATCAACGACGCCAAGGCCGCAGCGTCATCCCGCGGCGAAAACGCCACGTCAAACGGCGTTTGCGGAAAGCCGTACCAGCGGTCCCGGGCGCCCCAACTGACTGCGGCGGCGGCAGCCGTGCGTCCATGAAACGCGTGCTCCAGGGCAACGACGCGGGAGCGCCCCGTAAGCCGGCAGGCCAGACGCAGAGCGTTCTCATTGGCTTCGGCCCCCGAATTCACGAAAAACACCTGGTTCAATCCCCGAGGAGCAAACCCGGCAAGCTTTTCGGCAGCCCGGGCGCGCACCCGCAGGGCCATCGCGTTGCTGGCGAACAATAATTCGCCCGCCTGGCGCTTGAGGGCCGCCAGCAGGCGCGGATGGCCGTATCCCAAAGCGCAGACGGCGTGTCCGCCGTACAGGTCCAGAAGCCGGCGGCCGTTGGCGCAAATCAGGTAAGCGCCTTCACCGGCCACCACCTCGAAAGGAAACTGGGAGTACACCTGCGCCAGATGCGCGGCTTCAAGATGCCGCGCATCCCGGGACTTGCCGCCGGACTGCGGCGCGGTCATGTCCATGCCGGGCCCGGCGCGGCCAAACCGGCCGTCTCATCGAATCCGTACAGGCGGTTGGCCCATTGGACTGCTCCGCCGGCGGCGCCTTTCACCAAGTTGTCCAGCACCACGAAAACCGCCACGGAACCGTTTTCCACCGACACCGAAAGATGCGCATGATTGCCGCCTGTCACATTCTTGAGCCGCGGCGGCGATTCCGTCACATGCACAAACGGCGCATCGGCGTAGCTCTGCTCGAAAGCCTCTCTCACCTGCCGCCCGCCCAGCGAAGGCTTCAGCGCGGCCTGCATCGTGAGATGGATCCCGCGGGCAAACGGCCCGGAATGCGGCACAAACCGCAATCGCGGGCGCTGCCCGCTCACGGCCGCGCAAACCTCTTCCACTTCCGGAGCATGCCGGTGCTTGAGCGGCCGGTAAGCGAACATGTTGGAATGGCGAATCGGATGATGAGTGGTTGCCAAAGGCTGCTTGCCAGCCCCGGTGCTGCCGGTCACGCCGCTGGCGAAAAGCGGGCTGTCGGTGAGCCCGAATCGCATCAGCGGCACGCAAGCGAGCAGCAAGGCGGTGGCGAAACATCCGGGGTGCCCGATATGCGGCGTGTCCGCTTTGGCCCGATGCTCCGGAAGCGCGCAGGAAAATATCGGCAGCAGCTCGGGAGCGCCATGCGCCGAGCCGTACACCTGCTCGTAGGCGTTGGCGGCAGCGTAGCGGAAGTCGGCCGACACATCCACGATCCGAACCTCGGCATCGCGCCCTCCGGCCAGTTTCAATACCTTGGCCACCAGCGCTGCGCTGGCCCCATGCGGCGCGCAGGAAAAAACGGCGCATGGCTGCTGTAGCGCTTCCTCAAGTTCAACCGGGGAAGCGAAGCGAAAGCCGGGCCAAAGGCCGGTGAGGTTGGGGAACACGGATTCCACCGGGGCGCCGGCGTTGCTCTGTGAAAACGCCGCTGCGATCCGAAACTCCGGATGGCCGGCAAGAAGGCGCAAAAGCTCGCCGGCCACGTATCCCGAAGCGCCCAAAACGACGGCAGGAACACTCATGATCGTGACAGATTCAGGCGGCGCGCCACGAACTGGCCCAATTCGGCGCTATGGGTAATCGCGTTGTAGCCAGGCACGCCGACACGCTGCCGCAGGATATCGATCCCTACCTGGTTGTCGGTGGCGGGGCCGGTGACGGCGGCTAATTCGATTCCGTACTCCTTCTTCAAAAGAACGGCGCCGCCCCAGGCAGCAACGGGATCGCTGGCGCAAAGCAGCAGGCAGGTGATCGCCGAGCGTATGCCTTCGTCCGCCAAAATCGCCTCCACACCGTAGGCCCCGAGTATGCCGTCGCCCAATTCAAACAGGATCAGGTCCGGCCCGGCGGCCGCCATCCGCCGCAGCATGGCCCGCACCAGCCCTGGCGCATTATGCGAAGCGGTGCTGACCACGCCAAAATCGGTAAAAATCGCGGTGTTGCGCGCGCCCGCGTCCTCCATCGCGAGGATGTCGCGGCGCAACGACACGCCGGTGGCCTTGAATGCGTCCACCACATAGCCTTCATGCCGCAAGCGGCCGATGATCGCGCTGGCCGCCGCCGTTTTTCCTGAGTTCATGGTGGTGCCCGCCAGCGTCACCACAGGCACGCCGCCGAGGTCGAGGCTGCCGGAATCTTCATGCGGCAGCGCCTCGCCGCCCACCCTCGCCGGTATGCCCACGCGTTCGCCCAGATAAGGGAACTCCAAGACCACGCCCAGCACCCGGACATCGAAAGGCGGCCCCATGGTGGCGTTCACCGAATCGCACACGCCCAGCACGCCGCCAATATTGAGCAACTGCAGCACGTCTCCGCGCTTGACCGATTCCGGAACATGTCCCGCGTACCCAAACAAGGCTTTCCTGTGCCCCAGAGCGCCCACCACAATATCTCCGCTGCGCACCCGGGCCATCCGGCCGCTGGCCAGCTCCAGCCGGTTGTAGGACGACTTGTCGTTGAGCACTTCCACCGCAACGAGCACGCCTTCCTCGCTGGGAATCTCTTCGCCCACACGGATTTCGCGCCCCAGGTCCAGCCCGGACGCCACCGAGGAGAGCTTATCGACCACCACGCTACGCATGGCCGCCATCCTTGCTGGTTGAAGCCGCCACCCGGCTGTGCAGAAGGCCGGGCAGCGCCAGCACCCGGGCGGCTCCCAGCGCATCGCGCGGCGTCCATTCCCCCGCGGCCTCGCCGTACACGCCGCGCGTGGCCGCAAGCAGGGAATAGTCCGATTCCACGCCCCGTATCCAAACGCTTGCGGGCCTCAGAACGAGGCGGACGCGCCCGCTCACGCATTGCTGCGAGCTGTCGAAGAAGGCCTCGATATCGCGGCATACCGGATCCAGCTGTTTGCCCTCATGTACGAGATCGCCATAGATGGCGGCCAGCGTGTCCTTCACGCGCAACTGTCCGGCGCCCAATGTGAGCTTTTCGAGTTCGCGGTGGGCGGTCAGCAGAACCTCCGCGGCCGGGGCCTCGTAGGCCACCCGGCCCTTGGCGCCGAGAATGGTGTCGCCCAAGTGGATGCCCCGCCCGATTCCGAAGCGCGCCGCGGCGCCCTCCACCGCCTCGATCAGCGCCACCGGATCAAGGGCTTCGCCGTTCCAGCGCACCGGCACGCCGGCCTCGAAATCCAGATCGTGAGGCTCCTCGGCAGGCGGCTTTTCGAGCGCGCCCGACGACAGCACCCAAGCGGATTCCGGGATCGAATCCGCCGAGGTGAGCGTCTCGCGACCGCCGATGGTCACGCCCCAAAGGCCGCGATTAATCGAATAATCGCCGCCAGCCGGCATTTCCGGAGCGTTGCGCTCCCTTAAGTATTCCAGTTGCGTTGCGCGTTGAAGCGATTCGTCGCGAACCGGCGCCAGCACCTTGATTTCCGGCGCCAGCGCGCCCATGGCCATCTCGAACCGGAACTGATCGTTGCCGGCCGCAGTGCAGCCGTGGGCCACCGTGTCGCTGCCCAGTTCGCTTGCGGTGCGTGCCAGGATCCGCGCCTGAATGCCGCGCTCGGCGCCCACGCACAGGGGATAGCTGTGGCCCCGCCGCACATTGCCGGCAACCAGGTGGCGGATCACTTCGTCGAAGAACTGCGGGCGCGCCTCCACCAGCAAATGCTGCTCGGCGCCCAGCGCCAGGGCACGCTGCTCAAGAGCGACCGCCTCCGCTGTATTGATTCCGCCGGTGTTGACCGTCAGAGTCACTACCGGGCGGCGGTGCTTTTCGCGCAGCCAAGGCACGCAGAACGACGTGTCCAGTCCGCCGGAAAAAGCCAGCACGATGGGTGAATTGCTCATGATCCTTGGCCTTGATGGGATGAAGTGAAGGTACGCCCTTAGCCCATCTCGCGGCGCAGGCGGGACAGCAGGGCGCGCTGCTCGGCCTGATTGCGCGTCGCCACGAAAATGGTGTCGTCTCCCGCCAGCGTCGCCAGAATCTCCCGCCATCCGCTGCGGTCCAGAAACAGCGCGATGCGTTGCGCCGCGCCCGTAGCGGTGCGCACGATGGCCAGGTGCGGCCCCGCCTGTTCCACGCTGCGGGCGTAGGCCGACAACGCCTGCCGGTCGTCTTCGGCAAGATCGGGGCGGACGAGCGTGTACGACCGGCCCCGTTTCACCGCGCCCAACAGGGACAGGTCGCGGCTCAGGCAGGATTGGCTAACGCGAATGCCGCGCTGGGCAAGCAGCTCGCCCAACTCGGCCTGGCTGCCCACGCTCTGCCCGCGGATGAGCTCCGCGATGCATTCGTGGCGGCGGGCCGCATGATGAGCGCCGTTTTGCATAAAATGCTCATAAATTATCAGAAGGACGGATATTATGCATACTATCCCGCCTCACACAAGCCCTTGGGCCGCACATCTTGCAGCCCTCCGGAAGAAGTCTTTTGCAGGCACGGCCACTTTCCTTTGCGCGGCCGGGGCTGCACAATCCGGCATGTGGACGCTCTATCCCTCAAAGGACTTACCAAAACCTATCCCAACGGCGTGCAGGCGCTCAAGGGCATTAACCTCACCGTGCGGGAGGGCGAATTCTACGCCTTGCTGGGTCCCAACGGAGCCGGCAAAACCACGGCTATCGGAATCATCACGACACTGGTCAACAAGACCGGCGGCAAAGTGTGTGTGTACGGCCATGATCTGGATCGCGACCAAGAGGCGGTGAAGAAGTGCATCGGCGTGACGCCGCAGGAAGTCAACCTCAACATGTTCGAGAAGCTGATGCCCACACTCATGCACCAGGCAGGCTACTTCGGACTCACTCCGCGGCAGGCGCGCCGCAACGCCGAAAAGTGCCTGAAGGCGGTTCGCCTGTGGGATCAGCGGAATATGCTCGCTCGCACGCTTTCGGGAGGGATGAAGCGCAGGCTGATGATCGCCCGCGCGATGGTCCATGAGCCCAGGCTGCTGATTCTCGACGAGCCGACCGCAGGCGTGGATATCGAGATCCGCCGCTCCATGTGGGAGTTGCTTCGCGAGATCAATGAGCGCGGCGTCACGATCATCCTCACCACCCACTACTTGGAGGAAGCCGAGCACCTGTGCCGCCGCCTGGCCATCCTCGACCAGGGGCAAATCGTGGTGGAGGATCGGATGGAGCAGGTCTTGAGGCAATTGCCCGAGCAGCACTTCGTGATCTCGCTTCAATCATCCTCCCGCGCCGGCCTCAAGTTCAAGGGCTTCCAGGTGCATTGGCGCAGCCGCTATGAGCTGGAGGTGGAAGTGCCTGCCACGCGCAGCCTCAACGAGTTCTTCGAGCTGCTCAATGCGGCCGGCATCCAGGTTGCCAGCATCCGCCACAAGACCAACCGCCTCGAGGAGCTGTTCGTGCGCCTGACGATGCCGGACCTGCCCAAGCTGCCCGACGAATAGCCGCCCGCCCGCACGAATCGCCTGCTTTCCGAGGGCTACGGCACTTGCTAAAGCCCTATTCCGCGGCGGCGCAGCGCGGATCAACCGATGCGGCGCATTTGCCCGGCCACCGCGCGCCAAGCGCCTAGCCAGCCGGTAAGGACCCCCAACCCCAGGATCAGCAGATCCTGGCGCCAGCCCGCGCCACTCAGAACCCGTTCGCTGTCGTAGAGGGCCATGAGCTCGGAAAACGAACCGCCCAAGCCCCAGATTCCCAGACGCACCAGGCCCAGCGCCACTAGGCCGCCGCCCAAGCCGTACCAGAATCCTTGGTACAGAAACGGACGGCGCATATAGCCCCGGCTAGCGCCCAGCAGCGCCAGAACCTCCAGCGCGCCGTCTTGCTTTTGGACTTCCAGCCGGATGGTGTTGCCGATGATCACGACCAGAGCCACGAGCACCATGAACAGCACCAGCAGCAGCGCCTGTCCGGCAAGTGTCAGCAGGGCCCCCAGGCGCTGAAGCCACTCGGTGTCGGCCAGCACCTCGTCCACTTCGTCCAGCGTCGCCAGCGTGGTCTTCAGCACCAGAAATTCGGTGTCGGCGGCCGCAGGCGCCGGTGTCACTACCAGCGTCCACGGCAACGGGTTGTCTGCCATGGTTTCGAGCGCGCCGGCAAACTCGCTGCGACCCTCCATGATGGCCAAGGCTTCCGCAGGGCTGATCCGCCTTACGGCGCCAACGGCGGGATTGCGTTCCAGATCCGCGGCCAGCTGCTCGGCCACGGCAACGCCCGTTCCGCCTTTCAGGTAGATTGAGAACGACCTGGCCTCGCCCCAGGCAGCCGCCAGACCCTCGGCGTTGCTCAGCGCCGCGCTCAGGCCAGCCGGAAGCGCCAGAGCCAGCCCTATTGCCGACATCGTCATGAGGCTGCCCAGAGGCTGCCGCACAATGCGTGTGAACTCCGCATAACAACAATCGGCATGCCGCCGGATGAAGCGCAGGAGTTTCATGACGGCGCGGTGTCGGAGTGGATTTGCCCGTCCGCCAAGCTGATCCGCCGGCCCGGCAATACTTCGATGAGGCCCGGGTCATGCGTTGCCACAAGCGCGGTGACGCCGTAGCCGGCCATGCGGTGAAACAGGCGCATGACTTCCCGCGACAGATCAGGATCCAGGTTGCCGGTGGGCTCGTCGGCGATCAGCAGTTCCGGCCGGTTCACCACCGCCCTGGCGATGCCCAGCCGCTGCTGCTCACCCTGCGACAGCAGCCTCGGGGATTTGCGCGCGCTGCGCAGCAGGCCCACGGAATCCAGCGCCGCCTCGGTGCGGCGCCGCACTTCGCGCGGCCCCAGCCCGGAAATATGCAGCGGCAAGGCAACGTTCTCAAAAGCGCTTCGATCCTCCAGCAACAGGTTGTTTTGGAAAACGATGCCGATATTGCGCCGGTGCCTGCATACCGCACGGCGACCGAGGCGCCCCACATTGCGTCCCAGAACGAAAACCTGCCCGCGTGTGGGCCGCTCGATCGCGGCCAAGAGCTTGATCAGCGTGGTCTTGCCGGCGCCAGACGGTCCGGTGAGGTAAGTGAACTCGCCCGGCTCCACGGAAAGGCTGACCTCCGACAACGCTTCCGCGCCGCCCCGGTATCGCATGGTGACGTGCTGAAGGCGAATCATGAGGCGCGCAAAATGATACTCTCCGGCCATGCCGCCGAAGCAACAGCGAGGCCGGGTGCGCATTATGGGCGGAAATCTCCGCGGACGACTGCTGCAAGTGCCGCCCAAAGCGCGGCCCACGCCTGCGCGTGCGCGCGAAACCGTGTTCAACTGGCTGGCGCCCGTGGTGGAAGAGGCGCAATGCCTGGATTTGTTCGCCGGCGCCGGCGCCTTGGGCTTGGAAGCGCTGTCGCGCGGCGCGGCCCATTGCGTTTTCGTGGAGTCGGAGCACTCCGCAGCCAGAATGCTGCGCCGAGTGGTGGAAGAATGGCAGGTGGCAGCCCGCGTTGAGCCGGCCGATGCCGTCGGCTGGCTTGAGAAATCGGGTCCGCGCCAGCGCATGAACATCGTATTCATGGATCCGCCGTTCGGAAGCGGTCTTGCGGCGCGCTGCTGTAAACTGCTGGTTCGGAACGGATGGCTTGCTAATCATTGCCGCCTTTACTTGGAGGCCGGCAAGCGCGAACCCGCACCCGAATTGCCGTCGGAACTGAAACTGATGCGCGAAAAGGTTGTTGGGGATGTGCGCATGATGCTGGCCGGTCGGACACCAGGGCCTGTTAGCTACTAGACAGATGAACGCGAAACGGCAGAACACGGGAAGGCGCCGGGGCGTCATGTATCCCGGCACCTTCGATCCCATCACCAACGGTCATTGCGAGCTGGTGGGTCGCGCCGCGGCATTGTTCGGCGAGGTGGTGGTGGCCGTGGCGGCAAGCCCGGCCAAGTCGCCGATGTTCGACCTTGAGACCCGCATCGGCCTGGCGACCGAAGCGCTCGCCGGCGTGCCCGGAGTCCGGGTGGACGGGTACGACGGCCTGACGGTCGAATACGTACGCGCCAACGGGCTGCGCGCAATCCTTCGAGGTCTCCGCACGGCAAGCGATTTCGAGCACGAGTTCCAGCTCGCCAGCATGAACCGGCGCTTGGACCCATCAATCGAAACGGTTTACCTCACGCCATCCGGCAATTACGCCCACGTGTCGTCAACCCTGGTTCGGGAAATCGCGGGCATGGGCGGCGACGTATCGAATTTCGTGCATCCGCAAGTAGCGACCGCGCTCAAGGAACATCTGCAATGACACCGTTTTTGAACCGGGCCGTCCAGGTTCTACCGCCGGCCCTTCTGTTGTGGGCTGTGGCAGCTCTCGCCGCCTACGCCGAGGACATGATGGGCAAGGTTGCAAGAGCAACCGGTTCCGGGCACGCAGCGATTGCCAGCGCCCACCCCGCCGCCACCATGGCAGGCTTCGAAATTCTTTCGCAGGGCGGCAACGCCTTCGACGCGGCGGTAGCGGTAAGCGCCGCCCTTTCGGTTGCCGAACCCCACAGCTCGGGCATTGGCGGAGGGGGTTTCTTCTTGCTCCACCTAGCGGTCGATCAGTCCAGCGTATTTGTGGACGCCAGGGAAACCGCGCCCGGCGAGGCAACCCGCGATATGTACCTCGATGAGAACGGCGAGCCGATCCGTAGCGCTTCGCGATCGGGTCCGCTGGCCGCAGGCATCCCGGGACTGCCGGCGGCGCTTGAGCATGTGGCGAACAAATACGGCCGCCTGCCGCTGGCGCAGAGCCTGGAGCCGGCAATCCGGCTGGCGCGCCAGGGCCTGCCGGTCACCGAGCAAACCCAAAGGCTGCTGCGGGCCGTTCCCCGCATGGCCTCGCCTTCCGCGGCCTTTGCTGAAATCTTCCTGCCGGGCGGAGAGGCGCCGCCCGCAGGCACACTGATTCGCCGTCCGGACCTCGCCGATACGCTTGAAATCCTGAGCGCCGAGGGCGCAGCAGGTTTTTACACCGGCCCCAGGGCCGAGCTTCTGGTTAAGGGCGTGCGCGAGGAAGGCGGCATCTGGAGCATGGAGGATCTGGCAACCTACCGGATTGCGGAGCGGCAACCGATCCGCTTCCGCTACCAGAAAGTGGACATTACCACTGCGCCGCCTCCATCGGCCGGCGGCGTGGCGCTGGCCCAGGTGCTCAACATGCTTGGGCAGCGCGGCTACGGCCAGCTAGGCGAGCCGGCGAAAACCCACTTGCTGGTGGAAGCGATGCGGCGCGCCTACCGGGACCGGGCCGAGTATCTGGGCGATCCTGACTTCGTTGCGATCCCGTTGGAGCGGCTGATTCATCCCTGGTATGCGCACGGTTTGCTGGCTAGCATGCGCATGGACCGGGCCACACCCAGCCACACGCTGCCCGGACCGGTCAGTCAGCAGCCGCTCGGAACGGATACCAGCCATTTCTCGGTTCTGGACAAGGACGGCAACCGCGCTGCGGTCACACAAACAATCAACACGTTGTTCGGTTCCGCTTTCGTGCCGCCCGGCACCGGGGTCATTCTGAATAACGAGATGGACGACTTTTCGGTAAAGCAGGGGGCGCCCAACGCATTCGAGCTGGTGCATTCGCATGCCAACGGGATCGAACCGGGCAAGCGCATGCTTTCGAGCATGACGCCCACTTTCCTGGAGTCCGAGCGGGGCCTGGCGATACTGGGCACGCCCGGGGGCAGCCGCATCGTCACGATGGTGCTGCTGGGCGCGCTGGCCTGGATGGACGGCGCGGACGCAGAGGGTATCGTTGGCCTGCCGCGCGTTCATCATCAGTACATTCCGGACTCGGTGTCGTTCGAGGCCGACGCGATGGACGATGAACTGCAGGCCGCGCTGGACGAACTGGGCCATGAGCTGCGGGAATCGTCCCGCCCCTGGGGCAATATGCAGGCAATCACTCTCGACTACGCCAACGGCACGCTCACCGCCGCCAGCGACCCTCGCCGCAACGGCGGCTCCGATATCCGCTAGCCCGCATCCCTCGCTTACCTGCCCGTTACGTCTGGCAGCGCAGGCAGTAGTAGCTGGCGCGCTGCCCAATTACGCAGCGCCTGATCTCTGAACCGCAGCGGCGGCAATTCCGGCCCGCTCGGTCATATACGTCCAACCGCTGGGAGAAATAACCGGGTCGGCCGCGAGCATCGGCAAAGTCGCGCAAGGTGGTTCCGCCGACCTCGATCGCCTCGCTCAACACGCCGCGAATGGCGCTAGCCAAGCGATCATAGCGGCGCAAGGCGATCCGGCCGGCAGAGCGGCGCGGATGAATCCCGGCCCGGTAGAGCGCCTCGCTGGCGTAGATATTGCCCACTCCCGCAACCACCGCCGGCATCATCAGAAACGACTTCACGGCAACCCGCCGGCCAAGCGAGCAGGCCTTCAGCCAGGCGCCGCTGAATTCGGCGCTGAAAGGCTCGGGGCCGAGATCCGCCAGCAGCTTGTGGCGCAACGGCTCGCGCCCGCCCCACAGAAGGCTGCCGAATTTTCGCGGATCGGTAAACCTGAGGGCCTTGCCGCCATCGAAAACCATGTCGTAGTGATCGTGGATATCCGGCTCAGTTCCGACCGCCACCACGGAGAAGCTGCCCGACATTCCGAGGTGGGCGATGGCCGTTCCGCGCTCGCTCTCCAGCAGGAGGTATTTGGCCCTGCGCCGAACGCCTAGCATCCTGGCCCCGGTGAGCTTGCGCTCCACCTGCCAGGGTATCGGCCATCTAAGCCGCCGCTCGCGCACGACAACTCGCTCCACCCGCGCGCCAGCCACCAGCGGCTCGATGCCGCGCCGGGTCGTTTCGACTTCCGGCAGCTCAGGCATGCCGACCTCTCCGGCGAACCCCGCGCTACCAGCCCTTCTCGCGGAACTGGGCCATACATTCTTCTCCTTGCGCGCAATAGCGTACGCGTGACGCATTCTCGCCCACGCGCATCACGACCGGAATCCTACAACCGCACAATCCGCCCGCCCCCCCCCCACTTGAGTCAACTTCCGGGACGCTGCCCCAGTTCGCGCTTGCGCCTTTGCTTTCTGCGGGCCTCGGCCACCGCGCACTCCCCAAAAGACCGAAACGCGAAACGATACGACCGGACACTTCATGTGCTCTAAAACCGGACACTTCATGTGCTCTCTACAAGAACCAGGCTGAAGTTTGACAAAGAATTTTCAGTGCATAGAATGATTTTTTGTCTGATCATCCCTCTGAAATTCCCGGCGTAATATGAAAAAAATCAAATGGTTTACATATGCGTTAATACTCGGGGGAGTCGCGGTAGGGGCAGCCATCTATTCGGGTTTACCACAGAAGTTGGAGCGCGCTTACGGGTCGGCTGGCACCTACGTCCCTCCCACTCCCGCTGAACTGGATACTTGGAACGCAAATGATGTTCGTCGACACTATGAAAGCAGGAGCATAGTGCTTCCACCAGATGTTACCGGCATCACGCTGGCAAACGGTCGCTATTTCTCCCGCCAAGAAATATACGGAAACCCGCTCCTTAACGAGTTTGGTTTGGCGCGCATAATGTATCGCCCTCCGGACCAAGGGGAATCCCAAGACGATAGGGAAGTTGCACAATCCACTGACAAGTAAGATCGCAACTCCCCGTGCTGAGTGAATTCTAGGCTCGGCCTGATGCACGCAATCAGGACCTTTTGAGGCTAGGCTTTATCCGGATGGCGCTCGACAAAAGAAAGCGGGGCTGGCATGACAAGATCGCATACACTCTCACGGTTCGAAGTGTGCGCCCACGACGCTATTAGGCGGAAACCAAGAGCTAGCCCGTCATGGCTAGCGAATCGGTCCCGCAGGTGAGGCTGCTGCTGGCGTGACAGGCGGATTCCGCGGAATGACGGCGTGGCTGCGGCACAATCGCGCCAAGGCGGGCACGCTGGCGGCAATTGTGTGCCTGGTTGCGTGGCTCCTATGGCCGGAGGGCGCGGAACCGCCATCGCCCCCCGCCACTGCCCCGGTCGTGCGAGGCGATATCGAGCAGTTGATTGCGGCTTCCGGGACGCTCCAAGCAGGCAAACTCGTGGATGTGGGAGCGCAGGTGTCGGGACAGCTCAAAAAGCTGCATGTGCGGCTTGGAGACGTGGTTGCGGAAGGCGATGCGCTGGCGGAGATCGACGACTTCATCCAGCAGACCCGCGTGACTTCGGCGGAGGCCAATTTGGAGAGCCTTCAGGCGGCTTCTTCCTCGCAAGAGGCCGCCTTGGCGCTAGCCCGCGGCGACCTCAAACGTCAGGAGCGCATGATGCAGGCGCAAGCCACCACCGAGGTGGAGTATGACCGGGCGGTGGTGAGCTTGGCGCAAGCGGAGGCCAACTTGGCGCGCCATCTTCTGCAAATCGAACAGGCGCAGGCCAGCGTGGAGGAAGCCAGGGCGATGCTGGACTTTACCCGCATCACGGCACCGGCCAATGGCACGGTCGTGGAGGTGTTCGTGCAGGAAGGGCAAACGCTCAACGCGGCGCAAACCGCGCCGGTAATCCTGCGGATCGGCGATCTGCGCACTATCACGGTGAACGCCCGAGTGTCGGAAGCGGACATGCGGCGCCTCGCTGCGGGCATGGATGCCTATTTCACCACCCCGGCGGACGGAAACCGGCGCTGGCAAGGACAACTGACGGAAATCTCACCCATACCGCAGGCATCGGCTGGAGCAGGGCTGGCCCAGTTCGACGCGTTGATGGAAGTCGAAAATCCGGACGGTGCGCTACTGCCAGGAATGACCGCCAGAGTGTTTTTCGTAGTGAGATCCGCTCGCAATATCCTCAAAGTTCCGCGAGGCGCAGTAACGTTCGTGGACGGGCCGGTGAGCGCGGCAAGCCAGTATGTGCAACAAGCCGCAGTTAACGCGTCGGGCAACCCCCAAGAGCCGCAAATCCCGGCGAAGCCCGCAGCGGAAGCGTCCCCGAAGGGGAATGATGATCGCGGGCAACCGTCGCCTCGCCTCCCGGGGCGGGAGGCCACAGTCCGGGTGGTGGCCGCCGGGGGCGAGCAGCAATCACGAACCGTGCGCGCGGGCATGAGCAACGACGTGGAGGTGGAGGTGCTTTCGGGCTTGTCGGAGGGCGAGCGTGTGGTAACTGGAACGCGGCAGCCTCCGATGCCTCAACCTTCGGCCTTCTCCAACCGCTGATGGAGGACCGAGCTCCGCCGCTGATCAGGCTTGAAAACATCAGTCGGCGGTATCGCGCAGGCGATGCCGAGGTAGGCGCGCTGAAGAATGTGACACTGGACATATACGCTGGTGAGTTCGTAGCGGTGATGGGCCCGTCCGGGTCCGGTAAAACTACGCTGATGAATATCATCGGCTGTCTCGACCAACCGAGCGGCGGCGAGTATTTCCACGACGGACAGCCAGTCCACGCGACCAGCGCCGATGAACGAGCCCGCTTAAGGCGAAAAGCGTTCGGATTCGTGTTCCAAGACTACAACTTGCTGCGCATGGTCACGGCCCAGGAAAACGTCGAGATGCCCGCCATTTACGCGGGAACACGCAGGCGCATCCGCTGGGCACGGGCGGCGGAGCTGCTTTCCACGCTGGGTCTGGCGCACCGCACCGGCCATCATCCCAACGAGCTGTCGGGCGGCGAGCGGCAGCGGGTGGCCATTGCGCGGGCGCTGATGAACGGCGCGGCGGTCGTGCTAGCCGATGAGCCCACGGGCTCGGTGGATTCGCGCAACGGCGAGGAGATCATGGCGCAACTGAACGCGCTACCCGAGCGCGGATGCACTGTAATACTGGTGACGCACGATCCCGTTGTGGCCCGCTACGCAGACCGGCGCATCGAGCTGCTGGACGGTCGCGTGGTAAGCGACACGGGCACTAATCCGGGGCGGCAAGTTTCGACCGTTGGCGCGGCGACCGCGGGGGCGACGCGCATCCGGGCGCCGGTGGCATCGCTGGCGGAAAGCTTGCGCACCGCGCACCGCACACTGCGCGGAAACAAATCGCGTACCGCACTCACGCTGCTGGGCATCGTGATCGGGGTGTTCTCGGTCACTGCCATGCTGGGCGTGGCTCAGGGCATGCGCAACTCGATAATGGACAGTTTCCGGCATCTCGGCGGTGCCGGCATCATGATCAGTCCCCGGTTCGGCGAAGACAGCAAGCCTCTTACCCTCAGTGACGCGGAAGCAATCCGCTCGCAAATCCCCAACCTGCTTTTGGTGGCGCCTGAAATCAGCGGCGGCGGGACTCTGGTTGGAGGAGGCAACAGCGAAAGCGCGCGCATCACCGCCACTACCGGCAGGGCGATGCGGGAGCGCGGCCTGATCCTGGCCGAAGGCATATTCTTCGACGAGACACATAGCGAGAGCTACGCCCCGGTGGTCATTCTGGGCGGGCTGCTGGCCGGCAACCTGTATGGCGAACGTGCCCGGGCGGTGGGCGAGTATGTCCTGATCAACGGCGAGCCGTACCAGGTAATCGGCGTGCTCAAGCGAAACGAGGGTAGATTCGGCTCCTTCGATTTCGCGCAACGGTCCGCCCATGTGCCGCTTACGACCGGCGCAGCGCGGCTATTCGACCGCGACAACCTCGACTCGATTCAGGTTGTCGCCGCCAATACGGATCAAGTCGGGACAGTCCAGAATTCGATCGAGGCCCTAATGAGCCGACATCATGGGGGAAGCGCGTTTCGGATAACCAACCAAGCGGAAATCATGGAGGTCCAGAACAATATCGGGCGGATCGTAAGCTTGGTGTTCGGCGCCATCGGTGGCATTTCGCTGGTGGTGGCCGGCATTGGCGTCATGAACATCATGCTGGCTTCGGTGGCCGAACGCACCCGCGAGGTTGGACTGCGCATGGCCATCGGCGCCCGCCAGCGCGATATCCTGATGCAGTTCGTTTGCGAGGCTGCGATGGTAGCGGGGCTGGGCGGCGCCATTGGACTGATCGGCGCGCTGGGGCTGGGGGCCTTGGCGAACAGTTTCGCGCCCACAGCGGTCGTGGCGTTCACGCCCGGGATTCTGCTTGTTGGGCTGTCCTGCGCCACATTGACTGGCGTGATATTCGGCTTTGCGCCGGCGCGGCGGGCGGCGGGGATGGATCCGGTCGCCGCGTTGCGGGCTTAATATCCGCAAACTGCGGGAATCTGAGGAAGCGAGATGAAAAAGGCGAACTTGTATCTCGGCACCATCAACAGGCAATCGCGAATCGCCGCAAGCATGCTGCCCTTTGCGCCGCTTCTGGCGGCTATAGCGCTGGCGGCCTGCTCCACGGTTTCCATGCCCGCGCTAGATGCGGACACGCCGCCGGACTGGGGCGCCACCGCGATCGGCGAGTGGCCCGGAGAGGAATGGTGGGACACCTTTGGCAGCGGCGAGTTGCGCGGCCTTATGCAGCGGGTCCAGGAGCGCAACCTGAGTCTTGAGAACGCTGAACGCAGCTTGCGTCAGGCGCAGCTGGCTCTGATCGATGCCGGCTTCGATCTCTATCCCACGCCAGTGGTCAATTTCAACGCTGGCGGCACCTATAGCGGAGCAGCCCCGCCAGGCGGCGCATTTCAGGACGGCGATTCCGGCTCCGGGAGCCTGGCGCTAAGCCTGAGCTACGCGGACATCCTCAGCAAGCCGTACCGTTTCGAGGTTGCCGAAGCCGCTTTTGAATCGGCTGCGGCGCAACTTGCCGCCACTCGGCTGAATTTGCTCGGCACCGCCGCTTCAACGTACTTCCGCATCCTCTACGCACGCGACCAGATCGAGGCGGCGCGGCTCAACTTGCAGAACGCGGAAGCCATTGAGCGGATCACCCGTGCGCGCGTGGAGGCAGGAGTGCTCACTCCCATCGACGCGCTTCAGCAGCAGATCGCCGTGCAAAGGCAGCGCAATGCGCTGGCGCAATTGCGCCAAGAGGAATACGCCGCGCGGGCGGCGCTGGCCCTGCTGGTGGTAGAACCGGTTCGCAATTTCGATGTTCAGGCCACCACGCTTGATGGCTTGCTTACGCCATCCATAGCTCCCGGCCTGCCCTCGGAGCTGCTCATCCGCCGGCCCGACATCGTGCAAGCCGAAATGAGCCTTCGCCGGACGCGGGCCAACGTGTCCATCGCGCGCAACGCGCTGCTGCCCGGCATCTCGCTGACTGCATCCGCCAACACTGCAAGCAGCGATCTGCGCAAATTGACCTCGGACAACAGCGCCGCAGCCTCACTGAGCGCCTCCTTGGTGCAAAACGTGTTTGATTTCGGCCGCCGCGGGCGGGCCAGAGAGAGTGCCCGGCTGGCGATGGATTCGTCGCTGGCCAGCTATCGCGAAACCGTCATCCGCGCGTTCAACGACATCGAAATCGCGCTGGGCAATATCGAGCTGCTCGACTCGCTCAGCAAAATCGCGCTGGAAGACCTCAAACGCGCCGAGGAATCGTTGCGGATCGCCGAGGTGCGCTACCGCGAAGGCGTGATCGACTACCAGCGCGTCCTCACCGCGCAGGATTTCCTCTACAGCGCCCGCAACAACGTGCTCAGCAATAAACGCGCCCACCTCAACGCCATCGTCAGCCTCTACCAAGCCCTCGGCGGCGGCTGGCGCAAAAACGGCAGATAAACCACCGGGGAAGCGCCGCCGAGCAATCCACGCTACGAAGGAAGTGAAACATGCTTAAGATTCAAGAGCATAAGCACTACGGCAGTCCCAAATACTTAACCACCGTCCCTGAAAACGGAGCAACTCCAGTATTCCTCTTATGCCTATTATCGCCAAAATGATTTTTTCCGGCCCACGAAGAACCAAGCGATCCCCAAGCCTCCCGCCAAAAAGGCAATATCCATAAATGCGGCTGTAGCGCGATGGGCTATCCATTCACGCTTCAGAAGCCCGTCTCGATATAACTCTTCCACCAAGAAAAAGCCGAAGAATATGGAGAAAAGCCAACCGGTCGCAGCCACCAGCAAGAAAACAAGAACAGTGCCGTAGGCAAGCTTACGTTTCTGGCGCATGGTGACGGATGGTACGGTCTTGGGCTTTTTTTTCTATCCGCCGTTTTGTGGCTCTGTATTGAAGCCACCAGACGGGTGCCATGATGACCAGAACGGCCAGTATGGTAAGCACGGCACCCCACCAATCGCCCCTCTTTATCGGGGCGAAAGAGATGGCAACAAGCCCTAGCAATCCTCCCACAGGTGCGAGCGCACGGAAAAAATTTTCGCGCCTCGATAAATCGGGCCGCAAGAGAAAATATTTGAATTTCATCCGCATGTCCACGCTATCACTGTCGAGATCGATCCCGTTAGGATCGATAATATAGATCTGGCGATAGCTCCGCCAACTGAAGGTGATGACACAATAGCCCCGCCAGCAAGTTGTGGTCCTCCATGAACGACGGGAGAAAGGCGTTGCCCGCCTCCATGGAGCCCATGCCTTCCAGCCTCAACTCCTTGACCAAGCGGTCCTGCAGCGTCCGGTTGGCCCGGTCCACCCGGCCCTTGGCCTGCGGCGCGTCGGCGTGGAGGGGCTGGCAATGAAGTATTCAAATTCATAGCGAAACAAACGTGTATAGTAAATTCCAACTTTCCGAGGAAACCAGTAGTGAAAAAAATGAGTCCGCGTAATGCTGGCACCGCATTGGCTCTGGCAGAAAGGCGTTGCGCTTTCCCCTACTGCAATTGAAGCGTTCCCTGCTTGGAAGCAGCCCGCCTGCTCAGGGACAACATACTATTTTCTTGGGGGATGCTCATTTGATTCGGCGGGAAAAGCACAAGGGACCTGCGCCCAGAAACTTTACTCTATGGGGTTCAACTCCTACTCGTCATATACTGGTGGTGCCTGCTACAACTTGCCGTAAATTGGTGGCATGAAAACGGCGTTCTTTCTATTTTTCCTTTGTTTGGCACTAGCCGCCGGGGTGGGATATTGGTCGTTTGCGTCGAGCAAGCCACCCCCGGGGTTTACAGCCGAAGCTTGGGAGAACTTCTCTTGGGAAACTTGGGATCCTGGGGATGAGCAGGGACGCACATGGGCAGAGATGGAACCGGTTTTAAGCAGGCTGCCCTCTCTGCCGCCTAACGTGGGGGGAGTGGTTCTGGACGACGGAACCACCATACCGCGTTCCTATTTCGACAGGCCGAGAGTGCTGCGGATATTTTATACGCCGGAACCCATGCCGCCCGCGCAGAAAGAGTAATTAGGGGAAGCAGGCTCCCCGCAAAACTAGGGCCCGCTAGCGTTAGCGCCAAGCTCTTTCGTTAAGGGCTGGCGCGTTCATCAGCGGCAGCAGTGCCCAACAAACAACATCTACAGCAGCATTTTTCAGGGATTGGTGATGTAAGATGTTCGGTTGGGCTGGCGCGAATAGTCGGCGTCGGCGCGGCAGGCTTGGAATAATGAGAAGCGACACCGTAAAGCGCGGCATCGAGAGAGCGCCGCATCGCTCGTTGTTGCGCGCCACCGGCGTGGTGCGTTCGGATGAGGACTTCGAGCGGCCCTTCATCGGCATCTGCAATTCGTTTGTGGAATTGATTCCCGGGCATGTGCATTTGCAAAAGCTCGGCGCCGCGGCGCGCGAGGCCGTGCGCGAGGCCGGCGGGCTGCCATTCGAGTTCAATACCATTGGCGTGGACGACGGCATCGCCATGGGCCATATCGGAATGCGCTATTCGCTGCCGTCGCGCGAACTGATCGCCGATTCGGTTGAGACGATGGCGCTGGCCCATTGCCTAGACGGCCTGGTGTGCATATCCAACTGCGACAAGATCGTGCCCGGCATGCTGATGGGCGCGCTGCGGATCAATATTCCCACGGTTTTCGTTTCCGGCGGCCCCATGAAGGCCGGCAAACTTCCGGGAGGCGGCAAATCGGACCTTGCGACGGTTTTCGAGGCCGTGGGGCGGCATCAGAAAGGCGACCTGAGCGATGAGGAGCTGAAACAGCTCGAAGAGCTCAGCTGCCCAACTTGCGGCTCCTGCTCCGGCATGTTCACCGCCAACTCCATGAACTGCCTGCTCGAGGCGCTGGGGCTGGCGCTGCCCGGCAACGGCTCGATCCTGGCCGTGGACCCCAGGCGCGAGCAGCTGGTGAAAGAGGCCGGCCGGCGAATCGTGGAGCTGGTCGAGCAGGACCTAAAACCCCGCGACATCGTGACCGTGGACGCATTTGATGACGGATTTGCGCTGGACATGGCCATGGGCGGCTCCACCAACACGGTGCTGCACCTGCTGGCCGCCACCCATGAGGCCGAAGTGCCCTACGACCTCCACCGGATCAACGAGATGTCCGACCGGGTGCCGTACATCTGCAAGGTGTCGCCGGCCACGCCGGACGTTCACATGGAGGATGTGGAACAGGCCGGCGGCGTGCAGGCCATTCTCAAGGAACTGGACGCCATCGGCGTTCTGAACTCGGACCGGCCGACTGTAGCGGGCACTTTGCGCGAGCAACTTGAGCAGGCGGAAGTGCGAAACCGCTCCGTTATCCGCGATCGCGGCACCGCCTTCCGGGCCACCGGGGGGTTGAGCGTGCTGTTCGGTTCCTTGGCGCCGGAGGGCGCGATCATCAAGGTGGGCGCAGTGCCGCCGCATTTGCAACGCTTCGAGGGCAGGGCGCGCATCTACGAATCGCAGGACGAGGCCGTGGCCGGAATCATGGCCGGAGAAGTATGCGAGGGCGATGTGGTGGTGATCCGCCATGAAGGGCCGCGCGGCGGCCCCGGCATGCCCGAAATGCTTCAGCCCACTTCCGCCATCGCGGGCATGGGCCTGGACACCTCCGCGGCGCTGCTCACCGACGGGCGCTTCTCGGGCGCCACGCGCGGGCTTTCCATAGGCCATGTTTCGCCCGAAGCGGCGGCCGGCGGCCCCATCGCGCTGCTTGAGGAGGGCGATCGCATCGTGATCGATCTTGATGAGCGGCGCGTGGATATGGAAGTGGATTCCGAAGAACTCGAACGCCGCCGCGCGCGGCTCGCCCCGTTCCGCCCCAAGATCAAGGGCGGCTGGCTGGAGCGCTACACGCATTTCGTGACCAGCGCTTCGACCGGCGCCGTCCTGCGCGTGCATAGCCCCGAAGAGGAAAAAGCGCGCGACGACTCCACATGCCATGAGGAATTGACCCATGTCTAGCGCCAGCACCGCCGCCGCGCTCGCGGAACCCCAGCCGCGCCTGCGCGGCAGGGCCGCCGTTCAGCAGCATATCGGCAAGAGGATGTCGGGCGCGGAGATCTTTCTCCGGGCGCTGGAAGCGGAGGACGCGCGGGTGGTATTCGGGCATCCCGGCGGCGCCGTCATTCACGTCTATGACGAGATGGCGCGGGTGAAGCCCAACTTCAAGCATGTGCTGGTGCGCCACGAGCAGGGCGGCACGCATGCGGCGGAAGGCTATGCCAAGGCCACCGGCGAGGTGGGCACGGTGCTGGTGACCAGCGGCCCGGGCGCCACCAACACCGTTACCGGCATCGCCGACGCCTTCATGGATTCGGTGCCCATCGTGGTGTTCACCGGGCAGGTGCCGCTGCCGCTGATCGGCAACGACGCCTTCCAGGAAACCGACACGCTGGGCGTGACCCGCAGCATCACCAAGCACAACTACTTGGTGCGCGCGCCGGAAGACATTCCCCGCATCGTTCACGAGGCCTATCACCTGGCCCGCACCGGGCGCCCCGGCCCGGTGGTGGTGGACCTGCCCAAGGACGTGCTGATGAGCGAAGGCGTGTTCGGCTACGACGAAGCGATCCGCATGCGCGGCTATTCGGTTCCGCACGAATGCGACGAAATGCGCCTGCGCCGCGCGGTGCGCATGATCGAGGCCGCCCAACGGCCGCTGCTCTACGTGGGCGGCGGCGCCATCAACGCCAATGCCTGCGAGGCGCTCACGGAGCTTGCCCGGCATTTGAATGTTCCGGTCACCACCAGCCTGCACGGGCTGGGCGCTTTCCCGGAAAACGATCCGCTGTCGCTGGGCATGCTGGGCATGCACGGCACTTGGTGGGCCAATCAGGCGGTGCAGCATGCCGACCTCATTATCGCCGTGGGGGCGCGGTTCGACGACCGGGTCACCGGCATGGTCGATCGCTGGGCGCCGCATGCCGCCATCATCCATATCGAAATCGACAAATCCTGCATTTCCAAAAACATCTACGCCGACCTCGCCTTCAATGCCGATGCCAAGGCCGTGCTTGAGGCGCTGCGCCCGCTGGTTCGCGCCAGGAAGGTGAAGCGCTGGCACAACAAGATCCAAGGCTGGCGGGACGAGTGTCCGCTCAGCTATGCCGACGACGGCGAACTGCGCCCGCAATTCGTGCTCGAAAGGCTGCGGGCGAAATCCGGCGGCGATGCGGTGGTGGTGACGGATGTGGGCCAGAATCAGATGTGGGCGGCGCAGTACATGAAATACACCCAGCCGCGCTCGCACATCACCTCGGGCGGCCTAGGCACCATGGGCTTCTCGCTGCCGGCGGCGCTGGGCGCCGGTTTGGGGCTGCGCGCCTACGGCATTGATAAAACGGTCATCTCGATCAACGGCGACGGCGGCTTCATGATGAACGCGCAGGAGCTGGCGGTGGCCGCGGCGCATGGCGTGCCGCTCAAAGTTGTGATTATGAACAACAACTTCCTAGGCATGGTGCGCCAGTGGCAGGAGCTGTTCCACGAGAACCGCTTCAGCCATACCGATCTCACCGACACCAATCCGGATTTCGTGCAGCTGGCGCGCGCCAGCCGTTGCGCGGCCTTCCGCGCCGAGCGGACGGACCAGGTCGATGGCGTGATCGAGAAGGCCTGGGCGGTGAACGACCGACCGGCGGTGATGGAGTTCCGGGTGGTGAAGGAAGAGATGGTGTTCCCGATGGTGCCGGCGGGCAAGTCGTCCGACGAGATGATCACTTCCAAGCATGCGCCGGAAACGTTCGTATGAACGAGGAAGCGATCACGCTCACGCCGCAGCAACTTATACGCAAGCGGGCGGCGGGCGAGCCGGTGGAGGCGGGCGCCGCTCCCGATATCGAGCAGCACATCATCAACGTGCTGCTGGAAAACTCCATGGGCGCGCTGATCCGGGTGGTGAACATGTTCTCGGCGCGCGGTTTTAATCTCGACAGCGTGACCGTGGGCGTTACCGAGGATCCCACGGTTTCGCGTCTGTGCATCGTGACACGCGGCAGCGTGCGGGTTATCTCGCAGATTCTGCGCCAGCTCAATCGGCTGGTCGATACCATCGAGGTGGACGACCTGACCGGCACCGATTTCGTCGAACGCGAGTTATGCATCATCAAGGTGCGCTGCCGCGGTGAAAAGCGCGCCGATGTGCTGCAGGTCAACGAGATTTTCCGCGGCCGCGTGGTGGATGTGACGCCGGACATCCTGGCGCTGGAAATCGTCGGCCCCACTAAAAAAGTGGACGCATTCGTCAACTTGATGAAGCCGCACGGCATCGACGAGGTGGCGCGCTCCGGGCGCGTGGCCATGCAAAGGGCGCCGCAGCCGGAGGACGGCGGATCGGACTGACGCGGCGCAAGGCGCCGCCCGGGACCGCACTAAGGAAAGGGTTTCCAGCCCTCGCGGTTTGGGCATCGAATAATCTAGCTTAAGGAAACGGATATGAAGATTCACTACGAAGCCGACCCGTCCATCATCCGCAGCCGCAAGGTGGCGGTGCTGGGCTACGGAAGCCAGGGGCACGCGCACGCGCTGAACCTGAAGGAAAGCGGCATTGAGGTTGCGGTGGGGCTGCGCGACGGTTCCTCGTCGCGCGATGAGGCAGCATCCCAAGGCTTGAGCGTTATGGATATGGAAGCGGCCGCCGCCTGGGGCGATGTGGTGATGCTGCTGGTGCCCGACCAACACCATCGCCGCGTTTACGAATCGGCGGTGGCGCCCAATCTGGCAAGCGGCCAAGCCTTGGCGGTGGGCCACGGATTCAGCGTGCTGTACGGGCAGGTCGAGCCGCCGGCGGATGTGGACGTGTTCATGGTGGCGCCCAAGAGCCCGGGCCACCTGGTGCGGCGGATGTATCTGCAAGGCGCCGGCGTGCCCTGCCTGGCCGCCGTGCATCAGGACTCCACCGGCGGCGCGCTCGATCTTGCGTTGAGCTACGCCGACGGCATTGGCGGCATCCGCGCCGGCGTGATCGAAACCAATTTCAAAGACGAGACCGAAACCGACCTGTTCGGCGAGCAGGCGGTGCTGTGCGGAGGCTCCGAGGAACTGATCAAAGCCGGATTCGAGACGCTGGTGGAAGCCGGGTATCCGCCGGAACTGGCCTACTTCGAGGTGCTGCATGAACTCAAGCTGATTGTTGACCTCTACTATGAGGGCGGCTTGAAGCGCATGAACTACTCGGTGAGCGACACCGCCGAGTACGGCAATTACTCGCGCGGCCCCAGGGTGGTGGGCGAAGCGGCCCGCAAGGCGATGAAGGAGGTGCTGGAGGAAATTCAGTCCGGCGCCTTCGCCCGCGAATGGATCGAGGAGTTCGAGAAAGGCGAGCCGCGTCTGCACGAATTGCGGGCGAAGACGGCCGCCCATCCCATCGAAGCCGTGGGCGCCAATCTCCGCAAAATGATGAACTGGCTGCCCAAGGACTGACTGATTCCCCGTCCGCCTTTGAAGCGCAGTGAATAATTCGCACGGGGTTTCGCAGGCGGCGCGGGATTTTCTCGGCGCAAAGCACCTCGTATTGGCAGGAGAGCGCTGGGCGCCAGGACAGGGCGGAAAGCCGGAGCCGATCCTTGATCCGGCCACGGGCGAGGAAATAGCGCGTGTCGCGCCCGCTTCCGCAGGGCAGGCGGACGACGCGGTGGCGGCGGCCCGCGCCGCCTTTCTCGACCGGCGCTGGAGCGGGCAAACGCCCGCGCACAAGCAGCGTGTGCTGTTGCGCGTGGCGGAATTGATCGACCGCGACGCTCAAACGCTCGCGGAACTGGAAACGCTCAACGGCGGCAAGCTGTACGCGGCGGCGTTGCATGGCGAGGTGCCCCACGCCGCCGATACATTCCGCTATTACGCGGGCTGGTGCACCAAGCTGCCCGGCGCCACTTTCGATCCGTCCGTGCCCGGCCAGCGCTTTCAGGGGTTGATCCGGCACGAGCCGGTAGGGGTGGCGGCGCAGATCGTGCCCTGGAACGGGCCGCTGGTGATGGCCGCCTGGAAGCTGGCGCCGGCCCTGGCGGCCGGCTGCAGCTGCGTGCTCAAGCCTGCGGAACTAACGCCGCTTACGGCGCTTTACCTAGGCCGGCTGCTGCTGGAAGCGGGCGTGCCCGAGGGCGTGGTCAGCATATTGCCCGGCCCTGGCGGAGCGCTGGGGCAACACTTGGCGCGCCATTCGCAGGTGAACAAGGTGGCGTTCACCGGCTCCACCGAGGTGGGCAAGCGGTTGCTGGCCGATGCGCGCGGCAACCTGAAGCGCTTATCGCTGGAGCTGGGCGGCAAATCGCCGGTATTGATCTTCGACGATGCCGATTTGCCGCAGGCTATTAGCGGCGCTGCCGACGCGATATTCGCCGGCGCCGGACAGGTATGCGTGGCCGGCTCGCGGATATACGCCCAGGCGGGCGTGTATCAGGATGTGCTCGACGGCCTGGCGGAAGCCGCGCACGGACTCAAGCTGGGCCCGGGGCTGGACCCCGGCTCGCAAATGGGCCCGCTCATCAGCGCCTCGCATCGCCAATCGGTGCATGCGTTAGTCGAATCCGGGATCGGCGAGGGCGCGCGGCTCGTGACCGGCGGAGAACCAGTCCCCGGCGACGGCTTCTTCTACCCGCCAACCGTTTTCACAGGGGCCGCCGAAGACATGCGGATTAGCCGCGAAGAGGTATTTGGCCCGGTGGTGACGATAGCGCCTTTTGAAACAGCGGACGAAGCGATCCGCGAGGCGAACCAAAGCCGTTACGGACTGGCCGCGAGCGTCTGGACCCGCGATCTGGCGCGCGGCCATGCGATTGCTGAGCGCTTGGAATCCGGCATCGTGTGGATCAACTCGCACGGCATTCCCGATCTCTCAATGCCCATCGGCGGCTACAAGCAGTCCGGCTGGGGCCGCGAGCACGGCCTTGAGGGCCTGAAGATATACATGGAAACCAAGTCGATCATGGCGAGGATGGATTGATGCGACAGGGCATCGAAACTGGCTTGGCGGCGCAACACCCGATCCGATGGGGGAGCGTCTAACTGATGTCGCGGATCGCTGAGGCCCGCGTGATCGCGACCTGCCCGGGGCGTAACTTCATCACGCTTAAGGTCGTCACCGAGGACGGCTTGCACGGCCTAGGCGACGCCACGCTCAACGGTCGTGAAATGGCGGTCTTCAGCTATCTCAACGACCATGTCATCCCTACCCTGATCGGCCGCGACGCGGCCCGCATCGAGGACACTTGGCAGTACCTCTATCGCGGCGCCTACTGGAGGCGCGGGCCAGTCACGATGACCGCCATCGGCGCCGTCGATACCGCCTTGTGGGACCTCAAGGCCAAAGCCGCAGGAATGCCGCTCTACCAGTTGCTGGGCGGGCGCAGCCGCGACGGCGTGCTCTGCTACGGCCACGCCAACGGCGAGGATGTAGCCGCCACCGTGGAGGAAGTGGGCCGCTACCTGAAGCTCGGCTACAAGGCCGTGCGCGCCCAGTGCGGCGTTCCCGGCTTGCCAAGCACTTACGGCGTCAGCAAGGACAAGATGTTCTACGAACCGGCGGGCGCTGCGGTCCCCGAGGAAAACGTCTGGTCGTCGGAGAAATACCTCAACTCCGTGCCCGAACTGTTCTCCGCCCTGCGCAAGGAATACGGATTTACGCCGCACCTGCTGCACGACGTGCACCATCGCCTCACCCCCATCGAGGCCGGTCGCTTGGGCAAGGCGCTGGAACCCTATGCGCTGTTCTGGATGGAAGACCCCACGCCCGCCGAAAACCAGGAGTCCTTCAGGCTGATCCGCTCGCACACGACGACTCCGCTAGCGGTGGGCGAAATCTTCAACGCCATCTGGGACTGCAAAGACCTGATCGAGAACCAGCTGATCGACTACATCCGCTGCACCGTTACCCACGCCGGCGGCATCACCCACCTGCGCCAAATCGCCGCGCTGGCCGCGCTCCACCAAGTCCGCACCGGCTGCCACGGCGCCACCGACTTGTCGCCCGTAAGCATGGGCGCCGCGCTCCACTTCGACCTTTCCGTACCGAATTTCGGCATCCAGGAATACATGCGCCACACGCCAGAAACGGATGCCGTTTTCCCCCGCGCCTGGCGCTTCGATAACGGCTACCTGCACCCCGGCGAAGCCCCCGGCCACGGCGTCGATATCAACGAGGCGCTAGCCGCCGAACACCCCTACCGCCCCGCCTCCCTCCCCGTCAACCGCCTCGAAGACGGCACCCTCTGGCACTGGTAGCCGTAAGAATTTGGGGGACAGGCAATTGCACACGGTACGGTGTTTAACCGCCAAAGGCATCAGCGAATTCGCTCAATATCTGGCTCGGTTGCGCCGCCAAAGCACTTTATCACCGCCTCTTGAGATGCTGACGGATCCCCGTTACTCAGCACCATGCGCCCTCGGTGACATACTGGTTAAGCGGCGAAATTTTGCAAGCAGAAGGGAGTTCGCCGAGTACATCAACCAGAGGGTCGTCGAAGCCGGCGTATTCGCGGATGCCGACGAGCACGGAATGTGGGAATGGCTGTCGTTGCTCTACTTTGACGCAGTGTGCCCGATCAGCCCGGACGGGCAACGAGAGCCTGGCGTGGACGGACGCCACTTGCTCGAAGACCCGGATGCCCGTCGACGGCATCGCCACCTTCTGCGCGGGCCCTACATGTCGTATCGCCGTTACAACGGCGGACCTAATGGCGAGCTGGACCTTCTTCTCTCATACGCTTTACCGGTCCACGGTATTGCGGCCACGCACCTCGGCGAGCGATTGCGCCTGATGGCCAGTCCTGGCGCATTGATCGCGGCAAGCCGACTCTACGTCCACCCCATATCCGGCAAACCGAAGCGCGGTTATTCCGACGAGGAAATTGGGCTGCGGGCCTATTGCAGGTTCCTCAATAATCTGCCGGACTGTTTCGATCTTTCCAACTTGTCAGCCGACACCATAATAGCGCTGCTCCCGGCCTCGTTTTCGGTGTGGTTAAACGACACGGAAAACTTGAAAGGCTCATCGCCGACACTCTTTAAGAGACTCAAGGAAGTGAGCGAATTACGCGATGATCGCTCGGTGGCTCGGCGGTTGGACGACTTACTCGCCGAAATTGGTACAAGGAAGATGACCGAACGCCAAGTGGCGGTTCGATCCAACATGTTTAGAACCGCTGTGTTGGGCGCGTACGAGTCTAAGTGCGCTATTTCGGGGATGGGTCTTCGATCCGCTGACGGCATGGACACCGGATTCCGCTTCGAGGTGGAGGCGGCGCATATCGTCCCCGTTTCCCGGGGCGGCAAAGACCTCGTGCGTAACGGACTTGCGTTGTGCCGCATGATCCACTGGGCGTTCGACAATGGAATGCTTTGGATCAATAGGGAATACCGCATCAATTTGTCCAAGGATGCCGATAAAGATTCGCGCAATGACTGGCTAGGACAATTTCGGGGCCGAAAACTGCGGATGCCTGTACATGAGAGCCAGCATCCCGATCGGGAGGCTTTGCGATGGCATGCCCGCAACGCCTCTCGTGTCACATAGGATCGTGATTAAGCGCTGAAAGGAATGCATATATACCGAGGAGTATGTATGCGAAAAATTTTTGACACTGCCAAACCACCCGCAGCATGGGATGCTAGTAGAGGCGAAACGCATAATTTGCCAGTCGGCGTTATATCCATAAGCGGCTGACCGGCATGGCGTACAGCCTGTCTCCGAAGCGCTAGATGCGGTCCCCGTCGTGCAGGACGATTCCGCAGGCGAATGCTTCGGCGGTTGCCGACCGAAGGCGCCTGAGGCCTCGGAAGTCCTCGGGCTTCGCTGTTGCCCCCGCCTTCACTTCAATTCCGAGAATCCTTCCCCGTTTGACCACCAGAGATTGTGCGGGTGAATCCGTGCGGGGGGAAACAAGCGTATATTCTTGCAAGTTGATTGGAGTGAGGTTTAGAGTTATGACCATGAAAACTCCAAAAGCGGATCGTATCTTTTCCGAAAATGAAACTCGAAGCTCGGCACGGAAACGGCGCCCATCCGCAAAGGCTGGTCTTATGGGCGTTTTAACGGCGATGGCGGTGGCGGCTTGTTCGGTCGTGGGGGGGAAGGCGGCGGAGGAGCCAGCTTTTCGCGTCGTTATTGAGGACGGCGATTTTCAGGTGCGCGATTACGATGCCTATGCGGTGGCGGAAGTGGTGGTGCCGCAGGATTTCGATGGCACCAGCCGGGTGGGGTTCCGTTGGCTGGTGCGCTACATTTCCGGCGCCAACGAGGGCAAGCGGAAGATCGAGATGACCGCGCCGGTGGAATTTCAGCCGCAGGGCGAGAAGATTGCCATGACCGCGCCGGTGCTTTTGAGTCCTGGCGGAGATTCAGGCGAGGCCGATGGCGGACGGCTGGCCGGCGACGATATCCGCAACTGGTCGATGGCCTTCGTTCTGCCCGAGGGCTACACCAAGGAAACGGCGCCCACGCCTACCAACCCCATGGTGAAGATTCGCGATGTGACACCTCGCCGGTCGGCCAGCGTGCGCTTCGGAGGCTTGTTGCGCGACAGAAATGCCGAAGAGCATCGCAGGAAGCTCGCCGCGTGGCTGGACGAGCGCGGGCTGGAGCATGAAGGCGATTGGCGAGTGGCGGGCTACAACCCGCCGTGGACGATCCCGCAGCTGCGCCGCAACGAAGTGCTGGTTAGCTTGCGTTAGCGGGAGACGGCGGCGCCGTGGGCGGCGTAGCGCTGCACTTCGGCGGCGGAAGCACGTAGCTGATCGCCGAAGATGGTGTGCTTGAGGGCAGCGGCGGCATGGGCGAATTCGCTGGTTCGCTGCACCGGCCAGCCCTCTGCCAAGCCGTGCAGAATGCCGGCTGCAAAGGCATCGCCGCCGCCCACCCGGTCGATGAACTGGCCTAATCCGCGTGGTTCAACCTTGGCGGAATCCTCGCCGTTGGTGGCGAAACCGCCCAGTCTCTGCATGCCGCTTTCGTCCTGATCGTGCAGGGTGCCGGCCAGCCATCTCATGTTGGGAGCAACCGGCTTAAGCAGATGGAAGCCGTGCGCGGGATCGGGCGAAATCTCATCAGGGCGCGGCTGGTCGATCATCCAGCGGATCTCGCGGCAACCGCAGAACACCACATCGGCCAAAGCCGCAATGCGGCGGCAGGCGGCACCGAAGTCCCGCGGGTCGGCCCATAGCGCGCTACGGTAGTTGGCATCGAATGACACCCCGCAGCCGACCTCGCACGCAGCCCGGGCCGCCGCTTCGCAGGCATCGGCGGCGGACTCGGAAAGCGCCAGCGTGATGCCGCTCAGGTGCAGTCGGTCCACGCCCCTCAACAGCGCCGACCAATCCAAGCCGGACCAGTCCTGACAGGCGAAAGCCGAATGCTTGCGGTCGTAGATGATGCGGCCGCCCCGCCGACCGACGCCGGTCTCCAGGAAATACGTCCCGATTCGCGCGTCGCTCATGTACAAGGTCTCGGAACGAATGCCGGAGGCCGCTAGCATGGCGGTGCTTCTTCGGCCCCAGTCGTTGTCCGGCTGACAGGTCAGAAACGCTGCGTTATGCCCGAAGCCGGCCAGCGCAATGATGGTGTTGGCCTCCGCCCCGCCAAAGGCCGTATCAAGCGAACTCGCGCTGCTCAGCACCTCGCCTCGGGGCGTGGACAGCCGCAGCATGATCTCGCCGAATCCCAGAATGCTGGCCATCTGCCTATCCTCAGTCCCTTGGCTTTTAGAGCACTCTTCTTGATGGCAGCAAGAACTCCCGGCCAGTTGCCGCGAGCCGCAGTTTTGCCAGTCCCTCGGCCTTTGCGCCACCCCCTCTTGGGGGAGACGCATAAACCCATCCATGGGGCTCGGCGGCGGCTCCTGCCGCCGACGCTCCCCCAAGAGGGGGTGGCGCAAAGGCCTCTAGATCACGCATACGCAATATGTCGGGTAGCCTACCAAGGCTTGTTGAGGCCGGTGCTTTCGCGTCGGGTGCGCCAGACCGGGTTATCGCGGGCAACGAAAGCGGAGGTGTCTGCGTTCGTATCGGGGGCGGCAAGCGCCCGCGCCTGCTCCCGGCGCGAGCGAGCGGCCTTGATCCGCTGCGCAAAGGGCAGGCGGATCAAAAAGCTCCATACAGCCCCCGACCTCAGGATTCTGCCAAGAATGCTGCGGGCTTCGGAAGCGTCAATGCGGATGCGCGCGTCGATGCTGCTCTCCGGGGCGCTATCGACCACCAGTTCATCGCCCTGGCGGCGGATGCGCCCCAGCTTGAGGTTGAGGTCGGCCAAGTCGCTCTTCACGCGCATGCGCCAACCTCCCGGTCATAGCCGATCACGCGAACGCGAATATAAACGCAGCGTGGCATCAGTCGCTCTTCTTCAGCGTGCCGCGCTCTTGGGCGGCGCGCACGCGCTGGCGATGCCGCTTGGGCATGTCCTCCGCCGTCATGCCGGCGGGCGGCATGAACTGGCCGCGCCCGTAGAGATCGCGGAACACGGTGTCCAGCGGCCCCATCTTGTCCGCCAGCGTGCGCGGCGGCTGGCCGGGCGGAAACTGGTTGGGCGGGTAGATCGGATTCTCGTAGATCTGTTTGAAGCCCTCGGTGCGCACATCGACCCAGCAATTATGGCCGCAGCGCGACCGATGCTCGCGCAGCGACTCGATATCGATGGTGGCGCCGATCACCTGCTCGGACGGGTAGTTGGCGTGGCGCAGCATCATGCCGGTGTAGTCGATGATGAACGAGCCGCCAGGGCAGAAGGCCTTGGGGTAGAAGTCGTAATCGACCGTGCCCCAGTTCGAGCCCAGCAGATAGCACATATTGTCGTGGGCGCGGGTGCGGCGGGTGAAGGTCCAGAAGTCCCACGGCTCGCTCACGCCCTCGATCTCCTGCAACGCGGTGGGATGGCAAAGCACCTCGCAGCCGTTGTAGCCCAGCGCGCGGGAAACCTCCGGCGTGCAGCCGTCGTGGCAGGTCATGGTGCCGAGCTTGCCGATTTCGGTATCGACCACCGGGAACAGATCCTTGATATCGTCGCCGAACACTTCGCGGTAGGCGTCGAGCAAGTCGTGCGGGCTGCTGCCGAGGCCGATGTTGGCGGGAATATGCCACTTGTGGTAACGCAGGATCACATCGCCGGAAGGCCCGATAATGAAGGCGGCGTTGAACCAGCGGTCCGGAAACTCGGGCACCTGCTCCACCACGCCTCCGCCGGCGATGTAGAGGCCGTATTCGCGGGCCTTGTCGCCGAGCGCGCGCATCTCCGGGCCGTCGAAGGTGATCGCCTTTTTCATGAAGCTGTCGATGCCGTGTTCGCCCTTGCCGGGCGTGGTCACGCCTTGCAGGAAGTATTCCGGCAGCACCACCAGCTTCACCGGCAACTCCCAGAAGTAGCCCACGCCGAAGTCGATCATGTTCAGCGCCCGGTCGAGATTGCGCTGTATGCCGTCGCGGTCCTCAGCCACCACCACGTGCGGTTGTATCACCATGCCCGTGTATTTCTCGATTCCGCTCATTTCATGCTCCTTACCAAAAGTCCGCCTCGCGGATGCCGAAGTCGTCCAGCATGACCCGCGCTGTGATCGTGCCCATGGCCGAGATCCCTCCGCCGGGATGGCAGTGCGGCCCGGTCATGTAAAGGCCCTGCACCGGGGAACGGTAATGCGCATAGCCCGGAAACGGTCGGAAATAGCCGAGCTGCGAAGCGATCCGTTCGCCCCCGTTGGTGGTTCCTTCAACAAACGACGGATTGGCGCGCTCCAGGCTCTCGCCGGTTTCCACATGCTGTCCGAGAATATTGTCCCCGGCGATATTGGGCGCGTATTGCCGCAGCTTGGGCAGCAGCACATCGCGCGCATAGTTTTCTCCGATTTCGCCCCAAGCGCGCCCATCAGACAGATGATTGGAAACAAAGGTATCAAATATCAGGGTATGTTGCCCGTCCGGCGCCCGCGTCGGATCAAGCAGCGTCCAGCAGGCCGACCACAAAAACGGGTCCGAAGGCGGAATGCCCATGGCCAGCTCACCGTAGAACTTCAGTAGCTGCGGCATGCTGTCGGTCATGCGGTGGAAGGCGCAGCGGCTCATGGCCTCGCCGTTGGCGAAGCGGGGCGGTTCCTTCAGTGCCAAGTGCATCCGGCAAACCGTGATCCTGCCGAAGGAATAGCCGCGCACCATTTCCAGGAATCCATCTTCGAGCAAATCGTCGTCCAGCAGTCGCAAGAAAGTCTGGCGCGGCTCCAGCGCGGACACCACCGCCCGCCGCGCTCGCAGCGTCTCGCCGGACTCAAGGCGCGCGCCGCAGGCCCGGCCCTGCTCCACAACGATCTGCTCGACCGGTGACGAGGTCATCACCCGGCTGCCGTTGCCTTCCAGAAAGGCCGCCATGGCGTCCGGCAGTTGCTGGCTCCCGCCTTCGGGAATCGCCTGCCCGTAGTGGTGGATGGCCGGGATCATGATGTAGAAGGACTGCCCCGCGCCCTCCTGGTCCGGAAGGATCTGCGGCGCCAGCGCCCAGTTGAGCATCATCGCGCGCACGAAATCGTTCTCGAAGTTGGCTTCCACCCAAGCGCGCGCCGACATGGAGAATTCGCGCAGGCGCTTTAGGCCATCCACGCTCCCTTCCAGCGCGCGCGGCAGCGTGCTTGGCGGCGCCGGAGGCGAGAAAAAGGCCTTGATAAAGCCCTCGCGGATCTGCTCGAAATCCGCGCAGACCGCAGCGTAGCGGCGCGCGTCCGCAGGCGAATACGCCGCAATGGATCCGCAGGTGCGCTCCACGCTCTTATAGACCACGATGCCGGGGCCGCCGCCGCGGTCTGGATGGCCGGTGATGTGCTCCTCCGGCTCGATGTACTTCAGCCCGAATCGCTCCAGCTCCGGCTGAATCGCCTTGAAATCGTCGTTGCAGTGAATCCAAACATGCGAGGAACCATATAGATCGTGGCGAAATCCCGGCAGCGTGACTTCGCGCGTGACCGCGCCGCCGCCCACGTAGCGGTTGCGCTCCAGCACGCAGCAGCTCAATCCTTCGCGCGCGAGCGTAGCGGCGCAGGCCAGGCCGTTCACCCCGCCGCCAATCACGATCACATCGAAATCCGCCATCACAGCGGCAAGTGTAGGCGGCGCGCCAGCCACGCCGCAACCGCCCCTCGGTGGCGTCGGCACCAGTCCCGCATGTGTCTGCACCCGTGCAGTTGGCGCCTTGTTCAGCGCGACATGAGCCTGAACGAGGGCATCCGCCGCCTTGCCTGCGCCAAGTCCGTTGCGGGGGTTTTCCGGGCGCAGCCTTTATATTTGCACTGGACCAACGCTGGTGGCGGGAAATGGCGCCGCGGAAAAATGATTGACACCGTAAGCGCCGAGCGGCGCAGCGAAATCATGTCGCGCATCCGCGGCAAGGACACCAAGCCCGAGATGCGGGTGCGGCGGATGGTGCATGCGATGGGCTACCGCTACCGCCTGCACCGCAAGGACCTGCCCGGACGCCCGGACATGACCTTTCCGCGGCTGGGCAAAATCATCATGGTGCATGGCTGCTTCTGGCACCAGCACGACGATCCGGACTGCCCTGCCAACCGCCGCCCCAAATCGAACCAAGACTACTGGAACGCCAAGCTAGACCGGAACATGGTGCGCGATGCGGAAAACTATTCCGCACTGCGCGAACTCGGCTGGGAGGTGCTCGTGGTATGGGAATGCCAGCTCAAGGACACCGCCGCCTTAAGCGCCCGCCTCGAAACCTTCCTCTCCTCGCGCCCGCCGCGTTAGCGAGGATGCGCATCATGCCACGGTTGCCGCCGCTATCGGCACCCACTACCAGCAGGCCAAGCTCTCGCACCCCTGAAGGGATCACTCCTTAGTCCCCGCTGCATAACCGCGCCCTGCTTCCTTGCACAATACGCCGCCTAGCTATAATCAGATTTTCGATGATTCCGAAGCAAGACATGGAGTGCAGCGGTGTATAGCCCAAGGAAATCGGATCGTTTTCCGTCGATCAGCCTGTTTGCCGGCGCAGGCGGCATGGACATCGGTGTCGATCAAGCGGGATTCAAAACCCTCTGCTCCATCGAATTCGATGCGCCCTGCGTATCCACGCTGCGGCGCAATGCGCGCCGCAAAACGGTTTGGCAAGTGGATATGCGGGCATTGGATCCTGCCCGCCTGCTTGAAATTTTTGGACTTGAGCAGGGCGCTTTAGCCCTTTTGCATGGAGGGCCTCCCTGCCAGCCCTTCAGCCAGATCGGCAATCGCAAAGGCACCCGCGATCCTCGCGGGACGCTGGTGTTCGAGATGGTGCGGTTCACTGAGAAGCTGCGCCCGTCGGCAGTAATGATCGAGCAGGTCCCCTACTTCGCCCGCGCTGCTACGTCCGGCGGCGAACCGATCATCAACGCTCTGCAAGAGGGCTTTTATGCGCTTGGATACGATCTCCATATCGACATTCTGAACGCCAGCGATTTCGAGGTTGCGCAATTGCGCAAGCGCATAGTCATCGTATGTGTGCCTCGCGGGCAGCCATTTAATTTTCCGCTTCCCAGCGGGCGCATTCCCCACACGGTTGGAAGAGCGCTAGCGGGCCTGCCCGAGCCTGTCGCAAAGGGCCAGGAATCCGAAGTGCCGAATCATATCGACATAACGCCCGACCGCGACCGCGAGCGCATCCGCTATGTTTCGGAGGGCCAATGGCTCGCGAAGTCGCCCAATGTTCCTTCCTCGATCATGCGCAACCTCACGCGCAAGGACACCACCAAATTTCGCCGACTGGACCGCCAGCAGCCTTCACCCACCGTGCGCTGCGGAGAACCGTTCTATCATCCGGTGCAGCACCGCTACCTGACTCCGCGCGAGTCGGCGCGCTTGCAAGGATTCCCGGATCGGCACGTGCTGATGGGGCCCATCCGAGGCCGCACGGGGCAGGTGCGGAACCTCGATCAGCACCGCCAGGTGGCCAACGCCGTTCCGCCGCCGCTAGCCAAGGCCGTGGCAGCCCGTGTGCGTGACTCGCTATGCCTTATGTAGTGGGCGAACTCTATGGCCACGCGCAACAGGAGGCGCAACGCGAGGCGCGTGACCCGGGGTCCGCTCTGCGCCGCGCCCAGTGTCCGTTCAGCCAGCGAATATGCGATGGCGGCGGCAATCGCGACATGATGCGCATCCCCGCGAACGATGAGACCCTCGGGCCATTGCTGCATCCTTCGATTGGAGGCAAGACGGGCGGTTTTCTTCCCTGCGGAGTATGCACCGTTAGATCTACCGCTACCGGGCAAATGTGGGCTGTATGCCCTCGCCGTCTGTTTTCTTTTGGCGGTGCCGATGCCTTCGGACGCCATCGAAAACTTGCAACGAAGGTGCTCATGCTTGCCGGATTCCTTCCGGGCGAGCAAGTGAGAATCTGGAGTGAAATTACGCTCAAGGAGCGCGGCCCCAAGGGCAGCTCATTCGACTACCGGCTTGACTACGTTGTGCGCGGCACATCTCCGCAATCGCCGCCGATCATCATTGAAGTGATGACCTGCTCCACGTCCGGCGGCAATCGTGCCAAAGGAACGGACATGAAAATGGCATTCCGACGAGCGGTGCTTGCGGCCTTCAAGTTGAGAGACGGACCCCCGGAATCACCGGGTGTGAATATTCGGCAGGTATGGGCGCGGATGGCATCTCAACTGATTGCCAAATCGGAGGCAGCGCTTGCATGGGGAGGGAAAACCATTTGGATTGTGCAGGATTTGCTAGCCGACTACATGCGCACCCGAACAGCGTTGCCGTTAGACCGGCTGCGTTCCCCGGACTGGCAAGCAAGCGAAGTGAACCTGGTGGTCTCCGATCTTCAGGATGCCTTCGACTTGTACTCGGGTCCCATCCGGCCATCTGGGGCTGATCGCCATTGCTGGATGGAGATACTCGGCGCTCCGCATGTGCCGGCGCTGGAATCATTGGAGCGAAAGCTGGCCTCAAACGAAAGCGCCGTCCTCACTGTCCCTCATCCAAGCCCCGGCGATTAGGGGGACATGACGCCATCGGCTACTTCGTCTGGGC
The DNA here is from genome assembly GCA_026708965.1 of Gammaproteobacteria bacterium. Taxonomy (GTDB): domain Bacteria; phylum Pseudomonadota; class Gammaproteobacteria; order Steroidobacterales; family Foliamicaceae; genus Foliamicus. The sequence continues at coordinate 28,757 of JAPOTY010000020.1, read as the reverse complement.
GAACTCGTATGTTGAAGGCAGATATCCGTGAACTGATCTTGGGGCCCTATGACAAGCGGGTCATGAATAACACGTATCGTGCTCATTTTGCGGAGTGCTTGATTGCGTGGGCGCTCGGGGAACAATGGCGCCTTACATGGCAAAAGGGCTGGGATTGGGCGGCTTGGGACCTTGAGTCCGAATCAGGCGTGAGATTGGAAGTGAAACAGGCGGCAGCGAGGCAGTCATGGGATCCGCCAAAAACGCCAAAGCGAGTCCCTCGCTTTGATATTGCACCCCGCAAAGGCTATTGGACCCCCGAAGGGAACCAATGGGTGGATATTCCCGGACGTCATGCCTGCATCTACGTGTTCGCATGGCACGGAGAAGTCAAGGCCGAATTGTGCGATCAGAGAAATGCCAAGCAATGGGTTTTCCACGTTGTGCCCACCAGCGTCTTGCCCGAACACCAGAAGTCGATCGGATTGGGGGCATTGCGGAAACTCAAGCAGGTTGAACCGTGCCGTATTGGCGAATTGGAGAGTGCCGTTAGCCGCGTATCCGTTGCCGGAGCCACGAAAGGAGAATAAGCGACGCCAGCTTTGGCATGCCCTGTGAATCCGGCGCGCCCGTCCCCATATACTTGCTATCCTTGAATCCGACGCAGCGGAGCACTGCCTATGTTCACTCGTATCGCGCTTTTCATGCTGACCAACCTAGCGGTCCTAGCGGTCGCCGGCGTGGTGCTGAACATACTTGGCATCGACCGGATGGTGCTGGACGCGGCGGGCGGATACGCGCTGAACTACACGGGCCTGTTCATCTTCAGCGCGATTTTCGGCTTCGGAGGCGCCTTCGTTTCGCTGTTCCTGTCGAAGTGGATGGCGAAACGCGCCACGCGTACTCGCATCATCGAAACGCCGGCCAACGAGACGGAAAAATGGCTGGTCGATACCACCCAGCAGCTGGCCCGCAGCGCGGGCATCGGCACACCTGAAATCGGCATTTTCCCGGCCCAAGAGCCTAACGCTTTCGCCACCGGCGCGAACCGCAACAAATCCTTGGTGGCGGTAAGCGAAGGACTGCTCAAAAGCATGCGCCGCGATGAAGTGCGGGCGGTGCTGGGCCACGAGATCGGCCATGTCGCCAACGGCGATATGGTCACGCTTTCGCTGCTGCAAGGCATTCTGAACACTTTCGTCATCTTCTTCTCCCGGATCGTGGGCCATGTGGTCGATCGGGCGATTTTCCGCAACGAACGCGGACCGGGCATCGGCTACTTCGCAGTAACCATCGCTGCCCAGATCGTGTTCGGCATTCTGGCCAGCGCCATCGTCATGTGGTACTCGCGAAAGCGCGAGTTCCGCGCCGATGCGGCTGGTGCCAGACTGGCCGGGCGGGGCGCCATGATCAACGCCTTGGAGTCGCTCAAGCGCGGCTACGGCACCGGACAGGCGATGCCGGAATCCATGGCTGCGTTCGGCATTTCGCCTGCGGCGCGCTCAGGCATTCGGCAGATGTTCGCTTCGCACCCTCCGCTGGAGGCCCGGATACAGGCGCTCAAGTCGTTCACGGGTTAGCGGGAGCCGCCGCAGGCTAGCAACCCTTGGCGAAAGCCGCTGCGGCGGGCCGCGCAGGCGCATAGCCCCGCTTGCGCTCGCTGCGCGTTACAGTACGCCCCCCAAGCAACGCTTGCCTAGATATCAGCTGTGATGATCCGCCGCGTTTCAGTTCGTGCCACCTCACTCCTCAGCACCGCGCTTCTGATCGCTTGCGCAGCGGCGAGCCTGCCCGGACGCGCCGACGGGATCCTGGAGGAGATCGTGGTTACGGCGCAAAAGCGCAGCGAAAACCTCCAGGACGTGCCGCTGTCGATCAGCGCGCTGGACGCGGAAGCGATGGAGGCGGGCCGAGTGGAAAAGATCGGCGACTTGGCGCTTCGCATCCCCAATCTTTCCTACTCCACCTTCAGCAGCAGCCGCTCAGAGCTGACGGTGCGCGGAATCGGCAACAGCGGCGCCACCCGCAGCGGGCTGGAGAACTCGGTCATCCTATTTGTGGACGAGGTGTATATCGCCCGGTCCACCTCCTATTTCTTCGAGCTCTTCGACCTTGAGCAAGCGTTGGTGCTGCGCGGCCCGCAGGGTGTGCTATTCGGCAAGAACGTGGTGGGCGGCGCCGTAAGCCTGACCACCAAGGCGCCCAGTCTTGAGGCCACAGAGGCTAAGATCCTGGCCGGCTATGGTGCCTACGGGGCCGCGGAGCTGAAGGGGCTGCTGTCCGGACCGCTCGCGCCTGCCGTGGGCGGGAAAGTGTCGCTGCTGCGCAAGACCCGCGACGGCTACGGCATGGATCTCATCAGCGGCGCGGAATCCGACGACGAGGACCTGCTGGCCTTGCGCGCGCAAATGCGAGTGGCCCACGGCGAGAACCGGGACCTGCTGTTCAGCGCCGACTATAGCCGCGAGGACAACGGCAGCCAGAGCCGCAGCGTGACCCGCTGGGACCGCTTCCCGCCGTCGGCCTCCAGCGGCCGTCCGCGGGTGTCCGAGCATGGCCGGCCGATCGGTTACGATGCCCGGCAATGGGGGCTGTCCGCCCGCCTGAAGCAGTTTGTGGGCGCGGGCGATCTCACCGTGATTGCGGCCTATCGAGACGTGGCTTCCGAAACCCTCGACCAGTTCGGCGCCCGGGGGCTGGACTCCGGCCAAGGATTCGACGATTTATTCGGGCAGGAGGAGGACGCGCGGCAGCTCAGCCTTGAGATTCGCTACGCCTTCGACCCAGCGTTGAACTGGAGCGCTGTTGCCGGCCTTTATTACATCGACGAGAAAGTGGACCGGCTCGAATACGAGGATATCGTGGTGAACCAGGACGGGGTGCTCAACGGAAGCCGGGGTGACTGGCTGGGCCTGTCGAACACATCCGGCTGGGCCGCCTTCGCCGACGCATCCTGGGAGATCAACCCGGCGCTCACGGTGCGGGCAGGCCTTCGCTATACGCGGGACGACAAGGAAAACCGCACCATCGGAACGCTCACCGACGACGCGGTTCCCGGCATCCCCTTGCAGATCATCTTCGAGAATTACGATGTGGCCGCCGAAGCGTCTTTTGATGCCCTAACCCCCAGAGTGGTGGCGGAATGGCGCCCTTTTGACGGAATCGATTTGATGGCCTATGCGAGCGGGTCCGAAGGCTTCAAGTCCGGCGGCTTCGACAGCAAGGTCAGCCGCGGTTCAGAGGCGGGCCGGCCGATCAGGGAGGAAACCGCCACCAACTACGAACTGGGCATCAAGAGCCGCTGGCTGAACCAATCGCTGCAAGTGAACGTTGCGGTGTTCTCCACCGATTTCCGCGATCTGCAAAGAGTCACCCTGCTGTTCGACGAGGCCTCCGGCGTATTCGACGGCCTCAGGGTCAAGAATGCCGCGCGCGCCAGCATCAGCGGCGGCGAACTGGATATTGCCTGGGCTCCTGCCAGCCGTTTTTTGTTGAATCTGGCTTACGGCTACCTGGATGCTCGTTTCGACGAATTCGTGGCGGGAACCATCCAAGGATTCGACCTCCGCCGCGGCGGCAACCGGATTCCCCATTCACCCCGGCATTCGGTTGGCCTAGCGGCAGGCTACAGCTTGGAGCTGGGCGCTAACGGCAGCGTGGACCTCAGCGTCGATTACGGCTGGAAGCACCATTGCTGGCATCACAGCGATAACGCCCCGGGGCGCTTCGAGCGCGATGCATCGCGGCAGAAGGCCTACGGCGTTGCCAACGCCTCGCTGGCATGGACTTCGCCGGACGAAAGCTGGCGGATCGCGGCTTGGGGCAAGAATATTGCCGACGCGCTCTACGCCGATCAGCGCATCAGTTTCGCCGGCGCCAGCTGGGCGCACTATGGCCCGCCCCGAACTTACGGCCTGTCGGTCGAATTGCGGCTCAAGTAGGCCGCGCTAACGTCATGGGGATACGGCTGTGTGGCGGGCGGCGGTGCCAGGCAAGGGCATGACCCTCCGCAAACTCGCGCTGCTCGCCACGCCCCTCGCCCTGGTGGTGATCGTACTGGGCGCTTTCGTTCGCCTCTCCGATGCGGGCTTGGGTTGTCCCGACTGGCCCGGCTGCTACGGGCAGATCGACGTGCCGCAGGATGCCGGCGAAATCGCCCGGGCCAACGCCGCCTTCCCCGAACGACCGGTGGACGTTGCAAAAGCCTGGATAGAGATGATCCATCGCTACGCGGCGGCGGCGCTGGGGCTGCTGATTCTCGCAATCGGCGCGCTGGCATGGCGGCAGCGGCGCGAGCCGGATGCCGCGCTGGCCACGGCCCTTTCGCTGGTGGCGCTGGTGCTGTTTCAGGGGCTGCTAGGGATGTGGACGGTCACCTTGCAATTAAAGCCGGTTGTGGTGATGGCGCATCTTTTAGGCGGATTCGGAACGCTGGCGTTGCTGTGGTGGCTGATCCTGCGGCAAACGCCCGCTGCGGCAGGTTGGGCGCGGGGCGAGGACAGCCGCTTGCATCGTTGGGTTTTTGCAGGTCTTGCCCTTGTGGTGGTGCAGGTGTCGCTGGGCGGCTGGACCAGCGCCAATTACGCGGCTTTGGCCTGCCCCGATTTTCCCGCCTGCCAGCGGCAATGGTGGCCGGAAATGGACTTCGCCGAGGCTTTCGTGATGTGGCGTGGCCTGGGCGTGAACTATGAATACGGCGTGCTCGACAATGCCGCGCGCACGGCCATTCATATGGCGCACCGGCTCGGAGCGCTGGTGGTTCTGCTCTATATGGGCTGGCTTGCGGTGCGCAGCGCATGTTTTGCCGCAGCAAAAAAGGTGCGAATTGCCGGCGCGGCGGTTGGCGCGCTAACGCTTGCTCAAGTGAGCCTTGGCATCGCCAATGTTTGGTTCTACCTGCCCATGTCCAGCGCGCTGGCGCATAATGCCTGTGCCATTCTGCTGATCCTAGCGCTTATCACGATGGGCCACGGGCTGCGGCCTGCCAAAAACTAGACCATGAATGCGGAAGTCCTGACAACGCACCGTCGATGGCGCGACTACCTCGAAATCACCAAGCCCAAGGTGGTGGTGCTGCTCACGTTCACGGCCACGGCCGGCATGCTGCTGGCAGCGGAGCCGTTTCCGCCTTGGACGGTTCTGATTTTCGGATCGATCGGGATTGCGCTGGTGTCCGCCGCCGCCGCCGCGCTCAACCAGGTGGTCGATCAACGCATCGACGCGGTCATGGCCAGAACCCGCAACCGCCCGCTGCCGCGCGGACAGCTCGAAACGCCGCAAGCGATGGCGTTCGCCGCCTTGCTTGGAACAACCGGGATATGGCTGTTGCTGACCTTCACCAACCTTTTGTGCGCCATTCTCACGTTTGCTTCGATGCTGGGCTACGCCGTGATCTACACCATGTTCCTAAAGCGCGCCACGCCGCAGAATATCGTGATCGGCGGCGCCTCCGGAGCGGCCCCGCCGCTGCTCGGATGGATTGCCGTCACCGGCCAGTTCGAGCCCGGGGCGGCCATCCTGTTCGCGATCGTTTTCGTGTGGACGCCGCCGCATTTCTGGGCTTTGGCCATTCATCGGCGGGAAGACTACGCAAAGGTCGATATGCCCATGCTGCCGGTCACCCACGGCGTGGAGCTCACCCGCCTGCATATTCTGTTGTACACAGTGCTGCTGTTTGTGTTCGGGCTGCTGCCGTATCTGGCGGGCATGAGCGGCCTGCTCTACCTGATCGGGGCGGTGATACTGGGCGGCCGGTTCCTTTGGTGGGCCTACCGCATGTACCGGCGCAAGGATGATTCGCTGGCCATGCCCACCTTCGGATATTCGATCGTTTACCTGTTCGCGCTTTTTGGAGTGCTGCTTGCCGATCACTACCTGCTGATGCTCATGCCGTAGCCTAGGATATTCTCCCGGTGCAGAGAAGCGTATTGATCAGCGGAGCGTCGCGCGGCCTAGGCCTGGCCACGGCGCGTGAGCTTGCCGAGCGCGGCTACACGGTATTTGCCGGCGTCCGCAAGGCCGGCATTCTGCGCGAGGAGCCCGGGCTTGCCGAAGTATTGCTCGATGTGACCTCGCAATCGTCCGTTGAGCGTGCAGTGGAATTGGCGCGGCGCGAAGCCGACGGCATTGACATTCTCATCAACAACGCCGGATTGCATGCCTTCGGCGCGCTGGAAACCGCTAGCGAGAGGCGTTTTCGCGAACTGCTGGAAGTGAACCTGCTGGGTGCCTGGCGATTGTCGCGCGCGGTTCTTCCTTGCATGCGCGGGCGCGGTTCAGGGCATATCCTGATGGTGTCGTCTCTATCCGGATTGGTGGGGCTGCCCGCCGACGGCCAGTACGCCGCCAGCAAATTCGCGTTGGAGGGAATGTCCGAGTCTCTCGCCTTGGAGGTGCAGCGTTTCGGCGTTCGCGTTACCCTGCTGGATGCCGGACCCTATGACACCGACATGCTTCGTCGCAATAAAAGCACCTTGCGGATGGCTGCTTCCAGCCGCGACAGCGAGGCTTACGAACCGTTGCACCGGGCGCTCGCGGAGCATGGGAAAGCGGGCGAACCGCCCGGAAACGCGGCCCGGATCATCGCATCGGCGGTCGATAATCCCCCGGATCCATTGCGTATTCCCGTTGGACCGGTGGCCGAGCAGGTGTTTGCCAGCCTCGACATCGACTGCGGCGAGCGCGCCAAGCAGGTTGCGATAGACGCCTCGCGGATCCGTTGGTGGATGCGTGGGGAGGGACCGCAATGAATGCGCGGGCCGCCGCAGCTGCCGTGCGCGCAAAGGGGCTTGGAAAGTGGTACGGCGATTTCCAAGCGCTCCGCGGGATCGATCTTGAGGTTGGAGCAGGCGAGAAAATCGTGATATGCGGACCGTCGGGCTCCGGCAAATCGACGCTGATCCGTTGCATGAACGGGCTTGAGGAGTACCAGGAAGGTTCGCTGGAAGTGGCGGGCATTGCGCTGGATTCAACGGCGGCCGCCAGCCGGGTGCGCCTCAAGGTGGGCATGGTGTTTCAGCAGTTCAACCTGTTTCCCCACCTTTCGGTGATGGATAACCTCTGCCTTGCGCCGGTCAAGGTTCAGAAGCTGAAGCGCGAACAAGCCGAAGCCCGCGCCGTGGAACTGTTGCAGCGCATGGGGCTGGCCGACCAAGCGGGCAAATTTCCCGGGCAGCTTTCGGGCGGGCAGCAGCAGCGAGTGGCCATAGCGCGGGCCTTATGCATGGAGCCGGAAATCATGCTGTTCGACGAGCCCACTTCCGCGCTGGATCCGGAAATGGTCAACGAGGTGCTTGAGGTCATGCTCGAACTGGCCGGCGGCGGCATGACCATGCTGTGCGTCAGCCACGAGATGGCCTTTGCGCGCCAAGCGGCTGATCGCGTCATTTTCATGGATGCGGGAAGAATCCTGGAAGACGCGCCCCCGGATGCGTTCTTCGACAACCCCGAATCCGAGCGCCTGCAAACGTTCCTGGGCCAACTCCGCCGTTAGCCCCGCGCTGGGCATCATCCCTGTTACAATGATATCGACGCTGTCGTTTGATTCCGATGCTGCCAATGCGTTCGGACAAGTCGCGGCAGACCTTCGGGCTAACCGAAAGTGGAAACACATGAAACGAATAACCAGTAAATACCCCCCCCCTTGCTAAATTAGCAACGCTGGCCGCCGCGCTGGTGGCAATGGTGGCCGCCGCGCCGGGATGGGCGCAGACTACGGTAACGTCCAGCGGGCGCGAGGGTCGGACAACCTGCGTGGGTGTCGCTGAAATTGATGCCACTAATTTCCCCATCACGGCCATGACCCAAAACAGCGTGACCGTCACGGCCCGGGCCGTGACGTGGAGTCAGGTGCTGGCGCCGCTGGGCGATGGGCAAGCGCCTACAAACGCTCTTATCCTCGTCAGGGTTTGGAACACCAATGGAACAGCAGTCGATGACCCCACTAATGGCCTTGCAGGAACCATTAGCAGTTCATCGCCAACGTATGACGGTGGGAACGTAACAAGAAGCAGCCTATCCCCAAACACGCTGTATTATGTCACGCTTGAAGCGTCTCCGGCGGGGAGAGACGCCCAGATACTCGGGAGACGCTGCTTCATGACGGGCGGAACCTACACCATGAACGTTGCTCCCGGTTCCACAGATTCCGCTGGAACGTTTATCACTTCAGGATGTTTCGCCATCACCCCCCGCACCCCGCAGGACGTTCGCAACTGCCTGTGCGGTCGTGGCAACAATTCCCCCCGGGTTCTGGGGCTGTTCAGCAACGAAACGGAGAACCAAGCCGTTCGCGATCACAATGGATGCAGGAACTAATTGACACGCGCGGGGCGGTAGCGCGTCATGCGGCGCTCCAAGCGGGCGCTTGCCCGGGACAAGCTGAAGCAAGCGAGCCAGAAGAAAACGGCCACGAACAGGTAGCCGGCGACCGTGGTTCCTGCTCCCAGCCATTGCGGATCGCTCGCGGCTCGCTGCACTTCGCCGAGAAGATCGAACAGGCCGATCACCAGCAGAACCGTGGTCTCCTTGAACAGGCCAATGAAATTGCTGGTGATTTGCGGCAATGCCACCACCAGCGCCTGGGGCAGCACCACCTGAAGCCGTGACTGCGCCCAGCTCAGGCCCAGCGCGCGCGCCGCTTCGTACTGGCCGGCGGGCAGGCTCTGCAATCCGCCGCGCACGGCTTCGGCCAAATAGGTGGACATGAGAATGGCAAACGCGATCATCGCCCGGCCGAGCGGGTCGATTTTGATATTCGAAGGCAGAAACAGCGGCAGCATGATGATGACCACGAACAGCAGCACCAGCACCGGCACCGCACGCCAGAATTCGATCCACACCGTGCAGGCCTGACGAAGCAGCGGCAGGCGGCTCTGCCTTCCCAGAGCCAGCAGCACGCCTGCCGCCAGCGATACCCAGAACACTGAGCCGGTCACGACCAGCGTGAGAAAGAATCCGCCCCAAAGCGATGTATCGACCGGCGCCAGACCCGCCACGCCGCCGCGGAACAGCCATCCGGCCAGCGGCGGATAGGCCAGCAGCAGAAAAGCGGCAATCCAACGGCGGCCCGGCATGCGGCGGACGGCCAGCGCCGCGCCCAGCACCGCGCCAAGGCCCAAGCCCAGATTCACCCTCCAGACCTCTGCCGAAGGATACAGTCCGTAGAGAAACTGCGGCCAGCGCGCACGCACAAACGGCCAGCACAAAGCCTGCGTGTTAGCGCAGGCCCCGGGACCGCTGCCCGACCATTGCGCGTCCAGAACTAGCCACTGAGCGAGCTTGACCGCCAGCCACAGCAGCAGCCCCAGCAGCGCCACGCTCACAACGCCATTCAGCCAAGAGGAAAACAGGTTGCGCTGAAGCCAAGGCAGCACGCGCCCGGCGCCGCGATGACTTGGGGCGGAGCGGCGCAAACTAGCCGCCACGGCGCAGCACCCGTTCGTTCCAGCGCCCCATCAGCCAGGCCACTAGGAAGCTCACTCCCGCGTAAAACGCCAGGGTCACAGCCATCACTTCGACGGGCCGGCCCACCAGGTTATTAACCGTGCCCACAAATACCGACACGATTTCGGGATAAGCGATCGCGGCGGCCAGCGACGTGGCCTTGAACATATTCATGTACACCGTGGTGAGCGGCGGCAGGATGGCCCGCAACGCCTGCGGAAAGGCAACGCGGCGCAACACGGCGCGCGGTTTCAGGCCCAGGGCCGCGCCTGCTTCCCACTGCCCGCGCGGCACCGACTCAAAGCCCGAACGCACGATTTCGGAAATATAGCTCGCGTTGTAGAGCGAAAGGCCCACCCACAGGGCGAGGAATTCCGGCATCAGGTAGAAGCCGCCCTCATAGGAAAAGCGTCCCATTACCGGAGGATTGACGGACAGACCGCCGCCAAATTCGATAAACGGAAAATACAAACCGCGGTTATTCAGCACCAGATAGTCGGTGATGAAGAGGCTGTCCTGGAAGGAGGGCAGCGCCCTTAAGGCCACGTAGTACCAGAAAAAAATTTGCAGCAGCACCGGAATATTGCGGAACAGCTCCAGATAGGCCAGCGACAGCCGCGATACCAGCCAGTTGGACGACAGGCGCCCCACGCCCACCAGCAGCCCCAGCGCGCTGGCCAGCGCGATGCAAAAAACCGCCAGCAGCAGCGTATTGAGGATGGCCACGCCCAGCGCCGCGAGGATGGACGAATCCTCGCTGTACGGGATCAGGTGCTGGGAAATGGAAAAACCCGCTTTCTTCGACAAAAAATCAAAGCCGGACTGCACGCCCAGAAGCTCAAGGTTCGCTTGGGTGGTGCGGAACACCAGGAACACCAGCGCGGCCAGCGCCAGACCCAGCAGGCATTGCATCCAGAAAGCGGAGTTTCTGCGCACAAACAAACGGGAGCGTTTGCTGGCGTACATAGATCAGCTTGGCACGTTGATCCCGCCTTTTTCCGTCCCCGTCGTCCGGGAGGCGCCATCCTTGGCTTGGTTCCGCCATCCTGGCTCCAACACTCCCGGACGACGGGGACGGGAAAAGGCTACAGCGGCGGCGGCAGCAAACGCAGGGCGAACCGTCAAAACAGGCATGCTAGCGGTACGGCATGGCGATCATCAGGCCGCCTTCGCTCCATAGCGCGTTGAGGCCGCGTTCAAGCCCCAAGGGCTCGAAATGCCGGGCAAACACCTCGCCGTAATTGCCCACCTGCGCCACGATCTGATAGGCCCAGTCGTCGCTCAAGCCCAGTTTCCCGCCGAAACCGCCCTCAACGCCCAGAAAGCGCCGGATTTCGGCATCTTCGCTGGTCGCCCGGATATCAGCCACGTTGGCCATGGTCAGCCCGAACTCCTCGGCGGCCACCCGCGAGTTGAAGGCCCAGAACACGATATCGCGCCAGCGCGGATCGCCTTGGCGGACCAGGCCGGAGAACGGTTCTTTGGAAATAACCTCGGCCAGGATCAGATGCTCTTCGGGATTCCTCAGCGCCACGATCCGCCCCGCCAGCGAAAACACCTCGGTGGTAAAGGCATCGCAACGATCCGAGAGGTAGGCGTTGAGGCCGCGCTCCACATCGGCGAAGGTCACGATGGAGTACTTCATTCGGCGGGCGCGGAAATAATCCGCCAGATTCTGCTCGTTGGTGGTTCCCTGGGCAACGCAAACGGTAGCCCCTTCAAGGTCCGCAATGCGCTCAACGCCGGATGCGCGGCGCACCACGAAACCCTGCCCCGCGTAGAGGTAGGCGCCGGTGTAATCCAAACCCAGCGAGGTATCGCGCAGGAACGTCCAAGTGGCACCCCCGGGGAACACATCCACGCCGCCGGACTGCAACGTGGTGAACGCGGTATTGGGGTTGATCGGCACATATTCGATCGCGTCGGCATCGCCGAGCACCGCCGCCGCCACCGTCCGGCAGTTATCGATATCGAAACCGTACCGGCGCCCGTCCGCATCGATGGCGCTGAACCCGGGGCTCGCCTCGATCACGGCGCAGCGCAGCACCCCCCGCTCAAGCACCTCCGAAAGCGTATCCGCAGCCGCAGTTGCCGACAAACACGCCAGCACCGCCGCGCAGCCAATCCCGCGCCAATCGCGCCTCAGTTTTAGCATCCCCCCAACTTTATTCCTCACAGGCAGGCGAGTTTAATGCACCTCGTTGCGCCCGCGTCCCAAAACGCTAGGCACTTCAATAGCCGACTGTCAGGGAACGTGGCCCATGCGCCTCGCCGACTGGATGAAGCGGCACAGCCTGACCTCTCGATCAAATAGTCCGGTATAGCCCGGGGCGGACTCAGTCCGTCTCATCCTTATCCCTATGCTCGTATTTGATTTTCAGGTTAAGAAGGCGGGCAGTTGCATCGAGAAACTTCAGATGGGTCAGGAACCACTCCTTTCCCGCTCCCTTCTGCCTGTTGCGAAGGTGATCAGCGGCAGCCAAGTGGTTATGCATCCTGTTTTCAATATCCTTAACAGACACGCCTTCCGGCGGCTCCCATATTCGCAACACCATTATCGGTTCCGGAAGCGCGGTAGTGTTCTGAGCATCAATCCGCTCGCGAACATCGCTCTTGGACATTCCCACCTTCATATAGGTACGGGGGGCAGCCGCTTCGTCCTCAGAGGGAGCGACGGGAGAGCGAAAATAGTGCGGCAGCGTGTACACATAAATTCCCGGGCCCTTGTGCGAATCGAGAGCGGTTTGGGTTTGCTGCTCGGCATACTCGTCCTCTTCTTCCCGTTTGTTTTGATCGGAGCTGATTCGCTCACACTGTTCTGCGTAAGCGCGGATCTGAGAATGATTTGCCGATGACAGGATTTCGGAATAATGACGTTTAGCAAAACCACGGAGAGCCGAGGCGCAGTCCTTGGCCGATGTCGTGCTCTCCGGCAAAACACCATCCTCAATTGCCTTTATGCATCTCCTGCAGTTGTAAACAAAATGATGGGTATCCACACCCAGTTCTTGTGCAATCTCGACTGGACTCTTCTCCTCTTTGGACAACTTCCACACCTGCCCAATTCGTTTTCCATTCGCGGCATCTTTCTCAAATGCTTGTTGCACTTCCTCAGAGTAGTTTTTGTCCCGCATGAATTTCTCCTATTGGTGTCAGGCAGAATCTTCAGAATCCAGAACCGCAGCCGCCGCCGTGAGAACCGGTCTTGGCAATATCGTAGCTGTTCTGCATCCGCATCAGAGTTTCCATCGGCACGCCGAACGCCTTCTCGATCCGCATCGCCATCTCCGTCGACAGACGTGCGCGCTCGTTCAAAACAGCCGATAGCGTCGACCGCGTGACCCCAAGCGCGGCGGCTGCCTCTGTCACCGTGAGATTGAGAGCTTCAATCACTTCATGCTTGACGAATCCGCCGGGGTGGGGAGGATTCTTCATGCGGTGGACCACATTCCTGATTTTCATCGCACGATGCTATCGCTTGTGGGCGTATAGTGCAAAGCGACGCTTTGCGATCGGTCCGCATCAAAATCAAATCCCAATGAGACATAAGCCTGAAAGGGGCAGGTAATGACCGTTGCAAGTGCGGGAGGGCGCGCTACAATGCGGGGTGCGCAGGCAGAGGATGCATGATGGTTTCCGAAGGGCCTGCGTTGATGTGACCCAAGGGCAGAATGAATTCAAATATCGAAACGCAAGTTTTTGCCAACCGGGAGAAAGTCAAGCAACTCCGCGACGAGCACAGGGATCTGGACCTCGCCATCGCCGAAATGTCGCGCAGCGCGCAAGCTGATCAATTCATGCTGAGCCGCATGAAGAAGCGCAAGCTGCGCCTGAAAGACATGATTGCGAAGCTGGAAAGCGAGCGGATACCCGACCTGAACGCCTGACTTTCACCACGGGCCTGGTTCCCGTATCCGGGCCTCGGCGGATAGCCCCCGGCGGCTGTCGCTGGCACATGCTGGCGATTGCCTCCGGCATCCTGTGGCGCGCATCATGCCGGGCCGATGCGATGTTGTCGGCCCGGCATGGCGCAAGCACGGCTCAAGAAAGCCTTGGTTGCGCCGGGGCGTCCCGACGCGTCCCGGCGCGTCAATAGCCCAGCAATTCCAGCAGCGGCGAAGCGGCCAGCGAAATCATCACGAAACTCACGCCGCCCACCACCGCGGCTGCGAGCAGGCCCAGCAGAAACGGTCGAAAGCCGATGCGGCGAATGCCGGCAAAGCTTGAATTCAGGCCCACTGCGGCCATGGCGATCAGCAGCAGAGTCTCGGCGGCATGGCGAAGAAAGCCCACCGCCCATTGCCAGTCCTGCGGCTCAAGAATGCCGAAGGCACGCTCCCCGGCATCGCCCAGCGTCCGCAGCGCCGAGCACAGGGCGAACCCCGCCACGAACCAGGGAACCATTGCCAGATACGCTCTTAAGCCGCGCGTTTCGCCCGGCTCGCGGGCCGCGCCGAAAAGAATGCCCGCCAGCGGAATCACGGCGATCATGCAGAGGTTGCGCACCAGCTTGGTGACCGTGGCGATATCCAGCGCCACCGGCGCGCCGTACTGCGCCTGGTACATCATTCCGGCGCCGGCCACCTGGGCCGTTTCGTGGATGGAGGTGCCGAGGAACAGGCCCGCCAGCTCGGGCGAATCGGCGAAGAATCCATGCGCCAGAATCGGATACAGAAACATCGCCGCGACCCCGAATACCGTGATGCAGGCGATGGCGTAGCTCACCTCCGATTCCCGTGCGCGGATCAGCGGTGCAGTCGCCACGATCGCCGTGGCCCCGCATATGCTGGTTCCCACTGCAATGAGGCCCCCAAGGCTGCGCGACAGGCCCAGCCGCCGCCCCAGCCCGCCAATCACTGCAAGGCCGACGGCAATCGCCACGATCACGAAAGGCAAGGCCACCAGCGTGAACTTGCCCGCGCTCAGCAGGCTCAGCCGGAATCCCAGCAGCATGATGCCAATTCGCAATATCGTTGTGGAGCAGAACTTCAGGCCCGCTCCGGCGCGCTGCGCCAGCGCCACCACATTGCAAAGCACCATGCCGATGATGATGGCCAGCATGATGGCGCTCACCGGGCTTCTCTCGAATCCCAGCAGCGATTCCCCAACCCACTCGGCGGAGTAGCTCGCTAGAACGGCCACCGCCCCCGCCAGCGCTACGCCCAGCCACCAGGCCCGGGAGCGCAAATGGTCAACCACTCGGAATTAGCCTGCCGGTTGCGCGGGCGCCGAGGAGCAGATCGGCGGCGCGGAGAAATCCAAGCTCAACAGGCGAAAGTAATTCTCGCCCAGCGCGATATTGCGGAAAGCCTCGTTGCTCAGATGGCCCAGAATGGAGCTGGTCACGCGCAACTCCTCGCGGTAGGTCTCGAAGCTCTTGTCGGCCGAGGCCACGAAGTCCGAGCCCGGCAGAACACGCTCGGAATATTGTTCAATGAAGCCCAAGTAGGCGCCGCGCAGCTCGGGCTTCGAGAATAGCGCGTCGTCGATGATGCGCCAGGATATATCCACCATCAGCAGCGGATAGCGGTCCATCAGAGAGCGCATGAAACTTAAGTGCGCTTGCGGATCAATGCGGGTCAGTTCGCGTGAAAGGCCCATATGCATCCACACAATCGGATTGTTCGGATAAAGCCTTAAGACCTCTTCGATCCAGGCCGCGTATTTCATGGGCTCCGTGTCGCTGCCCAAGTCCGAATGGACGGCGAACGGGATGCCGCGCTCGCGCAGCAGCGACATGAAGGGCTTCCAGCGCGCTATGGCTTCCAAGGGAACCGCCCGGTGGCTGTTTCCGAACAGCGCCTGCTTAACCAGATTAACCTCTCCCGCCCAGCGGAACAGGCCCGGAAATTCCTCATCAAGGAGGGCGATGCCTTCCAGCACCTTATCGGGCCGTTCCAGATCGAAGAAAGTCATCGACAGCGTAAGGTGGACGTTATCAGGCGGGCTGTCCAGCAGGTTCAGAACATTGGAAAAATCGTTCTTGAGCGTGGGCCTGACCGGCACCCCCGGGCAATCCAGATAGTAGGTGCAGGGCGAGCCCAACGGCAGCATCTGGCCGATGCCATAAACATTCGCGAACCGCACCCCGGTGCGCTCCATGAATGCGACCACGTCGTCGAACGCATGCGCCGGCCCGCCGAAGGGCCGAAAATGGACATGCGTATCCACCACGGCGGTTTGCGGCCAAGCGCTGCGATCATAGCAGCCGTCATGCGGCGGCACGAAATCCGCAAGTTCAAGCCGATCTGAGGCGCCAACCGCCAGCGGCACGGCGGCGAGCAGGGCCAGGCTCCATGTTCTGCAACGCCTATTCATCCCGTGTTCCCTATCGAATGCAGCGGGTTGCGCACACTGTCCTGACGCTCGATTGTCCATGAGTGGGGGCCTTGGGGTTTCACTGCGGCCATTATCGCACCGCGCTCGCCACGCGAACCCGAGGAAACGACTCATCATCCCCCCCCCGGCTTGAATGCCGCAGCGTAAGCGCAACGGCCATGCTAGCGATGGATGCGAAACGGCGCGGCACAGCTTGAATCGGGCATCTTATAATCAGCGCTCCATTCTTGGCGGGGGCAAGTTATGCGGGAAGAGGTCGTCCCGGAGGACACCGGACCGCGCAAAGCAGCGCGCGGAACGGGCTCGGAAAACGAAGAGCAAGCATCGGAAACCGGCGAGGCGAGCCCGGAATCGCCGGCTGAGGCCCCGCAGCGGCCTGAGTATTCCTCCGACGTGATCCGGCGCGTGTTCCAGGAAGGCGTCTATCCCTACGAGGACAGGATGCCGCGCCGCACCTACGAGAAGCGCAAGGCCGCGCTGCAAGTGGAATTGCTCAAGGCGCAGCGCTGGATCAAGGAATCCGGCGCCAAGGTGCTGCTGCTGTTCGAGGGGCGCGACGCCGCCGGCAAGGGCGGCGCCATCAAGCGATTCATGGAGCATCTCAATCCCCGCGGCGCCCGCGTCGTGGCGCTTGAGAAGCCCGACGAGCGCGAGCGCACGCAGTGGTATTTCCAGCGCTACGCGGCGCACTTCCCCGCCGCAGGCGAAATCGTGCTGTTCGACCGCTCCTGGTACAACCGCGCCGGCGTGGAGCGCGTGATGGGCTTTTGCACCCGGGCGGAATACCTGGAGTTCATGCGCCAGTGCCCGGCGCTGGAGCGGATGCTGGTCAATAGCGGGATCTACCTTCTCAAGTACTATTTTTCCGTGTCGCAGGAAGAGCAGGCGCACCGCTTCGACAGCCGCCGCACCGACCCCTTAAAGCAATGGAAAATTTCGCCCATCGATATTGCGTCGGTCGATAAATGGGATCACTACACCATGGCCAAGGAAGCCATGTTCTTCTACACCGACACCGCCGACGCGCCCTGGACGGTCATCAAGTCCGACGACAAAAAGCGCGCCCGCATCGCCTGCTTGCAGCACTTCCTGATGAAGCTCCCCTATCCCGACAAGGACACCGACATCATCAGCGGCCCGGATCCCCTCATCGTTGGCGCCGCCACCCGAGTCGTCGATACCAACGCCCCCATGGACGCCGGCTAACCCGCATCGGCCTCACTGCGCGGCACGCGGCGGCGCTGCCGGTCAAAGCGATAAGCTGAGCTTGGCGAATATCAGCGCGCCGTTGTGGCCCGCCGGCGCATAGCGCGGGTAGCGCCGACCGTTGCCGAAGTTGATGGCTTCATCCGGATACTCGTCCAGCGCGTTTTCGGCGCCCACGGCAAGCGCCAGCCCGTTCGCGAAGTTGTAGCGCACCTGGATATCGGCAAGCCCGTAGCCATCGAAATCCGCGCCGGCGTGATCGTCATACCAGTCGCCGTAGTAGCTGTAGCGAGCCACTAGGCCCCATTGCCTGAAGTTCTGCCGGTACGTGAGGTTGTAGCGCGTTTCCGGCCAGCCGTGCTCCAAGTTCCTGATGGTGCCGGCTGAAATGCTGGACGAGTCCACCACTTCGGTATCGGTGCTGTTGAAGGAAAATTCGATGCCGGCATTGCCGCTGGCGGTGTCCCATTCGTAGCCGGCCACTAAGTCGAAGCCGGTGGTTTCGGTATCGAAATCGTTGGTGAAGAAGCGCACCGAAGTAAATTCGTTGGCTTCGGGAACCCCCTGCGCCACCAGCTGCCGCTTGATTTCGTCGGTCACGGCAAATAGCCCGGACAGCGCGATTCGATCATCGATATCGATGCTGAAGTAGTCGAGCGTCAGGCTGAAGCCGTTTTCGGCGGCGAACACCAATCCCAAGGAGAAATTATCGCTTTCCTCGGGATCAAGTTCGCGACCGCCCAGCGCCAAGGCCACGGGATGGGTGGAGCCGATGGTTCCGCGCTCCTCGAATTGGTTGGTGACGGCGTTGACCACCGTCGATAGATTGCGCGCGTTGGATTGGCCCGGCGTGGGCGCGCGGAAGCCGCTGCCTATCGAGGCGCGCAGCGCCAGACTGTCGTTGAGGCGCAAATGGGTGGCGAGCTTGAAGTTGGTGGTGCCGCCGAAGCCGTCGAAGTCCTCGTAGCGCAGCGCTCCGCCGAGGCGCCAGACTTCCGTGGGGCTCACCTCCACGTCCACGTAGCCGGCAAGGTTGCCGCGGTCCCAGCTTCCCGCAGTGGCGGGATTGAAGCCGCCGAAGCCGTTGGAGCCGGCGGCGAAGCCGTATTGCTGGTACGGCCCAACCTCCCAGGCGGCGCGCTCGCCGCTGGTGATTTCGAATTCCTCGTTGCGCGCTTCTAACCCCGCGGCTAGGTTGAGGTCCGAGGACGCGCCCACATCGATCGGCCACGACACATCCACGTTGAAGCTGGTTTCACGCTGCGTGTATTCGCCGATATCGAAATTGCGCGGGCTATCGGGTCCCAGCGAGGCATTCAGGGTATTGTGGTTGAAGGCGTCGAGATTGTTTTCGCCGATGCTGGCGGAAACATCCCAGAGAATGCCGCTGGCCAGCTCGCCCCTGAGGCCGGCAACGCTGGAGAAGTCGGATATCTTCGCGCCGAATTGCGGAGTAAAGCCTTCCGGCAGCATTTCAACGAACGAAAAACAGCCGGAATCGGCAACCAGCATATCGCGGAAGGACAGCAGATTACCCGCTGTCGAGTCGATATTGCCGTAGCGGTCAGCGCAGCCCTCGCCACCCACTAGGAACTTGTTGGCGCTGGTTTTATAGACGCCGTTGCGGTTCATGGGGCTGCGGAAGAAAAACGCGGTCGATACCTCGCGGCTGGCGTAGTTGCCGAAGCCGTAGAATGCCATGCCGCTGCCAAAATCCAAGCCCAGGTTGGCGGCGGCCTTGATGCTGTCGTTGACGGTTGGCGAGCCCCAAGGCTTGGCGGGAACGGCCACGTTCGGGATGCCTAAGCCGATGAGCGCTGTGGCGTGGGCATGCTGGACGCTGCGGTCGGTGGGCGCCGACTCGCCGTATTCGATGCTGAGATTGGCGAAGCCGTTGGCGGTGAGCGGCAACCCAATATTGGCGGCCACGGAGGTCATGTCCTCGCTGGAGTTTTCGGTATAGGCGGCGTAGCGCGCTTGCAGCGAAATGCCCTCGGCGGCATCCTTGAGGACAAAGTTGACCACGCCGGCGATGGCGTCGGACCCGTACTGGGCGGCCGCGCCGTCGCGCAATACTTCCATGCGCTTAAGCGCGATCGCCGGAATCGCCGAGATATCCGGCCCCTGGGCGCCGTTCGAGGCGCCGTTGGAAATCCACTGGATCACCGCCCCGCGATGGCGGCGCTTATTGTTCATCAGCACCAGCGTGTGATCAGGCGCCAGCCCGCGCAGGTTGATGGGCCGCAGCAGGGCGGCGAGATCGCGCGACGGGTTGTCGCTGACATGAAACGAGGGCACCGCAGCGCGAATCAGGTTGGTCATCTCGAAACCGGCCTGATCCTCGAAGTCCTCCGCGCCGATCACGTCCACCGGCACCGAGGACTCCTCCACCGACCGCGGCAGCGCCCGGGTGCCAACCACCACCACTTCTTCGATGGGCCCGGCGGCATCGCCGGGTTCCTGCTGGGCAACTGCAACGCCCGGCGCGGCCAATAGCGCCGCAATGGCGAAGCTCGCCGCAGTAATGGATTGGCTCGAACGCAAGAAAGAATCAAACGAAAAACACATACGGCATAACTCCCCGCCTAACTGTGTATCAACTCACCTCCAAATTATATGCGAAGGACATTCGCGACTTCCTTAAATCCGTGTGTGTGGAGCTAGGCTATGCTCTCAGTATAGTTTTTGGCTTGTGCGCGAGGAGAGCAGGCCGCAATGTCATCACCGCCTGCCACGGTCTGAACGAGCGGTCATTTTCTCTTGAAACGAGTAGTGAGTTTCGGGTGAAATCCACAACTACATGAAGCCCAGACTCAGTATTGACAAACTTTTGTCCGAGGCAATGGAGTTTGCGGTCTCGGAATCCGCGCATGATGAAGCGAGCCTCTATGGCGTTACCGACGGCAAGGCCGTAGGCACCTATCTGGAGCACAAATTCCAACGGCTTCTGAATAACAAGTACGTTTACGAAATCGGGAGTTCGGCCAAAGGAATCGACTTTCCTGACCTCAATGTGGACATGAAGGTAACGAGCATCAAACAGCCGCAATCTTCGTCGCCTTTCAAGTCAGCTCGTCAGAAAGTATGCGGTCTCGGATACTCCCTGCTTGTGTTTGTTTACTCGAAGTCAGACAACGAAGAGACGCAAACCGCAAAACTGGACATTCTTCATGTCATTTACGTGGACGAGTCGCGAACCGCAGATTACCAAACCACTCAAGGAATCCGAGACATCATCTCGCGCGATGGCAACGCCGAGGACATCATTGCTTTCATGAGCGACCGCAACTTGCCGATCGATGACACGGAAGCACTGGAGCTTGCCGAAGAGCTCTTGCGGAATCCTCCTCAAATAGGGTATCTCACGATCTCCAATGCGCTTCAATGGCGGCTACAATACAAGCGGGCAATCGAAGAGGCAGGTATTGTTGGAGGGATCCAGAGGATTGCTTGATCGGATGGCTATTAGTGCCAAAAAAAAGATGGAGCTTGGCGATTTTCAAACGCCCGCAGCACTTGCTAGGCAAGTATGCGATCTTCTTATTCGGCTGAAAATATCTCCTGCGGCAGTGGTCGAGCCCACCTGCGGGATCGGCGCCTTTCTGCAAGCATCTGAAGCGGCCTTTCGAGACTGCAATTTGTTCCTCGGGTTCGATATTAATCCCGATCATGTCGAAGTCGCCCAAAGCGAGGCAAAGCGAGCGAAGGTATGCCAAGCGAACTTCTTTGTTGAGAATTGGCCGAGGATATTAAGCGAGCTCGATGAGCCAATACTGGTCATAGGCAATCCACCCTGGGTCACCAATTCCGCATTAGGTTCCATCAATGGCAGGAACCTGCCCGCCAAGTCGAATGCCCAGCGCCTCAATGGCATTGAAGCAATCACCGGAAAAAGCAATTTCGATATCTCGGAATGGATGCTGACACGCCTTCTGGAATGGCTTTCGGGGCGTGTCGCAGTGTTGTCGATGTTATGCAAGACATCGGTGGCCAGAAAAGTGCTGCACCACGCTTGGAAAAACAACCTCCAAATCAAGAAAGCGTCAACCTACGGCATCAGCGCGGTCGATCACTTCGGAGCTTTTGTGGATGCCTGCCTGCTGGTTGCCGTCCTGAAGCCGGGAGGCCACTCCAAGGAATGCAAAGCTTTTGCCACGCTAGAGTCATCCAAACCGATCAAGACATTCGGGCTGCGTAGCAGTCGCCTCGTCGCGGATTTAGCCTCGCTGGATGCCTATGGGCATCTCTGTGGAACTTCTGTCGTCAAATGGCGCTCCGGAATCAAGCACGATTGCTCGCGCGTCATGGAGTTAAGACCGGGAGCCAAGCCTGACTTGTACGAGAACGGGCTTGGCGAGACTGTTAAGCTGGAGCGGAATTTCCTGTTCCCAATGCTCAAGAGTTCCGAACTCTCGAAAGGAAGTACGCCGTCCCGTTACATGCTGGTCACTCAAACCTCGATAGGCGAAGACACAGCACGAATTGCTAGCAGCGCCCCCCTTACATGGAACTACCTAGAATCCCATGCTGACCTGCTTGATGCTCGATCAAGCACAATTTACCGCAATCGACCTCGCTATTCGGTCTTCGGGGTAGGCAGCTACAGTTTCGCTCCATGGAAGGTCGCGATTTCAGGATTCTATAAGCACCTAGATTTTCAGATCGTTGCTCCTCTGAATGAGAGACCAGTAGTGCTAGACGACACTTGCTACTTTCTGCCTTGTTGGAGCAAAAGCGAAGCGGAATACTTGAGGGAGTTGTTGGACTCGGAGTCGGCCAGAAAATTCTTCCAGTCGTTTATTTTCTGGGATGCCAAAAGGCCTATAACCGCAAGCCTGCTGTCGAGCCTAGACATCGGACTGCTGGCGGAAGAGAGCGGCGGGACAATTGAATCCAAGCGCTTGAGGACACGACAAACCGAGCTTGCGTGGTAGCCGACGAGAGCCAGCATTTTGGCGCGAACCATGAAATTTGATTACGCGGCGCTCGAGGCGCAGGCGAAGTGCCTAGAAAAAGATCATGACGACCGGATTGGCCTTCGCGTTCACCGGGCGTTGAGTTGGCTGAAGCGGGCCGAGTTGTGCGGCGACGATGAGGACGCGCGGTTCATTTTCCTGTGGATTGCGCTTAACGCGGCCTATGCCAACGAAATTCAGCGCGATGCGGATGAAGCCGAGCAAGCCATGCTGCAACGGTTTTTGGGAAGGCTGGTATCGCTCGATCACGGCAATCTGCTGTTCGCGCTGGTTTGGGATCGGTTTTCCGGCCCGATTCGCATACTGTTGAACAACGAGTTCGTGTTTCAGCCTTTTTGGGATTTCCAAAGCGGAAGAATGGGCGAGCGGGAATGGAAGCAGAAATTCGAGCGGGCGAACCAAGCAGCCTTCCGGGCGCTCCGCAGCACAGGCCAGACGGCCACCGTGCTCGCCATCGTTCTGGCCCGCCTCTATACCCTGCGGAATCAGTTGGTGCATGGCGGGGCCACCTGGAAAGGCAGTATCAATCGGGAGCAGATCCGCGACGGGGCCGCCATAATGAGCGAATTAACGCCGCGAATCATCCATTTGTTAATCCGGAATCCCGACGAGGATTGGGGCGATCCCCGCTACCCGGTAGTGAACACTTAAGCCGGGCTGCGGAACGCCAGCCACTAGGATGACGGGATGATTCGCAAGCAGCACATGGGCGGGCCGGGCTTCGGCGCTTCCGAAACACCCGCCGAGCGCCTGTGAAAAAGAAGAGGATCGTGCTGTTTTCGCATGGCCAGGAAAGCGGGCCCTGGGGAACAAAGATCACGGTGCTGGCGGAAGATGCCCGCGACGCGGGCCTTGCGGTGGATTCCATCGACTACAGGGGAATGCCCGATCCCGCCGAGAGAGCGAAAAAGCTCATCGCCCGCATGCGCGATTGCCGCAGGGAAATACTGCTGGCGGGCAGCAGCATGGGCGGCTACGTGGCGGTGGCCGCGGCGCAGGCGCAACCGGCCGCCGGGTTGTTTCTGATGGCGCCGGCGCTGGCGGTGCCGGACTGGCCGCCGCTTGGGGAAACGGTGGATGCGCCGGCTCATCTGGTGCATGGCTGGGAGGACGATATCGTGCCGCTGGAATGGAGCGTCGATTTCGCCCGCGCCAACGGCGCGCATCTGCATCTGCTGCGCGCCGGCCACGGGCTGACCGAAGCGCTGGACGAAATCCGGGTGCTGTTTCGGCTGTTTCTCTCTAGCTGCGGATGATTCAGCCGGGAGCCGACCCAGACCGCAGGCGAGCAGCGCCGCACAGCATCGCCTTATCTTTCAGCCCGCAGCCGAACTCAGCAAACCCTTGGAGGCGTTCGCCAGCAGGGCGGTATCGCTGCCAATCCCCAAGAACTTCGCGCCGTTGGCGGTGTGCGTCCGCACGGCCTCCGGCGAACCAGCCAGCGTTCCCGGCGCCTTGCCCGACGCGGCGATATCGCGCAGCGCCTGCGCCACGGCGGCTTGCACTTCCGGATGGTTCGGCTGACCCAGATAGCCCATGGACGCGGACAGGTCCGAGGGTCCGATGAACACGGAATCCACGCCGTCCACAGCGGCAATGGCCTTGAGATTATCAAGCCCGGTTACGGTTTCAGCCTGCACGATCAGACAAATCTGCGACTCGGCCTGAGCGGCGTAGTTCTCGATCTGCGTCCAGCGCGACGCCCGCGTAATCGAAGTGGCCAGCCCGCGCACTCCCCGCGGAGGATAGCGAACGGCGGCCGCAAGCGCCTCGGCCTGCTCGGCGGTATCGACCATGGGAACCAGCAGCGACTGAGCGCCCGCATCGAGGTAGCGCTTGACGCGCGTGGGATCGCCGTCCGCCACGCGGGCGATCGCCTGCGTTCCGCTGCCTTCTATGGCCTGGAGCTGCCGCAACACCGAACGCAGATCGTTGGGCGCATGCTCGGCATCGATCAGCAGCCAGTCGAAACCCGCGCAGGCGCAAAGTTCGGCAGCGACCGGCGAGCACATGCCCAGCCAAAGGCCGAACTGCACACCGTCTTCGCCGAGCCGCTTCTTGAATAGGTTCTCGGGCAGTTTCATGCGATCGGCATCAAGTGAAACGGCACTCGAGCCGGCCGAGAGGCCCGAAATCGGCCAGAAACTCATCGCCCGGGCGCGCTTGAACCGGCTGCGTGAACGAGCCGCTCAGGATCACGTCGCCCGATTCGAGGGCAATGCCGTGCGCCGCGAACCGGCGGGCCAGCCAGCACACGCCATTGGCGGGATGGCCCAGCACCCCGGCCGCCAGTCCGGTTTCCTCCACCTCGCCGTTGCGGTAGAGGATGCCGCCGGCCCAAGGCAGATCGATTTGCGACGGATCGAATCCGCGCCCGCCCAGCACCACACCCGCCGAAGCCGCGTTGTCGGCGATCGTGTCGATGACCGTGCGGGCGCGTCCGGTTTCCGGATCCACGCGGAAGCTGCGCGCCGCGATCAACTCAAGCGACGGATGCACGGCCCGGGTGGCGGCCAGCGCCTCTTCCACGGTCACGTTTGCGCCAGCGAGCGGACGGTCGAGCACAAATGCGATCTCCACTTCCATCCGCGGATCGAGGAAACTCGCCGCTTCAATTTCCGCCCCGTCCTCAAAGAACATATCGTCGAGCAGCGTTCCGTAATCCGGCTCGCCAATGTTCATGGCGCGCTGCATGGCCTTGGACGTGAGGCCCACCTTGCGTCCCCGGATCTTCGCGCCGCGCGCCACCTTCATGGCAATCCATGCGTCCTGCACGGCATGCGAGTCCGCCATGTCCATATCGGGAAAATCGAAGGTGAGCGGGCGCACTTGCCTTCGGCTCCGCTCCGCCTCGTCGAAGCGTTCCGCCGCGCGCCGCACTTGTTCGGACGAAAGCACCGGCACAGCGGCTTATCCCGTTGCCGCCTCGGCTTGCGCGGCGCCATCGCGTTTGCGCAACCCCGCCACAATTTCGGCATGGCGCGCGCGGGTCAGGCGGAAAGTCGAAAGCACCGCCAGACCGGCCAAGCCGGCGACGGCGCAGAATACGCCCGCGTATAGCGCCAGATCGCTCGCCACCTCAAGGCTCACATCCACCCCCGACTTCACGTCCGGGAACCTCACCCATTCCAGAATCCAGCCCGAGACCGCCTTGCCCAGCCCGCTGGCCAGCTTGCTGCCAAAGGTGATGAGGCCGAGGATCAGAGCGGTGCGCGAAACATTGCGCACGAACCGGTACTCGTCGGTTGTTTCAGCGAACATGATCAGCGAGCAGATCATCAGCAAGCCCGCGCCGATTCCGGCAGCCAACTGAAATGCGAACAGAATATTGGCAAGCGCGCCGCTGCCGAACTCCGGCAGCCATCCGAGCAGGGTGAGGAACAGCGGCGCCACATAGGCGATGAGCAGGATCGCGTAGCCCGTCAGGTAGAGATACTTCGGCTCGGTGCGGGTCACGATGAAGCGGGCGCCGATGGCGGCGGCCAGCATGCCGAAAGGAACCGCCTGCTGCCAAGCCTGAATCTGCTGCGTGGTGAGCCCCCACAGATGCGGCCCGAAATGCAGGTTCAGCGAGCGGAAGCACGAACCCATGGTGGTGGCCAGCAGCAGGCCCCAAAACAGCGCGCGCGTGTTGCGCACCTCAAGAATCAGCTCGCCCCAGGCGCGCAGCGTCTTCATCCAGTCGAACCGCGTTCTAGCGGGCGGCGGCAGGCGGCGCTCGAAGCTGCGGATATGGCGGTAGGTGCCCGCCGAGGACACGACCATGAACACCATCAGCGCGATAGCCGCCACCGCTCCGAACGGCGCGTAGGCCGCCGGATTCTCCTGCCCTACCGGGAACGCCTCGGTCGCGTTGAAGAAAACGCTGAAAGCCAGGTAGAGAATGCCCGAATAGGCGAGCAATCCGGCCACTTGGCGGTAAATGCCCATTTCCGCTCGATCGGCGGGGCGAACAGCGATTTCCGCAGTCACCGCCGCTGCCGGCGCATCAAAGAAAGTGAGCATCACGCGGGCGCCCACGGACATGACGAGCAGCCACAGGAACAGGCCCTGCTGCGACAGCCCGGCCGGCGGGGTGAACTGCAGGAAGAAGAACAGGCCCATGGGAATGACGGCGCCGAACATCATCGTGTGCCGGCGTCCGAACCTGGCCCGCAGGCGGTCGGACCATTCGCCGATCAACGGATCGGTCAGCGCATCCACCGCCAGGCTGATGAAGATGGCCAGCCCAACCAAGCGCCCATCCAGACCCACCACGCGCTGGTAGAAAAACAGCACGAACAGCTCGAATACCACAAACACGAGATTCCCCACGGAACCGGTGAACCCGTGCAGCGCCTTGATATGGAATGGAGCCCGTTCGTGCATGAAGCGAGTCGCTTGCGCCGCGCTACTATAAGCGCCACGCCCGCTTTGAGGAAGCACTGATGCCCAACACGACCGACAACAAACACGCGCTGAGCCGCCGCGAGCTGCTGGGAGGCTCCGCTTTGGCGCTTGCCGGAATCGCTGCCGGCGCCTGCGCCCCTTCGGCGCGGAACACCCCGGGAGAAGGCGCCGCCGCCGGGGGCATGTCAGCCGAGGCCACGCCCGAAGCCGCTTCCGGCGGCGAGCGCAGCGGCACCGCGCCAATGGATTTAAGCGATGATTGGGCAGCCACGCCTGAACGCCTGTTCGATAACTTCGTTCGGGTGCGCTGCGACCGCGAAGGCGGAATCGCGCCGTGGTGGTGGAGCGGCGTTTACGTGGCCGTCACGCCGGATCGGAACCCCAAGGTCCTGTTCGCCGCCGAAGGGTGCGAAACCAAGCGTTTCGTGCGCCTGGGCGAAAACCGCTACGAGGTGTGGTCGAAGGTCATGACGGTGTTCAAGGATCCGGCAACCGGCGAAATCCTCAACGGCAAGCAGCACCGCAATCCTTTCACCGGGCAGATGAATCAGGTGGAGCCGAACGTGATCGGGTCGCACGTCATTCTTGAACCCGACGATGAAGGCCGCATTTCGGAAACGCCGGCGGCCGGCGGCGAAACCGCGGCGCTCGATTTAACCTGGGTGCGAAGCGGCGACAAGCTATTGATGACCGGCTCGCGCGACTACCCCGAGCAGCGCCCGATACCGCTTGCCGAGTACGGCTCCACAGTCGTTGATGCGCCGTCGCTGAACGATCCCGCCCCCAACCGCTTGGAAGCCGTCTTCTCCGCTGTGTATCTGGCGCCCTGGCAACGCTTCCTCGACATGCCCGAACAGCCCGGCCACTCCGTATGGCACGCCGTGGGCCGCAAAACCCGCGGCTTCAACGAGCTCACCGAAGCCTACCTGTCCGAAGCCCGCCGCTACATCCCCGACGTCCTCGCCTGGGCCGACTGACTTAAGCCCGGAACACGGCTTTTTTACATATAAAAGATGTATAATCCCCGTATAAAAAGCGGATTTGATCCGCTTGATACCAACGAAGGAGAAAGGCCATGAAAATGACCAAGGTCACAATGAACCTTACGGATCGGGACATCAAGAACACGGAAACCCTCACCAAGCGCCTTCACTCGCGCAGCAAGGCGAGCGCCGTGAGCAGCGCTTTGGCGATTGCCGAAGGGATCACCCGAAGCATTGAGCGTGGCGAGGAAGTGCTCATCCGAACGAAGGACGGCGCTCTGGAGCGGGTGCTTATTACAGGAGCGGGCAGTGCCTGATCAACCCGCCGACGGTAAGCAGCACGCACCGCCCTCCTCGTCTGCGGAGCTTGGCGTTGCGGCAAGCGATGAAACTTGGGGTTCGCCTGTTGGCTATGAGCCCCAAACCTACGAGCGCACCCAGCCCGCCTATATTAGTGATCGGCGGTTTTACCGAATAGTGGTGGGATTCCTCGGGGCGGTGGCAATCCTTGCCGCGCTAGGCACGATCATTCTCGCCGCCAGAGACTTGAACGTGCCTGACTCTCTCGTCGCCTTGGGTTCCGCTGCCATTGGCGCACTCGCAAGCCTCGTGGCCGGCGGCGGCCGCCAATAGGAAAAAACGCCGCCGCGTCAATCGTCGAGCAGCCCAATAAAATCACCCAATCTCTAACAATAGGGAGGCGGCACATGGCATATCAGTCCCCAGTCACGATCAAGGACACGCTCGATCAAATCGAAAGGCGCGAAATTGTTCTGCCCGAAAATCGGCGAGCTGCCAGACCGTGATGTCGTTGCCGTCTTGGATGGCCAACAGCGCCTTACGGCTCTGAACATCGGAATTCGCGGCTCACTCGCAAAAAAGCTGCCATATAAGCGGTGGAATGACAATGCGGCGTTTCCGACCCGGGAACTGCACCTCGATCTGCTATGGGCTCCAACGGATGAAGACGATCCTGGATTGAGCTATCGGTTCGAATTTCTCACCACTGAACAATCGCAAGAGCGAAAGGGCTGTTGGTTCCCCGTGCGCGAAATACTTAAGCTCGCCGATGGAGGGCCAGCTATGACAGAGTGGCTGGAAGGCCGAAACCTCGGCGATCAACCCATAAATGTGCCGCATAAAGCCCTCTTCCGCCTGTTTGAGGTGGTTCGAAATCTGCCGCTGGTATCCTCTTATAAAGAAGATAGCCAAGAGCTCGAAAAGGTTCTTCAAATCTTCATTCGCACTAATAGCGGCGGAACGGTTCTATCGTACTCAGACCTGCTCCTATCCGTTGCAGTGGCGCAGTGGACATCCGATGCCCGTGAGGAGATCCATCAACTCGTCGATGACCTCAACAAGATCGGTGCAGGCTTTAGCTTTTCAAAGGGAATTATATCCCAAAGTCACAATTCCTATAGAAATCAGCCACTAACCTAAT
>JAPOTY010000032.1 GCA_026708965.1 Gammaproteobacteria bacterium | reverse complement strand
CAACGCCGCGATTTGATGCAGCAATGGGCCGACTTCGTAACGCGCAAGCCGGGCACGGTTGTCCGCTTGCATACCGGAAGAAAACAGTAGATACTAGTGGCAGCGCCAATGGAAGTGCGGCTGGAAGAAGCGTAGACGCGCAAGCCGATCAAGCGCTCATGGAGTTGAAGGGAAAGGAAAACGCAACCCGATGGGGTCCCGAGCGGCCACTGGCAACTGGAACTGCCGGAGAAACAGGCCCGCATTAGCAGTCGCTAACCTTATGGATGAGGCAAATCTGAAATGAATTTCGGAGGCGCTGCCATGACTGCTGAAAAGCAACTACTCAAGGTGACGGAAGTCACCAAAATCCTGAACGTATCCCGCACCACCCTGCACCGCATGACGGCTGCGGGGAAGTTTCCCAGAGCTATCGAGCTTGGGCCGCAAGCGCGGCGCTGGCGCGTTTCTGACGTGCAGGCGTGGCTTGATGGCACCTGGCGGACTCCCAAATCAGCGTGAAAAAAAGCCCGGTTTCCTTCTGCGGGGGAACCGGGCCATTTTTTTCCCAAACCGAAGGGAGTCCGCCATGGCGACCGAGGAATATAGTAGCACGAAAAGTCCGTTTGACGAATTTTGTGATTCGATGGAGGACGACGGTTTCGCCGAAGAGGCGCCGGGTTCAACTGGTGGGATCCCAGACCCCGAAGAGTGCGGCCCGGTTTACCGTGAATGGGAATACAATGCCGTCACGGGCGGCACTGTCACCGTCCACCGAAAAGACACGCCGGCGGGCAAGCAAATTTGGCGTTCCGGCAAGGCCGAAAACCCCTTTCACCCGCTTGACGGATTCGATGCCGGAAAACCCATCGTGGTTTGCGAGGGCGAACCGGCTTGTGACGCGCTCCGAAAAGCGGAGATCAACGCCACAACCGGGATCGGCGGTGCACGGCTGTGGAAAACGACGGACTGGCGGTGCCTTGCCAATGGCGTCCACGTCACACTTTGGCCGGATCGGGACGCCCCCGGCGAAGACGCCATGCGCCAGCTCGGGCGGATATTGGTTGCCCAGGGCTGCCGGGTGGCGGTGGTCGATGTCGCCGACCTCGAGGAAAAAGCCGACGCCGCCGACTTGGACGCCGGCGAGATCAGGAAGCGGCTCGACGATCCAGAGCTGATCGATTTCGGCGATTGGGACGAAGCGGAAGAGGAAGAGGCGGAAGATGCCGACCCGGTCACGTTCGCCGAATGGCTGGCCGCGCCGCGTGAAACAGACTATTGGCTGATCGAGCGCCTCGTGCACAAGGTTGGAATGTTCGCCATCTACGGGCGCGAGAAGATCGGAAAATCCGGCCTGCTCGCGAACATGGTTCACGCGATCTTGACGGGCGCGAGTTTCGCCGGCCGGGAAGTGAAACTCGAATCCGCCCGCGTCGCATGGTTCAGTTTCGAGGAAGAGGGCGACGAGATAGCAGACCGTCAGCAAATGATAGGCACGCCGAACAACGCGGCCCTCGAAATCTTCCGCGTGTATGAGCGAGACGATTGCTTGGAATAGATGGGCAACGCTGTGAAGGAACGGGGCTGCAACGTGCTCGCAATGGACAGTTTGGAAAAATTCGGGAATGGATTCGACTTGGATAAGACCGGCGAAGCAACGGAAGTCATGACCATGCTTGACAAGCTCACCTCAAAGCTTTCTGTTGCGATGCTGTTCATCCACCACCACAACAAACAAGGCGAATTTTCCGGCAACCACCGCATCAATGCGGACGTGAAGGCGTCCATCGACTGCCAGCTCAAGAGCGGAGATTTGACGATAACGGGCCGCGGAAGGCGACGGGCGGGCATCGACAAGACCGCGTTCACGTACGATCCCGAAACCTGCCGCTTGGAGGTGGATCAGACGGTCCGGAACGAAACTCAGGACGCGATCATGGCCTTGTGGCGTGAGGACAACATGGACGAACGCAAGAGCCAGAACCAGATCAGGAAGGCGGTCGGTAAGAACTTCGAGACCGTGCGCGCCGCACTGCACGAACTGGTCAAGTCGAAGCTCCTTAACCAGTTCAAAGGCGACAGAAACGCGACGATGTATGCGCCCGTCAAGCCGCGCTGACTTGTTCGGAACAAGTCCAGAACAAGTCGGAACAAGTACTTGTTCACTTGTTTCCACCCTTAAGGGTGGAAACAAGTGGACAGAACAGGTCGCGGAACAGGTGCGAGCAGATGGCTTTGATGGCACCGCTGCCGCCCGCCGCTCCCACGCGTCGCCGGTGTTATGTCTTGTGCACACACTTCGGAGTGAATGAATGATCGAACTTCGGCCATTCCAACGGGAGTTCCTGCGGGGTGCGCTCGCGCCTGGAATCGACACGGCGTTTTTGTCGCTGCCTCGAGGAAATGGAAAATCGAGCCTTGCGGCGTATCTGCTCACCCGCATCCTTTCGCCGGGTGATGAACTGTTCCGCCCCGGCGCCGAGAGCGTGCTGCTGGCCGCTTCAATCGAACAGGCCAGAATCACCTACCGATTCGCCCGCGAGATGCTGGGTGAATCCCACCACAAGTTCACCGACGCCGCGAACCGGGTCAGCATCTCGCACCCCGCGACCAACACCCGGCTCAGGGTGATTTCCTCGTCGGGAAGGACCGCGATGGGTTTGGGAGCGGACACGCCGTTCGCGGTTTGGGATGAACCCGGAGCCGCCGAGGTGGTCGGTGGCCAGTTGATGCACGACGCGCTCTCAACCGCGTTGGGAAAACCCGCCAGCGATATGCGCTTGTTGATGATCGGAACAATCGCGCCGAGCGCGTCGGGCTGGTGGCGCGAGCTTGCCGAGGGCGGCAGCCACGGCTCCACTTTCGGAATGCTTCGCCAGTGCGACGATCTCGACCGCTGGGATGACTGGGGCATGATCCGCCACTGCAATCCGCTGGTGGAGATTTCGGCGAAATTCCGCGAGCGGTTGAAGCTCGAGCGCGACGCCGCCCGGAGCGATTCACAACTCAAGGCGAGGTTCTTGTCTTACAGACTGAATCATCCGGCGGGCGACGAAACCCAGATGCTGTTGTCTGTCCCCGACTGGCAACTCGCGCTTCGCCGGCCCGTCCCGGACCGCGAGGGCTCCCCGGTCTGCGCCGTTGACCTGGGCCACAACCGCGCATGGTCGGCGGTGACGGCGGTCTGGGCCAACGGCAGGGCCGAGGCCCGCGCCGTGGCGCCGGGAGTACCCAGTCTCGAAATGCAGGAAAAACGCGACAAGGTGGAGCGCGGCACCTATTCGCGGCTTGCGGAGCAGGGCGTGCTCCGCGTCGCCGAGGGTCTCCGGGTTCCACCCGTGCCAATGGTCATTGATTTGCTGACGGGCACTTGGGGGAAACCACGGAAAATCATCTGCGACCGGGCGCGGATCAACGAACTGCGGGACGCGCAGCCTTCGGGTGTCCCCCTTGTCGAGCGGGCGGCGCGGGGGAAGTTCGAGCCAGCCGCCGACATCCGTGCGTTCCGCCGCGCGGTGAAGGACGGGCCGCTCGCAATCGACCCGGAGAGCGCCGCGTTGATATCCACGTCGTTGCTGGCCGCGGTTGTGAAAAACGACGAAAGCGGCTGCTTTTGGCTGGTGAAGAAAAACCACAATGTCGGCCGCGACGATGTTGTCGCCAGCCTGCTGCTCAACGTCGGGCAGATCGCCCCGGAGTTCTACAGGCCGGTCAGGAAGAGGCGCTTCCTGTGAGCCGGAACCACCGGAAAATTCCAAGCCGTGCTTGGCAGGATTTCCGCCGGAAAATCCTCATCCGCGACAACTGGACGTGCGCGGTCTGCGGGGGCTACGGAAATGAATGCGACCACATCCTCCCGCTGGCCGCCGGGGGTGCCCCGCTGGATCCCGCCAACGCGCAGATCTTGTGCACCGGTTGCCACATCCGAAAAACCCGCGCCGAAAATTCCGCCCCGGAGATACCGGGACGCGCCGAATGGCGGGCGTTCGCCCGCGAACTTTTCCGCTGAATTGGTGGATTTCGCCAACTTGTGGTAGTTTTGGCCTTGAACTTTCACCACATGTTGAGGAACCAGCAATGGATTCTAACCAAAAGAGGTTGCGCGAATTGCGCGACCGCCAGTCCCAGCAGCGCCAGCGCATGGCGGAATTGTCCCGGCTCGACACGCTCACCGATGAGCAGCGGACGGAGTTCGACCGCATCGAGGCGGGCGTGCCCGATCTCGAAAGGCAACTGCGCGGGGCCGCGCTGGCCTGCGAGACCGACGATCAAATCGCCGAGCGCGAGGCGCTCGAAACCGGCGGGGCGACGAAACCCGAAGTCCGCGCCCGGCTCGAACTGCGGTCCCGCGCCACTATCTCCGGCTTCCTGAGACACGCGGTCGGCAAGGGTCCGCTCGACGGCGCCGAAGGCGAACTCGCGCAGCAGGTCCACCGCGAGATACGCGACGCCGGCGGCGAGGGGCTGGCCGGGAACGAAATCCCGATGGAGGTGTGGGACGTTCTGGGGTCGCCGGAAAAGCGCGCGGTCACGCCGGCGCCGACCACCGTGGGCGTCAATCTGGACACCTTGCAGCCCGCCGTTTTCGCCCCGTCCATCGCCGCAAACATGATGATCGACATGCCGATGGTCCCATCCGGCACATACGCGAGCGCCACCATCTCCACCAATCTGACCGCTTCGGCGGCGGCGAAGGGCGGCGACGTCGCGAACACCGCCGGGGCCTTCACGCCCAGCACGGCGACGGCCCGTCGCATCGGCGCGGCGGTCGATCTGGCCATCGAGGATATCGTCAGCGTGGGCGCGAGCAATTTCGAGAGCATCCTGCGCGAACACATCCCGATGGTCTTGAGCGCGGAACTCGACGATCAGATCATCAACGGAAACGGCACGTCGCCGAACATTTCCGGCCTGTTCGCGCAGTTGACCAACCCATCCGCGCCAGCGGCGGGGGTGGAGGACTACGACCGGATGCTGGCGATCGCCCTCGACGGAATCGACGGCCTTTGGGCGACCAAACTGTCGCACATCGGCCTCATGGTGGGCGTGGACACCTACCGGCTGGCGTTCAAAAGTTTCCGCGACCGCGTCATCGATGTGTCCAATGATGACGAGGCCGACAGCGCCCGCGCCGCCGCCAGCCTCGGCTCCGAATCCTTCGGCCACTTCGCCGAAAAAGCCCTTGCCGGATTCATGACGAATGAGCGGATGCCCGCGAAGGCGTCCCACGTGCAGGCCGGCATCCTGTGCCGCAAGGGGCGTCCCGGAATGCGGACCGCCGTGCTGCCGACCTGGGGGACCATCGCGATCAACGACCCCGGCTATGACAGCATGGCGCTCAAGGGGCAGTCGCGCTTCACCGTCTCGACGATGATCGGCAGCCAAGTCATCCTCGTCCAGCCCAACGCGTACGCCGAGGTTGCGTTCCGCGTATCGACCACCTGATGGAAACGCTGACCCGCGAGGTCGAGTTCCGCACGGAGGGGCGGCGCCTGTCGGGTGTCGCCCTGCCGTACCGCGTGGAATCGCCCTCGCACGGCGAGATGTTTCTGCCGGGCAGCATCGAACTGGCCGACGCCGTCCCCCTGAATCTGCGCCACAACGAATTGCAGGCCGTCGCCTATCATCCGGGGGGCGGGCTGTCGTTCGACGACCGCGCCGACGCGCTCCACATGAGCGCCGAGGTGTTCCCCATCCCCGCCGGCGATGTCGCGCTGCGCGATGTTCGGGCTGGGCGGCTCCCCGCGCTGAGCATCGAATTTTTGACGGACAGGGAGTCGCGGGACGCCAGCGGCCTGCGCGTGATCGAAAAAGCCCGGCTCGTTGGCCTGGCCCTTGTCGCCGATCCCGCCTATCCGACGATGGTCGAGGCGCGGCGCCGGAAAGCGGCGGGCAGGGCGCGGGTGAGGCCGATGCCGGAATCGGTCAGGCGGTGCGGTTGCGTCGGCCCGAACTGCACGTCGGTCAGGTTCACCGCCGACGCCTTCGAGCGGGCCGTCGGGCAGGCCGCCGCCCGGGAGCGCAACATCGTTCTCCACACCGGCAGCTACGACCCCGGCCACGTGATCGCGACCACGGCGGCGGGGAGCCTGTTCCTGTCCACCGGCGCCGACGGCGCCATCGTCGCCGAGGTGAGCCGGGAGGCGATGGAGTCGCCGGCGGGGACGGCCCTCGCCGAATCCGTCGAGACTTCCGCGCCGATTGTCAGGCCATTGCTCAACGATGACGATTCCGAATTCACCGAGGAGGGCGCTGTCCGCACCTACACGGTGGCGGCGGTGACTTCGCTGCTGGTCAAGGTGAGTTTGGCCGACGCCACCGGCTGGGAAAAATTCGAGGTGCTGCGGCGACCCCGGAGGAGGAGATGGTCATGGCTGTGATAGCCGCTTTCGCTTCCGTCCCGCTGCCGTGGCCAGCCGACCCCGCGCCGTCCACGGCGCAATACAAGGCCGCCGCCGCCGCCCTTTCCGAAACCGCAAGCGAAACCCCCACAGTTTCGGAAAAGGCCAGAATCGACGCCATCATGGGATTGCTGAGCGCGAAAATCGAACGCTTCGCGCCCGACGCGCCGCTGGCCGCGAAGCGCGAGGCCGCCCGGCGCTATTTCGGCTACTTGGGCGGGGCGAGCACGGGGGAATTCGAGAGCATGGAAACCGACGGCCTCAAGGTGGCGTTCTCGCACGACCACAGCCGCGCATTCCGGCTGTCCGGGGCGATGGGGGCGCTGTCCGCGTACCGGGTGCGGCTGGCGGTTTCAACGTGGGACGATGACGATGATTAGGATGCCGTGGCGCAAGCCGGAAAAGAGGTCGTACACATCCAGCATTTTGAGCGCGGTTTTCCAGCACGCGACCACGGTGTCGGCGGACGCCGGGAAAATCGGCGGCGTCGAGGCCGGGGCGGGCTTCGTGGCCCGCGCGCTCGCCGGGGCGCGGATCGAGGGGCCGGAATGGGCGAAGGCCATGCTGACACCGATGGTGTTCTCCCAGATCGGCAGGAGCCTGATCCGGCGCGGCGGCTCGGTCTGGGCGGTCGAACCGGATATGCTCACCGAGGCCAGCTATTGGAATTTCGAGGAGGGCGCCAACTCCAACCGCTCCGGCTGGCGCTGCCGCGTCACGGACAATGGCCCGCACGGCTCGAGGGTGCGGGTGCTGCCCTACGACCGCATCCTCTTCCTCGCCTGGGGCCACGACCCCGCCCTGCCGTGGGCGCCGTCGGGACCGCTCCAGTTCGCCTCCACCACCGCCGCCCTCGCGTCGAACGCGGAAAGGGCGCTGTCGCACGAGGCGGCCACGCCGGTGTCGAGCGTGGTTGAAATCCCAGCCGAGGGTTGGAGCGACGATGAGCTCGCGTCGGTCAAATCGAAAATCACCGCCGCGGAGGGGAGACTGTTTTTTTCGGACACCTTGAAAACCGGAGACAAGAACATCGACCCGGATTCACCGTGGCGTCAGCGGCACATAGGTCCAATGATGATGAAGGAACTCAACGAGGCGGCGCGTGACGGCTTCCAGCGGGCACTAGCGTCGATGGGGCTGCCGCCCGATCTGTTCCAGCACGGCGCCAACAGCCAGGGGCAGAAGGAAGCCGCCCGCCGCGCCCATCTCAACGTCATTCTCCCGCTTGGAGAAATGATCGAGCATGAACTGCGGGTCAAGCTCGACGGCGGCATCCGGCTCAAATTCGAGACCTACTTCGCCGACCTCGTTGGCAGGTCAATGGTTGTCGAAAAGCTGGTCAATTCGGGCGTGGCGATCAACGTGGCGCTGTCGGCGGTGGGCTTGGACGATGACTGAATTGACGCGCCACGGGAAGTTTTGGAAGCTGGGGAATCTCACCCTGGCCGACCGGCGCGAGCTTGAGCAACTGGCTTATGAAAACGCGACGCTGCGCAAGGAGAACGAACTGCTGACTTCCCGGATGGAGCGCCAGCGGCGGGCGCAACGGCCCGACACCGATCCAGTTGTGCGAAAAAA
>JAPOTY010000047.1 GCA_026708965.1 Gammaproteobacteria bacterium | reverse complement strand
GTCCTCGGAGAGCAGCTCGCGCAGGACGGCGTGATCCTCTTGTCCATCGACGACAACAAGATGCACCATCGGCGCTGCCCGATGGACGAGGTGTTTGGGCAGCAGAACCGCGTAGGGCAGATCATCTGGCACGGCTCCACCGACAACAACCCGACGAATATCGCCATCGAGCACGAGTACATCGTCTGCTACGCTGCAAACAAGCAGACTCTTGAAGAGGTCTGGAAGGCGGCAAGCTCCGGCTCTAAGGCGGCCTTGCAGCGCATAGGCGCCGAACTCCTTAAAACTCATCACTCGCTCAAAGAAAGCCAGCAGGCATACTCAAGTTGGCTGAAGGAACACAAAGTGGAAGTCAAACCTCTCGACGACTACAAGTTCATCGACGAAGAGGGCATTTACGCGGGTAGCCGGAGCGTTCACAACCCGGGCCGCGAGGGCTACCGCTACGACGTGATCCACCCCGTGACCGGCAAGCCGTGCAAGCAGCCGCTGATGGGTTACCGCTTCCCGGAATCCACAATGGATCGCCTGCTCGCCGAAGATCGTGTGATTTTCGGCGCGGACGAATCGAAGATCATCGAGCTCAAGGCATATGTGGACGACTACGAGGCCAAACTGGGCAGCGTCATTGATGGGATTGACTCACGCCGCGGAGCGAACGAGATCCGGAAAATCTTTCCCCGAAAGCCTCAAGCCTTCAAGAACCCCAAGCCCTCCACGCTGATCGCCGAATTGCTCTCCTTCGCTACCGCCCCCGACTCCATCGTGCTGGACTCCTTTGCTGGTTCCGGCACCACGGCCCATGCAGTGCTCGCACTCAACAAGCAGGATGGCGGCAATCGCCGATTTGTGCTGATTGAGTGCGAGGACTACGTGGATTCGATCACTGCGGAGCGCGTGCGGCGGGTCATTCAGGGAGTCCCGTCAGCCAAGGATGAAGCGCTCAAATCTGGCTTGGGCGGGTCGTTCAGCTATTTCGAGCTGGGCAAACCGATGCGTCAGGAATCGCTGCTGGATGGCTCCAATCTGCCCAGTTACGAGAAGCTGGCCAGCTACGTTTTCTTCACGGCCACCGGGGAGGAGTTCCTGCCGGAGCGCATCCGCCGCAAGGACTGGTTTATTGGCAGCAGCCGACTTTATGACGTTTTTCTCATCTACGAGCCGGAAGTGGAAACGCTGAAGAATATGGCGCTGACTCTGGACAAGGCCCGGGCGCTGCCGCCCGCGCAGCACAACCGCAACCGATTGGTTTTCGCGCCCACGAAATACCTGGACCGGGAGTTCCTGCACCAGTACCGGATCACGTTTCAGCAGTTGCCTTTCCAGATTTACGAGGCGGTGGACAACTTAAGCGCGGCCAGCGCCCCTCGCGCCGGCCCGTGATTCTCAAGGAATTCCAAAAGCGCGTCCTCGATCAGGTTCGCGGGTTCGTGGAGCATTTGGCCGAACAGCGCGGGAAGGCGCAAGAAATACGCAAGCAATTCCCTGATATGGAAATCGATTGGGCCGAACAGGCTTGGAAGAAAAATTCAACGCGTCCGTACATGCCGCGTCGAAATGGGCTTGACGAACCGCTCCCCGCGTTCTGCCTGAAGATTCCCACAGGCGGCGGCAAGACGCTTCTCGCCACAAAAGTCATTGATCTGGTCAATACCCACTACCGCCGCCAGCAAACCGGCCTCGTGCTGTGGGTTGTGCCCACCACGCAGATCTACAACCAGACGCTCAAAGCGCTCAAGGACCGCGACCATCCGTACCGCCAGCAGTTGGACCTGGCCTCGGCAGGCCGCACGCTGGTTCTGGAAAAAATCAGCCGATTCGGCCCCCGGGATATTCGCGACTGCCTCTGCGTATTGATTCTCATGCTGCCGTCGGCCAACCGCGCAACCAAAAAGCAACTGCGGATGTTCCGCGACAGCGGCGGATTCGAGCGTTTTTCCCCGGCGAGGACGACATCTCCGGCCATAAGCAACTGCTGGATAAGATTCCGAATCTTGACGCTTTCGAGCAGCAGGGCGGCATGTGGGGCCGCCACGCCAAAACCTCGCTCGGCAACACGCTGCGCCTGCTTCAGCCGCTGATTATTCTCGACGAAGGGCATAAAGCCTACAGCCCCAACGCCAAGAAGACGCTGGATGGATTCAATCCATGCATGATTGTGGAGCTTTCGGCAACTCCGCCCAAAATCGCCAACGTCCTGGTCGATATCAAAGGAACCGAGCTAAATGCCGAGGAAATGATCAAGCTCGATCTCAACATCAGGAATCTCGCCAGCGCCAGTTGGCAGGACACTTTGCTGGCGGCGATTGAGCATCGCAAGCTGCTGGAGGAGCGGGCGCGGGCGCACGAGGCCAACACGGGCCTCTATATCCGTCCGATTTGCGTGATTCAGGTGGAGCGCACCGGCAGGGAGCAGCGAAAGCCCGGTTTGATCCATGCCGAGGATGCCCGGGAATACCTCCTCCGGCACCCTGAGATCCGCCCGGAGCAAATTGCCATCAAGACCAGCCAGCGCGATGAATTGAAGGAAGTGGATGAGCTAGGCGGGCTGATGGGGCGCGATTGCCCCATCCGCTTCATCATCACCAAGCAGGCGCTGCAGGAGGGTTGGGATTGCTCGTTCGCCTACGTGCTGGCTATCCTGGCCAATCCCGGCTCGCGAACGGCGCTAACGCAACTCGTTGGGCGCATTCTGCGCCAGCCCAATGCCTGCAAGACGGGTGTTTCCGAGCTGGATCAGAGCTACGTGTTCTGCTTTCAGCGCCGAGGCGCGGAATTGCTGGGCGAAGTTCGGAAAGGCTTCGGGCTGGAGGGGTTGGAGGGCCTGGAAGGACGAATCACGGCTGATGCGGAAGGCACCATGCAGCCGCAGCAATCGGTTGCGCTGAGGCAGCGCGAGCAATTCAGAAAAGTTGCCAAGGATCTGGTTCTGCCCGCATTCATGATCCGGGACAGAGGCGAATGGCGGCTGGTTCATTATGAAGCGGACATTCTGTCGCGGGTGCCGTGGGGCGAGATTGACGTAACCCCGCTGGCGGGGCTGAGCCTGATCGAAAGCGGCCGCGGAGATATGGAGTTGCGCGCCGGCCTGGACAGCGAGCCGCTCATGGAGCATCCCGCTAATGGGCGGTCGGCGATGCCCGCAGCGAATAAGGAACCCGCAATCGACTACCTCTTCGCCGCCAGCCATCTGCTGGAAGTCATGCCCAATCCCTGGCGTGGCCGCGAGATTGCCCGGCAGACATTCGACGCGTTGCTGGAGCGGCATTCAACGAAAAAGGTTTCGGATAACTACACCTTCATTTTGGAATCGCTGCGGCGGCATCTGGAAAGCGAGCGCGACCGTTTGTCCCGCAAGGTTTTTTCGGATTTGCTGGAATCGGGAACGATGAGGTTCCTTGTGGTGGCCGAAAACATGCGCTTCAATCAGCTTCCCGCAAAAATCGATGCCGTCCCGGGAAAGCAGGCTAACCGCGAAGACGGCGGCCAGTACTTGCTCAACCTGTTTGAGCGCACAAACGAGGACGAGCTAAACGGCTTGGAAAACAAGGTCGCAACCTACTTGGACCAGCAGGAACGCCTATTTTTCTGGTACCGCAACCGCGCCCGCAAGGACTACTACGTGCAAGGATGGAAGCGCGGACGAATCTACGCCGACTTCATCTTCACTCTGAAAGCGGACGAGCCCGGCACCGAGGATGAATACCATCAGGTTTTCGTGGTGGAGACCAAAGGCATCCACTTGAAGCAATCAGCCGACACCGACTACAAACGGTCAGTATTCGATATCTGCTCCAAGCACGCGGCAAAGAAGGATTGGGCGGAATTCGTCCCGGCAATGCGCGATAGGGTCATGCGCTTCGAAATCGTGGATGAAGACGAATGGCAGAACCGCCTCAACGCCATGCTCCCCGCCTAACCCCAAAGCGGCGTGATTATTGCTTGCTTTGCATGCTCTTGGGTGGGGCAGGATCACGCAGCAGCGGTTACCCGCTCGCTAATTGACTTTGCCAGCTTTCGGAAATCCTTGTACGCCTCCCGAACGGCGGCAGCGTGCGCGCCGATGGCGCCATCCGCGCTGGTTAGCTCGAAGATGGGCTTTCGGGCTTCCTGCGCCATGGGCACTAAGCTTCGGTAGTGCTTGACGGTCGCTATGCACAACTTGTCATGCGCGGGCGTTTGGGCAAACGGGCCTTTCTTTTCGTCCATTAGACGGCTGGCATAAGCCTCGGGCATGCGATTGACCCATTTGTCATAAGCCTTGACTGGCCGCCCAAGTTGCACGCCGTGCTGCTGCACGATGTATCCGATCGGACTCATTGCGCCTTTGGGCAACTCAAAGTCCGGCTCTTGCCAGTTCGCGCGCCGCTTCGACCATTCGCGGCGCCATCTCGCAAGTGTTGGCCCCAAATTGTGCAATCCTTGCAGGGAGAACAGATCAGCGCCAAGAGGAACAACCACATGATCGGTTGCGATCAGCGCCGAGCGGTTCAGAGCGCCGAGGTTGGGGCCCACGTCCGCCAAAATGATTGACGCCTCCATTTCCTTAGCGCCCGCCTGCATGATTTGCCAGAATGCGGAAAGAATGCGGAACGGTCGATAAAGATTGGATTCCTCGAGAGCGTTCGGCCATTCGCTGGAGAGATTATCCTCAAAACCGGAGAGCGCCAGATCTCCGGGAATGAGTCCCAGCGCATCAGCAGCCTGATGCACGCAGGGTTCGTGAATATCCCCCACCTTTATTAACGGCGCCACGCATTGAAAAACGGTTCGGTTCGAGGCAGGATCATCCCACAAGGACTCTAGTTCGTCTTCGCTAAGGAACGACGCGGTGAGATTGGCCTGAGGATCAAGATCGCAAACCAGCACCCGCTCCCCGATTTCCGGGAGCATCCAAGCCAAGTGGTAGACGAGGGAGGTCTTGCCCACGCCGCCCTTGTTGTTGAGAAAAGTGAGCACGGGAACCGACATTGCTAGGGCTTCCCTTTCCTGCGAGCAATCCGCACTGTAGCCAAAATATGGGATTGCGTCGCGGCGAACTCAATATCTGGATGCCCTGCCTCCTGCAGCTGTTTTCGGGCGATGGCAATGCCCACGCCGAACCTCTGCACATATCCCATCACTTTCATAGCCTCTGCCAAGTTCGGGTTCCGGTAGTCCGTTAGGCCGGGTTGCCCAAAGTTTTCGCGGGAAACTGTGCCAAATGGCCCGCCGGGATTCTGGATCTCAATTCTGTCATCGAACCATGTCACGCGAACCGGGGCGTTGGTGTGCTCGTAAGTGCGGTGCATTATTGCATTGCGCGTGAGCTGCTGCAGCGCCGCGATAGGATAACTGTCCGCGCGCTGCTCCCTGTCATTGCTAACTAAATCAATTTGCTTTCTGTTGTGCGCTCGAAGCTTGTCTTCGAGACGTTCCATTACATCTGATACTGCGCCATCAATCTGAAGCTCGTCAATGATGTCGTCGGACAAATCCTTTCCGGCTATCCGCAAAAATTGAACATAGGCTCCGGGAATGAAGTCGCGCGGCCTTACTCCGATAACCAGCAATCCAAGAATTGTGGCGCGCCCGTCCTCGACAGAAGCCGTCATCTTGGCGGCAGCCAAGCGTTGATCAAAAGTCCTGTCGTTCTCTCGTAAAAGGTCGCGGCGCACTGCGTGCGGCAGATATTCGTCCTCAAACCGCCGTCGGTTCAAGTCGGCAGCCCCCGTGTTATTGACCGGAAAAATATCAAACGGATGGTCGCCATGTCTCCGGCGCTCATTAAGAATTCGCTCTTCCTGGGCTGTCGCGATGCCCCTTCTTGGCCCATTGCGAATGTGGATTGCGCCTTTATAGCGCACTGGCGGCGAATCGGATGGCCAAACCGTTACCACGGCAATATCGCCAGCCCTGTACGCCCTTTTCTCCACCAGGATGGTTGGAGGGGGCACGATGTTTCCGTCGCTGCGCATGTGGGTCAACGCAAGAAGCAAATCGTCGCTTATGGCGGTGCCGGCAAGCGTGCTGTCGTTCCTTAAACCGACAACAACAATGCCTGGCTTACCGTCGCCCGGAAGATCATTGGCGAACTCGCATATAGCTTCGCGAATTTTCCTTGGCGCGCTGCCCTGCAAGGTTTCCTTGAACTCAGTTCGGGTGGATTCGCGCGAACCGATCAGTCCCGCCAACTCATCGTCCGTGATCGCCAAAGGCCGCATAACTATTTCTCCTTGCGCATCGAGCCTAGCCCGCATATTGCAGTTTACTTTCTTGCGCAGCCAGTGTGTAGGCGATTTCCGGGTATTCCGCGCTTGTTGAGTCGCCGTTGCGGACGAGAAGGCGCTTATTGCGGATCAGGCGCCGGCGATGCTTAGGTTGTCGATAAGGATGGAGCCGGTGTGGATGCCGCCGCGGCGGTCCATGTCGGCGCCGATAGCGCGGATATTGCGGAACATATCCTTTAAGTTGCCGGCAATGGTGATTTCATGCACGGCGTGGGCCGGCGCGCCGTCCTTGACCCAGTAGCCGGAGGCGCCGCGGGAGTAGTCGCCGGTCACGATATTGGCGCCCTGCCCCATTAGTTCGGTAACCACTAGGCCCTCGCCCATTTCGGCCAGCAGCTCCTCAAGCGTTTCGCCGGTGCTTTGGAGCACTAGGTTATGCGCGCCGCCGGCGTTGCCGGTGGTTCCCATGCCGAGCTTGCGCGCCGAGTAGCTGCCCAGGAAATAGCCGTTGAGCATGCCGCCGCCAACCACCTCGCGGTTCACGGTGGCCACGCCCTCCGCGTCGTAAGCGCGGCTGGCCATGCCGCGCGGCACATGGGGAAGCTCCGACAGGTTCACGCAATCCGCGAACACCGGCTTGCCTAGGCTGTCGAGCAGGAAGCTGGCGCGATTGTAGAGCGCGCGTCCGCTCACCGCCGCGCAGAAATGCCCCATCAAGCTGCGGGCCACCCTCGGCGCGAACGCCACCGGCGCGCGGGTGCTTTTAATCTTGCGCGCGCCCAACCGCCGCAATGTGTATTGCGCGGCTTTCGCTCCCACTTCCTTGGCCGGCGCGAGCTCCTCCGGCGCCCGGGCCGCGGAGAATTCGTAATCGCTCTCCATGCGGCCGTCCTGCTCGCTCAGCACCGCGCAGGAGAGGCTGTGGCTGCTGGAGCGCCCGCTGCGGAGAAAGCCGTGCGAATTGCCGTAGGCGTGGCTGGATTCGCCGCTATCCACGCCCGCGCCTTCGGAGTTGCTGATCCTGGGATCGGCATCCAGCGCCGCCGCCTCGCACTCCAGCGCCAGTTCCATGGCCTGTTCCGCATCCAGATCCCAAGGGTGGTGGAGATCCAGCTCCGGGAATTCCGTAGCCATGCGGTCGGCATCGGCCAAGCCGGCGAATTCGTCCTCGGCGGCGAAGCGCGCCAGGCTCAGCGCTTTGTCAACAGTTCCCCGCACGGCTTGGGACGACAAGTCCGAAGTGCTGGCCGAGCCCTGCCGCCGTCCCAGGTACACCGTCACGCCCAGCGAATGGCCCTGGTGGCTCTCCAAGGTTTCCACGGAGCGCATCCGAACGCGCAGCGTGAGCCCCGAATCGTTGGATGCGGAAGCCGCGGCTTGGCTGGCGCCGCCCTTGCGGGCGTGCGCCAGGGCATCGGCCACGCGCTCGCTTAGGTCATCCGGCGACATCGCTGTTGCGCACGGCTTCGGCGGTTTGGGCTTCGCGATGCGCCTTGAGCGCGGCGCGCGCGCCATCGTCGCTCAAGGCCAGAATCGCGGCAGCCAGCAGCGCGGCGTTGACCGCGCCATGGCGCCCCACTCCGA
Organism: Gammaproteobacteria bacterium; assembly: GCA_026708965.1. Lineage (GTDB taxonomy): Bacteria > Pseudomonadota > Gammaproteobacteria > Steroidobacterales > Foliamicaceae > Foliamicus. The sequence goes on along the minus strand of JAPOTY010000047.1, from coordinate 111,227 downwards.
GCGTGCCCACCGGCACGCCGGCCGGCATCTGCGCGATCGATAGCATCGCATCCGCGCCGCCGAACGCCGCGCTGGCTAGGGGAACGCCCAAAACCGGCAGCGAGGTGAGCGCCGCGGCCGTTCCCGGCAGGGCGGCGGCCAGGCCCGCTCCGGCGATAATCACCGCGAAGCCGTTATCCTCGGCCTGCTCCACGTATTCCGCCAGCAATTTGGGGGCGCGGTGGGCGGACAGCGCCCGGGCCTCCCATTCCACACCCAGCTTGTCCAGCGTCACGGCCGAGTGCTCCATGATTTTCCAGTCGGAATGCGACCCCATGAGAATGGCCACCTTTTTGGTCATTTCTTGCTCCTTTTGCAGGTGTATGAGATGGGTTGGTTATGGTGATTGATTGAGGGCTGAGCGAGGGCCTGCCCCGTTGCTCTTCGCGGGATTCAGGCCGTGCCTCCAACGGTGATGCCGTCCACGCGGACCGTGGGCATGCCCACGCCCACCGGCACGCTCTGGCCCTCCTTGCCGCACACGCCGATGCCCGGATCGAGCGCCAGATCGCTGCCGACCATCGACACCCTCGTCAGAACCGTGGGTCCGTCGCCGATCAGGGTCGCATCGCGCAGCGGCGCCCCCAGCTTGCCGTTCTCGATCCGGTAGGCCTCGCTGGCGGAGAACACGAATTTGCCGGAGGTGATATCGACCTGGCCGCCGCCGAAATTCTTCGCGTAAACGCCCTTTTTGACCGAGCGGATAATCTCTTCCGGATCATGCGGGCCGGGCATCATGAAGGTATTGGTCATGCGCGGCATGGGCAGGCAGGCGTACGACTCGCGGCGACCGTTGCCGGTGGGCCTCGCGCCCATCAGGCCGGCGTTCAGCCGATCCTGCATGTAGCCGGCCAGGATGCCGTTTTCGATCAGCACGGTGCGCCCCGTGGGCGTGCCCTCGTCATCCATCTCCAGCGAGCCGCGGCGCCCGGGAAGGCTGCCGTCGTCCACCACCGTGCACTGCCCGCTGGCCACCTTCTCGCCGATACGCCCGGCGAAGGCCGACACCTCCTTGCGGTTGAAGTCGCCCTCCAAGCCGTGGCCCACGGCTTCATGCAGCAGCACGCCCGGCCATCCGGGACCCAGCACCACGATCTCCTCGCCGGCCGGGGCCGGCTGCGCGTCCAGGTTCACCGCCGCCTGGCGCACGGCTTCGCGCGCATGCCCGCGCCCGCTTTCCTCGCTGAAAAGCTCCGCCAGCGGCAGCCGCCCGCCCCAGCCGGACACGCCATGGCGCACTTCGCCCTTGTCTTCAAGCAATACCGTCACCCCCAGCCGCACCAGCGGACGGTCGTCCGCCGCGATACGCCCGTCCGAGGAGCAGACCAACACCCGTTTCCGCGCAACCGAAAGGTTGGCGATCACTTGGCGGACGCGGGAATCGGCGGCGCGCGCCTCGCGATCAAGGATATGCAGCAATTCCACCTTGGCCGGGTCGGAGAATCCCGCACCGGGATCGCCCGGCGCGTACAGGGCCCGGCTGGCGCGCTCGCGGCGCATCCTCAGCTGGCCGCGGCCGCCGCTCCGGGCGATCGCGCCCGCAGTGCTCGCGGCCTGGAGCAGGGTGAAGGGATCCAGCTCGTCGGAATAGGCAAACCCGGACTTGTCGCCGCTCACGGCGCGAGCGCTCATGCCCCGTCCGCGGTCGTGGCTCGCGGTTTTGACGATGCCGTCCTCCAGCACCCAGGATTCGCCGGAGTGCTCCGAAAAATACAAATCGCCCCAGTCCACGCCGGGCCGCAGCAGGGCACCGAGCGCCCGGTCGAGCTGCGGTTCGCCCAGATCGCACGATTCCAGCAGGCTGGCGCGGGCCAGCGCAACCGCATCGGGCCGCACGGCGTGAGTGGAGGGGTCGAGGGGGGCGTTCATAGCGAATCGCGGATTTCAGAGCAATCGGCGGCGCAGGTCAAGCCCCCGCCCGAAGGAATTGATCGGACGGCGCAAGAAAGCCGGCTCCGGCACTCACAGGCGGCGGTGGTCCAGCGCCGGAAAACCCGCGCGCAGGCGCTCGAGTGTGGCCAGATTCACCTCATGGCACAAAACGGCATCGCCTTCGCCCTGCTCCGCGGCCACTCGCCCCCAGGGCTCCACAAGCATCGAATAGCCATAGGTTTCGCGCCCGCCGGGATGGTTGCCGTGCTGGGCGGAGGCGAGCATATAGCAAAGGTTTTCGACCGCGCGGGCCCGCAGCAGCACATGCCAGTGAGCTTCCCCGGTGGCGCGGGTAAAAGCGGCCGGCAAGGCAATGACTTCGGCGCCGCGCTCGCTCATGGCGCGAAACAGCTCCGGAAAGCGAAGGTCGTAGCACACTGCCAGCCCCACACGCCCGAACGGCGTTTCCGCCACCACCGGCTTGCGTCCGGGCGTGGTATTGGCGGATTCGCGGTAGGACTCGGCGCGCCCCGGAACCGACACATCGAACAGATGCACCTTGTCGTAGCGGGCCACCATGGCGCCGGCGCCGTCAAAAAGACAGCAGGCCGAACTCGGCCGCTTCGGATCATCCGAACGCATGGGAATGGTGCCGGCCACAATCCATAGGCCCAGACGCTGCGCCTGTTCCGCGGCAAAGTCCTGCCAGGGGCCGGAACCCGGCTGCTCGGCATGCTTCGAGCGTCTGCGCTCCGCATCCCTGGACATAAGGGCGAAATTTTCCGGCAACACCGCCAGCGCCGCGCCCTGGTCGGCGGCCTCGCGCAAGAGCGCGGAGGCCCGCCCGAGGTTGGCGGCGGGATCGTCGCCCGAGCACATCTGAATAACCGCCATGGCGCTCATGGCGCAGTCGCTGCGGGCGGCGGCGCCTCGGGAGTCGAGGGCGGCTCGCTCGCCGATGTTTCCGCTTCCGGCTCGCCGCTTCCGGGCACCGCCTCGGCCTCTTCCGCCTGGCTGAGCAGGGCGTCCCAATCGATATCCGGCATGTCGGTGAGATGTTCCTCTAAGTAGCGGGCGCAGTCGGCAAACGCCTCAAAGTCGATTTCTTCGCGAAGAACCCGGTTGACATCCGGGTTGTCCCAGCTTCCGCCAACCCGGTAATAGTTAGCCGAAATGGCTTGCAGCGGTTCGCGGAACGCCTGGGACAGCAGCAGCATGGTGGCGCCTAATCCGGTGCCGCCCACGATGACGCCGCCCAATGACAGCAGGCCGGGCAAATTCGGCGACACCACGGCAACCTGGTCGTAGCTGCGGTCATTAAGCCCGGTGCGACCGAACAGGGCCAAACCGGCCACTGCGCCTTGCAGGCCCATGTTGCAAGTATAGGCCTGGCCGGCGCGAAGGCTGAAATCGCCGGCCAGCCGATCAAAAGGCAGGCCTTCTTCGGTCATCTCGCGAAAATCCAGCGCCAGCCGGCGCGGAAGCCGGGCAACACTCAGCACGCCCAGCATCCGGCCGCCGCCGGGATCCAGCGCCGGCACGTCGCCGGATTCGACCTCGATGCTGACCGTGCCGTTGGCACGAGCGAGAAAATCGCCAGCGGGCGGCCCTTCCCAGCTCGCCGACAGCGACATCCGGCCTCGATCCCCGGAAATCCCGCGGGCGTAGCCGAGCTGCTCCAGCGCCGCGGCAACATCAAAACTCTCCATCGCCAGATCCAGCCGTCCCAAGTGCTGCGTGGCTGCTTCGTCCGCCACCAGCCAGGCCGCGCTGCCCTCCGAGGAGAAAGCCGGGGATTCGGTCCTGAACCAATCCAAACCCAGTCCGCCGGCCGTTTTCCCGTAACGCGCCCGCACTGCGCCCAGCCGCATCGCGCCGATTTCCAGATCGTCCACCAGCAGCTTCCCGGCCGGCAGGCTGCGGGGGTCGGCCGGCGGCGGCGGGCGCGGATCCCGCCGCGTCAACCGCAGCCAGTTCAGATCCGCCAGCAGTTCCGCTCCCTGGGCATCAGGCCGCGGCCAGAATATCCGACCATCGGCAGCCTGCCCCTGAAGCTCCACCTGCCATCCGCCGGGCTGCGGACGAACCTGGACCCGCTGCTCCGGCCATTCGCTGGAAAGGGCATACAAGGCGCCCGCCTTAAGGTCGATCTCCCAGGGCAGGCCCGTCGCGCTTCCATCACGCGCAAACAGGCTTGTCCAATCCCCCGGCCTCAGCCAGTCAAGCTCCCCGTCCACCAGAAGGCCGGCGGAAACAGGCAATTGCGGCAGCGCGTCCCCGAAACGCAAACGCCCCCGGCCGATGCGCCATCCCTCGTCGGCATCAACGAACTCCATGGCGATGCCGGGGCCCAAGCCGAGACGCCCTGCGAGGCGCGGCGGCTGCGCCGAACCCCATCTCAACTCCAGCCAGGTTGGGCCTGGCGTGGCCGCGAGCTTGCCCATGGGATGCGGGAAAGCGCTGGCCAGACCCGCCAAATCCGTCTCCAGGCGCGCGCGCGCAGCGCGCATGGGCTCGACATCCATCGAAGGCACAAGGATCTCGCCGGTCCAAGCGAATTCCCCCGACAAACGGTCCAGCCCGCAACAGTTGAACAGGTCGCGCAAAGCATCCGCGGATGCTGCCCCGTTGAGCTCGAGGCGGTAGCCATAGCCCTGCGCGCCGATGGGCGCCTTGCCCAAACGAATGGCCAGGGGCTGGCCGAGAAACTGGCCTCGCAGGTTATCCGCGAGCACGCCATCGCGGGTTACCGTGACCGTGCCGCGCATACCCCGAACCGGCGGGACCAGCTCGTTCAGCTGCAAATCAACTCCGTCCAAGACGGTTTCGGAGTGCATCCGCCAAGCGCTGCGGTTCGGGATCGGCAGGCGAAAGCCGAAACGGGTGCTGGCCGGGCCGGAAGTTTCAGCCTGCAGCAACCCGCCGTAAATCCGATCGGCCACGGGGGTGCGCCGCAAACCCTGCAGCAAGCGCGGCACAGGAGCTTCGCTCACGGCGCTGACCTCCACCATAGGGTGGCTGAGATCAGCCACCTCCACCTGAACATCCCGCCACCAGACCCCGGCCAGATCGCCTTCTCCCTCCTGAATCAGCAATCTCGGCCCATTCAGCACGATTCGCCCAGCCACGTCCAGCGCATCCGGCCAGTCCGGGAAAAGTGTCATCCGGGCATCGCGAAGGCTCATTTCAAGGCGCAGCACGCCGCCGCCGAAAGGAAACGAATGAAGCGGGCCGCTCACCAGCAGTTTCCAGCCTTCCCCTTTCCCCGAATGCAGCGCATTGCTCATCCAGCCGAAAGGAAGCCCGGGAGTGTTCCGCCAGGGCAGGAGGCGAAGGGCCTGCGGAAGGTCCTCCAAGCGCTCGCCGCCGCCGCTCAGATCAAGCACCGGCGAACCGCCGTCCGCAGGCAAAGCCAGTGAAAACCGGCCAGCCCAATCCATGCCCTGTGCGCTGATGCGCAAATTATTGCCCTCCAGCAGCCACCCTCCGCTATGACTCCAGCTCAATTCCGCCTGCAACTCGTCCACGCCCGCCGGCTCTTCCAGCCACTGCGCCTTCATCACGCCGCCCGAAACCGCGAGCCTAGCGCTTCCGGATCCCGCCCGGTGCCGCAGCTGCCCATCCACACCCGTCAAGGCCAGCCCGCTTTCAGCCCAGCCCAGGTCCAATCCGCTGAAGTCCGCCTGTATGTCCGGCAGCGATACGCCAACCTCCGCCCATTCCATCTTCAGGTTCGCAAGGTCGCCCCGCAGCGGCAGCAAAGGCAAGGCAAGGTTGGCGCGCGATGCCAGTCCTATCAGCGAAGGCGCCACATCATCAAGCCGCACAAAGCTCGATTCAAGCTTCAGGCCGGTCAGCCTTCCGTCCTCTTCAGCCGACCAGCGAGCGTGGAGCTCTGTCTCCGGCCAGGCCTCGCCAGTCCGGACGACACGGATGCGCCCGGCATTCAAGGCGTGCTCCCGCCCCCGGCTCTGCCATTCGAACTGTCCGCCTAAGCGGTCGAAAACAATAGGGTCGATCAAATCCTCGGTCATGCGAAAATCGGTGAAATCAAGCTCTCCGAAAAGTTGCTCGATATCCGTGCCTGCAAGATCCGCAAACAGGTTGAAGTCGCCGGTCCCTATGACGGGCAGGGAAGCGGCTTCCGCTATCAGTTCCCGCATGCGCGCCAGCCGAATTGCACGCCCCTCAAGATGGAGCCGCCAAGCGCCGGAGGGCGCCAGCGAGCGGGTCCATTGCTGCAGATCAATGTCGGCGCCCAGCGCGAGCCATTCGCCGTATTCCTCCGGCAGGACTAGGCGCCCATCCAGAACGATCCGCCCGTCGGCAATCTTGATTGAAAGCCGCTCCAGCCAGAAGTTTTCGCGCGCCTCGCGGGCGGGATCCAAGTACTCGATCCAGATATCCCGAATCCTGATGTCGCCGGGCACAAAGGCCAGCAGGCGCGCCGGACCGCCCGGATAGTAGGCAGGGTCACGCCCCTGGATCGAAAAGGCCCCAGTTCCCTGGCGCAGCAGAGAGAGACGCGCCCCGGCAATGGACATGCGGTCCAGGGTGAGACCGCGTCCCGGCAGCAGCCTCCAAAGATTGATTCCCAGTTGTATTTCGTCGGCCAGCAACAAGGGTCCGCCGCCGCGTTCGGACATCACGCGCACGCCGCGGAGCCGAAATTCCGGCCCGGTCAACCCCCAAGAAGGCTCGATCCGCGCAAACTCCACAGGATAGCCAAGGCTTTCGCTGGTCCAGCGCGCAATTTCCTCCTGGAACGCCGGCGTCAGGGGCAGAAGCAGCCGCAGGGCGCCGAGTAGCAAGGCGAGGAGCAGCAGGCACACGCCGACAGAACCGAGCACCCAGCGCAGCGCCCTTTTCAATGCCGTCGACACTAAGCCGCACCGTCAAACTCCCACAAGTCCTCTAGCTTGTAGAAGTCGCGTGTTTCTCGGCGCATGAGATGGATCACGAGATCGCCGAAATCGATCAGCACCCAGTCGCACCATTGCAGGCCTTCCACGCCAAGCACCGGGCATCCCGCTTTCTTGCCGCGCTCGACGAGGCGGTCCGCAAGCGCCTTGATATGACGGGCGTTGCGGCCAGTGGCGATCACCATGCGGTCGGTCACCGCTGTTTGGCCGCGCACATCCAGCCAGCGCACATCGGCGGCCTGCAATTCGTCGAGCACGCTCTCGGCCAAGGCCGGCAACAGATCAGCGCTCACGGGCTGCCTTCCGCGTAGGCGCCGGATTCGCGGATGATCCGCGCCACCGGCGCCGGGATCAGATCGCTCTCCAGGCGACCGGCGCGCGCCGCCTTTCGAACCCGGCTGGCGGAAATCGCCGCAACAGGCTGCGCGCACATCAGTATCCGACCAGACCGGATGGTCCGCAGTTCCCGCGCATGGGCGGCGGAACGCGCGGCAATCTCCCGCTCCAGCGCTGCGGACAGGCCATCGGTGTAGCCGATCCGCGCTCCCACCACGAAATGAGCGAGATCAAACAAGGTTCGCCAGTCACGCCATTGCGGCAGACCGGCAAAAGAATCGAATCCCATCATCCAGCAAAGCGGGCGGCTTGGATAACGGCGCCGCAGAAGCGACAGAGTATCCACTGTGTAGCGCGGCCCCGAAGGCTCAAGCTCGCAATCCTCCACCGCATAGCCCGGAATATCGGCGATCGCCGCCTCCAGCATCCGCCGGCGCAGCGAAGCGCCCGCCATTAGAGCGCCCCGGTGAGGCGGCCGGGCCGCGATCACGAAGCGAACCTCGCTGATTTCCGCCGCTGCGGCCAACTTGCGCGCCAGCTCGATGTGTCCCTTGTGGACGGGATCGAAGGCGCCTCCCATGAGACCCAAGACATCGGATCCGCTCAACGCCCGCCACCCATGCGGTGAGGCTCCGCCAAGGCAAAAGCGAGTTGCTCCAGCTCCGCCCACGGCTCACCCGTTCTGGCGCCCTTGATCACCTGGTCCGCCCTCGACGACCCGCGCAGCAGGCCGGCGATGGAGCGCGCCCCGTGCCGCTTCAGGGCAGCCCGGAATTCCGCCTTGCGGCTCGACCAGACAGCCAGCGCGCCCATCGCCGAGGGCAGGCTGTCGCCGCGCGCGGTCCGCCAGTGCAGGTCGGCCAGCGTGGTGATGTCGCGCACCAGAACCCAGAGAATCAGCGTGGGCGGCGCGGCCTCCCGCTTCAAGCCTGAGAGAATGCGGGCGGCGCGGCGCAGATCTTGGCCCAAGGCGGCCGCCCCCAGCTGAAATACGTCGAAGCGACTGGCATCGGAGATCGCCCCCATCACCGCTTCCAAACCGAGCGGCCCTGGCTCGTTGGTCAGCGCCAGCTTGTCGATCTGCTGGCGCGCCGACAGCAGATTGCCCTCGGTGCGCTCCGCCAACAGGGCCACCGCCTCGGGGTCGGGCTGAAATCGCTCCTGGGCAAGGCGTTCCCGTATCCAGGCCCGGTGTTCGGCGCCCGATGGAATCGGGGCATCGATCCAAGCGCCGGCAGCGTCCAGGGCGCGCACCCATGCGCTTTTTCTAGCATTGCGGTCCAAGCCTCCGGCAATCACCATGAGCAGGGTGTCTTCCGGCGGCGAATCAGCCAGCTCCTTGAGCACTTTCGCGCCCGCCGCGCCGGGCTTGCCGTTGGCGAGGCGCACTTCCACCAGCCGCCGGCGGGCAAACAGCGAGCGGCTGCGGGCGTCGGCCTTCAATGCGCTCCAGTTGTAGCGCGCGTCGGCCACATGCAGCGCGCGCTCGGAGAATTCGGCCTTGCGGGCAGCCGCCCGGAGCCGATCCGCCGCCTCTTCGAGCAGCAAAGGCTCGGTGCCCGACAACAGGTACAGCGGCGCCAGCCCCTTTTCCAAGGCATCCGGCAATTCGTTGCAGGACAGCCTCACGCCGTGTCCTTCGCGTTTGCCGCCTTGATCGCCTGATCGACGAGCAGCACAGGGATGCCCTCCCGAACGGGATACAGCCAGCGTCCGCAAGCGGAAACCAGCGCCGCTTCCAACGGCGCCTCCAGCTTGTGTCCTGAGGCATCGGCCAGCTCGCCCTTGCGCACGGAATCGTTGAGCGCGGCCAGCGTCTCCGCACCGGCGCGCTCAAGCCCGCCGCCGGTTCTGGGGCATCGCAATAGCAACAGGAAGCTGTCTTCCACGGCCTTTATCGGCGCGGCGGCTGGTCCGCGCCCGTTGGCGGAACCGGATCCCAGCCTGACGGACCGAGCGGATGACAGCGCAGCAGCCGCCGCGCCGACATCCCGAAGCCGCGAAGCAGGCCGTGAACTTCAATGGCTTCCGCCGCGTACTTCGAACAGGTCGGCTGGAAACGGCATCGCGAGCCCAGAAACGGAGAAATGCAAAGCTGATACGCGCGTATCAGTCCAATGGCGAGCGATTTCACTGGAGACATTTTACGGCCAGCCCGCGGATCTGGCTCACCATGGAATGCAGCCCATTGCTTCGCGTGGGGCTTAAGTGATGGTCCAGGCCCGCGCCGGCTATGAAGTCAGGCGGCGTTTCGACGATCTCGCAGGGCAAACGACCGCTATAGACGCGCATCAGCAAGGCGGCAAGCCCGGAAACGATGGCCGAATCGCTCACGGCCCGGAAGAACAGCCGGCCATCTTCCTGCCAAGACTTCAGCCATACCTGAGACTGGCACCCGCGCAGCCGGTTGTCCTCGATGCGCCACTCTTCAGGAAACTCCGGAGCGCTTCGGCCCATCTCGATAATATGCTGGTAGCGCTCCATCCAACTGTCGAAAAAACCCAACTCTTCGAGCAACTCCTCCTGAGCTTCCCGCAAGCTGCCGCAAGACGGCTTCCCGGCACTCACAAGCGGGTCGGGTTTTCGTGCCCTGCGTAAACCTGCTCCGGATCGAACACTTTGCCGCTTTCGGTGAACTGAAGCTCCACCGGCCCCTTATCCGCAGTCAGCGGGACCCGGCGATAAAAACAGGAACGGTAGCCCACGTGGCAACTTGCGCCGCCCGCTACCTCCACGCGCAGCCACACGCAGTCCTGATCGTCGTCCACCAGCAGCTCGCGCACCTTCTGGATCAGGCCGCTGGTCTCTCCCTTGCGCCACAGCTTGTCCCTGCTGCGGCTGTAGTAATGCGCCTCGCCGGTGCCGATCGTCCGTTCGAGCGCGTCGCTGTTCATATACGCATGCATCAGAAGCTCGCCGCTGGCATGGTCGGTCACCACAGCCGGTATCAGGCCCTGTTGGTTGAATTTCGGCGCGAGCTGCGAGCCCTCCTCCACCTCGACCACCGAACGCCTGGCTGCAAATAGTTTGCTCATGCTGCAATCATAGCGCCTGCCGTCAGATCCGCCGCCAAGTGGTTCCGCCGGGGCCGTCCTCCAGCGCCACGCCCAAGGTCTTGAGCCGCTCGCGTATCCGGTCGGCCTCGGCAAAATCGCGGCGGTCGCGCGCTGCCGCGCGCTGATCGATGCGCGCCTCGATCTCGGCGGCCGTCAGGGACGCAAGCGGCGTTTCCGCCACGCCTTCTCCCGGGACTCCCCCGGCCTCGGCTGCCGCACCCTCAACCGGAGCGGTAAACCACTCCTCAGGCTCGGCCCGCAAAAGTCCGAGCAGCGCAGCGCCGGCCCGGAGCGATTCGGCCGTCGCTTGCGGGTCGCCCCTGCCTGCCCGGAGTTCGCGCGCCTGGCCCGCCAATACGCCAAGCGCGGCAGGCGTGTTCAGGTCGTCCTCCAAGGCCCGGACCAGTTCCCCCGCAGGCGCCGCCTCTCCGCTTTCCTGCGCCTCGTTGCGCGGGGGGCAATCGTGCAACGCCCGGTACATGCGGTCCAAGCGCCGGCGGCTGGCCGCGATCAGCTCGCCGCTCCATTCCAGCGGGTCGCGGTAGCGCGCGCTGAGCAAGGCGAGCCGCAGCACTTCGCCCCGATGCTGCTCCAGCAGCCCGCGAATAGTCAGGATATTGCCTGCGGACTTGGCCATCTTCGAGCGGCCCATGCGAATCATGCCGTTGTGCATCCAGTAGCGGGCCAGCGGCGCGGCGTGCGCGCATTCGCTCTGGGCGATCTCGTTTTCGTGGTGCGGAAAGATCAGGTCCTGCCCTCCTCCATGAATATCCAAGGTCTCGCCTAAGTGCTCGCGCGCCATGGCCGAGCACTCCAAGTGCCAGCCGGGACGCCCCCGGCCCCAAGGACTTTCCCAGCCAGGCAGCTCCGGCGGCGATGGCTTCCATAGCACGAAATCCGCCGGGTCTTCCTTGTACGGGGCCACCTCCACCCGCGCTCCGGCAATCTGCTCCTCGCGGGCGCGGCCGGACAACTGGCCGTACCCGGAGCAGGCGCCCACCCGGAACAGAACGTGTCCTTCGGCTTCGTAGGCATGCCCTGTTCGCAGCAGCCGCCCCACCAGGCCAATCATCTGCGGGATATGTTCCGTGGCCCGCGGTCGATGGTCGGGCGGCAGCACGCCGAGCGCCGCGATATCCTCCTCCCATACCTTCGCCCAGCGCCGCGCGATCGCGGCGATTTCCACGCCCTCCTCGGCTGCGGCCTTGTTGATCTTGTCGTCCACGTCGGTGATATTGCTGGCGTAAACCAAGCGATAGCGCCGCCGCAACACACGGGCCAGCACGTCGAAGACAACGGCCGGGCGGGCATTGCCGATATGCGCGGGGCCGTACACGGTGGGACCGCACACGTACATCGTGACCCGTGACGGGTCCCCAGGCACGAAAGTCTGCAACTCGCGGCCCAGCGTGTTGTAAAGGCGAATCAAGGCTATTGCTGGGCGGCGTGGGAGGGCAAGGCCGCCAGATCGCGGAGAATCTGCCGCGCCAATTCCTTGGCCAGGGCCTCGCGCAAAACCTCGGCTTCGCGCTCCATGCCCAGCACCCGGAACTCGTCCTGCACCCGCGTGTGGTTGGCCTCCCGCTCACGCTCCTCGATCAGCCGCCGGCCTCCCAGGCGCAGGGAATACCTGACGCGGTAACTGATTTCGGTCACCGTGGGGAGATTATTGGCCGAAATCGCCACCAGGCTCTCCTGGCTCTCGTCATCCAGCAGCCGCAGGATCGCGACGCCTTCGCCAGGCCCGCCCCGCACATCGACTTGCGCCAGCCGCAACTGCTCCTTGAGCGCCCGCTTAAGCGGCGTGGCGCCGTGGGCGCTTTGCAGCCATATCCCGCCGGACAGCGCCGGAAAACTGAGCGCCCCCTGGAACTGGAAGCCGCAGGCGGACAGCAGCAGCGCGGGCAGCCACGACAGCACGAATATCCGCATGGCGCTTGCGCGAAGCGGAACGATGAAGCCATTCTCCGCCCCCCTCTTCCGGGAGTATCGGAGGCAGGGTGAGCGCCGATGTCCCGGCGCGAACGAAGCAAGCCCCATGGACGGGTTCATGCGTCTCCTGGAAGAGGGGGGCGGAGAATGGCCTGCGGCAAGCAAAATCCTGCGCGAATTCTCCGCCCCTTGGCGCAATAGGCGGGCCGGGGCCGTCATAGCACGAAATTGACGATGCGGCCCGGAACGTAAACTTCCCTTCGCACCACCTCTCCAGCCAAGCGCGCGGCCACCCGCTCGTCGCCGCGCGCCGCCGCCAGCACCGCCTCGCGCCCGGCATCGGCAGCCACGCGAATGCTGGCCCTGAGCCTGCCGTTAACCTGCACCGCGATCTCCACGGTTTCATCCTTCAGCCATTGGCCGATCACCTTGGGCCAAGGGGCATGCGCAAGCGATTCGCCATGTCCCAGCCGCTCCCATAATTCCTCGGCAATATGCGGGGCAAAGGGGCTTGCAATCAGCACCAGCGGTTCCGCCACGCTTCGCGGCAATTCCTTCCAGCGGGCCGCCGCGTTGACGAACTCCATCAGCGCAGCGATGGCGGTGTTCATTTTCAGCTCGCGGATATCGGCCGTGACCTTGGCAATGGTGCGATGCAGCAAACGCAACTGCTCGGGCGCGGCCTCGCCTTCGCTCATGCCGCCGTCCACCAGGCTCCACAAACGTCCGAGGAATCTGAACGGGCCCTCCACGCCGCGCGTGCTCCAAGGCTTGGACTTCTCCAAAGGACCCATGAACATTTCATAAAGCCGGAATGCGTCGGCACCGTAACGCTGGAGCACCTCCTCGGGGTTCACCACGTTGCCGCGCGATTTGGACATCTTGTGGGCGCGGGACTCAAGCACGATTGAGGAATCGGAGGCCAGCACGAAGTGTTCGCCGCGCTTGCGAACCTGTTCCTCGTCAAGGGCTTGCGGCGCAAGGTCCGCGCCGCTTTCCCCATCGGCCCAGGCGGGCGGCTGAGAGCCCGGCACACGACGGGCGCGCACTGCGGAAACGAAGGCTCCCGAGCCATCCTGATAAGCGGTGAACTCGCGCTCCCCCAGAATCACGCCCTGGTGCACCACTTTGCGGAACGGCTCGTCGGTGGAAACCAGGCCCGCGTCGTACAGCACCTTATGCCAAAACCGCGCGTAGAGCAGGTGCAGCACTGCGTGCTCGGCGCCGCCGATATAGAGATCCACCGGCATCCAGTAGCGCTCCAGTTCAGGGTCCACCAGCCGGCCAGGATTGCGCGGATCGATAAAGCGCAGATAGTACCAGCAGGAGCCGGCCCACTGGGGCATGGTATTGGTCTCGCGGCGGGCCGGCCGGCCGCTTTGCGGATCGATGGCTTTGAGCCACTCGCCGGCCTTGGCCAGCGGGCCTTCGGGCGAACCGCTGGGGCGAAAGTCGTCGAGTTCCGGCAGCGTGAGCGGCAGTTCCGTTTCCGGCAGCGGCCTGGCGATGCCGTCCACGAATACCACCGGGAAAGGTTCGCCCCAGTAGCGTTGCCGGCTGAACAGCCAGTCGCGCAAGCGGTAGGCGGTCCGCGCCCGGCCGCGCCCGTTGCGCTCAAGCCAGCCGATGGCGGCCTGCTTGGCCTCCTCCATCCGCATTCCGTTAAGAAAGCCGCTGTTGATCACGGTGCCCTCGCCGCTGAAGGCGCCATCCTCGTGCCCCTGGGGCGGCTGCACGGTGCGCACCACTTCAAGCGAATGAGCTTGGGCGAACTCCCAGTCGCGCTGGTCCTCGCCGGGCACACCCATAATGGCACCCGTGCCGTAACCCATCAGCACGTAGTCGGCCGCCCATACCGGAATCTCCTTGCCGGTGGCGGGATGGATGGCCCGCGCCCCGGTATCGACGCCGCTGCGGTCATGCGCATCGGCCGCGCGCCTAAGCTGGCTCTTGCGCGCGGCCGCGCGGCAATAGCGCCGCACCTCGTCAAGCCGCTGCGGGGAGGCGATTTTTTCCGCCAGCGGGTGCTCCGGCGAAAGGGCCAGGAAGGTAGCGCCGAACAGCGTGTCCGGCCGGGTGCTGAACACGCTGACGGCTTGGTCGGCATTGGCCAGCGCGAAGCGGATCTCGGCGCCTACTGAACGGCCGATCCAGTTGCGCTGCATTTCCAGCGTGGACTCGGGCCAATCCAGGCCGTCGAGTCCTTCCAGCAATCTCTCCGCATAGTCCGTGATCTTTAGCATCCATTGCCGCAGCGGCCGTCGCTCGCACGGAAAACCGCCCACTTCCGACCGGCCTTCCACGACTTCCTCGTTGGCCAGCGTGGTGCCCAGGTCCGGGCACCACCAGACCGGCTGCTCGGACTGGTAGGCCAAGCCGCGCTCATGCAGCTTCAGAAAAATCCACTGCGTCCAGCGGTAGTAGTCGGGATCGGCGGTGCTGATTTCGCGCGACCAGTCGTAGGAAAAGCCCAGCGACTTCAATTGTGTCCGAAAGCGGTCGATATTGCGCCGCGTGGTCACCCGCGGATGGGTATTGGTCCGCACTGCGTATTGCTCGGCGGGCAGGCCGAAAGCGTCCCAGCCCATGGGATGCAGCACGTTGCAGCCGCGCATGCGCTTGTAGCGGGCCACAATGTCGGTGGCCGTGTAGCCTTCGGGGTGCCCCACATGAAGGCCGGTCCCGCTGGGATAGGGGAACATGTCGAGGATGTACGCCTTGGGAAGCGAGCGGTCGGGGACGCCGGGCGTACGGAAGGTGCCGTCCTTTTCCCAGCGCGCCTGCCACTTCGCCTCGATTTCGGCGAACGGATATGAACTCATGGGCGCGAATTGTACGGGCCGGAAGGCTGGCAATCCCGCTTCAACCTTTTGCCGAAGCACCTCCGGCTCCGCAGGGCTGCGCCCATCGGCAGATGATCTCAGGTGGCGGGGATCATGAGAACCTGGCCGACACGCAGGCGGTCGTTCGGAAGTTTGTTGGCGCGCATCAGCACCGGCACCGGCACCCTGAAGCGTTGCGCAATGCCGCTGAGCGTGTCGCCCCTTCGGGCCACGTATTGCTGTTGCGGGACCTCGCCCATCGCCACCCGCTCTGCGATCAGCGTGCCGCGCGGAGGATTCCTGTAGAAGTAGGACCTGACGCCGGCCAGCAGCGCGCGCGCCAGCTTCTCCTGATAGGCAGCGGTATTCAGCAGCTGCTCTTCCTGCGGATTGGAAATGTACGCCGTTTCCACCAAAATGGACGGCACATCGTGTGCCTTAAGCACCGCGAAAGGCGCCTTCTGCACCCTGACCTTACGCACGCGGCCCACCCCGTGCAAATGCTGCAACACCTCGTCGCCCACCTCCAAGCTGGCGCCGATGGAGGCATTCTGCTGCAGATCAATAATCACCGTGGCAACCGTCGGCGGATACTCGTCCAACTCCACGCCCGCCACCAAGTCGGATGCATTCTCACGCTTGGCGAGACGGCGCGCCTCGTCCGAGGAGCCCTTCTCCGACAGCACATACACGCTTGATCCCCGAACCCGCCGATCCCGAACCGCATCGGCGTGAACGGAAACAAACAAATCCGCATTGCGCTGCCTGGCCAGTTCGTAGCGGCTGCGCAACTTCAGGTAGTAATCCCCGTCCCGGGTCAGCAGCGCCCGCATGCCGGGTTCGCGCTCAATCAGCCGCGACAATCTCCGGGAAATCCCTAAAACCACGGTTTTCTCGTACAAGCCGTTCCGTCCGATGGCGCCAGGATCCTTGCCGCCGTGGCCCGGGTCGATCGCAATCAGGACATCGCGCGCAACCTGGGTTCCGTTTGCCTTCGCTGGCGCGCCGGCATCCCCGCGGCTGGAGAAGATATCCACCACAATGCGGTGCCCTTCGCCCGGCCTGCTCGCCGCGATCGCGACGCTGCTGGCGGTGGCGGTGGCGCGCAGATCGAAAACCATGCGCAGCTCTCCATCCTGGTGGCGGGCGTGGCGCATGCGCCGCACAATTCCCCTGCCCCGCTCCGGGAGGCTGGCATGCAGCGTGCTTGAGGAAATATCCACGACCACGCGCGGCTGGTGGTCGAGAACCAGCAAACTGTGGCTCCGGTTCTGGTCCAGTTCGATGACCACTCGCGTGCGGGCATCGTACTCGGCCACCCGAATGGCTTCGACACGGGCAGGCGCGGCGCTCAGGGCGCCAGCCAGCAGCGCCGCGCCGAAACCGGCGGCCAAGCGGCAAGCAGTGATGCCTGACCAGTGCCTTCTCACACGGACACCTCCGAAGTCCCTCGCTCGCGAGTATAGACTTCAGGGTCGGCTTGTCAAGAGAGAAAATCTATATTTATTAGGAAGGTATTAGTACTACTTAATGCAGCTTTCATTAAATCCGCGCGACCACATCCGGATGGCTGACTATGCCGAGACGGCGCGCTATCTCGCTGCCCGAGGATGAATATTCCCTCACGCGCACGGTCCTGCCGGGGTTGGCATGGCCCAGCAAAATAGCCAAATCCGGCTTGCCCAGCCGACCGCGCGCGTTTGCGAACCACTCCACCAAGAGCACTCCGCCAGGACCGGCGGGCGAGCCGGGCAATTCCTCCGGCAATCCGAGTTCATCCAGCTCCGACAGCTGCTGAAGGCGGTACAGGTCGATATGAAGAATTTCCATCGTCACTTCCCAGCCTGGCGGCCGCACGGCATAGGGATGCACCAGCCCGTAGGTCGGGCTGGTGACCGGCGCCTCAAGACCCAGCGCATGCAGGGTCCCGCCGATCAGCGTGGTCTTTCCTGCGCCGAGTTCCCCGTCGAAGCCAAGGATCAGTTTTTCCCTCAGGCCCGCCACAGCGGCCAGGGCCTCGCCCATGGCCCGTCCCAAGGCCACCAGACCGCTAACGCTGCCAACCCTGAAAGAAGCCTCGGGGGCTGACCGGCGACCGCCCAAGAATCACAGATCCTCGCGCAATCGCTGGACGGAAAAAGCCCGGCTGCGCTGTCCCAACGAGAAGCTATCGGGACCGGCATGCACGATGTCCATCCGCGAGAGCGACAGTTCCTCCATGGTCTTCTGCATGGTGCGGGTCAGACGGGGGCGGAGGCTTCGGCGAATCGCGAATCCGCGCAACACGGCGCCGGTTTGCACAATGAGATCGACCTTGGCGCCGGTATGCGCGGCCCAGAAGTAATACTGGTTGGTTTCCTGCCCAAGCGAATGCATGAGGTTCTCCAAGACAAATCCCTCCCAGGAGGCCCACGACCTCGGGTGCCGCTCAAGCTCCCCGTAGGTGGTCATTCCAAGGCAGCAGTGAAGTAATCCCGAATCACGGAAATAGACCTTCGGAGACTTCACCTGGCGCCGCGGAAGATCAGCCTGCCAAGGCCGAATGCGCCTGACCAGAAAGGCCGATTCCAGAATTTCCAGATAACGCCGAGCGGTGTGGTGGGAAACGTCCAGCGACCGCGCCAGCTCCGAACCATTCCACACCTGGCCGTGGCACCCCGCCAGCATGGTCCAGAAACGCTCCACCAGCGCAACGGATGTATTGCCGGTCAGACGATAGATATCGCGCTCGAAAAAATCGCGGATGCACCGCTCCCTGAATTCGTAGCTGCCGCGGTCGCTGCTGGCGGCAAACGAATTTGGCAAACCACCCCGTAGCCAAAGCGTATTCAACTGCGGCACGGGCAGCTCCTCCGCCAGCAAGCCTGGAAGCTCATATCGCGCCAGCAAATCCTCAAGCGGTTGCATTTTGCCCCCGAGGCTCTTGTGGTCGATGCTGCTGAGCAGCAGGAAGCGGGCTTGGGTCCAGGTTCGCTGGGCGAGATTCCGAATCACCGGCAGCACACTCGGGAAGCGGTCAATTTCGTCGAGGATAATCAGTCCCTGCAACTTGGCCAAGCCCGCACCGGGATCTTCGATCTGCGCACGGTCGGCGGCCTTCCCCAAGTCGAAATAGTAGGAATTCCAGCGCCAACGGCTGGCGAACTCCTGCGCGAGCGTGGTCTTGCCGACTCCACGCTGCCCCATCAACACAACCACGGCATGACTGGAAAACAGCCTTCGCAGCGCCCGGATATGACGATCACGCTCAATCATGGAACTATGTCAGGAAATATGGAACATCATATCCTATTTTTTCTAATAATCCTGCCTGAGGCGGTCACTGACCTCGCTCAAGCGTCTCGGGATTGACCACTTGCCGCAAAGCAGCGACAAGATCGCTGGCGATCATGCCGCGCTGCCCGGCGGCGGCGGCGATATCTCCGGCGCGCGCATGCGCATAGGCGGCGAGGGCCGCGACATTCTCGGGAATCGCATCCGCAAATTGCGCCCAAAGCCCCGCCAGCAAGCCGGCAAGCACATCGCCCATGCCGGCTGTCGCCATCCCGGGATTACCGGCATCGATCACCCAGGGCGGTCCCTGTTCAGCTGAAACAAGCGTGTGCGCGCCCTTGAGTAGCACCACCCCGGCAACGCGCTGCCGAAGTTCGCCCAGTGCCCGCAGCCGATCCGCCTGCACCTGTCCGCTGGAAAGGCCCAGCAGCCGACCCGCCTCGCCCGGATGAGGCGTGATGACGAGAGGCGGGGCATTGCTGCGCGGCTCGCTCCGAGCGGGCGACCGCGCAAGCAGATTCAATCCGTCCGCGTCGATGACGCAAGGCAGGCTGCTTTCGCGCACCGCGGCAAACAGCTCGCGCGCCCAGCGGTCCTGCCCCAGGCCGCAGCCCACGGCCACCACCGTGGCGCGCTCGAGCAAGGGCGCCAGATCATTGCCGCCGCGCACCGCGCGCACCATCAGTTCGGGCCTCTCCCTGATCCATTCGCCCGCATGTTCCGGGTGGGTGGCTACCGAAACCAGCCCCGCGCCGGCTCGCAAGGCGCCCTCCCCGGCCAGCCAGGCGGCGCCGCCCATGCCAGGCCCCCCGCCTATCACCAGCACATGCCCGAACCGGCCCTTGTGGTCCGCTCGGCGCCGGGCGGCCAGCATGGCGCGCCAGTCCTGCTCGGCAAAAATCCGCAAGCCCCGCTGCCTCCCGTCTGCGGCATCCTCGACCTTGCGATGCGGTTGCGGCGGAATGCGGCCAAGGGGCTCCATCACCCGCTGCCCGGCGTGATCGGGGGCTTCGCCTAGGAAAAGACCGCTTTTCTCGGCAATGAACGTGACGGTGAGCGCCGCTCGAACGGCGGCGCCCATGCGGCGGCCGCTATCGGCGTGAATGCCGGTGGGAATATCAACGGACAGCGCCGGAATGCCGGACTCATTCACGGCCTGAACCGCTTCGAGATAGCGGCCCTTCAACGGACGGTCCAAGCCGATCCCGAGCATGGCGTCCACGATAAGATCGCATGGGGGCAGCCCCCCTCCCCCGTAGGACGCCACGGGTACGCCAGCGGCGGTCATGGCCTCGAACTGCGTCGCCGCATCGCCGCGCAGCCGGTTCGGCGGCGACAGAAGCAGCGTCTCGACGCCAAGTCCGTATTCCTTCGCCAAGCGCGCAATGACAAAGCCGTCGCCGGCATTGTTGCCCGAACCGGCGAGGACCAGCCAGCGGCGGGCCTGCGCGAAGCGCCGCCGCCCATGCTCGAAAGCTGCGGCGCCCGCACGCTCCATCAGCGCATTGCCGCTGATGCCTTCGACCGTCATCACGGCCTCTTCGAGCGCGCGCACCACCGCAGCGGGGTAAGCGTTTCGAGATTCCATCAACACGTATATTGCACCAGCGCGCTTGCCCTCGCCCTGCGCTTGCCCCCGCCTCGCGGGAGACGCATGAACCTATCCATCTGCTCCGGCGTCATCTCGGCCCTCGCCCTGCGCTTGCCCCCGCCTCGCGGGAGACGCATGAACCCATCCATGGGGCTCGGCGGCGGCTCCTGCCGCCGACGCTCCCGCGAGGCGGGGGCAAGCGCAGGGCTTTAGCCCGGATATTGCGCCAAGGGGCGTACAGGCCGCGCCCTTTCCCGGGCAAGCGGCTTCCTCTATTCAACGCTATGGGCCGCGCTACGGCAATATTGGTGTTATGCCGCATGCCACGGACTATTCCCGCCTTGCCGCCGAGCTGCCGGATCTGGCCCGGGAGTTCGGCTTCGAGCAGGCTGGCGTGGCCGGGATCGAGCTGCAAGAAGCCGAAACGCGGTTGGACCGCTGGCTGGAGCTGGGCCGACATGGAAGCATGGGCTGGATGGCGCGCCATGGACGCAAGCGCTCGCGTCCGAACCTGCTGCTGCCCGGCACGCTACGGGTGCTGTGCTTTCGCATGCACTACTGGCCGCGCCGGGCGGCGCCCGCGCTGTCGGTGCTGGCCAACCCGCAAAAGGCCTATATTTCGCGCTACGCCCTAGGCCGCGATTACCACCGCCTGATGCGCAAGCGGCTCAGGAAACTGGCCGAGCGCATCGCCGGGCTCGCCGGGCCCATGGGCTACCGCGTCTTTGTCGATAGCGCGCCGGTGATGGAAAAACCGCTGGCGGCGCAGGCCGGGCTGGGCTGGATGGGCAAGCACACCAACCTAATCAACCGGCATGAGGGTTCATGGTTCTTTCTTGGTGAAATCTATACCGACCTGCCGCTGCCGGTTGAACAACCCGTCGCCAATCACTGCGGCAGTTGCCAGGCCTGCATCGATATCTGCCCCACGCAGGCAATCGTAGCTCCCTATCAACTCGATGCCCGCCGCTGCATCTCGTACCTGACCATCGAAAATCGCGAGGCGATTCCACGGGAACTTCGGGCGATGATCGGCAACCGCGTTTTCGGTTGCGACGACTGCCAACTGGTCTGTCCCTGGAACCGCCATGCCCGAGCCAGCGAAGAAGCGGCCTTCGCGCCCCGGGGCGGCCTCGACGATATTGCGCTGACTTCGCTGTTTGGCTGGTCCGAAAAACAGTGGCGCGAGAGGACCCGCGGAAGCGCCCTGCGCCGCGCGGGCTATATCGGCTGGCTCAGAAACCTGGCCGTGGCGCTGGGAAACGCCGCGCGTTCCGCATCCGTCATCGGGGCGCTGCGCCAGCGCGCCTCGCATACCAGCGATCTCGTTCGAGAACACGTCCGCTGGGCGCTGGATCGCCACGACTGACACCAGCCCCGGCCTGCAGCAGAAAGCTCCTTGCTGTTGGCGAGCGCCCGGGGATCAGTCCGGTTTCGCCGGCGTGTGCGGGGAAATATGGATGCGGCCGCGGCGGCGGGACAGCCGCGCGCCCCGCCAGCGCGCCTCGGGATGCCGGTCAGCGGCCGCGTTCAGCAGCATCTCGAGCGCCGCGTGCAGCCGCGCCTGGGCAGGGGCGGCCAGCCCCAGCGCCGCCAAGCGCTCACGCAGCAGGTTGGCGCGGCGCGCCGGCGAAAGTTTGCGCAGGCCCTCGCAATCGATAGAGTCCGCCCGCGCAATCCCGTGGCCATCCTTCCCGGCCAGCGCACCGAGCAGCTCGCGGGTTTCGCCCGCCAGCCGCGCCAGACGGCCGGCTGTAGCGCCGCCTCCGGGCCAGCGGTCCCGCAGCAGCGGAAGCACTTCGTTGCGCAGGAACGAGCGGTCCAGGCCGGAATCCCGGTTGGATGGATCGTCAACATATTTCGCGCCTTTGCTCTCAAGCCATGACCTTAAGTTCGCCTGAGGCATATCCAGCAGCGGCCGCAACAGCCAGCCGCCGCCAAGAGGACGGCTCTCACGAATGCCGGAAAGCCCCGCCACGCCGGTGCCCCTCAGCATGCGCAACAGGAGCGTCTCCCACTGATCGTCCTGGTGATGCGCGGTGAGCAGGCACTCTTCGGGCTGCATGATGTCCTCAAGAGCCGCATAGCGCGCGCGGCGCGCCGCGGCCTCCAAGCCGCGGCCGGCAGCCCGCACCTTCATTTCGCGGCACTCGATGGGAATACCCAAATCGCCCGCCACCGCCTTGCAGTGCTCCGCCCAACCGCCTGCTTCGCTTTGCAAGCCGTGATTCACGTGCGCCGCGCGCAATCGCTTGCCTGCGGATGCTTCGAGCAATTCATGCGTGGCCAGCAGGAGAGCGGTGGAATCGGCCCCGCCGCTGAACGCCACCAGCAAGGGACGCTCCTGCCAGTCAGGCCGCAAGCGGCCAAGCGCCGCCTGTAGAGACTTGAGAACGAAAGCGATCGCCAGCCTACCGCTACCGCCGCCAGCCTATGCGGATTCTCCGGCCAGGACGCCTTCGGGATCCTCGATCAGGTCCGGGTGGTGGAGCTTTACCAAGCGGAGCAACTCAACCGGCAAGCCCTCGGGGTTTTCCGCCTTGCCGCCCCGCCCGTTCTGCACCGTATGGCCGGGCGTATCGCCCATTTGCATCCAAGGCCGGAACGCCGTGTTGGCGATATAGGCCACGTCCACCGGCGCCGACACGGTTGACGGATTGGCGAGCGCGGCCCAACTGCCCTGGTTGATGGTCCACTCGCGGTAGAAGAAGCTGGGGCGCGACCCGCCGGGCGGGAATACCCGCGCGCTGATATCCTGGCGAATATAGAAGTCGTCGCCGCGCCGTTGCGGCAGGCTGAGGAAACGCTGGCTATCGACCTGCCCCTTGGCAAAGAACGATTCGCCATCGACCGTTTCCTCGCCCATAGTGAACTCGCTGGTCTCCTCGGCGCGCGCGACCAGATCCATATGCGAGGGGCCGGCGCGGTACAAGGGCACATCCACCATGTTGCCCGTCACCGGCATGGCCAGCTGGTCCAGCAGCTTTCCCGTTTCGATATCCATGTACATGGCGACTTCCAACGAGACGCTGTTGTAGACGCTGTCATCGACCTTGCGCGTCTGGCGGATAGTGGTGGACAAAAGCCGGTACATCGGATAAGTCACGCCATCGATGAACGCATAGTTGACTGCGTCCACCCAGCCCATGGTGACGCGATCATCCAGGCTGCCGCGCAGTTTTACGAAATAGCGCAGCATTTCATCGTCGCTCAAATCCAGATCGGTAAGCCCCGAATACTCGCCAGCTTGCGCGCCAGCGGGCAATCCGGCCAGAAGCGGCGCGCCAAGCGCGCCGGCCAAAACCATGCGGCGATCAATAGGTCCACTCATGCATTCCTCCAAGCAACCATATGCTTTGTGCCCCCCCCCCCAAAAAAATCCCTCATCAACCAACCGTTGCAAGGGTTTGCTTGCATGGTATGCAAATCTCAGCTCGTAAGGTCGCCCCATGTAGAGCATGAACTCGATCAATCAATGATCCCTTTCAGATCAACTTTTCGCATCTCCTGACTTATGAACCGCAAACTCTGGTCGCCGCTCATGTTGCAAATCGGATGCCTAAACCGGATCTTCTCACCCAGTACGAGTGCCACCTCTCGCACCCAGTGCGTCATGCTCATTTGCACAATCGTGCCACCAATGCTTTGGGCGGCTTCGTCGATGCGACTACCTTCTCCTATCCTGTCCACCAAGACTATAGTAGACATCGAATATCTCTCTTCCCCATGTTCAATTTGCTTCTCGAACCGCGATACCTTGTCCAAGGAAATCTCAGTATTTCCGGGGCCGATGAATCCAATGTCAAACTTCACACCAACACCTGGACGATACAATACCGTGGCATCGCTTTCACGCTTTTGCCCCCTTGACGATAACCAAAACGCATTCGAGGTTACGGTGATATCTTTTTGACCCACCCTCTTGAAACCCAAAAGAGTCAGGGCGGATCCAAGTATCAGCTTTTCAAATAGCTTTCCGTATTTCGATTTCTCCGAACCTCGAATAGTGAGCGTCTGAGACCCAATAGCGACGAACAAATGAAGCAGGAAGGGCCAGTCAATTGCGTGGCTCTTGGCACCCAACTCAAAAACACCACGTACTTCGCCGTGCGACATCTCGCACTGCTTGGCTGCTTGCGCGAGCGAATTCTCAAGATTTTCGAGATATTCGTCCAAAGCAAGTGTGTTGTCGCTTCGGAGAATATTTTGTATTCCCTTTTGCGTTAGTCCCACGCACCACTGTAGAAACTGCCTCTGTTCAGGCGTTTTCGCAGTCTTCAATCCTGCTCGCACAACATGTAAGAATCTGCCCTTTGCGTCACTGATTTCAGAGTGAGTCTGAAGAAAGGATACGAAAAGCGCAGCATTGGCCAGCGTCAGTCGCTGTCTTGTCAAATTCTCCGTCAGTGACCTAACGTTACCACCTGACAATACCGAGATAACAGCCTCCCGGACAACCTCTTCACCGATTCTGTCCAGTAATTCCGCACCACCGTAGTCGGCGCGGGGTTCTGCAACCCGAGACCAATGGCTAAGCGCCTTGTCGCAAAGGTCTTGGTAATTCATTTCATTACTCATCCTGATGTGCGGAGGCGGAAGCGCCTCACAATCCAAGCCAGTTCTCTGTGGCTGACAAGGGAGCGCAATTCACCCAATGCACATCGCCAACATTGTGTCGTAGCCAACTCTCAATATTCGACTTGATTTCCGTAACGTAATCCTCGTTATTCTCATACAACACAAAGCGCCGATTGGCCTTTGATGCCGCTTCGCCAACCGTCCCGATCCCAGCAAACGGGTCTAGAACAACATCCTGCTCAAAGGAGTAGTAGCGAATCACCTTATCTGCCAACTCTATTGGAAAAACCGCAGGATGCTTCTTGCTATGCGCCGGATGAATTTTCCAGACGTTTGTTCTCTCGTAGCTATCGCTAATTTTCGATTTGGCCACAAGTTCTTGGTTAGGGTGCTTTCTAATGTTCCAGTCAATCAGCTTGTCTGTCGCCTTCCGATACACAAGAACGTACTCCGTTACAGGCACTGCCTTATATTGCAGAGGATGTCTGTCAGCTGCGAAGCGCCGCCCTCGTCCTGTAGCCCACCCTGCTCCATCAGGCTTAATCCAGATAATGTCATCAATAAACTGAAATCCCTCTTCCACAAAGATTTGATGAAAGTCATAAGGAACTGCGATTCTCTTGGATGCTTCGCTGCGACTTGCTCTCCGAATAAGTACCGGAGACACATTGATCACAAAAAAACGCCCCTCATTCAATACTCTGTGGCATTGATGAATGACTTTCTTCATCTTCAGCAAATACTCCTCATATTGAATGTACTCTGCGTACTCTGGACGAGCGTTGTAATAGGGCGGAGAAGTAAAAATGAGATCGACCGATTCTGCGGGTGTCTCCGCCAGTAAGTCCTCGCTGTCGCCTAGGCCAACCGTATTCCGCAGGTGTGAGACTCTTGGCAAGTTATTCTTTCTGGATTCTTTGGCCTTCCGCACGGAGCGCCCAAGCAAGCGTGCCTCAAGCACATGCTTATCCGTAGTTCTATTGTTGTCCACAAATGTTGTGAATGCGTCAACCACAATTTCTCCGACTTTTCTCCCATCATTTGCTTTCAGAGGTACTCTCCATATGTGGTAACGATCGTCGACCTCCGGCAAACCAAACCCCACAACCTTATCCAAGTCAATGGTCCTAAGATAATTTCGACACACTTTCTTCGCGCTGGTAACATTTCGCACTCGGTAATGGCGGCGCTCATATACAGTGCTCTTGTTGAGCGAAGAATCTCGCACTTCAGGACGACTCAAACCTTTATCCTCGATTAGCTGCTTATTCCCAAGGTAATGGCAAGGACTATTGAGCTTTTCCGCTGGCCCGTTTGGATTTCTCAAAAGATCCAAATTTAGGCGGAACACCTAAATGTTGTTGGCTTAATTCCATGGTGGGGCGGATAGGGCGTCTTGCAGAATCTGGCGTTACTCCACCCCTTAAGGCGCAAAGAACACCGACCGCTTCCCAATAATTCTCGACTATATGAAGCTGGCCAGCCCCCCAAGGAAGTGAAGTCAAATCGTTGCGCATGAAGTTCTTGTTTTCTCGGACCGCAATAACAGCAATCCCCTGCTCGAGCGCTGCCAAAGTGGGCAAGCCCAAGCACCCATCTGGTATGACCAAACACGAAATATCGGTGGCAGAAATCACTCCAGGCGCAACAAGCTGTGAAGAATCCGTCACAATTCTGGGACTTGTGTGAAGTCCTTTTAAAACACTGTGAAGAAAGGTCAGTGATACGGCCTCAGCTGCCATTCTCACATCTACTATCCCGTAGTCCTGATTGGCTATTTCGCGAGTCTCCAACATTGGCGAGTGTGCAGAAGGCACGTTCAATTTGTTTGATATCGCATGCGTTAGCATTGCTTCAACCCCCCCCCATGGATTTACCATACTTCCCTCCGATCGGAAGTAATGTTCATGGAATTCTGGGGGCACAGAAATCACTGAGGCAATTGCCAAAGCATCGTAATCCGCTCGATTTTCTTCTAATGTAGCAAACAATTCTCTTAATCCGCCGATCTCACCTGCCGCCGTTCCAGCATCCGTAAAGCGTACTTTCATTACCAATGGATCCGAGAGTTTCAGGACATAGGGGCAATTTATACCAAAAGAAGCCCTAGCTGCCCCTACTGCATTGATAGCTGCGTTCACAAACAATTTGTCCTCGTGCTCAGACACTGCCAGCAATACCCGATTGGAACGAACAGGGGCAAGGCCAATCGTTCCCATCAATAATCGAGTCAAGACACTACCCTCAACATATATCGCATTTGACGGTATTTCGTTGATGTCGGAGGCATTTACTACGTTTGGGTGCAGAACAAGGTTGTCGCATGCTTGCGAGACCAGTCTCGCGACAGGAGTAGCATCGCCTGCATGTCCCCCAATCTCTGCACCTATCCCGGTAGGCACAACTAACACCACGTTGAATTGACTTGTACGTTCGTAATGGCGCAATCTCACGTCGAATATCGATTGCTCCTGAACTGTGTTTGTATCGCCCTCCAAACCACTCAGCACACATCTGACTCGCGAGCCATTTGAATTCGTTACAGCGAATTTGAGCGGCCTAATGTCCTGCGGCAAGCGAAACATAAGAGCTTCTCTTATTTGAGCTAAAGCATTCTGCTTCCCAAGATCCACGGGAAGATGAAGCTCCAATTCCTTTACTTTCACGATGTATCCCTCGAATGTTGACTTAACAACCTGCGCTCAACAAACCTCATGCTGCTGAAATCTGCGGCAAATCGCTCCCTTGTAAATTTCTCCGCTACTTTTGGATCAAAAGACTTGCATGAAAAGATATTTACGAAGACCGCCTCTAGTAGATCAAGCGTATGAATAACGATACTGCTTGTAAGTATGAAGCACACGGCTGACGTTCCTTTCGCATGAGGCAAAGTCTGCCTTTCATCGACAGGAACACCTACATCATCCCAAAAGTGAACATCGCACTTCTCCATATCAATTAATTTGCAAAGATCTGTGAAGTACTGATCGATATAAGGTCGATTGAAAAGTTCGGAATCACACCCTTGCAGGTCAAGTAATAATTCAAAGCCATAGACTCTACTATGAATATGTGACGACCGGCCCTCACTGCCTAAACCAATCGAGACTGTCATTCGAACGGCCCCATCTAAAGATCAGCGGCGCCTCTGACCCGCTCAAAAATCCTCTCAAGCCCTAACCCAGAGACAACAGCCCACACGATTGAAAGAGCAAGATCTGAGGCCGATGGATCGTCTAGTTCTGGGACTACCGCGCCAGACTTGATGATTCCGCCCTTGAGGGCCGCATACGCCAAGATGCCAGAAAGCAGTCCTAGCGGAATTCCTAGTACGGCCCGCCAAAGTTCCTTTTCTCCCTCAGTATTGCCAACCTCAACTTCGTCGGAATTACGAAGGCCTAGCAAAATGCCTGCCATTGCCCCCGCTGCCCCAAGAAATCCCCAGTCCAAGATGCCCAAAGTGGAAGATTGCATATCCGAGAAGTTAGACAAAACAGGCAAAAGCCCCAAGAGTAGAAAGACCACGACACCGACCGAACCACACACACGTATGCTTGAGACAATTGTTGATCCCCTTGCCCAGTTAAACTGATAGTCTGCAATATGCTCGCGAAGGGACCGCAAGTTAGCTCTAAGTTCGCCAACTTCACTTTCTACAGGTGAATTAGCGTTCCCAGAATCATCTGCTGGCATCTCGTAATCTTCTATTCTCTCAATGATCGAGTTAATTCTTTTTTCCCACTCGTAGTAGAGATTTACATCATAAGAAAAGGCGGCGCCGACTGCATACTCCCTTAGCTCCGCTAGCCCAGAAAGCGCCCGAGCCTTCAAGTCAGCTAGCGGAAAGAAATCGGCCAGCAGGCAATCCAGGGGGAGTATTTGATATTCCGTCCAGCATTGTGGCCCCAAACATTTAAGTCTTTCCAATTCTTTCTTTAGCCTATTTGGATTCCGCATCTTCCCTGAAGAACGATTCCCTTTCTCAATATGGCATATGAAGGACTCCGCTTCCTGAAGCAGCCATTGGACCTGACTCCGATCCTCGACCCGTTTTTTGAACACCCGCTCCCTGTAGCAAAACAAATTTTCAACCACAATGCCCACCAGAACTAGGATAAGCGCAATATACGCAAAGCAAATGCATCCGTAAGCATCAGGAAACCCGGTAATCAGTTGGACGCAAGTGATCGCAAAAACAAGCGATCCAATAAAGATAAGGATTTTGGCGGTCCATATCCACACCGATTGGAAAGCTGATCGTTCAGGTGGCAGCCGATACTTCGGTGGCGGAGGCAGAGTATCACCCTGTTGCATGTCTGAGTGTGTCAAGCTTCGCGGAAAACGCCGTAATTCAGCAAGCGTTGCTGGCGGCGTTCGAGCAGTTGCGGAATATCGAGGCGGGTGAGATGCGCCAAGTGTTTGTTGATCGCCTTTTTGAGACTTTCCACGACCTCGTCGGGATTACGGTGGGCGCCGCCCAGAGGCTCGTCAAGCACTTCGTCAACCAGCTTGAATTTGAGCAGGCGGCTGGCGGTCACGCCCATGGCATCGGCCGCCTCGGCAGCGTGCTCGGCGCTCTTCCATAGGATGCTGGCGCAGCCTTCCGGTGAAATCACCGAGTAGATGCTGTACTCAAGCATGACCACCACATCGGCAATGCCGATGGCGAGCGCGCCGCCCGAGCCGCCCTCGCCGATGATGGCGCTGATGATGGGCGTCTTGAGGCCCACCATGCAGTTCAGGCTCGAAGCG
Organism: Gammaproteobacteria bacterium; assembly: GCA_026708965.1. Taxonomy (GTDB): domain Bacteria; phylum Pseudomonadota; class Gammaproteobacteria; order Steroidobacterales; family Foliamicaceae; genus Foliamicus. The sequence continues at coordinate 82,054 of JAPOTY010000047.1, read as the reverse complement.
ATGGCTTCGCTCTGGCCGCGTTCCTCCGCGCCGATTCCGGGGTAAGCGCCAGGCGTGTCGATCAGCGTCACCACCGGCAGGCCGAACTTCTCCGCAAGCCTCATCAGCCGCTGGGCTTTGCGGTAGCCCTCCGGGCGGGCCATGCCGTAATTTCGTCGCACCCGGGTCGCGGTGTCGCGTCCTTTCTGGTGGCCGATAAACATGACCGGGGTTCCGTCGATCCTGCCGGGCCCACCCACTATGGCGAAGTCGTCGGCGTATATTCGATCGCCGTGCAGTTCCTGGAAGTCGGCGCTCAGGCTGGCGATATAGTCCAGCGAGTAGGGGCGCTTGGGGTGGCGGGCCACCTGCGCGGTCTGCCAAGGCGAAAGCTTCCGGTAGATTCTGCGCGTGAGCGAGCGGCGGCTGCGCTCAAGCCGCTGGATTTCCGCAGCCACATCCACGCCCGAGTCATTATCGAGAAACCGCAGTTGCTCGATCTTGCTCTCCAGCTCCGCGATGGGCTGCTCGAAGTCAAGGAAAGATTCCATAGACATAAGGTCCGAACGGGACTGGGGATTTTATGCCCTTAAGGCTGCCGAGGCTGGCGCCCGTACCGGAACTCGAATTCCTCCACCGCTGGAGACTGCCGCAGCGCATGCCGCAAGGACTCCGATGCCCGGACTCTCCAGCCGGCCCCCAGCCGCAGCCGGCCGGTCGCGCCACGACCCGTGTGCCGAATGACAACGACGGCGTTGCCCGGAGTGTGGCCTTTCAGCAATCGCTGCAATTGGGCGAATATTTCCCTAGGTTCGGGTGAGGAGGCGCAGCGCAAAAGCAGCTCTTGGGCGCGGATATCCATCATATCGTCGAGCGACTCCACCGAGTCCGCGAACAGGTTGCGCTCGCCGCGCATCAAACGGACCAGGCGGCCCTTCACCGCAACCAGGGAGTGCGGCGCGATAAGCCCGGCAGGCGGCGCCCCCGAGTCCCAGCGCGGCAGACGCACCGGCAGGCGCGCTTCGCCATCGTCAAGGTCGAAGAAGTTGGCGCCGCCCCTGCGCCACTTCCGCAGCACGCTGCCGGCCACCATGATCGTTGGCGCGTCGTTCTTTTCCAGCGTTCCCGCCCGGACACCATCGAGGATCTCGCGCAGGCTGCCGCCCGTGAGCCTGCCCGCCTCGTCCCTGTACTCGTCGAAGGGATGACCGCTCAAGCAGAAACCCAGGCTGCGCCGCTCTCCGTCCAGCCGCTCGCGAAGCCCCCATTCGGGCACGCCGGGAATCTCGATCCGCTCGGCGGAGCCGCCGTCTTCAAACAAGCCCTCCTGGCCGCATTCGGCATCCCGGGCGGCCTGGGCGGCCGCAGCCAAGGCGGTGGGCAGCACCTGCATCACCGCTGCGCGATTGCCGCAAAGGCTGTCGAGGGCGCCGGACCGCCCCAGCGGCTCGGCCTGACGCAGATGCAGACCCGAAGCGCTGACCCGCGCAAAAAAGTCGCCCAGCGACGCGAATGCCCCGGCTGAACTGCGCTCGGCAAAAATCGCCTTGGCGGCGCCCTGTCCCAGCCCGCGTATGGCGCCCAGCCCGCAACGGACGGTCTTGTCGTCCACTGCGCTGAAACCGACCTCCGAGTGGTTCACATCCGGCGGCAGCACTTCAATGCCTAGGGCCAGGCATTCCTGCGTCATCCAGTAGAGGCGCTCATGCGCGCTCATGTCAGTGGTCATGGTGGATGCCATGTACTGCGCCGGATAGCGCGCCTTCAACCAAGCCGTCTGGTAGGCGACCGTCGCATAGGCGGCGGAATGCGACTTGTTGAAGCCGTAACCGGCGAAAGTCTCCATCAGATTGAAGATATGCTCAGCCTTGTCGCGCGCCAGGCCGTGCTCAAGCGCCCCGTTCACAAATACCGAGCGCTGGTCGGCCATTTCCTCCTTGAGCTTTTTGCCCATCGCCCGCCGCAGCCCGTCGGCCTGGGCGAAGCTGTAGCCCGCGATCAGCCGCGCGATCTCCATGACCTGCTCCTGATAAAGGATCACTCCGTAAGTCTCGCCGAGCAGCTCGCGGAGATCCTCGTGCAGATAGTCCACGGCTTCCTGGCCGTGCTTTCGCCGGATGTAGGTATCGGCCATGCCGGTTTGCAAAGGCCCGGGGCGGAACAGCGCCACCAGCGCGATCATGTCGCTGAAGCGGTCGGGCTTGAGGTTGCGGATCAGTTCGCGCATGCCCCTGGATTCCAGCTGAAACACTGCCCGCGTGCGCAGGTTGCGAAGCAATTCGAATACTCCGGCATCGTCCAGGGGAATATTCGCGATATCGATGGGACCCTTGCCGCAGGCCGCGCGGTCGCGATTGACCTTGTCCACGGTGCGGGTAATGGTGGTGAGGTCGTTCAGCGCCAGAAAATCGAATTTGACCAAGCCCACGGACTCGATATCGTCCTTGTCGAACTGGGTCACGGTGGGGGAATCGCTATCCTGGCGGTAGAGCGGCGTAAAGTGCTCCAGCTCCGATGGAGCGATCACGACCCCGCCCGCATGGGTGCTGGCGTTTCGAGGCAATCCCTCGAATTGAAGCGCCAAATCAACCACTTCGCGCGCCTCTCCGTCGGTATTGTAGAGGTGGCGAAGCTCCCGGTCGTCCTTCATCGCCTGCTCTATGGTCACCCCAACCGGCAAAGGAGGAATGAGCCCCGCGATCTGCTCGCCCAGCCCCAGCGGATAGGCCAGCACCCGGGTCGCGTCCTTGATCGCCGCGCGTGCCGCGAGGCGATTGAAAGTGATGATCTGGGCAACGCGATCCTCGCCGTACTCCCGCGCCACATAGCTCAGCACCCGTTCCCGCCGCTCGCCGCAAAAATCGATATCGATATCAGGCATGGAAATCCGCTCAGGATTCAGGAAGCGCTCGAAGATCAATCCGTAGCGCAGCGGATCGATGGCGGTGATGCCCAGCGCGTAACTGATGAGCGAGCCGGCCGCCGACCCGCGGCCCGGGCCCACCGGCACATCGTTCTGGCGCGCCCAGCGAACGATATCGGCAACGATCAGGAAGTAGCCCGGATAATCCATGCGCTCCACTACTTTCAGCTCGGCCTGCAAGCGCTTTTCATATTTTTCCGGCAACCCGGCCTCAAGCCCGCCCGCGGTCTCGATGCCCAAGCGCTTGGCCAGCCCGGCCTGTGCCTCCGATTGGAGAAAGCGGCCCTCGTCCACCCCTTTCGGCACTCGCGCCTTGGGCAGGCGCGGATGCCCTAGGTTCAACTCCACGTTGCAGGCGCGCGCAATGGCCACCGTGTTTCCAAGAGCCTCGGGGAGGTCGCTGAACAACCCGGCCATTTCTCCGGGCGTTCTCAGGTACTGCTGGGCCGTGTACAGGCTACTGCGCTGAGGATCGTTAAGGATTTCGCCTTGATGGATGCACACGCGGGCTTCATGCGCCGTAAATTCGCTTTTGTCCAGGAAACGAACATCGTTAACCGCCACTAGGGGAATCCCCTGCGCGGCGCCCATTTCCACGGTCCGCTGCGTCATCCGGGACTCGCCGGGCCGGCCCAGCCGGCTGACCTCCAAAAATAGGCGCTCGCCCATAACGCTGCGCAGCGCCAGCACCCGGTCATGCTCGGCGCGCGACGGCGGGCCGGCCGCCGAGCTTTCCAGCGCCGTTAATCCAAACAGGCCCTGCAACGCTTCGGCCGTTAGCCACTGCGGATCAAGCAGCGGCGCTTCGCGCGCCTCCATCTCCAGATGCATCCGCGAAACAAGGCGCAGCAGCCTCCTATAGCCCGCGGCATCCCGGCACAACAGCGTGAGCCGACCGGGCGCCCCGCCCGGCGTGCCCGGCGCCAGATGCAGATCGGCGCCCAGAATGGGCTTGATGCCGGCCCGCAGCGCGGCGCGGTAGAAGCGCACCGCGCCGAACATATTGTTGAGATCGGTCAAAGCCACAGCCGGCATGCCCCGTTCGCGGACGGCGCGGCAGAAGCTGGCGTTGCTTCCGCTGATGCGCAGAACCGAATCAACCAGCGAGAACTCCGAATGCACGCGCAGATGAACGAAGGGGACCGCTTGCATGTTCCGTTCGGACCTCACAAGGCGTCACGAACCGGGCGGAAACTCATCCGGTGCGCCGGGCTGGCCCCAAGGCGCTGCAGAGCCAAGCGGTGCGCCGGGACTCCGTAGCCCTTATGCTGCGCTAGGCGGTAGCCCGGCCAGCGGAGGGCCAGCTGCCGCATCGCGCGGTCCCGCCACTCCTTGGCCAGCACGGAAGCCGCCGCGATGGCCGGGCAACGGCGATCTCCGCCAACCATCGCTTCTAGTTGAACCTTGCCCCTCCAGCCAAGCGGCAACTCCGGCAGATGCGGACCGTCCACGCGAACCAGCGCGGCGCGGCGCGACAGCCCGCCCAAGGCCCTATGCATGGCCAAGAGGCTGGCTTGCAGAATATTCAAGCGGTCGATCTCCTCGACGGTGGCCAGGCCTACCGCCCAGCAAAGGCACTCGATCCTGATTCGGCGTTCCAGCACGGCGCGGCGCCCGGGGGCCAGCTGCTTGGAATCGCGCACTCCGGGCACGCGCCCGCCAGCCGGCAGCACCACGGCTGCCGCAACAACCGGTCCGGCCAATGCGCCGCGGCCCGCTTCATCGACTCCCGCAAGCAGCTTTTCCATGTTTAGAAAGCGCGCGCCGCAGCCAGCACCGCCTTCGCCGCCCGCGCGCTCGCGCCCCGGCCCAGCAACGCCGACAGCCGGGCAAATTCCGCGCGCATGCTCCGGCGCGCCTGCGGATCGTCATGCAGGCGCAGCAATTCGGCGCCCAGCAACTCGCCGCAGGCCCGGCCTTGGAGCAGCTCGGGCACGATCCCGCTCCCGGCCAGAATATTGGGCAGCGAAATCCAAGGCGTCTTCACGAGCCGAAAGGCGCGCGCGATCCATGCGGTTAGCGGCGCAACCCGGTACGCAACCACCAGCGGACAGCCCGATAGCATGGCCTCCATCGTGACCGTGCCCGAAGCCGCCAAGGCGAGGTCGGCTTTCGCCAGCAGGGCGCGGGCGCTGCCGGACCAAGTCCGCACCTCAATATCAGGCGCAAACCGCTTCAGGATTGCGGAAAATTGAACGGCGCCCAGGCCTGTGGCCGCCGCGAAGGCAAACCGGGCGCTGGAACGGCGTGCGGCCAGCCACGCCGCCGCTTGCGCGATCGACGGGCCTATGCGCAGAATTTCCGAACGCCGGGAGCCCGGCAGCAGCGCCACCAGCAAGCTGTTTCCGCGGTTGCCTTCCCGGCGGCTCCCGTTCCGCGCCGCATCGGCCAGCGGATGGCCCACGAATTCGCCCGGTATGCCCTGCTCGCGCAGCAGGGGAAGCTCAAACGGCAGCAGGCAAAGAACCGAATCGCAGCAGCGCCGGATGCGCCGCGCGCGGCCTGCCCGCCAAGCCCATATGGAAGGGCAAACGTACTGCACGGTTGGAACGCCCAGCTTCTTCATGCGCGCTGCCAGACCGAGATTAAGTTCCGGCGAGTCGATGCCCACGAAAACGTCCGGGCGAAACGCCGCAAGCTGCCCAAGAAGCCGCCGCCGAAGCATCCAGAGCCGGGGCAGATGCGAGAGGATTTCCGCAAGGCCCATCACCGCAAACCCTGATGCGTCCATCAGCGGCCTGCAGCCGGCCTCGCGCATTTCGGGGCCGGCCACACCGGCGATCTCCACCGCCCGGGGCCCGACAACCAGGGCGCGGATCAAACCCGCGCCCAAGCGATCGCCGGAGGCTTCGCCGGCAACCACCGCGATCCGCAGAGGCCGGACCCTGGAACCCGTCAGCACTCTGCGCTCAACGCAAGAGGCCGCGGCCGGATTCGGCAAGAAATCGGATCAGCCGGTCGAGCTCGGGCTGCTCGCCCGCCGACTCGGCGATCGCCTCCACGGCCTCGGCGCGGCTCAGTCCCCTGCGGTACAGCGTTCGGTAGGCGCGCTCGATATTGGCCCGCTGCCCGGCGCTGAACCCATGGCGCCGCAGCCCGGTGACGTTGACGCCTCTGGGCTTGGGCGGCTGCCCGGCCACCAGCACATAGGGGGGCACGTCGCGGGTAACGCCTGAGTAGATCCCCACGAAACTGTAGTCGCCGATCCGGCAGAACTGGTGGGCCCCGGCAAAGCCCGCCATGGTGACGTGGTTGCCCACCTGCACATGGCCCGCCACGCTGGCGAAGTTCGCCATCACCACATCGTCGCCCACGATGCAGTCATGGGCAATATGCGCGCTCGCCATCAGCCAGCACCCATTCCCTATGCGCGTCACGCCGCCTCCGGCTTCGGTGCCGCGATTGATGGTCACGAACTCGCGGATCGTGTTGCCGTCGCCGATCTCAAGACGGCTGGCTTCTCCCGGTTGGAACTTGCGATCCTGCGGATCGCGGCCGATGGCGGCATGCGGATGGACAACGTTTCGGGCGCCCATGCGGGTAGGGCCCTCCACCACCGCGTGCGAACCGATCTCGCAATCGTTTCCGATCTCCACGCCGGCGCCGATCACCGCGTAAGGCCCCACCCTGACATCCGCCGCAAGCCGGGCCCGCGACGAGACCACCGCAGTAGGATGGATCGCGGTCATTTGCGGCGCTCCAGCCGCCGCACCCGGCGATACAGCTCGTCGAGCCGCCGAAATCGCGCGGCGTTCCTGCGCCAGCTCGCGACCTCCTCCATCGGCGTCATGGAGCCGGCGTACGTGCCGGGTTCCTTCACCGAGCTCGTCACCACGGTGCGCGCAAGCAGGACCACGTCATCGCAAATTTGCAGATGGCCGGCAATACCCACGCCGCCGGCGATCCGGCAGCGCCGACCGATCCTAGCACTGCCGGCAATCATGCAGCCGGCGGCAATCGCGGTGTGCTCGCCGATATGCACGTTGTGTCCCACCTGGATCAGGTTGTCCAGCCGCGCGCCATCGCCGATCACGGTATCCTCCAGCGCGCCCCGGTCGATCACGGCGCCGGCGCCGATCTCAACATCGTCACCCACCCGCACCGAACCCAACTGCGGAATCTTGCGCCAGCTTCCGTCCTCCGACGGCGCCTGCCCGAAGCCATCGGAGCCGAGCACGGCCGAGGGATGCACGATGCAGCGCCGCCCGATCCTCGCCTCCTCGCCGATCGCGACGTTGGCCAGCAGTCGGGAATCCTCGCCGATGCGGGCGCCGGCGCCCACCGTCACGTTCGGCCCTAGGAACACACCCCGCTCAAGCACGGCTCCCGCGCCCACGCGGGCGCCGGGCGATACCTCGCACGAGGCATCCACGGCGGCGCCGGGCGACACGGTGGCGTGGGGATGAACCCCGGGATTGAGCGGCGCGAGCGCATGCAGATCGTCGGCGACGCGCGCGTAAGCGCCATACGGATCGGGAGTGAGCAGCGCCGCAACAGGGCATTCCCCGGCGTGCCGCTCGCTCAGGATCACGGCGGCGGCGGAGGTGGCGCGCAGGTCGTCGAGATAGGCCCGCTGAAGAAAGAAGGCAACGCAGCGGGAGTCGGCGCGTGCCAGCGGCGCGACGCGATGAACACGAATATCGGGCTTGCCGCGCAAATCGCAATCATTGCGCCGGGCCAGTTCGCCAAGCGTAAGTCCTCGCTCGTGCTGCGAAAGCCGCTGCATTAAAACCTCATGCAGATCGCCGCGCCATAGGCACGGCTATGCTTCAAGCCCGCAGACGGAGCCTTTCCCCCGCGCGGCCTCCACGCCATCGGTGCAATATCCGGGCCAGGCCCTAATCCTGCTGGTTGCTGCTGTAGGTTTCCTGGAGGGCGCCGAGCACCTGCGGGGTGATATTCACGGCATCGCTGAAGTACACCACGCCCCCGGTCAGGACCAGGTCGTATTCGTTTGCCTCAGCCACCTGCCGCACATGCGAAAGGAAAGTGCTGCCCAGATCGCGGCGGCTGGTTTCCTGCTCCAACTGGAAATCCTCCTGCAAAGCCTGGTTCATCTGCTGGATTTCCCGCCTCAGGGCGATGATTTCCCGCTCGGCGGTGCGCAACTGCTCGGTGCCCATGGTTTCGCTGTCACGCTCGTAGTTTTCCGTGAGTTCCTCAAGGCGTGTCTGGCTGGCATTGAGTTCGCGCTGCCGCGGCGCAAACATCTCGCTGATTCTTTCATTGGCCTCGCGTCCCTGGGGCGACTCCACGGTGAGGGCCTCCAGATTAACGAAACCGATCTTCAGAGCGGACTCCTGGGCCAGCAATCCGCCGGCGGCAAACAGGCCCGCAGCGGCGCCCGCGAGCAGTGTCTTTGCGATTTTCATTGCTTTGTCGAAAAGCCTCTTGTTTCAAAAGGTATGGCGGGACGCGACCCTAGAACGCACCCCCCAGCGAAAACTGGAAGCGTTCAACCTCGTCCCCCCAAAAGCGGTCGGTTTCGGGATCGGCGTTGAGCGGGGCGGCAAAGCTGAATCGCAACAGACCCAGCGGCGCCAGCCATTCCGCGCCTATTCCAACCGAACGTTTAAGTTTACCCGCGTCAAAGTCGTAACTCAACGGATCGCCCATGCGGTCGTAGAACTCCAGATCGGAAGTGGAAAACACGTTGCCCACATCAACAAATGCCGCCAGCCGGGCATTTTGCCGGAACCTTTCCGGCAGAGGCAGGATCAGCTCCACCTGTCCGGTCACCAGCATATTCCCGCCGTAGGCATTGCCAAAACGATCCTTGGGCCCAAGACGGTACTCCTTGAAGCCCCGCACGGAGTCCGGGCCTCCCCCGTAGAAGTGCTTGTAAGGCGGGACCGCAGTGGTGTCGCCGAAAGCCTCGGCGATGCCCACATCGGCGTTGAGGCGGAAACTGAACCAGCGAAGGCCTGGAAACGGCAGATAGTGCGTGTACTGGTAACGGGCGCTGGCGTACTCCACATCGCTCCCCGGAATGGCGGCCGAAAGCGACAGGCGGTGGCGCATGCCGCGATCGGGGAAGAGAACCCGGTTGCGGCTGTCGTAGAGCCAGCCCAGCAGCAGTTCGAGGCTGTTGAACTTGGAGCCGTAATACAGTTGCGGCTCGCCGCCGCCAACGCCCGGCACGGTCCGCTCGTAGGGCCGGCCGTTGGTTTGCACCCACTGGCGCGATTGCTCGTTGCTGAACTGGGTGGTAATCAGGTCGGCCTGCTGTAGGGTGGCGCCGAAAATCAGGCTCTGCAACTCGGTAATCGGATAGCTCACCTCGGCGGAAGCCGACGCGGTGGTGGTGTCGAGGTCCGATCCGGCGCTGAAGAACTGGCTATAGTTCTGATAGGTGATCGAACCGGTAATGCTCATGCCGTCCATCGTGACGTAGGGATCGGTGTACGACAGGTTATAAAGCCTTGAATAGCTTGTGCCCGTGAGGCCGAGCGCGAGCCGGTTGCCGCGGCCGAACAGGTTGGTATGCACGGCGCTGCCGCTCAGCTGCAGCCCGTAATACCCGGTATAGCCCACCGAGCCTTGGAATTCCCCCGGCTGGCGCTCCGTAAGGCTGAACACCACATCCACCTGGTCCTGCGAGCCGGGCACCCGGAGCGTCTCGAAATCGACTTCCTCAAGGTAGGGCAGGCGCTGCAAGCGAATCTTCGAGCGCTCCAGCAGGTCGTTGGACAGGTAGGCGCCCTCGAACTGCCGCATCTCGCGGCGCAGAACCTCGTCGTCGATGGACGCGGCGCCGTCGAAGCTGATGCGCCGCACGTACACGCGCCGCTCGGCGGTAATCAGCAGAGTAACGGCCACCTCTTCGCTGTCCTCATCGATTTCGGGGATGGGCGTGATTTCGGCGAAGCCATAGCCCTCCTGGCCCAGGCGCAGGCGGATCAGCTCGCTGCTCCGGGTGATCAATTGCTGCGAGTAGCGCATGCCCGGCTTCAGCAGCACGTAGGGATTCAGCTCCTCCTCGCTCACCACGAAATCGCCCGCCAGCTTCATCTCCGAGACAATATAGTTGCTGCCCTCGCGGATATTGATGGTAATGAACACATCCTTCAGGTCGGGCGACAGGGCCACCTGGGTGGATTCCAGGTTGAAATCGGCATAGCCGCGATCGAGGTAGTAGGAACGGAGCTTTTCCAAGTCCCCCTGCAGCGCCTCGCGCGAATAGCGGTCGTCCTGGCGAATGAACGACAGCCAGTTGGGCGTTTTCAGCTCAAAATCCTCTTTGAGCTCCTTGTCGGTGAATAGCTCATTGCCCACGATATTGATCTGCCGGATGCGCGAGCGTTCGCCCTCGCTGATATCGATCACCACATCCACCTTGTTGTCGGGCAATTCCGTGACGTCCACCTCAACCTCGGCGCCGTATTTGCCGCGGCCGAAATACAGGTCGGTCAGCGACAGCTCGACTTCCTCCAGAACCGACGGCTTCACCAGGCTGCCCTCGGAGATGCCGTTGCTCGAAAGAGTCCGGTTCAGATCCTCGGTCTTTACATCCTTATTGCCTTCAATCAGGAGCGATTCGATGGTGGGTTGCTCCCGCACCGCCACCACCAGCGCATCGCCGTCACGGCGGAACTCGATATCGGAGAAAAAGCCGGAACCGTAGAGGCCGCGCAGCAACTGTCCGATTTCCCCGGCATCCAACGTGTCGCCGATATTCACCGGCAGATAATTCAGCACCGCGCCCTCGGAAATGCGCTGCAAGCCCTCAATGCGGATATCGCGCACCACGAAATCCGGCTCCTGCGCCGCGGCGCGGCCCGCAGGCAAGGCCAGCAGGGCCAGCGCGGCGGCCAGGGCCAGTTTCGCGTCCAGCCTCATGGGCCGAACAAGCCGCTGATATCGTTGAAGAGCGCGATAAACATGATGGTCAGAATCAGCGCCAATCCCATCCGCTGCACCGCGAGTTGAGTGCGTTCCGCGATCGGGCGGCCGCGCATCCGCTCGATCGTCTGGCTCACGATCTGGCCCCCGTCCAGCATCGGAACCGGCAGCAGGTTCAGGATGCCGAGGCTCACGCTCACCAGCGCAAGAAAAGTCGCAAAAGGCACCCAGCCCACCTGCACGGCCTCGCCGGCGTAGCGGGCAATGCCCACGGGCCCGTTCAGGGTCCGCAGGGACACGTCGCCCGTGAACATGTTGCCGAGCACCCGGAGGGTCAGCCCGGTGATCCGCCCGGTTTCCGCAACGCCGCGCATCAGCGCCTCCAACGGCCCGAAGCGCTCGGTCACGTACAACGCGGAACGCGCGTCCGGCGATCGTCCGATGCCCACAAAGCCGATGCTTGACGGACCGGAGGCGTTTTCCGCCGAAGCCTCCTGGCGGCTGCCAATTTCCACCAGCAAGCGCTGCTCATAGCCATCGCGCAGCACAGTCACGGGCACGGCCTGGCCCGGCCGGGCGCGAACGTAATCGACCCATTGCCTCCAACTCGAGATGCGCTCGCCGCCGGCCGCCAGCACCCGGTCGCCCGCAACAAATCCGGCGCGCCCCGCCGGTCCGCCGGGATCAATCTCGCCCATAATGGGGAATGCCGCCATCGGCCGCAGGCCGGCGGCAGTGAACAGATCGCCGTTCTCCAGAATGCGTTTGCTCTGGTTCTCAAGATTGAGGACCAGATTGCGATTTGCGCCTTCCCCGGTTTCGACGGCGAGTCCCACGGCAGGGTCGCCCAGGATCTCCTCGACCAGCGCCATGATGACCGCCTGCCAAGTGGATGTCTCGCGGCCCTCCACGGCCACGATGCGGTCGCCGGCGCGCAAACCGGCCTCCTCGGCCAGGCCGTCCGGTTCCACGGCGCCCACATACGGCGCGATCGACTGCACGCCGGCCATGAAGATGGCCCAGTAGGCCACGATGGCGAAAATAAAATTCATCCCGGGGCCGGCGGCGAGCACAAAGATGCGCCGCCAGTAAGGCTGGCGGGTGAAGCTGCGATGCGCCTCCGCTTCGTCCACCGGCCCTTCGCGTTCGTCGAGAAGCCGCACGAACCCGCCCACTGGCAAAAGGCGCAACTGGTACTCGGTGGCGTCGGGGCCCGCCTTTCTGCGCCACAGGAACGGCCCGAAGCCGATCGAGTACTCCAGAACCTTGATTCCGCAGAGGCGGGCCGCGATATAGTGCCCCCATTCGTGCACCGCGACCAGCAGGCTGATCGCCAACACAAACGCGCCAATCGCAATCAAGGTGTCCACAAACATATCGGGGGCCTATGCTAGCAAAAACACCCGCTGGGTTCCCGCCTGCTACAAAGGCAGCCAGCCCAGCGGCTCAAAGACCAGCAGGACCAGCAGGGGCGCGGTTGCCAAACCGCTGTCCAAGCGGTCCAGCATGCCGCCATGCCCGGGCAGGGACCGGCCGCTGTCCTTGATTCCCGCGCGGCGCTTGAACAGGCTCACGGTGAGGTCTCCGAGCATTGAAAAAAAACCGATCGCCATGCCCGCAAGCGTCCAGTAGAGGGCGGAGTTCTCCACCAGAAAAGAGGCGCCAAAGCCGGCAATGGTCGCCATCGCCACGCCTCCTGCCGCGCCCTCCATCGTCTTGCCCTTGCTCAGCTTCGGCGCCAGCGCGCGCCTGCCGAAAAGCTTGCCGAAAGTAAAAGCGCCGGTGTCCGCGGCGGCGACCAGCAGCAATAGCAACAGCAGCAGGCCGGTCTGTTCCGCTGCGGCCAGGGCCAGCACGGCCAGCCAGGCGGGCGCCAGCGCCAATAGTCCGCAAGCCGCCGCGGCCGCGTTGCCGAGCGGACGGGCCGGCCCGCGCAAAACCGGCAGCGCCAAGCACCACCAGGCCACCCCCAGCACCATGGCGGCATAGGAAAATGAGGACGGCAGCGGCCAAGCCACCGGCAAGGCCAGCAGCCCGGCAAACAGCACGATGGCCGAAGACCTCGCCAGCGGGCGATTGATGCCCGCCATCCGCAGCCACTCGCGCCAGCACAGCAGCAGCACCAGTCCGATCATGGCCAGCCGCAGGGCCAGCGGCGCCGCAACGGCGACGGCGACAGCCGCGAGGAGCGCGGCCGCGGTGAGCAGCCGCGGGGGCATGCCCCATCCTCCGCCAAGCGGGTCCGCCGACCGGTTCATGACGCGCCGAAGCGGCGCTGACGCGCCGCATAGTCGTCCAACGCCGCCTCAAGGTCGCCGATGCCGAAATCGGGCCAAAGCACCGGCGTGAAATGCAGTTCCGAGTAGGCCAGGTGCCAGAGAATGAAATTGCTGATCCGCTGCTCGCCGCCGCTGCGAATCATGAGATCGGGCGGCGGCAGGTCCGACAGCCCGGTCTGGCGGGCGAACATCTCCACGGAAATCCCCCGCGGGTCCAGCTCTCCGCGCGCGGCGCGCAGCGCCAACCGCCGCGCGATCCCGGCGATCTCCTGCTGGCCGCCATAGGAAAGCGCCACCACCAGGCTCATGCGATGATTTCCGCGAGTGCCTTCCTCGGCCTTGTCCAGCGCGTTGCGTATGCCGCGCGAAAAGCGGCGGCGGTCGCCAATGCAACGCAGGCGGATCCCGTTATCGTTGAGAAGGTCCATATGCCCCCGGAGACTCTCAGTCAGAAGCGTCATCAAGCCGCTCACTTCGCTGCTTGGCCGCTGCCAATTCTCGCTGCTCAGCCCGAATAGCGTGAGGGCCGGCAGCCCGCGCCGGGCGCAGGCCTCCACGATCCTGCGGGCCGCCTCCACGCCGGCCTTATGGCCATCCGACCGCGGCAGGCCGCGCTGGAGCGCCCAGCGGCCGTTCCCGTCCATGATGATCGCCAGATGCCGCAGAAACTTGAACCGAACGTGTAGTGTGCTATGCCGCCCGCTAGATGGACATGATTTCCTGTTCCTTATCCGCGAGCATCGCGTCCATTCGGCCAACGTGTTCGTCGGTGAGCTTCTGGATCTCTTCGGCCGCGCGCTTTTCCTCGTCCTCGGTCGCCATTTTTTCCTTCACCAGCTGCTTGACATCGGCGAGCGCGTCGCGGCGAATATTGCGCACGGCGACACGTCCCATCTCCGCCTCCTGGCGCGCCACCCGAACCAGCTCGCGGCGGCGCTCTTCGTTCAGCTCCGGGATCGGAACGCGGATCACGTTGCCGGCGGTGACCGGGTTGAAACCGAGGCCCGATTCCCGGATGGCCTTCTCGATAGGCTGCACCATCGATGCCTCCCAGGGAGAAACAGCCAGCGTGCGGGCATCCTCCACGGTAATGCTGGCCACCTGGCGCAAGGGCGTGTCGGCGCCGTAGTAAGGCGCCGCAAGGTGGTCGATCAGCCCGGCATGGGCGCGGCCGGTGCGCAATCTGGCAAGATTCGAGCGCAAGGCGGCGACGCTTTTTTCCATGCGTTCGATTGCGTCGCCCTTCAGTTCGTCAATCATCTGCGGCCCCTGCCCAAGCGCGCCTGGATCACGGCGTTTCGCTGCTGACCAGCGTGCCGACATTCTCGCCGCGCACAATCCGCAAAAGATCGCCCGACGAGGCCACATCATAAACGCGAATCGGCAGATCGTTGTCGCGGCACATCACCGCCGCCGTCGAATCCATCACTCCAAGCCGCCCGCCGATCAGTTCCTCATGGGAAATGCGCTCGTAACGCTTCGCGTCCGGCTCCAGATTCGGATCGGCGGAATAGACGCCGTCCACCTTGGTGGCCTTGATCAGCAACTCCGCTCCGATTTCGATGGCGCGCAGGCTGGCGGCGGTATCGGTGGAAAGATAGGGATTGCCGGTGCCGGCGGCGAAAACGCAGACCCGGCCCTTCTCCAGATGGCGCAGCGCGCGGCGCCGGATATAGTCCTCGCAAACCGACCGCACCGCCATGGAGGACATCACCCTCACGCCCGTTCCCAGCCGCTCCAGCGCGTCCTGCAATGCCAAGGCGTTGATAACCGTGGCCAGCATGCCCATATGGTCGGCCGTCACCCGGTCCATGCCCGCCCGCGCCAAGCCCTCGCCGCGGAAGATATTGCCGCCGCCCACCACCACCGCCGTCTCCACGCCCATGGCCGACAGCTCCCGGATCTCTCCGGCAATCCGCTGCAACATGGACATATCGATTCCGTACGGCTGCCGCCCCATCAGGGCCTCGCCGCTAAGCTTGAGCAAAATGCGGCGCAGCAAGGGCGCCGGCGAAGGCGAGGACGCGGGATTCACCGGCGCTCCCGAAACCGAGATGTTTCTTCTTGCGCCGGACTCTCGTTATTCAAAGCGACTGCCTAACCTTCTTCACAACCCGCCGCGCATTTTACAAAGGCGAAGCCTGGATGTCGCCCTCCCGTTCCGCTATTGCCGCGGGCCCACGACGCTGGATAGTTGAATGACACGGTCCTCGCTGCCGTCCGCCCCGTCGAGCCATCTCAGATCGGCGAAAACGATGAGGTAAACCGAATCAAGCTTGTTTTCGCTCTCGCTGCTGCGCGCCGTCATCCCCAGCATGAGATCCCCGCGCCCGTCGCCGTCCACATCACCAGCGCCGCTGACGGAAAGGGCCATCCAGTCGGTCGTATCCAGATGGAAGGCGTAACCGGATTCATCGATGATTTCCGTTGTTGTCACGATGCCGCCCGCACCGCTTCCCAACGCTATATCGGCAGCCGGGAGCAACAGGAAACTCGCACGGTCGCTGCCACCACTGTTATACAGCGGAACAAGCAAATCCGGGCGTCTATCGCCGTCGCTATCCACCACGGCAATCGAGTCCCGAAATCCTGCAGGAGGCCAGCCATTGTCATGGTGCGTGATTCGCCAGTGGCCGGCGCCGCCTTCACTGCCCAGCTTGATGACGCCATCCCGCCTGCCATCGGCGGAATCCAGATTCCCAAGATGGGCGCCAGCCAGCGAAACCACATGGACAATGGCGCGCGAACTGCTTCCGGACGCGGTATTGAGAACGAGGTCCGGCAGGCTATCTCCATCCACATCGCCCACCGCGATCGCGCCCCCCAACTGTTCTTCCGCCCCTTCCCCGATGATCTTGAAGGAGGCATTCCCGCCAGCGGCCCGCGCCAGTTCAAACTTCGCCCCGGACTCGAAATCCTTCCCGCCGACTATATAGACCGCGCCATCATTCTGTGCGAGGGCATCATGCCTTGGCGCACCGATCGCCACATCGGTTCCGCCGTCGCCGTCGAAATCCAAAATGGCCAAGCCGCTCCCTGCCGCATCCCTAGGATTTTCGCCCGTGAATAACCGCTGCCCGTCAAGGTTTTCGATGCTCCGGAAGGCAATCTGACCATCCGCATCTTCATCGGCCGCGTCAAGGACAGCCAAGCGGTTCGCGTCGAGCAGGTGCGCGGTCCCCGGGCCGTCGCCTGCCCGGCCGCCCCACTGCCCCACGAAGATTTGCCTGATGCCGTCATTCAAGCCGCCGCCACTGTCAAAACTGGTGCCCGTTGCAGCTCCCCAGTCTCCGTCCAACCTCCATGAAGCTGGAAACTCCGCTATGCCGCCGAGCGAAACGACACCGTCGGACTCTCCATCGGCCGCGTCGCCTGCGGCAAAATCGGAAATCGACAGCACGTAGGCCGCGCCCACCAAGGCGCTCGCTCCCACGATAAATTCCGGCACGGAATCACCATTCAAATCACCGGTGGAGGCCATCGCGCTGCCCAGATTCAATCCATCTTCGCCGAGGAGTTTCCACGAGTTGGGCTGCGATGCGACGTGTCCGACCGATATCACGCCATCGCGCGAACCATCCGCCTTATCCAAATTTTCGAGGTCGCGCGACGATATCAGATAGGCGGCGCCGTTGGGGGCGAGTATAGGCGCGCCCAAGAGCAACTCCGGCCGGCCATCCCAGTCCAGATCCCCCAATCCTGTCATGGCCTCGCCGAGTTGATCTGTTCCGCTTTCGGCCACAAACCGGTAGGACTTCAAGCTCATGCGGTTGGCGGCTTCAAAGGGAAAGGCATCCTCTCCGTCGGGAATGCCGTCGTTATCGTCATCCGGGTCGGCATTATCGCCGATGCCGTCGCCGTCGCTGTCGGCCCATTCGTCTGGATTATCCGCAAAAGCATCGGCGTTGTTGCCGGTGCCATCATCGTCGCTATCGACCCATTCCGTTGCATCGAGCGGGAACGCATCCTCAATATCGGGCACGCCGTCGTTGTCGTCGTCCGGGTCGGCGTTGTTGCCGATGCCATCATCGTCGCTATCGACCCATTCCGTTGCATCGAGCGGGAACGCATCCTCCGCATCGAGCACACCGTCGCCGTCGCCGTCCGCATTGGCGTTGTCGCCGATGCCGTCGCCGTCGCTATCGGCCCATTCATCAGGATCGAGCGGAAACGCGTCCTCCGTATCGTCCACGCCGTCGTTGTCGTCGTCGGAATCCTCCCAATTTTCGAGGCCGTCGTTGTCTGTATCGCGCGGCCATTCGTCCTCGTCGTTAGGAACGCCATCGCCGTCGTCGTCTTCGTCCGTTCCGTCGCCCACGCCGTCACCGTCCGAATCGAACTGTTCGCTGGAATCGTCCGGGAAAGCGTCCTCGTTATCGCCATAGCGGTCGCCATCGGTATCAGCCCACTCGCCGGGGTCGAGCGGAAAACGGTCTTTAATGTCGGCGTGGCCATCATTGTCGTCGTCGCTATCCGCAGTATTGCCGATGCCGTCGCCATCGGTGTCGCCAGCCACATCTCCTAGATTCAGATGCCGGTCAGACTCGCCGTCGGCGCCATCCAGCGCCGAAAGGTCAGCGCCAAACAGCAGGTACGCCCGGCCCGGCAACTTCGACCGGGCTTTCGCGGGGTCCTCCGCCAGGAGCAAATCGGCAAGGCCGTCCCCGTCCATATCGCCGGCGGGAAGGGATCCTGCATACTGACCAGGCGCAGGCCACCTTATGCGCCAAGTCTCGGAAAGGTTTTCGATTTCCCACCGGGAGATGTTCCTGTTCTCTGCGCGACCGGCCTCGTAAAGCTCGTTGAACCGGTTCGGCTCGAATAGCATCAGTTCCTGACCGCCTACGCCAATCAGGTCATCGGCATCGTTTCCTTCGGTGCCTTCCGTCAACGACCGGACCTCGCGCATCCAACCCAGCCTCCATGAGCTTGAGGCGCCCGCGACGCTTTCCGCCGCGATAACCCCATCCGCAGCGCCGTCCGCCCCGTCCAATGCGGCCAGCTCATCTGCCGCAAACAGATATGAATGACGGCTTCCCAGAACCAAGAACTCGCCCGCGCGGCCCTTGGCAAAGCCATGGTAGCCCAGTCGCTCCCACGCTTCTTCGCCCGTTATATTCCAGAAACCCGGCTGGCCAGCGGCATCCTTCAACTGCACGATGCCGTCGGCTTGGCCATCGGCGGCATCGGCGGATGCCAACCCGCCAGCGGAGACCAGGTGGACAGTGCCGACCGCTTCCTGATCATCATCCTTGGCGCGCGGGGCGCTGATTCCGATATCGGTTAGACCGTCGCCGCCCAGATCGCCGACGATCCCCACATTTTCCCCGACACGGGCATTGTCGGCAGCACCCTTCAGCCGGTATGAGGCGGGCTGCCCCACGGCTTGATCAACCCGGACGATGCCGTCCGCTGCGCCATCGGCGGCATCTGCCGCAGGGAGGTCTTCCAGCGCTATGACATAGGCATTGCCGCCGGGCTCCTCGCTCTGCCCTGCATCCGGCGCGCCGAGCACCAGTTCGGCTTTGCCGTCGCCGTACAAGTTATCGGCCGCAACGCTATAACCCAAACTTGTGTATGAAAATTCACCCGCGATTTTCCAGGAACGCGGCTGCGCGGCGATTTGCCCCAAGGACACGTTCCCATCGACCGTTCCGTCGGCCGCGTCCGCCGACGCAAGATTTGCGCCGGAGACAAAATAGACCGCCCCGCTACCCCATTTGTACGCTTCATGATCAGAGACGCCGGACGCGCCAACGAGAAAGTCCGCCAAGCCATCGCCGTCCATGTCGCCCGCGGAGTCCGCGCTCAAACCGGCAGAATCGTCACTTTCTTCTCCGAGCAACTTCCATGAAGCGGCGCCTCGCGCCACATTGGCGAGGTGGATCTCGCGATCCACGCTGCCGTCCAGAGCATCGATAGCGTCGAAATCGGCGGCGGCGACCACATAGACGGCACCACGCCATGAATCTTCGAACGGCGCGCCGATCACCACTCGTCCATCCTCGCCGCCAGCCGCATGCAAAACTTTAAGTTGGCCGGGAGATTCGGCTAAAAACGCGTACGAAGCCACCGCCGGCTTATCCGGATCGGTATCGAAAACGAGCGGTCGCGGGTCGTCCGCGTTCACCAAGCCGTCCCCATCGATATCGCCATCGGAGTTATCGCCGACCCCGTCGCCATCCAAGTCGGACCATTCGTTCGGATCGTTCGGAAGCTTGTCAGCGTTGTCGCCGATCCCATCGCCGTCTGTGTCCATCGTTTCCAACGGATCTTGCGGGAACGCGTCAGCATTGTCGCCAACCCCGTCGCCGTCAGAATCCGCGCTTTCCCCGGCGTTGAAGGGAAAGGCATCTCGCTGATCGATGACTCCGTCGCCATCGTCATCGGTGTCGGAGTTGTTGCCCACCCCATCGCCATCGGTATCCATCGACTCATTGGGATTATTCGGGAACGCATCGGCGTTGTCGCCCACCCCATCGCCGTCGGAATCCGCGGTTTCCGCCGCATCGAGAGGAAAGGCGTCGAGCGTGTCCTCAACGCCGTCGCCATCGTCGTCCGTATCGGCGTTGTCGCCCACGCCATCGCCATCGGTGTCCGTGGTTTCCGCCGCATCGAGCGGAAAGGCATCGAGTTCGTCCTCAATGCCGTCGCCATCGTCATCCGTGTCGGCACGATTGCCCACCCCGTCCCGGTCGGTGTCGAGCCAGTCGCTATCGTCCCGCGGCAGCTCGTCCGCCGGATCCACGAAGCCGTCGCCGTCGGTGTCGGGAAATCCTTCCTGAAACGCCGCGGCCTGAAAGCGCACCGCGTCGAGGCTCGCCGCCGCGTCGGCGCCTGCAACCGCTTCCCTCTGTTCGCCGCAGGGCCTGTCGGTTTCCTGCTCGCCGCGGCAGACCGCGTCCGGATCCGAGAATGCTTCGAGTCCACGACCGCCGCGGCCATAGCTCATGATGGTGCTGAAGTCGTCCTCAACCGCGTGTCCCCTCGACCAGCGCCAGGTGCCAATCTCGTTCTGCCATAACGAGTGGCCCAACCCTAGGGCGTGCCCCAATTCGTGGGCAAGCGTGTCGGCGCCGCAAATGCCCATGACGGTTGAAAGATTTTTTAGCGCCTGTTCCCGGGATAGCCTCCCGCGAGCGCCCCACCCTCCTAGGAAAGACCAGCCGCAGGTTCCGGCATTGGGCGCCGATGGACGAAAAAGCACTGTCAGGTCCGAACCGTGCAATTGCACCTGCTCGCTGAGAGCCGCCTCTTCGGGGCGTGCCCATTCGTCATGCTCATCGACTTCCAACTGCGCCGCGCCCACGGGACGAAGCCGAATAGCCAGCCCGTTGTCTTCGTACATGACGTTCGCCAGTGTTGTCAGATGTTGAATGTGCGTTGTGGGATCGCCATCGAAAAGGTCCGGGAATCCTTGGCTGTACAAGGCGAGCATGTCGATTGTGGACGCGCCGGGCATCGAATCGGGGTCGTCCGGATCGGTTCCTTCGGCGCGCTCGTTAACATCGCCCACGCCGTCTCCGTCCGTGTCCTTAAGATAATCCAGATCGCCAATGTCGAACCGCTCGGTCAGATCAACCCTGGTTGCCATTCTGACCTCATCTTGGTACAGCCCAGAACCGGCGACCGGTTCTTCTGTCAGTTCAAGAAAGAGGTTCTGAAGACCGGAGGGGAGGGGATTTACAAGCTGTAGTCGCACGGAGATCCCGGTTAATCTCGCTCCCGCCGGAACCGACTGCCTGACGATCCTTGTGGCGACCTCAAGTCCGCCGCCCTCCGCTGTCTCCGAAGCACGAACCGCGATACTTGCCGGACCGCTGTCCGTGGCGCGAAAGCTTCGAATGCCAAATCTGACTTTGAGCGCTGAGCCGTCGCCCTCGATACTGCAAGGACATTCAAGATAGAGATTGTCGCCGTTGGCGGATGCTTTCGGCGGGAAAAACACCGCCGCGAAGGCGAATGCCATAACGACAGGGATAACGGCGCCGAAATTCAGAAACGATTCGCTCCGTTGCCGCTTAAGAGGGGGGGGGGGCGATGCAGGATCATGAGCCGTCCGGCAGGCTGTATCCAGGGATGTAGTAGTCGGGTTTGCTGTAGTCCACATGCTGTTCCATGCCGGCCGTGGACATCAGCCAGCCGAACTCGCGGTTGCCCACCATCTCGAAGCTGCCTTGGTCAGAAGCGATGAAGGCGAAGGCGTTGCGCGCGCCCACGGTCACGATAATCCTTTGCAGGATATCGTCGCGGTCAACGCGGCCGATGTAGGAGATGTTTCCGGCAAGCCCGCTCTCGACCCGCTCAATCACCGATTCAATACTCCGGCCGGTGTGGGGGATATCGAAAATAACGCGCGCCCCCGGCCCCCAGCTCCCCCAGTCGCCAGCCAAGCTGACCAGCCTCGCATCGGTGTACGTGTCTTGGCGCGGCGGCAGCCGTTCCGCCTCGACCGCACCTTGGTTGACCACGGTCCAGCCGGGTTGGGCGCCGTCGGCGAACCGGTTCAGGGCCATCGAAGAGTCGGCTGGAATTTCAGATTGCGGGGGTTTGGAGAGCAAGGCCGAATCTTCCGATGACCGGTTTTGAGGCGATGGGTCTGGAGCTTGAACAGGGTTTTCCACGCCGCCGCGATCCATTGAGCCGGTCACGACCGCGATAATGACCACAGCCAGCACGGCGCATACGCCGAAAGCCCACTTGGTAACCTTGGCAGGTTTCACCATGGCCCGTGCCGCCGAAGGATCAGCGGTGTTCGCGGAGCTGGGCTTCCACCTCTTCGGCGAGGTCGCTGGTCGGACGCTCGATGCCCTCGCCGACCTCGAATCGCACGAAGGCGTGTACGCGGGCCTTTTGGGAAGCCAACAGCTTGCCCACCGTGAGATCGCTGTCGCGCACATACACCTGTCCGGTGAGGCAGATGCCGCTTAGGAACTTGCGCAAACGGCCTTCCACCATCCGCTCCACGATTTGCGGCGGCTTGCCGGAACTGGCGGCTTGGCCGGCGAGAAAGGCGCGCTCGCGCTCCACCACTTCGGCGGGCACATCGTTGGGAGCCACATGCTGGGGGCGCATGGCCGCCACATGCATGGCGATATTCTTGCCCAGTTCGGCATCGCCGCCTTCGAGGTCCACGATCACCCCGATGCGGTCGTTGTGGACGTAGCTCACCGCAGCGCCCTGCGGCGCAAGGCGCTGAAAACGGCGCAGCGTGATGTTCTCGCCGATCCGGGCCACGGCCTCTTGGCGCGTCTGCTCCAGCGACTGCCCATTCACCTGCAAGGCCAGCAGCGCATCGAGATCGGCGGGATCCTTCTCAAGGACAATACGGGCCACCGAGGAGGCGTAATCCTGGAATTCCTGGCGACGGGCCACAAAGTCGGTCTCGCAGTTGACTTCGGCCATGGCCACAGCGCCGGGCCCCTCGACCACGGCGATCACGCCTTCCGCAGCGGCGCGGCCGGCTTTCTTTTCAGCGGCTGCGGCGCCTTTCATGCGCAACAGGTTGCGGGCCGCCTCGGCATCGCCGTTGGTTTCGGTGAGCGCGCGCTTGCAGTCCATCATGCCTGCGCCCGTCGCTTCGCGCAGGGCTTTGACTTCGGCGGCGGTAATGGCCACGCCTTAATCCTCCTTGGACTTGGAGGCCGACTCAGCCGCAGGGGCTGGCTCGACCGCAGCGGCCGCCTCGGCGGCTTGCTCGGCATCCGGCACGACCGCCGCGCCTTCGTCCGGCGCGGGTTCGGGAGCAGGCGCTTCGCTCGCAGGCGCGGCGGAGGCAGGTTCGGGCTCGGCTCCTGAATCAGAAGGCGCCGGCACCTCAGGCGCGGCTTCAGAAGCGGGCGCGGCATCAGCGGCAGGCGCGTCCGGGGCCGTTTCCCCGGCGGGCGGAGCGGATGCCTCTTCGGCGGCGGGCGGAGCGGATGCAGCCTCGACCGGCGGCGCGGCAACAGGCATGGCTTCATCCGGCCTAGATTCATCCGACTTGGAATCGCGGTCCTCGCGCTCCCTGGCAACCGCCGCGGTGCGCCGCGGCATCCGCCTGGACACGCCGCGCAATCGTGAAGGCGCGCTGGACCGGGAGCGGCGCCGGTCGCTCCTGGCGATCGGTTTCCCGGACTCGTCCAACTCCACGAACTCATCCTCGCCCAGCGAGATTTCCGGCATTTCCTCGCGGCCCTTCATGATGGCGTCGGCGATGCCGCGGGCGTAGAGCTCGGCCGCCCGGATCGCGTCGTCGTTGCCGGGAATCATGTAGTCCACATCCTGCGGCGAACAATTGGTATCGACCACCGCGGCCACCGGAATGCCGAGTTTCCTGGCTTCGTTGAGCGCGATGCGCTCGTGCTCCAGATCGATAATGAAAACCGCATCCGGCAGGGAATCCATATCGCGGATTCCGCCCAGCGAGCGCAGCAGCTTTTCCCGCTCGCGCTTCAGCCCCAGCACTTCCTTTTTGGTGAAGCGCTCCCGGGTCGCGTCCTCATCGAGCGCCTCAAGCTCTTCCAGCCGAGCAATCGATTTCTTGATCGTCTTGAGGTTGGTGAGCGTGCCGCCCAGCCACCGGTGGCTGACGTACGGCATGCCGCAGCGCGTGGCCTCGTTGCGTATGGCATGCTGCGCGGCGCGCTTGGTTCCCACGAACAGCACGGTGCCGCGCTGCGCGGCCACCGATCGCACGAAGTCGCAGGTTTTCCTGTAGAGCGGGACTGTCTGCTCCAAGTCGATAATATGAAGCTGGTTGCGTTCGCCATAGATGAAAGGCGCCATTTTCGGGTTCCAATGCCTTGCCCGGTGCCCGAAATGCACGCCCGCATCCAACATGTCACGCACGGTGATATCCGCCAATCGTCTGCTCCTCAAGAATCTCAAAAACGCCCCGGTTAGCCGCGGGGCAGCCGCAGGGGCCGAATGCCAGCCGCCAACGCTCCTCGAAGCGAGCGCGCAATTCTATAACATCGGGCATTGGCGCTGCACCTGCGGCAGGTCCGCCTTTTGCGGATGCCCCGTCTCGCGGAGACGCATAAACCCATCCCTAGGGCTCGGCGGCGGCTGTCCTGCCGCCGACGCTCCGCGAGACGGGGCATCCGCAAAAGGCATCCGCAGGCGGGTTCCGGGCAGGGCGGCTTGCGCGCTACTATTACCGAAAACGAGCGTCGAGCCTCATGCGAGTCACCATCAAATCAGCCGAGGAACAGCAGCGCATGCGCGTTGCGGGACGGCTTGCGGCCGAAGTGCTGGACATGATCGAAGCCCATGTGCGCCCCGGAATCAGCACCGGGGAGCTGGACCGGATCTGCCACGATTACATTACCGAACAGCAAAAGGCCGTGCCGGCGCCGCTCAACTACCGCGGCTTCCCCCGCTCGATCTGCACCTCCCCGAACCACGTTGTGTGCCACGGGATTCCCGGCAAGCGGCGGCTTAAAAACGGCGACATGCTCAATATCGATATCACCGTCATCAAGGACGGCTTCCATGGGGACACCAGCCGGATCTTCCATGTGGGCCAGCCGCGCATCAAGGCGCAGCGCCTGGCCCGGATCACGTTCGAGGCCATGTGGGCGGGAATCCGCGAGATTGCCCCCGGCAAGCAGCTGGGCGATGTGGGCCACGCCATCCAAACGCTGGCGGAATCGCAGGGCTTGAGCGTGGTGCGCGAATACTGCGGCCACGGCATAGGCCGCGGGTTCCACGAGCCGCCCAATGTTCTGCACTACGGGGAACCCGGCACCGGCATGACCCTGCGCGAGGGAATGGCGATGACCGTGGAGCCGATGCTTAACGAGGGGCGGGCGGAAACCCGCCTGCTGCCCGACGGCTGGACGGTCGTGACCCGGGATAAAAAGCTGTCGGCGCAGTGGGAGCACACCGTGCTGGTCACCGCCGGCGGCTACGAGGTCCTCACTTTGGGAGCGGGCCCGCTTGAGCCCTGAGCGCGCAGTTCCGACAGAGGACACAGCGACCGCCGCGGAACGGCGGCAAGCCGGCCTAAGCGCCTGGCGCACCCGCATCAAAGCACATGGAAAGCAGGTGCGGCACTGCTTTGAGCAAGGGGAAAAAAGCGCGGAGGAATTGCTGAGGCTGCGCTCGGACCTGCTCGACGAGCTGCTGCGCGAAGCTTGGCGGCTGCATGCCGGGCCAGCGCTGCGCGGCGCGGCGCTGCTTGCGGTGGGGGGATACGGCCGCGCGGAAATGTATCCGGCTTCGGATGTGGATGTGCTGGTGCTGCTGCCGCAGGGGTATTCGCAAGGCGCGCGCGCCGAGGTGGGCGAATTCCTGGCCTTTCTCTGGGATGCGGGACTGATGCTGGGCCATGGCGCCCGCACCGTGGCGGAATCGCGCGACCGGGCGCGCGCCGATATCACGATCATGACCGCGCTGATGGAAGCGCGCCTCGTGACCGGTTCCGAACACCTGTTCGGGAAACTGGACAAGGCGATCAATGCCCGCAGCGTGTGGCCTGCCGGCCAGTTTTTCCGCACCAAGGTGGGCGAACAGGCTGAAAGGCGGCGCGAGCACGGCGACACGGCATCCAACTTGGAACCGGATGTCAAGAATGGGCCGGGCGGACTCAGGAGCCTGCACACGGTCAACTGGATCACGCTCAGGCGTTTCGGGCGGGCATCGCTGGAAACGCTGCTGGAACACCGGCTGATCGCTGCGGAAAAACTCCAGGAACTGCGCGCGGCGCGGGAGTTCCTGTCGAGGGTCCGCTTTGCGCTGCATCTTCAAGCCGGCCGCATGGAGGACCAGCTGCTGTTCGACCACCAAAAGCAGCTCGCCGCAGCCTTCGGCTACCACGACCGCACGGGGAACCGCGCCGTGGAGCAGTTTATGCAGCGCTATTACCGCACCACGCGCAGCGTCTCGCTGTTCACCGAAATCGCCACCCGGCGGCTGGGAGAACTCATTGCGCCCGCGCGCGGCAGCGCCCGCAGGCTCAACGCGCGCTTCGTGTTGCGCAACGGCTACCTTCATCCCAGGCGCGCGGGCCTGTTCGAGGCTTCGCCCCAGGCGGTCCTTGAGCCGTTTCTGCTGCGCCAGCGCCAACCGGATATCCGCGGGTTCAGCGCCGGGCTGGTGGAGGGCCTGATCGAAAGCGCGCCGCGGATCGATGACCGCTTCCGCGCCGACCCGAGAATCCGCCGCTTGTTCCTGAAGATCCTGGCAGCGCCGCCCGACGCGCCCAGCCAGCTTGAGGCCATGAGCCGCTATGGCATTCTGGGCGCGTACATCCCGGAATTCGGCCAAATTACCGGGCGAATGCAGTACGACCTCTTTCACAGCTACACGGTGGATGCGCACAGCCTGCGGGTTGTCCGCAACCTGCGCCGCTTCGGCATTGCCGACGCAGGCGGCCACGATGCCCGGCTGAGCGAAATCATGCAGGGCATCGAAGATCCGCTTCCGCTCTACGTGGCAGGTCTTTATCACGATATCGCCAAGGGGCGCGGCGGGGACCACTCGGAGCTCGGCGCCGCCGATGCCGAACGATTTGCGCTGGACCACGGCCTGCCCCCCCGCGACGCGGCGCTGGCGGCCTGGCTGGTGCGCCACCATCTCGCCCTATCGACAACCGCCCAGAAGAAGGATGTGTACGACCCGGCGGTGGTGGCGGAATTTGCCGGCCTGGTGGGCGACAAGGTCCATCTCGACCACCTCTATCTGCTGACGGTGGCGGATGTGCGCGGCACCAATCCAAGCCTCTGGACCGTCTGGAAGGCGCGCCTGTTCGAGGATCTCTACCGCCAAACGGAGAGGGCCCTGCGCATGAATATCGAGCGCTCCGGCGGTGCCGGGGAACTGCTGGCGGCCCGCGAGCGCGCCGCCCTGCTCGAACTGGGCGCTCGGGGGATGGCGGAGGACGAGGCGCGCGCTCTATGGGTCCGCTTCGCGGAAGACTACTTCTGGCTGTTCCGCGACGACGAGATTGTGTGGCACGCGCAGGCCCTCAAGAACGGCGCGAACGGGAACAGCGGCTTTATGGTGGCCGCGCGCGCCGATGGCGGCGGCCACACGGCGATCCTCGTGCATGGCCCCGCGGCTGTCTATCGGTTTTTCATTACCTGCTCGATTCTGGATGCCAGCGGACTCAGTATCCTCGACGCGCGGATACTGCCTTCAGGCGCCGGATACAGTCTGGCGCAGTACTTGGTGGTGCAGCGCGACGGGGCGGCGCTTCGCGATCCCAAGCGGCTGGGCACGATCCGCGCGGCCCTGCGCGAAGCGCTGGCCCGCGGCGAACCGCCCCCCCGACCGGCGCGGCGGCGGCTTCCGCGCAAGCTGCGGGCATTCGATATTGGCGTGCAGGTAAGCTTCCGCAAGGACCCGCGCGGGCGGCATACGGTCATGGAGCTGGTCACGACGGACCGGCCCGGGCTGCTGGGCCTAGTGGGCGGAATACTGACGCGGCAAAACATCGGCGTGCGAACCGCCAAAATCGCCACCATAGGGGAACGCGCCGAGGATGTGTTCCACCTGATTAACAACCGGCGGAAACCCCTGTCGGGACCGCAAGGGGAAGCGCTGCGGGCAGCCCTTGAAGCGGAACTCGCCGAAGCGGCCTGACCGGCAGGCCTATTCGACAGCCGCGCGCCTTTGTCTAGCCCTGCGGGCGGCCAGCCGATGCCTGCATCAGGCCATCGCGCAATGCCAGGCGCACGAAGGGCACGGTGAGCTGCTTGCTCCGGGCGGCGGCGAGCGCGGCGAGCCGATCCACCAGAAGGAATAAATCGGCGGGATCGCGCCGCACCCGGCGCATCAAAAAACGCGCAGTGGCCTCGGGCAACGTGATTCCGCGGCTGCGCACCCTCAGCTGCACGGCCTCCAAGCGTTCCTCGTCGGTCAGCGGGCTCAGCTTCCAGATCTGCCCCGAGGCCAGGCGCGTGCGCATATCGTCGCGCCGGTAGCCGGCGCCGGCCGGCGTGGTGGCCGCCGCGAGCAGCAGGCGGGCGCCGCGCCTCTCCAGCTCGCGGCATAAGCCGCCCATGGCGTCCTCCACCTCGGCGGCGCCCGCCAAGCGGTCGGCATCGTCGATGCACAGCAGGTCGATCCGGCGCAATGCGTCCAGCGCGTCGGGCTTGAAACCGGCATGCGCGGGCATGTAGGCGGACGAAAGGCCCGCGTCGGTGGCCGCCCTTACCGTGGCCAGCAGCAGATGGGTCTTGCCGGTTGCGGGAGCGCCCCACAGCCACAGCGGCGGCCCTCCCTCCTGATCGATATAGCCCTTGAGCGCCGACACCACCTCCGCGTTGCTGCCGTTGTAAAAGTTATCGAACACGCAGGGATCCTCGCGGGCCAGTTCGAGCGGCAGCTGCCCGCCCGGCTCCGTCACGGCCTTGATCTGCTCGCGCTTGCGCTGGGCGGCCAGACGCGTTCCCGACAGCACGTAATCCACGCCGCTCAGTACCGCAAACAGCAAAACCAGCGCGCCGCCCGCCTCAATCGCCGCCGCCGGCAGGAACCCCGGGAAGGCCTGCATGGCAATCACCGCCACGCCCAGGCTGATCTGCAGCACCGTGTTGATGCGGCTGACCCGCGATGGCCGCGGACGCAGCTCGCCGCGCAGAACCTGGAACACCTGCCAGCCGCCAACGATCACCAGGTCGCGCGCAATCACCACCGCCGCCAGCCAAGCGGGAATATGCGACAGAACGGCCAGCGTCACATACACGCTGGCCAGCAGGACCTTGTCGGCCATGGGATCGAGCACCGAGCCCAGAAAACTGTCCAGCTTCCAGCGCTTCGCCAGGAATCCATCCAGCCAGTCGGAAAATCCCGCCAGCGCCACGAGCAGCAGCGCCTGTCCATAGCGCCCGTCAAGAAGGTTGACCACGATCACCGCGGCCAGCGCCAGCCGGAATAAGCAGATCAGGTTGGGGATATGCCGAACCAGGCTCATGATTCCACCTTGCTCAGCTCAAAGGGAATATCCAGCGAGCCCAGCGCTTCGCGAAGCGGCGCTTCGGCGGTGCGGGAAGTAATGCGAAGCCGCAGCGAATCGCCCGCGGCGCCGTCCACGCGCCAGCCGCGCACCGCCTCCAGAGCGTCCAGCCCGGCCCGAAGCCGGGCGTAGGCCTCGAGATCGGGCACCGGTGAAACAACCAGCAGATACGAGCGGCTGGGGCCCTGCGTGGCCATGAAACGGGCGGCGAGCAAATCGGTCGCGGAATGGATTGCCTCGGCGGCGCCGCTCTCCCAAACGCGGCTCCACTGGCCGTTTTCACGCAGGTTCCATTCGATGGCTTCCGGCGCGCCGGGAATCGCAACCCGCCCAAGCATCAGCATTTCGCCGCCGGTGTCCGGCAGGCAGCCGAAAAAGCCCGTCCACAGTTGCTCGGCGCACTGCCGGGCGGCAACCGGATCCGGCAGCGGCGCGAAGCGGAGTTCGATACCCCGCAATTCCGAAACCTCGCTCAAGGTGCGGCTCAGCGCGCCGCTGAAAACAATTCTCACATCGAGCGTCATTGCCGCGCCCTCGCTGGAATCCATTGGCCGAAAGAACCAAAGCTCCCCATCGTTGACAACCAGCCAAAGCGCCAGCGCCGGACGCGGCCCGTCCCAGATGCCCTCATTGGCCTCCTCGAGAACCCGGCGCACCAGCGCCTCGTCGAATTCCGCCTCCAGCCGGCTGCCTTGCACAACCCGGTATTGCCGCACGATGCTCGATGCCGGCGGAAAGCGCCCCGCAAGGACGGTGGCGTCACGGCGCCCGGTGACCCGAATCAACAGGCGGCCGAGCGCGTCCTGCAAGGCGCGCTCCACGCCCGCCTGTCCGGGCTCCGTGAGCGGCGCAACGGAACGAAACGCCGCCTCGCTTGCGGCTGCCGCCGACGCAAGAACCAGCGTCAGCGCCAAAGCGTGAGGCACCAAGGCGTAAGGCACGATGCGCGAGAGCATGGAAAAAGGCATTATAGGGCGCTGTCACCCGTTGAACGGACACGGATTCCATGAATCTGCGCAAACCGGTCACTTACCGTGATGCCGGCGTGGATATTGAACGCGGCGCCAATATCGTGCGCCGCATCGCGCCCCTTGTGCGCCGAACCTGGAGGCCCGGCGTTCTGGGCGGTATCGGCGGCTTCGGCGGCCTGTTCGAGCTGGCCGGCAACCGCTACCGGGAGCCGGTGCTGGTGGCCGGCGCCGACGGCGTGGGAACCAAGCTCAAGCTGTGCCTTGAGGCTGGCCGCGCCGATGCGCCCGGCATCGACCTGGTGGCCATGTGCGCCAACGACGTGCTGGCCATGGGCGCGGAGCCGCTGTTCTTCCTCGACTACTGCGCGGCCAACCGCATTGACGCGGAGCGCTTCGAGCCGCTGATTCGCGGCGTGGCCGAGGGCTGCAAGGAGGCAGGCGCCGCGCTTTTGGGCGGCGAGACCGCCGAACTGCCGAACACCTACATGGATAACGGGCTGGAACTGGTGGGGTTTTGCGTGGGCGTTGCGGAAAAGGAACGGCTGCTGGACGCAGGGGCGGTGGCCAAGGGCGATGTGCTGCTGGGCTTGGCATCGTCCGGCCCGCACTCCAACGGCTATTCGCTGGTGAACGAGGTCATCAGGAGAAAGGGCGGGCTTGAAGCCTTGGGAAGCGAGCGGGTCGGCGCGCTTTGCGAGCCCACGAGAATCTACGTGCGAGCGGTGCTTGGGCTGGCGCAGTCGGGCCAGCTGAAGGCCATCGCCCATATCACCGGCGGCGGCCTGCCGGAGAACGTGGCGCGGATTTTGCCTGAGGGCCTGGCCGCCCATATCGATACCCGCGCCTGGCCCTGGCCCGAGGTGTTCGAATGGCTGAGCCGCGAAGGGCCGGTGGAGCGCGAGGAAATGCTCAATACTTTCAACTGCGGGATAGGGATGGTGCTGGCCATGCCGCCCGGCAACGCCGATGCGGCGCAAGCGAGCCTGGAGGAGGCGGGCGAGCGGGTCTGGCGCGTCGGCAGCGTTGAGGCCGGCAGCGGCGTCACGCTTTACTGACAGCGGTGAGCTTGCGCACCGCCGTGCTGCTGTCGGGAACGGGCAGCAATTTCCAAGCCATACTCGGACAGGCCGCCTGCGGAAACCTGGAAATCGAAGTGGTGGCCGCGCTCAGCGATCGGCCAGGGGCGCAGGGCCTTCAGCGGGCGCGCGACGCCGGCATCCCGGCGGCGGCGCTGCCTCCTTCGGAATACCAGGACCGGCGCTCCTGGTGGGAGGCATTTGCCGGGCGTCTGCGAAGCTTCAGCCCGCAGGTTCTGGCGCTGGCCGGATTCATGCGCATCCTCCCCGCTTCCTTGTGCGACGAATACCGCGGACGGGCACTCAATATCCATCCCTCGCTGCTGCCCGGCTATCCGGGCCTGAATACTTACCGGCGAGTGCTTGAGGCCGGGGAAGCCTGGCATGGCGCCACCGTGCATTTCGTGACCCGCGATCTGGATTCCGGCCCGCTGGTCGCCCAAGCGCGGTTGCGGGTGACCGCCCGGGACGACGAAGCCTCGCTGAAGGCCAGGGTTCAAGCCTGCGAGCATGTCCTGTATCCTCGCGTTCTGCAATGGATGGCGGACGGGCGCCTTGAGATGGTCGGGTCCCGTGCGGCGCTGGACGGGCGTGAATTGCTCAAGCCGATCGTGTTTGAAGAAAAGGAGCTGTTGTGAACCGGTCAACCCCATTGATTGCCGCTTTGCTGCCCCTGCTGTTTTCGGCCGGAGCGGCGGCGGCCAACGAGAATGGCCATGCGGCGCCGTCGCTCGCAAGCATCGGCGTGCTTTACGATGTGGACGCCCCTTTCGGGTCGCGGGGGCGCAGTTTGAGCGTCATTCGACCAGAGGGCAGCGGCTACGTTTACGAAACCTATTCCAAGGGCCTTGGCCTGGCGCGCCTGGCGATTGCGTCGGACGCGCTGGAAAGCACGCGCTTTGATCTCGACAATGCCGGACAGGTGCGGGCCACGGAATACCTGTGCCGGTCGTGCGATTTCGGCAACAAGGGCGGGTTGATGAATATCGCCTACGACTGGACCAGTGGCAGCGCGCTGTTCACCAGCGGCGGCGAGGAGCTTGAGTTCGCGCTCGAACCGCGGGCGATGGACCGTAAGGCGTGGGAAATCCAGAAAATGGTGGCCTTGGCGGCAGGAATGGCCTTGGGCGTGGAGCCCACGATCGAAGGCGGCAAGCTGAAGCTCTACAGCGGCGAGAGGATGGGCGAGGAAACGCTGGACACGGGCGCGGGCGAAATGCAAACCGTCAAGTACCGCCGCCAGCGCGAGGGTTCGGACAACTTCCAGTTCATCTGGTACGCCCGGGAACTGGGCTGGCTGCCGGCGCGCTGGGAAATCTGGCGCGGAGACAAGCGCGGGGACAAGCGCAAGGACAGGCGCATGATTATCATCGAGGCCTACGAGTACCACTGGGGCGAGGACGCGGCGCTGGCCATGCGCCAGGACTGGCTGGGCCGGTGAGCGTGGGATCGGATGCCTGGATCCGCCGCATGGCGGCGGATCGCGGGATGATCGAGCCCTTTGCCGAACAGCAGGTGCGACGGGTGGATGACCGGCCAGTCATCTCGTATGGCGTATCAAGCTACGGCTACGATGTGCGCTGCGCTAACGAATTCAAGGTTTTCACCAATATCCATTCGGCCGTGGTGGATCCGAAGAATTTCGAGAGCAAGAGCTTCGTGGCGCTCAGCGGCGGCCACTGCGTGATCCCGCCCAACTCCTTCGCCTTGGCGCGCACGGTGGAATACTTCCGCATTCCGCGCAACGTGCTGACCATTTGCCTAGGCAAATCCACTTATGCCCGCTGCGGGATCATCGTGAACGTGACGCCGCTGGAGCCGGAATGGGAGGGCTATGTGACGCTGGAATTCTCCAACACCACGCCGCTGCCGGCCAAGATCTACGCCAACGAGGGCGTGGCGCAGATGATCTTTTTCCAGGCCGGCGAGGTGTGCGAAACCTCGTACAAGGACCGGGGCGGGAAATACCAAGGGCAAACCGGCGTAACCCTCCCCAAGGCCTGAGGCGCCTTTGCCTGCCCTCGCGCCTATGCCCATGCCCCTTTGCGGAGACGCATGAACCCATCCATGGGGCTCGGCGGCGGCTGTCCTGCCGCCGACGCTCCGCAAAGGGGCATGGGCATAGGCGCTTTAGCGTTCGGTCGGGGCGGAGCAGCGGGGGGAGCTGGGACGCTTCCAGCGTGATCCGCCGCCTGCGGGAGCGAAGGGGGCAAGCCGGCCTGTAAGCCGGGTTCTGTCGAGAACAATCATTCATCTAGGACCGCCGTCGCCGGCGGCCTCAAGCGGCTCACCCGGAAGCGCGCGCGGACATACGCATTGCTTCCCTATTCAGCCTTGCTCCAAACGGGGTTTACCCTGCCACGGCTGTTGCCAGCCGCGCGGTGCGCTCTTACCGCACCTTTTCACCCTTACCCGGCGCCGAAACGAGCCCCGGGCGGTTTATTTTCTGTGGCACTTTCCGTGGGCTTGCGCCCCCCAGGCGTTACCTGGCGTCCCGTCCGCCGGAGCCCGGACTTTCCTCCCGCCGCGACGGGTCAACCCGTGCGGCCAGCGATTGCCCGGCCGGCTCGCCCATACACAAACTAGACCACAAAGCGCTCTTTTGCAAGGCGCCGGGCCGCCCGGGCGTGGCGGCCGCCACCACCAACTCCTGATCCACCGGCGGCCTTGGAATCGTCTCAACGCGCCCGTTAGCCCAGCATACGTCCACGCGGTCCACGCCGGCGCGGCTTCCCAAGCCAAAAATCGGCGCGGGCTCATCCACCGAGTTGTAGCCGGTGGATGAGAAGATCTCGCGCCACTGCACGAGATCGCCGGACACCACGCGAATCCGCGCGTTCAGCCGCTGCCCGCGCAATCGAACCTTGATCCAGTGGTTGCCGTTGCCTTGGTTCAGCCACAGGAAGTTGCGCTGCGGCTTCGAGAGCATTTCGCCGCCGTTATAGAAGGTGCGGGCGGTGCCCGCAATATCGGTAAAGCCGTCGCCGTTGACGTCGCCGCTGGCCACGCCCGCGCCAATGCTCAGGCCCTCGGCGCCTGAGCCCTCGGTCACATCGCTAAAGGTGCCGTCGCCGTTGTTGCGCAGCAGCGTATTGGATGCCTCCTCGATCGCAATATAAAACTGCACGAACGGGGGCATATCCTCAACGATATCGTTGATCAGCACATTGGACAGGCCGCCGTTGCTCACATAAATGTCCAGCCAGCCATCGTTGTCGTAATCGCCCATGGTGCAGCCTCGGGCGCCGCCCGCATCGCCCGCGCCCGAGGCCAGGGTGACGTCGGTGAAGCCCCCCGCGCCCGTTTCCGCATAGTTGTTGCGGATCAGGCGGTTGGCCTGGTCGGCGTTCGGCAGATAGGCATCGATATCGCCATCGTTATCGATATCGCCCAGGCACACGCCGTTGGCGTTGCCCGGATTGAGAAAGGCCCACCCGGAAGGCGGGCGCCGCGAGCGGGTGATGTCGGCGAAGCTGCCGTCGCCGGTGTTCATGAACAGCACGTTGGGCGCGCCTTCATTGGGCGCCAGCAGGTCCAGATCGCCGTCGTAATCGAAATCGAACCAGCCCGGAGATCCCTGGCTGTTGGCCTCCTTGATGCTTTTCAGCAGCAGCACGCCGGCCTTGGAGGTGACGTCCTCGAACGCTCCGCCGCCGATATTGCGAAACAAGGCCTGATCCACATCGTAGTCGGCGGCGCGCCAGATCAGGTCCAAGAGGCCGTCGCCGTCGTAATCGCCAAAGCCCACGCCGCCCGAAGTGGCCGTAATCCCTTCGTTGGACTCATCCTCGGGCACGCCGCGGCGCGCCAGCCCGGCCTCGCCCGTCACATCCTCGAAATCCGGCCTGCCGCTTTCGGCCAGGCGGTTGCGGTAGAGGGTAACCGGCGGATCGTATCCGCCTCTGGCGCCCGACTGCATGTTTGCGACCACCATGTCGTCGTCGCCGTCGTTGTCGTAATCGCCAAAGGTGATGCCGCGGCCCAATCCGCCCTCGTTGGCCGCGCCGCGCGCTTGCGCCACGTCGGTGAAATAGCCGCGGCCGTCGTTCTCCCAAAGTCGGTTGCGGAAGTCCAGCCCGAGCGTGCCGCTGTCGTTATTGGTGATATAGATATCGGCGTCGCCGTCGTTGTCGTAATCGTTGAAGGCCACTCCGGCGCCGTCCAGCCCCACATCCGCAATACCGCGCTCCGCAGCCTTTTCCGCAAAGCGGATGGACGGATTCGCTTCGCTCCCGGCGGCCCCGGCCGCGCTGCCGCCGAGCAGCATCACAGCGAAGCAGGCAAGCGGGCCGCTTGGATTGGAACCGTTCTTCACAGTGCCGCTTTGCTCAGCGAAGCGTCCGCCGCCGGCAAATCGAAGGGCAGCCTGCGCAGGCGCCTGCCGGTAGCGGCAAAAATAGCGTTGCCCACCGCCGGCGCCGCCGGCGGCACACCGGGCTCGCCGATCCCGCCCAGCGGCTTGCCGCTGTTGATAATATGCACCCGGATATCGGGCGTTTCATGCATGGTCAGCATTCTGTAGCTGTCGAAATTGCGCTCCGCAAAACCGTTGGAGCCTAGGCTCAGCTTGCCGTGGAAAGCGGCGGTCAAACCGTAAATGATTCCGCCGCTGATTTGCGCTCTGAGCGTTGCGGGATCCACCGCCAGCCCGCAGTCCACGGCGCAGTCTATGCGGTCCACGCGCAGCCGTCCCTGCGCCAGTGAGACCTGCGCCACCTGAGCCACGAAACTGCCGAAACACTCCGAGCAGGCGATGCCCCGGCCACTGCCCGGCGGAAGCGGGGTTCCCCAATCCGACTCCTGGGCCGCCCTCGAGAGCACCGCCGCCATGCGCGACGCTTCGGGCAAGAGCGACAGGCGGAACGCATAGGGGTCGCGGCCCGCTTGGCAGGCCAGTTCGTCGGCAAAGGTCTCGACAAAAAAGCAGGTGTAGGAATGGGCCACCGAGCGCCAGAAACCCAGGTTGACCGGCGCGCGCGGCGCGACATGGGAAATTTCGATATTGGGCGAACGGTAGGGGAAGTTCACTGCGCCGTCCAGCGCGGTGGGATCCGGATTCATCTCGACTCCGCGCATCTGGCGGAGGATCGACGGGGCCGAGATGCGCTGGCGCCATGCGAGCAGCCTGCCAGTGTCATCGAGCGCCGCGTCCATGCGGGTGATCGCGGCCGGCCGGAAATAGCCATGCCGCATATCGTCTTCGCGCGTCCACACCACCTTGACGGGACGGCCCGCGTGGCGCGACGCAAGCACGGCTTCGGCCACGAAATCCACCTCTAGGCGGCGGCCGAACCCGCCGCCCAGCGGCGGCGTGTTGATGCGCACCGCGTCGGGCGGCAATCCAGTCAGCTTGGCGGCGGCTTGTTGCGACTGGCTCTGGACCTGCGTGGGGGCCCACAGCTCGCACCGATTGGCCCGCACATCGGCGGTGCAGTTCATCGGCTCCATGGTTGCGTGGCTCAAAAAGGGAACCTCGTACTGCGCCGTGTGACGGCGCACGGAGGACCTGTCCAGGACGGCGGCCGCATCGCCCTCACTGCGGGCAGGCGGCGCGCTCTCATACAAGCCGCTCACCAGCCGACGGCGGAAATCCGCGCCCGGATCAGTCGCTACGGGGGCATCCGGGCCAGCCGCCACCCACTCCACGCCCAAGGCGGCGCGCGCCTTCTGCGCCGCCCAGAAATCCCGCGCCAGCACCACAACTCCAAGGGGGCGGCGCTCATCGCCCGGAATTTGGAAAATATCCTCAACGCCCGGAAAACCCAGCGCCGCCTGGGCGTCATACACAGGGCGCATCGGCACGGCGCCAGGCCATGGCGAGCGGGCGATAACGGCGGTCCGCTGCCCCGGCAGGCGCACATCGATGGCATAGCCTTCCGAGCCAAGCACCTTGCGGGGAATATCCGGCCTGGGGTACGACCTGCCGACGAGGCGAAATTCCGAAGAATCCTTGAGCGCCGGGTCCGGCGGCGGGTCCAGCCTCGCCGCTGCGGAAGCCAGCGCCCCGTAACCGAGCCGCGCCCCCGTTTGCATGTGAACGACTTCGCCCTGAACGCAGGCGCACTCGCCGGGTTCGACACCCCATTGGCCGGCCGCCGCCGAGCGCAGCATTTCCCTAGCCGCGGCCGCGGCCTCGCGCAGCGGCGCAAAGGATTGGCGCACCGAGGTGCTGCCGCCGGTGCCCATGGGGCGCGGCCAGGCAGCGGGATTGTCCGGCATGCGGGTGAGTTTCACGCGGTCCCAAGGCGCCTCCAATTCGTCGGCGACGATGCGGGCCAGCGCGGCGGGGCTGCCCTGCCCCATATCGGTGCGGTCACAGGTGAACAGAACTTCGCCGGAGGGACTGATCTCGATCCACGCGCTGGGCCGGAATGCTGCCTCCCCGCGGGCCCGGCCGGCCGGCAGATACACCGCCAGCGCCAGCGAACCGCCGGCCGCGACAAAGGCCCGGCGACTCAGCCGGGCCTTGCTCAAGGCATCCAGGCCGACGCTTTCGTTGCCGGCCAATCCGGCGGCGAGGGAGGGCACCATGCTTATGATAATAAATTATTGATAGTTAAGATTTTTCAGTCCTTTCGCGACTCTCTTGAAACAGCTATTGCCCCCTTCGTTGCTGCGTAACTTGGAGTGGCCGGTGCCCACGATTATATAGTTCGAGCAGCAAACCATCATTACGAAGTTTTGATGGTTCTCCATCCTTCAATCCCCTGTTAAGGGGGCAGAGTTGAGTTTCTTGGGGCGCTGTTCCGGTTGTTAAGTTCAAGGACGGGGGGTTCAATCGCCCCCCATGGATTCCCGCTTCGGATCCGTTTTTCTATGATTCTATCGGTTGCCGCTAACGGCTATGTGCCGAACACAACGGGGCGGTCATAGGGCGGCCCCTTAGTTAGTAATCGTCAATCGTCGGCTCGCCAATAAACGGACAGATCGCACCATTCCGCATAGGGAGGCTGACCGGCGGTTTGATGCGCCCGGCTGGGCCATGTTGGAGAGCTGCAATTCCAAACACTGTTATGAGGGCCAAAAGACGCGACATAGCCGCCGTCATCCAACATGACCACTTTTCCCTTCAAGCGAATGACCATAGACCGAAGCAGATTTATCTAAGCTGTACCTTGCCAAAAAACCTGCACAGGACTGATAATGATATGAAAATACCTTTTATTTCAGTGCATTACGGGGGAAATACGGACTAGGGAAAAATGTTGTACATTGGCGGAGAGGGTGGGATTCGAACCCACGAAGGGCTTCTAACCCTTACTCCCTTAGCAGGGGAGCGCTTTCGTCCACTCAGCCACCTCTCCGATCCCGGCATCGGCACGCCGCTATTCGTCGTCGTCCTCGGAGACATCGCCTTGCTCTTCAACAATGCGCCGGTAAACCTCTTCGCGATGCACACTCACTTCGCGCGGCGCCTCAACGCCCAGCCTGACCTGATTGCCGCGAATGTCCAGCACGGCGATGCGCACGTTATCGCCAACGATGACGGCCTCTCCCGACCTGCGGGTAAGAATCAGCATTTCCCAAACCTCCCTGGACGGACGGCAGGGCCGCCTTGCGGCTCCGTCCCGCCCTGTTTGTTGTAGGCGGAATCATAACGCAGAATCACCCCGCATGCCATACAACCGCCGCCATCGGGCCGGTCCGCCGACAGGCAGGGTGACAGCGGTCAGGCTTGGGCATGCGCCTCCACCAGCCAGAGGTTCTTATCGACGGACCGCGAAATCTCCACGAACAGGTCCTCGGTATCGGCGTCGCCGGCATCGCCGGCTGCCGCTATGGCCGCGCGCGCACCTGCCCCGAACGCGGACAAGGCGGCGCTGACCGCCTCCACATGCGCGGCACCGGAAAAGATATCCAGCGGATACTCGGGCAATGCCGACTTGGAGGCAGCCACGGCGACCGTGCCCAGCGCTGTTCCGCCCAAAGCGGTCACGCGCTCGGCCAGATCGTCCACCTGGGCAAGGGTGTCGGCATGAATGGCGTCGAACAGCTCATGCAGCGCGATGAAGGACGGCCCTTTCACGTTCCAGTGAGCCTGCTTCATCTGGGCGGCGAGGTTGACCGCGTCGGCCAGACGCGCGTTGAGCAATTCAACCATCTGCCCGCGCGTGGACGGGGCCAGGTCGATCTTGCTGGGGTGAAGTTGTGTTTTCATGGGTTGCTCCTGTAGGTGTTACGGCCGCAGCGTGTAGAGTTGCGGATCGTCGAGAATAGGCTGAAGAACTCCGTGCAGCCGGTCCGCCATACGCTCCACCGCGGCCGCGGTGCCCAGATGGTCTTGGCGCACCTCGATGGCCGCGTAGGGAAAACGGCGTTGCTCGGCGTGATGGTCAACGGTGAAATCCTCGGGATGGCGCCCGGAATACGGCTGGTTGTCGCCCACGAGAAGCGTTCCGCTTTGGCGCAGCCCATCGAGGAGCGGACGGGCTATCCGCCCGTCGAGATCCCAGAGCACGCCGCAGTCCCAGCGCCGCTCATGGCCGTCAAGATAACGGGTGAAGCTGTGTATCGCGATCAGCGCCGGCGCCGCCGCGAGCGAGCGCAGCCGCTCCAGTTCCCGGTCGATAGCGCCGTGATACGGCCGATAAATAGCGGTCGCCCTGAGCTCCTTCGCTTGGGCGCTTAACGCCCGGTTGCCG
Organism: Gammaproteobacteria bacterium; assembly: GCA_026708965.1. Classification (GTDB taxonomy): domain Bacteria; phylum Pseudomonadota; class Gammaproteobacteria; order Steroidobacterales; family Foliamicaceae; genus Foliamicus. Next base: position 42,399 of record JAPOTY010000047.1, on the reverse strand, counting down.
GGCACCTCAATGGCATCGCTCACGTCGAGAAAAGCGGATTGGTCCGTCAGCGCCCGGTTGCAGTCCACCACCAGGCGCGAGTAGTTGCAAAGCACGGCGGTTGCATTGAGGCGTTCGCTCAGCGCCAGCGCCAGATTGCCGGCGCCGATATCCTGGGCGATATGGCTGGCGCGGTGCTCGGGCGCAAGGCCGAGGTGGTTCAAGGCCTGCGGGATGCGCCTGGCGGCATGATCGCAGACCACCAGCTGGGGCGCCGCCGCGGCGCCCCGATGCACCTCGTACGGGGCCGGCTCGGATGCGTCGAGCAAGCCGTCGTTGCGATCGTTCAGCGCGGCGGATGAAATCGTAGTGTTCCCCGGAGCAAACCAGTCATTCAATCATATTTCCGAATGCGAAGTGGCGTCCCCAAGGGGATTCGAACCCCTGTTGCCGGCGTGAAAGGCCGGTGTCCTAACCACTAGACGATGGGGACGCCGGGGTTCTGGTGGAGCCAGGCGGGATCGAACCGCCGACCTCTTGCATGCCATGCAAGCGCTCTCCCAGCTGAGCTATGGCCCCAACGCAGGGTGCGGCATTGTAGCCGCTCGACTATCCGAGCGCCAGTTGAAACTCGCTGCCCTGAAGCCCGCATGCCATTGTGTAAGCTAGAATACTTCCCGTTTTGGCCGGTCGGCACCCGTCGGTTGGATGCCGTTCAATTCGCAAAAAGCGTTGTTAATGCGGGCCGGGCTTTTTGTATGATCGCAATCACTGAAGGAGCGAGAGCCACTCTGTTGAATAAAGAAATCCTTTTAGAAGCGTTTCGGCGCATGAGGACGATCAGGGAATTTGAGGATCGCATCCATATCAATAGCGCGAAAGGCGAAGTGCCGGGTTTTATCCACCTGTCCGCAGGCCAGGAGGCCAGCGCCGTGGGAATCTGCATGCATCTGACCCACGAGGACCATATCGCCAGCACCCACAGGGGGCATGGCCACAGCATCGCCAAGGGCTGCGACGTGACCGCCATGATGGATGAAATCTATGCCAAACGCACCGGCCTGTGCGCCGGCAAGGGCGGCTCCATGCACATGGCCGACCTGAGCAAAGGCATGATCGGCGCCAATGGCATCGTGGGCGGCGGGGTGCCGTTGACTGCCGGGGCGGCCCTAAAGGCGAGAATCCTCGGCACCGACCGCGTGGCGGTGGCGTTTTTCGGCGACGGGGCGCTTAATGAAGGCGCCACCCTGGAAACCATGAACCTTGCCAAAGTCCTGAACCTGCCGATGATTTTCGCGATGGAGGATAACGGCTACGGCGAGGCCACTCCATCGAGCTGGGCGATTGGCGGCGAGGTGCTCAAGCGCGCCGAGGGTTTCGGCCTCTCGGCCTGCGCGCTGGACGGCCACGATTTTTTCCAGATGCACGAGGCGGCGGGCCGGATCATCAAAGACGTTCGGGACGGGAAAGGCCCCGCTTTCATGCATATCAGCACCTACCGCTACTACGGCCACTTCGAGGGCGACGCGGCCACCTACCGGTCCGAAGGCGAGGCCGAGAAAATGCAAAAGGAGAAGGATTGCCTGATGATCTTCAGAAACAAGGCCCTGGCCGCCGATCTGGCCACGGAAAAGGAGCTCGACGAGATCGAGCAGCAGGTTGCGCGCTTGCTCGACGATGCCGTTGAGCATGCCCGGCAGGCGCCCGCGCCCGGCGCCGCGGACCTGGCGACCGATGTGTATGTTTCCTATTGAGCGTGCCTTCCCATGAGTGAAAAATCATTCCGCCAAGCGATCAACGAGGCTCTGCGCGAGGAAATGCGCCGCGATCCCGATGTCTTTCTGATCGGAGAGGATATTGCCGGAGGAACGGGCGGCGACGGCGAGGAGGATGCCTGGGGCGGCGTGATGGGCGTCACCAAAGGATTGCTGGGGGAGTTCGGCGCCAGCCGCGTGATCGACACCCCGATCAGCGAAACCGCCTATATCGGCGCCGCGGCCGGCGCCGCGGTCACCGGCATGAGGCCCGTCGCGGAATTGATGTTCTGCGATTTCGCCGGCGTGTGCTTCGATCAAATCATGAACCAGACGGCCAAGCTGCGCTACATGCTGGGCGGCCAGGCCAAGGTGCCGCTGGTGATCCGCATGCAGTGCGGCGGCGGGTTCAACGCCGCCGCGCAGCATAGCCAGACCTTGCACGGCCTGTTCACGCATATTCCGGGGCTCAAGGTGGTGATGCCTTCCAACCCCTACGAAGCCAAGGGGCTGCTGATCGAATCCATTCGCGACGACGATCCGGTCATGTTCATGGAGCATAAATTCATGTACGACGACAAGGGCGAAGTGCCGGATGAAAGCTATGCCATTCCGCTGGGCGAGGCCTATTACAGCCGCGACGGCGAGGATATCACCATTTGCGCGCTGGGCCGCATGGTCAATCTCTGCAACCAGGCGGCCGACGATCTGGCCCAGGAGAATATCGGCTGCACCGTGATCGACCTGCGCAGCACCTCCCCCTTAGATGAGGAATCGATCTGCGAATCCGTGGAGGAGACAGGGCGCCTGGTTGTGGTGGACGAAGGCTATCCGCGCTGCGGCTTCGCCGCCGATATCGCGGCTTTGGCGGCGGTGCGGGCGCAGCCCGCCTTGCGCGCTCCGGTGAAGCTGGTGACCCCGCCGCACACCACCATCCCTTTCGCCCCGACGCTCGAGGAACTCTATATACCGAGCGTTGACCGCATCAAGCAAGGCATCAAGGAAACGCTGGCGGCTTAAGCCATGGCCGGAAAGATCCAAGCGATCGTGATGCCCAAGCTGGGCCTGTCCATGACCGAGGGCATGGTGGCGAAATGGCATGTCGAGGAAGGCGCCAAGGTGGCGCCGGGAGACATGATCGCGGAAATCGAAACCAGCAAGATCACCAACGAGCTGCAGGCGCATGGCGCCGGCGTGATCCGGGGAAGCCTAGCCGAGGAGGGGGTTGACCTGCCGGTTGGCGGCTTGCTCTGCGTGCTGGCCGACGAAGCGTCCAGCGAGGGGGAAATCGAGGCGTTCATCGCCGCCTTCAAGCCGCTCGACAGCGACCGCATCGAAGTGGCCGAAGCCGAAGAGGCAAGCGACGATGCCCGGCGCCCGCAGCGGAAAGACGATAAGGCCCGCCCGAACCCGTCCGGCCAGCAGCCGCCGCCGGACGACAGCCGCATTCCCGCAACGCCCTCGGCCCGCAGGGCGGCGGCGCGGGCCGGCATTAATTTGGCCGAGGTCACCCCCACCGGCACCCGCGGCCGCGTGACCCGGGAGGATGTGGAAAAAGCCGCGGCGGCGGCCCAGTCGGCGGCGGCCCCGCCCGCGCAATCCGCAGCAACGGCTTTATCCGGCGAGGCCTACGAGGAAGTGCCGCTCACGTCCATGCGGCAAACCATCGCCAAGCGCTTGACGGCATCAAAACAGGCCGCCCCGCACTTCCGCCTGGTTGCCGAAGCGAACGTGGATCGGATGCTCGACCTTCGCTCCGATCTGGACCGCGGCATGGAAGACGGCAAAATTTCCATCAACGACCTGCTGGTCAAAGCGGCCGCCGCGGCCTTGATGCAAGTGCCCGCGGTCAATATCCAGTTCGACGGCAGCGCCATGCGCCGCTACGCCGCCGCGCATGTCGCCGTTGCGGTGGCTTTGGAGGAAGGGCTGCTCACCCCGGTGATCCGCAACGCCAACCATAAAAGCGTTATGGAAATTTCTTCCGAAATCAAGGAATTGAGCCGCCGCGCCAAGTTGGGATCATTGCAGCTGGACGAACTGGAAGGCGGCACTTTCACCGTGTCGAATCTCGGCATGTTCGGCATCAAGGCGTTCGACGCGATCATCAATCCGCCGCAAGCCGCCATTCTCGCGGTGGGCGCAACGGAACAGCGCCTCATCCCTTCGGCTGGCGGGAAACGGGCAGCCACCATCATCACGGCCACGCTGTCGTGCGACCACCGGGTGGTTGACGGAGCCACCGGAGCGCGCTTCATGCAAGCGTTCAAGGCATTGGTGGAGCATCCGTACCAGCTTTTGATCTAGCGCGCTGTCCTGATGAGCAAGCCGCCCGCATTCAAATTGCATCACGGCGCCCTGTCGGTAAGCGATTTGCGGCGCTCCATGGAGTTCTACGAGCGGGTGCTGGGCTTTAAGGAATCAAGCCGCGTGTCGGTGCCCGAAATCTCCCTCGATATCGTGTTCATCAAAAACGGCAGCGACTATCTGGAACTGTTTTGCCACCAAAAGCCGAAAAAGCTGCCGGAATTCTGCCACGACAACCTAACGGATTTCCAAGTGGTGGGCACCAAGCATATCGCCTTTGAAGTGGAGGACCCGCAGGCTTTCCACCGGCACTTAAAGGAGCAGGGCGTGGCCGATTTATCGGAAATCCACGACAACAACCCCACTTACTTCTATTTCTTTTTCCGCGATCCCGACGGCATTGCGCTGGAAGTGATCGCCCGGAAATAGCTAGGCCGTGCCAAGCCGATATCGCCGCGCCTGCGCCCCTCCGCTTCGCGGCGCAAGCGCCGCTCGCGGCCGCCGCCTCCTATGGCGGACCCATTTGATATCTGACGGAGAGCAGGCATGACCGATAAAACAGCCTATTTCAACCGCATCTTGCAAACCGCTTTGGCGTTCGTTCCCGTGTGCATGGGCTTGTTCGCCTTCCTCAATAACGTGACCGACTGGAACGGCACCATGGAACGGGTGACATTCCCGCTGCTGTCCATGGAGGGCAACACGGCCAGCGACACCCAAGGCTGGCGAGCGGTGGGCAGCCCTGCGCTCGCGCATCTGACTTACGGTTTCGTGATCGCCTTGGAATTGCTCATGGGGCTGCTCGCCGCCTTCGGAGCGGTTGGCATGATCCGGCACCGCAAGGGCTCTTTGGCCGATTTCCGGCGGAGCGGCCATTGGGTTGGCCTGGCCTGCCTTCTGGGCGCGTTCATTTATTGCTTTATCTTTTTCACGATCGGCGGCGACTGGTTCCTAGCCTGGAAAAACGAAAATCTGCTATTTTTGCAGAGCGACTCGCTGAACTACGCCGCCGTGCTGGCCATTGTGTTCCTCTACCTGCGCTTTTCCCTTGACGAAATCCCGTAAAGCGGAGTATGGTTTGCCTTAAGGATCAGGATGCGGAAACCGATCGTCGGGATCCTTGCAGTTTGCCGCTGACAATCACTCCTGATTCGGCCTGAATCATAGGGGATACGTTATGCGCTATTTCACCAAGCCCGTCCTTTTCCTGGGCTGCTCAGTCTTTGCGGCTGCATTGCTTCATCCTGCCGGAAAGCTGCATGCCCAAGCGACCATCGAGGAAGTGGTGGTCACCGCCCAGAAACGTGAGGAATCGCTGCTGGACGTGCCCATTTCCATCACCGCGCTCACGCCGGAAACGCTGGATAACGACAATATCCAGAGCCTGGCGGATATGAGCGCCATGGCGCCGGGCCTGGTGGTTGCCCGGAACGAGGGCTTTTCCAGGGCGGTGTCAATACGCGGCATCGGCTTCGAGGCCACCCAGAATGTCGATGCCTACCCCTCAGTGGCGTTCCATATCGACGGGGTGTTTATCGCCGACCCGAACGCCACCAACCTCGAATTCATCGACGTGGAGCGGATCGAAGTGCTGCGCGGCCCGCAAGGCACCTTGTTCGGGCAGAACTCCACCGGCGGCGCTATCAACGTGGTCAATAAGATCCCCGAGCTGGGCGAGTTCAGCGGCCATGCCGATATCGCCGTCGGCAACTATAGCCTGGTGCAGCCGCGGGCCGCCATTAACGTGCCCTTGGGCGACACGGTCGCCGCGAGGGCCGCGTTCACCTACCTCAGCCACGACGGGTTCGCCGAGATCGTGGGAGGCGCGCAAGACATCAACGGCCAGGTGAACGACGGCTACGACTTGGACGAGGCGGATAACTTTCAATTCCAGGGCAAGCTGCTGTGGCAGCCCACCGATAATTTCTCCGCCATTCTGGGCGCCACGTTTTTCTCCATTAACGATGTGGGCGACCGCGCCCAGCGGCATGTGAACGATCCAAGCGGGGATATCAGGGAAGTCACTTCGGATGTTGCCGGCCAATACGATGCCGAAAGCTCGATTTTCTCCCTCACGCTGGAATACGACGCGGGCATCGCCACCGTCAAGTCCATTACCGGCTTTGTTGATTTCGACCAAGCCAACTATCTCGACAACGACAAGGGCGTGTATCAAATGGGTGCGCCGGGGTTCGCCGGCCTTGCGGCGGAAAGCATCTCGGAGCGCGGCAGCGAAACCTTAACGCAGGAAATCAACGTGGTGTCCAATACCGACGGCATGCTGGACTGGGTGGTGGGCGCGTTCTGGCTGGATAGCGAAGGCACCACTTGGTTCGACTCCGTGCGCGACCTCAACGGCAATGGCGTTTACGACCAAGGAGGCACTTGGAGAGGAACGGGGACAACCCGCGCGGAATGCCAGCCGGACTTTGCCACTTTCACGAACGGATTCTTTTTCGGCGAGCGTGACTTCTGCACCAATATCGCCTCGCAGCGGAAATCCTATTCGCTGTACGGAGAGGTTAACTTCAACCTCTCGGAACGCGCCCGCCTCATCGGCGGGCTGCGCTACACGGACGACGAGCTGGTGCTGCGCGCCGGCGGCTTCAGCGCCGCGCCGCCGGAGGATCCCACCCAAAATCCGCAGGATTCGGCGCTCACCGGCAAGCTCGCGGTCGAGTTCGATGCCAATGACAGCCTGATGACTTATTTCTCTTGGACGCGCGGGTTCAAGCCCGCCACCGGCAACCTCACCGCGGAGGATAGCGACGAATTCATCAACGCCGCTTCGGCGCCGGAGGAGGTGGATGCCTTCGAGGTTGGCGCCAAGGGCCAATTCATGGACGGCCAAATGAACCTCAGCGTGGCCGCGTTCTACTACGACTACAACGACATGCAGTTCCTCACAACGGGCAGCAACGCAACGTTCTCCGGCGGCGTCGGCAATCTGGATGAAGCGCAGGTGACAGGCTTGGAAGTGGAAATGCAAGCCTTGGTGACCGAGAGCTTTTCCGTGGATGCCGGGTTCACTTTGCTGGAAACCGAAATCACGGCCGACCAGCGGGTGCTCGATAATAATAAGAAATGGCGGCAATGCGCGGTGCCCGCCTTCCTAAGAGGCGAAAACGTTAATTTCGGCGAGGAAGCCAACCCGCGCTTCAGGGCATGCGGATCGACCCTAGCCGAAAATATCAAAGGGAACCCGTTGCCCAAAGCGCCGGAGGTCTCGGCGAACTTTGCCTTGAACTACGTGTTCAACACGACCTTCGGCGAGATCGATTCCAGGCTTTCGTTCATCCGCCGGGGCAGTTTCGCTTCGCGCGTGTTTTCCACCAGCGACAAGGACAATCGCGGCGTTTCGCTGGACACCACCAAGGCTTACGGCTTGGCCAATCTGAGCGTTTACGTGAGGCCCGCCAATTACGAGAACCTGACCTTGGGGCTGCTGGTGTTGAACCTCACCGACGAGGATGCCGTCAACTCGCGCTGGAGCAATAATTTCGGCACCGCTCAAACCAGCGAGGAGTTCGTGCGGCCGCGCCAGTTCATAGGGCGGGTCTCGTATCGCTTCTAATCGGCGCCGCGAAATCCGCTGAAATGGGCTTGCAAGGCAAAGCCGCCCTGGTGACCGGGGCGGCCCAAGGGATTGGCGCGGCCATCGCCGCGCGGCTGGCCCAGGACGGGGCTGCGGTTGCGGTTATCGATATCAATGCGGAACAGGCCGAGGAAGTGGCCGCCGCGCTGCGGGCGAACGGCGCCCGCTCAGTGGCGGCGGCGATCGACGTGACCGACCGGCAAAGCGTGTCCGAAGGAATCGAGGAGGCCGCCAAGACATTGGGGCCGCCGCTCATCTTGGTGAATAACGCCGGCGTTTATAAAAGCACGGCGCTGCTCGATGGCTCATACGAGTCGTGGGATTTGAGCATGGACGTGATGCTGAAGGGGGTGGTCCTCATGTCCCAGGAAGCAGCGCCCCACATGATCCGCGCGGGCTGGGGCCGGATCATCAATCTAGGCTCGATGATGAGCAGCGTTGCTTACGGCGAGGACTTGGCCTATTGCACGGCGAAGTCGGGCGTTCTGGGCTTGACCCGGTCGCTGGGCGCCGAGCTGGCCAAGCATAATATTTGCGTGAACGCCATCTGCCCGGGCAGCATACTCACCACCATGCTGGAAAAAGTCGGCGGGGCGGTTGAACGGCGCGACGGCTTGGAAACGGGATCATGGCTGCAAAAAAGGGCGGGCGAAATCCCCCTCGGCAGGCTGGGCCTGCCGGAGGATATCGCCAACGCCGCCAGCTTCCTTTGCAGCGAGGACTCCAGCTACATCACCGGCCAGTCCCTGCACGTGAACGGCGGCATCTACCAGTCCTAACCCCCGCACCTCTTCTTGGGCGGCGGCAGCTTTTTCGCCTTCGCAGGCTTAGGAGAAACGCCATCCCATCAACCTCCTCTCACAAATGCAAACTCCACCTTATTAACCTGTCCGAATTTTTGAACAGACCGCAACGGATTGATCCATGCCCAGCGATTCAGCGCCCGATACCGGCGAGTTTCTGCTCTATCAGACTGAGGACGGACAGACCCGCATTGAGTGCCGTTTCGAAGCGGAGACAATCTGGCTTAGCCGCCCCCTCATGGCGGAGTTGTTTCAGACCACGCCGCAGAACATCACCTTGCATCTAAAGGCGATATACCAAGACGCTGAGCTGGACGAAGCGGCAACTAGTAAGGATTACTTACTAGTTCAACAGGAGGGAGCGCGCCAAGTGCGGCGTTCCGTCAAATATTACAGCCTAGATGCCATTCTGGCAGTCGGCTACCGGGTGCGTAGCCCTCGCGGCACCCAGTTCAGGCAATGGGCGACGGCGCGATTAAGCGAGTATTTGCTCAAGGGCTTTGTGATGGATGACGAGCGCCTGAAGCACCCGCCGGTTGCCGGTTCCGGAGTGCCCGACTATTTCGATGAGATGCTGGAACGCATCCGCGATATTCGCGCCAGCGAGCGGCGCATGTATTTGCGGGTACGCGAGATTTTTGCGCTGGCTGCCGATTATCAGCCCTCTTTGAAAGAGACCACCACCTTTTTTCAGACCATTCAGAACAAGCTCCATTTTGCAGCGACCGGTCTAACGGCGGCGGAGATTATTCATCAGCGGGCGAATCAAAATCGGGCCAACATGGGTCTCACCAACTGGAAGAGCGGCAGTGTGCAGAAGGGCGACGTTACTGTCGCCAAAAACTATCTAAATAGCCATGAAATCAATGAGCTGAATCGTATTGTCGTGATGTGGCTTGATTTCGCCGAGGACAAGGCACGACGGTGTTCAGATCATGGCATTGCCGAAATCAAGGAACAGGAGCTTAGTCCTGCCCGATGGCGGAGAAAATATCGCCAAGTGGATGCCTAGAGCATGGCAATCCCGACCGATGCCACCCAAATCTTGGGCAGTGCGGCGGAGGATTCAATCCGGTTTGCGCTTGCTCCTAGTGAAGTAGGGCGCGAGGTAGAGCACGACCGCCATCGCCAGATAGCCGGTGGTCCATTTGGTCCATACCGGCACCGGGAGCGATAGCTGCCCGATCACGTCGGCTGTTGTGATGGTGTAGGTGTGCGTGAACCCGATCAACGATAGCAGCGCGCCCACCATGCACCAGTGCGCGGCAAGGGTGAAGCGCCGCTCGATCGCATAGTAGGTAATGCCCGCGAGAATCATCGAGGTGTAGATGAATCCCTGGCCGAGCGCGAACATCCCGTCCGCGTAAAAGGTGCGGATCGCAACGAAACTGTCGATAAAGCCTTGGTTGTATAGATTGACGCCGGTGGCAACCTCGGCGGCGGACATGGCGTGCTTGACCGCCAGGCCCACATAGCCGGCAATGGCCGGGGTCAGGCCTAGAACGACAGCCGGGATATGGCGCTTTTCCGCCACTTGGAAGTTCTGCGCGCACACCACCATGCCAATCCAGATCAAAATCGGCATCACCGCCTCGATGGGAATAAGGTAGGCGAACACGCTCAAGGTTCCGGTCATGCAAACCAGCGTCCAAACGATAGCGTTGATGGTGGAATAACCGGCCCTGGCGCCGATTCTCTTGTAGCCCGGGTGGCCCAGGAAAATGGTGGTGGGAAAAGGCGAGCCAAAAAAGGCGGTGCCCAGGCTGCCCGCGCCGTTGGCCAGCAGCAGCGGCTTGGGCGGATAGGCATCGCCGGCCGCGGCCGCCGCTTCTATGTTCTGCAAGGAGCCGATGAGGAATATGAAGCCGAACGGAATCACCACGGGCAGAAATTCCACGATCATCTCAAAGGAGGAGAATACCCGCATGACCTCCAAGGCGGGCAAGTGCAGCCCAATATGCTCCAGGCTGAAGTCCGCGGAAGGCGGCACCACGGAAGGGAATCCGCTCCAATACAGCGCCCATGCCATCAGGCTGCCGCCCGCGAGGATCAGCAGGCCGCCCGGCACGCCGCCTTTGGCCTTGGCGCCGCCGAAATAGAAAACCAGCGCCAGCGCCAGCGAAGTGAATCCGATCAGGGGGTAGGCGTAAGTGCGAAAAACGTAATCCATGCTGATGAAAGCGAGCCCGGTGCCGGCGATCGCAACCAGCATCACCACCCTGGGCGTGACTTTGCGGATATGGTGCGCCACGAACGCCCCCAGGAACTCTATGCTGCCGGACACCATGCAGGCCAGCAGGCCGGTGTGCCAGGCGATGATATCGGCCGTTTCCTTGTCCATGCCCATGGCGAGCGCCTTTTGCTGGGTGGGGAACATGACCAGGAATACGTAAACCACAACGGTGATGGCGCTGGCGCCGTAGGGCATGGCGCACACGTCGTCGCGATTTTCCCGCCTGGCCAGCTTCAGCGCCTGCCAAGCGTAAAAGCCGTTGCCGATAATCAGGCCGATAGCCGATGCCGGCAGGATGCGATAGAAAAAAAGCTCCTCGGAAAAGCCTAGGAAATCCAGGCACAGCTTGTTCATCAGGATGAACACGAGCAGCGCGTCCAGCCCGAAGGCGAAAAAGCCCTCCCAGTCCCCTTTGACAAACCATTTCGCCCTCATGTTTCAAACAGCTCCAATTCGTTGCCGTCGGGGTCCAGCACATAGATCGCCTTGCCGTAAGGCCCGGGGCCGAGCTCCCCCCTAGGGAACCGCGCGCCTTTTTCCTTCAGTTTTTCGTACAGGGCCTCGACGTTTCTAACCTCGAACGCCAGATGGTCCACCTGCTTCAGGTCGCCGGGGCCGCCGGCGGTCAGCCCCAGCCCTTCCATGGTGGCGATAAACGGCCGGCCGTCGGGCAGCGGCTTGGCATCCACGCGCCGGGTGAAGCCCAAGGTATCGAGATAGAACTCCATGGACCTTTCCAAATCGCTCACCATCAGCAGCAAGTGGTGCAAATACACCGGGCGCGGCTGCCGCTGGCGTTCCATCCAGCGGATGAAATCGCTGGAATCGCAGGTCACTCCGAGATACTGGCGCCACACTTCCTTGGCGCTTTCCTCCCAGGCGGGATTCACGCCCGAGATGCAGTCCTCGATCGCCACCACATCGTAATCCCGCAGATAGGCTTCGCGGATCGTGGTTTCCACGCAGGCATTGGCGGTCAAGCCGGTAACGAACAGCGCTTCCACGCCCAGTTGCTCCAAAACCACCTCCAGGCGGGTCTCGTAGAATCCGCCAAAACGGTGTTTACGGATCACGTGGGCGGGATCCTTCACCAGATCCTTCAGCTCATCGACGATTTCCGCGTCCCAGGTGCCCGCCAGCGCCGACACGCCTTTTCTTTTCGAGGTATGGGAGGGAAGGCGCTTGCGGCTGCGCCTGCGATCCTCCTCGAAATGCTCCTGCACGGTCCACAGCACAGGCATGCCCGCGTCGTGGCAGCGCTCGATGACATGGCGCAAGGGCTCGACCACGGCGCCTAAGCGATCCGTGTCCAAGCCGGACTGGCCCAAGGTGCCGTCCTGATGGCAAAACGCGTTTTGCAGGTCGATGACCAGCAGCGCGGATTTTTCGATAGCGAGGAGGTCGAGCGTCATGGCTTATGGTCTTTTCTATCCACGCCCAGCACCCCGGCACGCGCCCAGTCCTGCAACTCGTATTCCTGGAATATGACGTGCAGGCCGTCAGGCTTGGCATCGGCATGCTCAACCATGGCATCGGTAATGGCCTTCGCCAATTTGCGTTTCTGGTCCGTGGTGCGGCCCTTCCAAAGTTGCACAGTCACTACCGGCATCGTATGGCCTCCGTTCAGTTTCCGCTATCGTACAGCGTGGTTGACGTGGGAACATCCGTTCGGTGAAGCCCCGCCCGCATCACCGCGGCGGCGGCCAGCTCGCGCGCTTTGCGCCTGATGCGCGGTTCATCGACGTTCGCCACTTTTCCGTTTGCGTACAGGGGCATGCCGTCCACCCAAGTTTCCTCGATGCTGGAAGTCGATGCGGAAAACACCAGCGCCTGCATGGGGTCATGGAACGGCGTCCACTCGACATGGTCCAAATCGAAGATCACGAAATCGGCCTTTTTGCCCACTTCCAGCGAGCCGATCTCGTCGTCCCACATCAAAGCCTTGGCGCCTTCGATGGTGGCGGCGCGCAAAGCCTGCCGCACCGTGAACACATCCGGCTTGAGGCGGGCATCCTTGAACATGCCGGCGGCCATGAACATCTGCCGCATCATATTCATATTGCCGGCGGCGGACACCCCGTCAGTGCCCAGGCCCACGGTCACGCCCGCCTCGACCAGCTCCGGGTATTTGCCGATGGCTGTGGCGCCCTTGCCCAGCTTGAACGAGGAGGAAGGGCAAAACGCCACTTTGGTATCGTGGCGGGCCAGCGTCCCCACCTCTTCATCGTTGACCGCGGCGCCATGGGCGATCACGAGGTTGCGGCCCAGCCCGCCCGCCTGCTCAATGCGGGTAATCGGCCAGGCGCCGTGCTTGCCTTGGCAAACCCGGGCCTCTTCGATGCTGGTTGCCAAATGGTAGGTGGTGCCCACCCCCAAGCGCTCCGCCAGCGCGCGCGCGCCCACATGGAGATCGAGCGTGCAAGGCTCCTTGCCTTCGATATTCACCCAGCAGCGCACGCGCCCGTCCAAGCCGCCGTGATAGGTCTCGACGCATTGCTCCAGCGTTTTCAGCGCCGCCTTCGCGCTGGGGAAGAAATGATGCTTCATCATTTCCTCCGACCAGCCCCGCGGCGCGATTTCCGGCGGATTATCGGCCGCATGACGGCCGGTGATGCCGCGTATGCCGGTTTGCTCCATGGCCCGCACCGTGATGCCCGGATCGTATTGCGAGCCCATGTCCAGAAAGCAGGTGGTGCCGCAGCGCAGCATCTCGGTAATGCCGAGCAAAGCGCCCCAGTACTCGTCCTCCGCGCTGATATGCGCGTAAAACGGCTTGGCCCAGTGGAACACCCAGGCCCGGGTATTGAGATTGTCCGGAAAAACAGCGCGGGAAAGGGTTTCGGACAAATGCACGTGGGAATCTATGAAGCCGGGGCAAACCCCTTTGAGCGCGCCGTTTTTGACTAGGTCGAAGCCATCGCGGGAATGCCTTTTAGAGATTTCGGCCGATGGCCCTAGGTCGATAATCCTGCCGTCCTGCACCACCATTGCCGCATCCCGCAGCACCGTGTCGTCCCTATCGACCGTAAGGACGAAATCAAGATTTTCGATCAGGGTCTTCAAAGCGCGGCGGACGCCAATCAGCCCACCTTCAGCAGGGCATCGGTATCGGAAATATCCGAAAGCAATTCCGAGCCGGTTTCGGTGACCAGCACGATATCCTTGTTCTGCATCCCGAAGCCGTGGCCGGTGTCATAAACCAAAGGCTCAATGCCCAAAACCATCCCGGCCTCCAAAGGCACATCCGAGTACATGCCCAGATAAGGCTCCTCATGCAGGTGCAGGCCGATGCCGTGGCCAATAAACTGAATGGGCGGCAGGCCCAGCTTGCCGAGATGGCCGATAAAAGCCTCGTAGATCTCCTTGGAACTAGCGCCGGGCTTGATCATATCCAGCACCTTGTATTTGCATTCCACCAGGTTTTGCCAGATTTCCTCGGAGCGGGCCGGCGGCGATTCCACATAAGCGGTTCGGCACACCCCGGCGTGGTAGCCGTTAATCACGGAGAATATCTCCACCCGGCAAATATCCTGCCTCTCCAGCCGCCGCATCGTCGGGCCCACATTCGGGAACACGCTGCGCGGGCCGGTGGCGACGATCATCAGCTTGTAGTCGTGGGCGCCCAGGCTATAGATATTCCGGGTCAACCCTGCGGCTATATCCATTTCCGTGCTGCCGACTCCCACGCCGTCCAGCGCGTTGCTTATGGATTCATCGGCAATGCGCGATAAACGCCGCATGAGTTCGATCTCATCCGCCGACTTGATCTGGCGCAAACGGGCGAGATGGCCTTCGGCGGGCACGAATCGCGCGCCAGGCACAGCGCGGGTCAAAGTCTCGTAATCGCAGGCGGGCAGATAATCCATCTCGGTGCCTATGGTTGCGCTCCCCAGACCCATTTCCTTGAGCAGCCCCGCCAATACCTGCATGGGGTTGTCGGTAAATTCGCCCCACACGCGCACTGGTTCGCCATCAACGCTGTTCTTGACCGTGCTTTCCTCCATATCCACGGCCAGAAACCGGCAACTGCCGTCCACCGCCACCACCACCGCCGCATGCCGCCAGCGCATCAGGGACTGGGAAGGCACCACGAAGCCGGCAAGATAGGCGAAGTTCTCCGGCGACAGGCAGACCACCGCGTCAAGGCCGCGCTCGATCATGGCCGGCATCAGCCGTCGGATTATTTCTTCGCGCATGTTGCGCTCCTCCTGCGCCTTGCCAGCGTCGCTGGCCCGCTACCTAGCGGATAGATACTACATCAACCGGAGAAGGCTTCGGGCAGCCCTAGCGGATGAATCGGATTCGCTCTGCGGCGGCGGCGGACCGGTTACCTGGCCGAATCCGCAATTCGACTGCGGCGGCGACGCGAGGGCATGCGCAGGAATCAGCCGCTTGAATCGCGTATCGCATCGCGATACAATACCGCGCAATGAAATTCGCGCACAAGGGATTGCGCCGATTTGCCGAGCGAGGTCAATCACGCGGATTGAATCCCGGACACCTGTCCCGCATCCGCAGGCTTCTCACCGCCCTGCAGGATGCGAGCCAGCCTGCGGATTTGGTCCATCCATCCTTCCGCCTGCACCCGCTGAAGGGCCAGCGGTCGGGCCAGTGGAGCATGCGCGTATCCGACAATTGGCGCATCGTTTTCCGCTTTCAAAGCGGCGAGGCGGTGGAGATCGACTTGATCGACTATCACTAACAACGATTGGGAGGCAACATGAAGATGATAGACCCCGCGCATCCCGGAGAAATTGCCCGCGACAACATGGAAGCGGAAGGCTGGACCGTTACCGAATGCGCCTCAAAGCTAGGCGTTTCGCGGATCACATTGTCACGCTTGCTGAATTGCCGAGCGGGTGTTTCCGCGTCCATGGCGCTTGCCTTGGAAGGTATAGGCTGGGGCACGGCCGAACACTGGGTGCGCATGCAAGGAAGCTACGACCTGGCACGCGAACGCCAGCGGCAGGCGGCAGCATGAACTTTCCAAAGGAGCGCGGCGAAGCCATTTCTCCGAGGCAGCGGCGGCACGCAAGCAGCCGGTGATGGTGCTCAATCGCCACCAGCCGGAAGCTTTGCTGATCCACTTGAGCGACGACGCGCTGCTCGGCGAGCCTGGGGTCCGGCAGGCAATCGCTACAGCCTTGTTTCAAGAGCGCAGTCTTTCGCTGGGGCTGGCCGCGAAATTCTCCGGCCTTGGAGTCGCGGGATTTATCCAGCATGTGTCGCGGCTTGGCATTCCAGTTGTTTCTGGATCGGCGGACACCGTGAAAGCTGACGCGGATTTTGCTGAGGCATGGCGAAAAGAATCGTCGTAGCGGATGCCAGCCCTGATTGGCCTCGCCTCGGCTGGCGCGTTTGATTTGTTGCGCCAACTCTACGGGTGGGTGACGATAACGGACATAGTGCGTGATGAAGTCCTTTCTGGAGGCCGCCTGCCGGGCGCGCTTGAATTGAAAGATGCTTTGGGCGCGGGATGGGACCTGACTGACCGTTCCCCTGTAATCCGGGCCGTTTGGAGTTGGAAAGGCTTCCGGGAGAAGGCCAGCATCTATTGTTCCGCGAACGCTCGCGAATCGTAGAGGTCGTCAAGCGCTTCGACTATCTTGATCTCGGCAGACGCAAGTCTTTGCGGACTCGCCAGCACGATATTCCCCAAACCCCCGGGCACGGCGGCGCTGGGCACGGAGAGCAGCGATTCCTTGCCGCGAAGCAGCCATTCGGTTCCCTCTTTCCGGGTCCACTGCGAATGCGGAAATTCATTCCAGTCTTTCGGCAGGTCGCGTGCCTGCCATCTTTTCATGGACGCGGAAGACGCAACCTCATAGACGCCGAGCCGGTAGGCGGCGGGCACCATGCGCGGCGACGGCAAATAGTTCGCCATTTCCAGCATCGCCACGCTTGCGCTCTCGGCGAAGTAGAGAACGGAAACGCCCGCTATATTCCAGCGCCCGCCGTCTCTAAAACTGGCCCCGCAACCTTCAAAATTCTCAAGATGCTCGACCGGGCATATCCGGTAGATCCGCATCAGGGAAATTCGCCGTGCTCGATCTTGGCGATCGCCTGCTGCACCAAACGGCGACCGCTGAAGGTGTCGCAAAACTCAAGCGGACGCTGCCCGCCCATAGCGGCAAGCGGCGTCTCCAGCCATTCTTGCGCGGCATCCAGCCCGCCCAGGACCGTTGACGCGCGGTAAAACACCCATAGCGCATCCAGGAGCGCTTCCGACTGGGCGGCGCTAAGGCTGGGACGGCGATAGACGCGATTCAGATTTCCGGATGAGACTCCCACCAGACGAACGAACAAATCGCGCTGACCCACCACATCCACGGCCTGCTTCACAACCTTTCCGGGAACTCCCTCCCGCACAACGCGTATAAACGCGCTGGTATTGCCAAAGGCCGATATCGGAATGTCTATGCCCGCCATCGGCTGAAGGGCTGAGCGCCCAGCGCTCTGCTCCATGGGATTCTCCTGTTGTGTTTTATCCCAGCTTATCATCATAATGACACTTCTATAACATCATAATGAGGAATTTCTGCTAATCCTCCAATTCGATGGGTCTCCCGTTCTGGATGATGATTCTTTCGGCGGGGCGCCTCGACAGGATGTCGCTGAAGTCCGCGCCCTGCACCAGCACCAGATTCGCCGGCTCGCCGACGTGCGGCTTTGAGCGGCCGTCGCAAACCGATTTCACCAGCGCCGCGATTGAATCCAGTTGCGCTCCCAGCATGCCGGCATGCAGCGTGTCCAGCAAATCCGCATCGCCGTAGGGATAAAAAGCATCGCAAACATTATCGCTGGCAAAGCGCAGTTCGATACCTGCATCAAGCATCTCATGCACACAGGTCAATCCGCGTTGTCTCGGCGTGCCGCCGCCCCGGTCCTGCAGGTACAGATTGGTGAGCGGAAGAGCCACCACCTCGATTTGTGCCCGCAGCAGTTTTTCAATGATTTTTTTGCGCGCCGACGGCTCCAGCACAGACAAGACGCAGCCGTGACTAAGCGTGAGCCTTCCTTGCAAGCCATTGCTGATCGCCGCGTCGGCGAGATAATCGACGGATGCAAGCTCCGGGTTCAGGTGCTCGTCCTGATGCAAGTCAAGCGCCGCGCCATGCTTGATCGCCAATTCGACCACGGCATCAATCGAGCGCTTCGGCTCGGCATACAGCGCCGGGGCGGCGCCGATGAGGCTGGCGCCTGCGGCCAGCGCCTCTGCAATCAGGCTTCTGGCGCTGGCGGCCAGCGGATCCAGCCGCTGCGTCGCAAAGGCAACCACCTCGATTTGCATCGTCGCAGCCATTTCCGCTGCGGCATCCAGGGTGCCCTGCACTGCTGCCAGACGGGTCGAGCCATCGAGGTCGGCATGGGTCCTGATGCCGGTGGTGCCATGGGAAAAAGCCCGCTGAAACAGCTTCCGCGCATGGGCGCGGTATTGATCGCGGCCAAAGCTGCCGAGCATTTCCAGGGTCAAGGCAATGGCGTGCTCAAAGGAATCGGGCTTGCGCCCCGCCAAGGTAAAGGCCCGGTTGGCGTGGACATGCTTATCCACCAGCGGCGGCAGGCAAACCCACTCGACCGCGGCGTCAAGCTCCCTGATTGCCGCTATTTTTCCATCGGAAAACGCAATCTCCAGCGCCTGATTCGAGCCGGGAAAGGCGACGTTTCTGATGAGGGCGCCGCTATTGCCGGAAATGGCGACGGGGCTGGCAGGCATCGCTAGATCCAAAGCCTGTTAGCGCGTAGTGCTAACACGGCCCTGATCAGGCGGGACGGGTAATGCAGATGCCCTTGCCCTGCTGCTGGTCGTCGATTTCGCCGTTTTCATAAACGACGCGGCCGTTCGAGATCGTCAGGACCGGCCAGCCCTTCAGCTTCATTCCTTCATAGATGCAGGTGCCGCGGCCGTTATGCCTCACCTCGCGTTCCTCCTCGAGATCCACCAGCACCAGATCCGCATCCGTGTTCGGCTCCAGCGAGCCTTTGCGCGGATAGTAGCCAAAGCGCCTGGCCGGCCCGTATGAGTTCACCCTCACCAGCTGCTGCAGCGACAGGCCCCGGTTGATGACCCCATGGGTAATCAGCAGCGGCAATTCCCAAGGAAAGCTGACCACGCCGGGAAACTCGGTCCATAAATCCTCGCCTTTTTTGGGAAGGAAAGGCACATGGTCGCTGCCGATGGAATTGACCTTATCCGCCAGCATCCCCCGCCACAGCCATTCCAGTTGCTCGCGGTCGCGCAAAGGCGGCGAAATCTTGGCCGTCATGTCCAGATCTTCGTCGTAGCAGGTGCGGGTGAGGTAATGGGGGCAGGTTTCCACGGTCACGTCCAAGCCCTTGGCGCGTGCCTCGGAGGCCAGATCCGGGCCGGCGCCCACGGAGGTATGCACCAGTTGCAGGGCGCAGCCGGTGCGCTCCGCCAGAAAGATCATGCGCTTGATGGTTTCCACTTCGCAGAAGGCGGGGCGCGATTCGGTGTAGGCGCCCAGGTCCTGGCGCCCGGATGCCAGCATGTCCTGCTTGAACCAGGAAGCGATGGCGGTGTTCTCGCAATGCACCGACACCACGCCCTGCGGCAGCTTGGCCACTTGCAGCATGGTGGCGTAAACCCAGCCGTCGTTGGCCGGAACGATCCCTATGGGATTATCCGGCTCGTAGCCGAAATAGAGCTTGAAGGATTGCACGCCGGTATGCTCGACGATGGCCGGAATTTCGCGGATATGCTCTTCGCGCTGGATGCCGAAATGAAAGCCGAAATCGATGCAGGCGTGCTCCTCGCCAATGCCGCGGCGCTCGTCGTAAAACGGCAGATAGGATTCCTTCTTATTGCGGATGTACAAAAAGATGGTGGAGATGCCGCCGCGGGCCGCCTGGGCGGTTTCCGTGCGCATGTCCTCATCGTAGGGATACGCCACTCCAAGATGGCAATGCGTGTCGATGACGCCCGGGAACAAGCACCGGCCTTGCGCATCGATCACGCGCTTTGCCTGCGGCAAGGCATCGCTGGCGCCAACCATGAGGATCTTGCCGTCCTTCACGGCAATGCCGCCGAAGAACTCGCCCGAGTGGTCAACCACCCGGGCGTTGCGAATGGTCAGATCCGCCTTCATCCGGCCTTCCCCTCCAGCACCCTGTCAATGATCCTGGCAATGCCCGCCCATTGACTTGCGCCCACCGTGACCGGCGCCCTGCGCCCTAGGGCCCGCGCCCAGATCGCCTTGCGGCTGCTGCGCCTCGCATAATCGAGATCAACGCCGCCCGGCGGCGCGGACAAGTCCATCACCAAGGCGGTTGAGGGCAATGCATCGATCAGCCGCGGGGTGACGAGAGGCGCCGGCACGGTCGAAAGAATCATGTCAAAACCCGGCGCCGCTTCGTTAAGGCGCTCCAAAGGCAGGCCTTCGGCGCCCGCTGTATAGGCCATGGCGCGCTGCGCCGGATTGCGCGCCGCCACCGTGACCCGGGCGCCGAGGGCGATCAGGGAGCGCGTCAGCACCGAGCCGATATTGCCGTGGCCGACCACGCACACGGAGGCGTTATGGATAGTGATGGCGGTGTTCTCGATAATGATTCTGATGGCGGCTTCCACAATCGCCGGCGCTCGCAGCAGCATCAGTTCCTGGTCGTGCTCATATTCGTGGATGCCGATGCCCAGGCGGCGCGCCGCTTCGCTCAAACCCTCATCCGCTTTGCCTAGGATGATATGGGCGCCGTCGGCCATGACGGAAAGCAGGCTTTCCCTGGGAATGATCTTCTCGTCGGCGAAAATGCTGCCGTCCGAAGCGATGCCGGGTATGGGCATAAGGCAGAATCCGGCGCCCTGCAAGCAATCCCGCGCGGTCGGGGCCAAGGCGGCGCCGGCCACCCCGCCTTCGGGCCAAGGGAAGCCGAAGGCCGTTACGCGGGCGCCGGCGGCAACCGCCAGACGGGCGATTTCCTGTTCGCGCTCGTCGCCGCCCAATACGGCTATTTTCAGAGACTTCAGCTTTCCGGGGGCGTGGCGTTTATCGGGCATCGCAATATCGCTCAAGTGGAATCAAAATTAATATGCTTGGTTTGGGTGAATTCATGCAGGCCGTCGAAGCCGGCCATGCGCCCCACTCCGCTCTCCTTGTAGCCTCCCACTTCGGTTTCAGCGTAAAAGCGGTTGTAGTTATTGATCCAAACCGTGCCGGCCTTGATGCCTCTGGACAGGAACCAGGCCCGGTCGAGGTTTTGGGTGAACACGCCTGCCGCCAGACCGAAAGGCGTGTCGTTGGCAAGATGGACGGCCTCCTCATCGCTGGCGAAGGACTGCACGGTGAGCACCGGGCCGAAGATCTCCTCCTGCACCAAGGGCGATCGCGGATCCATATCGGTAAAAATAGCCGGCGCAATAAAATTGCACTTGTCGTGATCGACATCGGCCACCGCTCCGCCTCCGGCCACCAGAGCGGCCTCCTTTTTGCCCAGTTCAATAAAGCCGAGGATTTTCTCATATTGGTCGCGGGTGGTGATGGCGCCCATCTGGCTGGCCGGATCCAGGCCGGGGCCTACCTTGATGCCCTCTATCGCCCGGGCCAGACGCTCGCAAACCGCCTTTTTGACCGACGACTCCACCAGCAGGCGCGAAGGCGCCGTGCAGATCTGCCCGCAGGTGGTGAGGAAGATAAAGCGCACCAGGGTTGAGACCGCCTTGTCCATATCGGCATCGGCGCACAACACGAAAGGCGATTTGCCGCCCAGCTCAAGGGCCACCTTTTTCACGGTGGAGGCCGCGTCGCGGGCGATGCCCTTGCCGGTGGCGCCGTCGCCGGTGAAGGCGATCATATCGATCCCGGGATGCTCCACGATGGCTTGGCCCACGCTGCCGCCGGAGCCCGTCAGCATGCCAACCACGCCCTCCGGCAGGCCGTCGCATTCCACCAGCAGGCGCAAAATCTCCACGCTGACGCCCGCTGTTTGCGAGGCGGGCTTGGACAGCACGGCATTGCCCGCCGCCAGCGCCGGCGCCAAATCGCGCACCAGCAGACTGATCGGCCAGTTCCACGGCGAGATCACCGCCACCACGCCCATCGGCTCGCGCGCCACCACCCCCATCACCTTGGCGCCCAGGCTATGGCTGTGGCCGCTCAAGGCGCGGGCCAGTCCGGCATTGAAGCGGATCACGTTCACCTGGTTGCCGATCTCGAATTTTGCCTCGCCCAGCAGCTTGCCGTTCTCCAAGGTCAGCCGCCGCGCCAAGGCACCGACGTTCTTTTCGATCCGCTCGGCCCATTGCAGCATCACATCGGCGCGCAGCCTGGCATCGCTTGCCCAGCCGCTCCGCGCCAATGCTTGTTGAGCCGCCCGCACCGCCGCATCCACATGCCGCGGGGTCAGCGCAGGCACTGCGGATACCGCTTCACCCGATGCCGGATCGATGATGGCGTTGCAGCCGCCGCTGGCGTCAACCCATTCCCCGGCCAGGTACGCTGCGTATTTTTTCACGAGGCTCTATTCCGCGGCGCCGAACCGCACCCATCCAAGCAATTCATCCTTGCCCAGCCCGTCAATGCCCATCGCCGCGGCGGAGCGTCCCTCGGGCATTGCCGCCCCGCCCGCCAGGACTTCCGCCAGCTTCATCAGCGAGGCGGCGACCGGAACCTCCGTGCCGGCGATCCTGGCGAGGGCGAGAAAGGGCTTGATTCCGTACCAGAAGTCCTCGCGGTAGTAGCGGTGGGCCAGCGAGTCGGGCGCTTTGATGCGGCTGTTCGCTTCGCCCGCGCGAACCGCGGCCGCCAATCCGGCGGATGGGTCCGCATCGCTTTCAATGGTGCCTATGGACTGCATTTCAGCAAAAAGATCCGGCAAATCATGTCCGTAACGCCGGGCAACTGCCAGCCGCTCCTGATCGAGCGCCACCATGATGCGGCCCACGCCATCGGGCAAGCCTTGCACGTAAAACGTGAAATCGCCCCGGCACGACTCCACCCATGCTGCGCCCAGTATAGCGCCGGGCGGATGCAGCACCATGTTGACGTTCGCCAAGCCGGTGGCGATCACGTCGGTGGCTGTCTGCGCTGCCGGGTAAAGAGCCTTGGCGGCGCTCAGCGCCGCTTCCCCGCCCGGCATCGCCGCCACCCGCACCTGTTTCGCCGCGCCTGTGATCGAAACCATGCCGGGCCGGGGCTTTCTCGCCACATACGTCAATGTGGAAAATTCGGCCGTGGGCGGCGGGGGCAGGTTGCGGCGGTTGAATGCCGCCGCAAATTCCAGCGCGCCGCCGGTATGCCCCGGATTCAAAACGACCGGGACGGCATTGGCGCCGAATCCGGCCAAGGCCGCGGCGATGCGGCCGTGCGCCGGAGTGGGCAAGCAACTGAGAATCACATCCGCGTCTTCAATAGCAGCGGCCAAATCGGTTGTCATCCGCTCCGGCTCGGCCAAGCCCTCGCCCAAGACGCCGTTGTATTGAATGCCTCCTGCGCGCCGAAGAGGGCGCAGGGCCTTATCGGAGCGGTTCCAGAGCCGGACTCTGAAGCCCTTTTGAACCAGATCCGCCAGCGCCGCAGCGCCGCCATTGCCGGCCCCCAGCACCGCCACGATCATGGCGCCGCATATTTCTCAAGCTTGTCCGTATCCACCTCAATGCCCAAGCCGGGGCCGTCCGGCACCAGCACGCAGCCGTCCTCGAACCTGAAAGGCTCGACAACCAGATCGTCGAGGTAATAAACGCCTGCCACCGAAGGGCCTTGAGCGCCTTCGGGCTTGCACACGGGAGAGACGCTGGGCAGGGTGGCGTTCGGCAATGCGGCCCCCAGATGCAGATTGGCCGCGTTGCCGATACCGGATTCTATCGATCCGCCTATATCGCAGTAGATCCCCAAAGCGGCGGCTATTTCCGCCTGCTGCCTAGCCCGGTGCAGGCCCCCCGGCTTGGTCACATAACAGGAAAAACAGGAAGCGGCCTTGAGTTCGTGAAGCTCGAGAATATCGTGGACGGTCCAGGCGGATTCGTCCGCCATCACCGGGCAGTCGATGCGCTCCGCCACAAACGCCAGCTGCCTGCTGTCCATCAAGGGCTGTTCGCAGAGGAGAATATCGTATTCCTCCTGCCGCCTAGTCACATTGATCGCTTCCCAGACATTGCGGTAGCCCTCGTTGCCGTCCACCCTGATCCTGACTTCGCTTCCCAGGCGCTCGCGCAGTTTCCTGACCACCTCCACATCGCGCTCCGGATCGAGGCCGGTTTTGCATTTGAGCGTTTTCGCGCCCTCCTCCACCGCCGCCACCGCCTCATCGACGCATTTTTCCACCGGCATGATGCCCAGCGAGTGCGCCACTTCGATGCGGTCGCGGAATTGCCCCCCCAGCAGCCGATAGACCGGCACATCCGCCGCTTTCCCGGCGATATCGTGGCAGGCCATGTCCAAGGCCGCCTTGGCGTAAGGATTGCCCTTCACCGCTTTGTCCATGGCGCTGTGGACCACCGCGATACCGCGCGGGTCGAGCCCTTTGATGGCTTCGATCAGGTGCGCGGCGATCACATGCCGGACGGTTTCCGGGGATTCGCCGCAATAGCGCCCGTGGGGGCCGCCCCAGGAGATGCCGGCCGGGGCTTCCCCCCAGCCGCTGATCCCCTCATCGGTATCCACCCTCACCACCGCATGGCGGCCGATGGGCGCCGTCATCTTGCTGGCCCAAGTATGATGCCGCCTGTTGGGCAGCGCCACTAAAAAGATTTCGCAACCGCTGATTTTCATGGTGAGTCGGTATTTCCGGCCTTGTGGTTGATGTCCGAGGCGCTGATTATGCCGGTGTTCCGTCCCTGTTGCCGCCCGGCATCCGTCCCGGCCCGGCCGCCGGCCATTCGACATGCACCGCGCGCGGGCCGTGGAAACTGATATTGGGCAGGTAATCGAAACGCTGGCCTGCGGCGAGCCGCATCCCGGGCAGGCGGCGGCTCAGCGCTTCCAGCGTGAGCCGGGCCTCCATTTCCGCCAGCGTCGCGCCTAGGCAGCGATGGACGCCAGTGCCGAAGGACAAATGCCGGGCGGCGTTGCGCCTTTCTATATCCAATCGTTCAGGGTCGGCAAACACCTCCTCATCGTGGTTGGCGGCGCCGAGCAGCAATAGCAACTCGGCGTTGGCGGGCACCTTCACGCCAGCAATTTCCATCTCGCGCTTCGCCTTTCTGCGCCAGCTGATCACCGAGGAGTCGTAACGGAGGATTTCCTGAACGGCGCCGAGGATCAAGGCCGGGTTATCGACGATCCGCTCCCATGCCTGCCGATGCCGGAGAAGCTGGATAATGCTGTTGCCCAGCAAGCTGGAAGTGGTTTCGTGGCCGGCGGTGAAGAAAGCGAACAGGATGCTGGCGATCAGGTCGAGGCTCAGGGTCTCGTCGTCGCCAGCCCGCACCCGCAACAGCTCGCTGGTCAGATCATCGGCAGGACGGACGAGACGCTCGTCCACCAACTCCCGGCACAGGCTGAAAAAGCTTGCAAGCCCGGCAGCGAGCCGGGTTTGCTCGTCATCAGCGGGCCGCCCCCAAACAAACAGGATGCGGTTTTTTGCGCCCTCCTTGATGGCCGGCGCCTGCTCATCGGGAAAACCCAGCAGCTTTAATATCACCTGGGCCGGCAAATCGAAGAGCAGCTCCGCCATGAGATCGGCCTTGCCCTCCTGCTGAAACCGATCCACGGCGCCGTTCAGCATGGCGCTCACATAAGGCTCCAGGGCGGCGATGCGGCGCGGGGAAAAGGCCTTGACCACGCTCCGCCGGGTTTTGGTGTGTTGCGGACGATCCGCATTGCCTAGCGCCGGCACCAAATTCCAGCCGCCGTCCGCCAGCGCCTGGCGGGCCGCTTCGCAAAGCGGATGAATGGGCGTGATGGTGTTTTGCGCCGAATAATTCTCGTGGTCCCTGAGCACCTGCTTCACATCCTGATAGCGGCTGACGACCCAGTAACCGATATCTTCCGCGAAAAAGACCGGCGCCTCCTGCCGCAGATGCTCGAAAAAAGGATAGGGATCGGATCGTTGCGGTTCGCGGAACAGGTCGAACCGGCTGCCGGGCAGCGTTGCGTTTCCGTGGGCCGCTGCTACCATAATCGCCCGTCAGCGCGGCAGGCGCGGGTTCAAGCGATTGAGAGCGCGCTTTCCCATGGGCAAGGATCAAATTCCGCTAAACATGATAACCGGCTTCCTCGGGAGCGGAAAGACAACGGTCCTCAACCAGTTGCTTTCCTCGCCCGATTTGGCGGACACGGCCGTGCTGGTGAATGAATTCGGCGAAATCGGGATCGACCATCTGCTGGTGAAGCCCATCGACGACGATATTTTCCTGCTGGAGTCGGGCTGCATCTGTTGCAGCGTCCGCGACGATTTCAGCGATTCCCTGCTCAGGCTTCATGCCAGGCGCGCGCAAGGCAACGCGCCGCCGTTCCAAAGAGTGCTGCTCGAAACCACAGGCATCGCCGACCCCATCGCCATCAGCGAGCTGGTTCTGTCGGACAAGGAGATCATCCAGCGCTATGTTTGCCGAAAGATCCTCACTGTTGTCGATGCGGTCCATGGCCAGAGCAACCTCGACAGGCATATTGAGGCGGTCAAGCAGGTTAGCGTTGCGGACCACCTCATCGTGTCGAAAACCGATCTTTGCGATGCGGCGCAACTTCAGCGCGTGGAAGAACGATTGCGCCGGCTGAATCCTCTGGCGGCGCGCTCCCGGTCCGGCCTCAAGCCGGTCGATCCCGGCATTCTGTCCGGCGCCGCCCCGGCGGCGGGCGGCCGGGCAAGCCAGCCGCTGCCGCGGCAAGGCCAACGCGAGCAGGATGCGTTGTCATCTCCGTCATCTCCGCATGACCATCGCTTTGCCACATTCTCCCTGCGCTGGCCCGAAGCCGTGGCCTGGGATGATTTCGTCGCCTGGCTGGAAGCGGTGCTCATTGCGCGCGGCGACAGCATCCATCGCGTGAAAGGGCTGCTGAATGTGGCTGGGGAATCGCGGCCCTGGGTGATACAGGGAGTGCAGCATTCATTCTACGCGCCGCAAAAACTGGATAACTGGCCCGCAGGGGAGACAACGACAAGACTCGTGTTCATCACCAGCGATTTCAGCAAGCGGGCCGTCCTCAACAGCCTGGAAG
Organism: Gammaproteobacteria bacterium; assembly: GCA_026708965.1. GTDB lineage: Bacteria > Pseudomonadota > Gammaproteobacteria > Steroidobacterales > Foliamicaceae > Foliamicus. The sequence continues at coordinate 15,616 of JAPOTY010000047.1, read as the reverse complement.
GCATCCTGGATGTATCGGCATGCTGAACGGACAACCGCCCAGCCAATACCGGAAAAACGGCGTGGCGGTCGCTCCGGCGACGCCCGTGGAGGACTATCTTGTGTTCCTGCGCGAACAGTTGGCGGCCATCTATCGATCGGCAAGGAAAGTGCGGCCATGGCTGTTATGGGAACTGCATAATCCCTGGAGCCGTTCAGCTTCCGTTGCGGACAGCTGGAAGTTCCTGGAGTTATGCCAATCGAAAGCGTTGCTGTCGCTCATCACGCCGTTCATCGGCGAGGACATTATCCTGTTCGACAGCCAGTTCTCGCCGGATTTGGGTGAAGCGGGCAAGCCATCATTGCAAAACGACCGGCTGCGCTGCCCGGCGGAGCCTCTTAGGGGACTGGTCGTGCGCATCCCCTTCGCGGGTCCGGCCAACCACGGCGCAAAATTCATCTGCAAGGCGGATCAGTCCAAAAGCCAGACGGTCGAATATGGCATCGGCAGCATCGTCTGCCACAACATGGACCTGGATTACCAAGTCATTGCCGAACCTGGATGCACGCAACAACCCTTCGAGTACGTGATTCGCTATTTTCCCGCCACTTCCCTTTACCTGCGCGACCCAACGGCAAAGCCCCACATTCAGCTGACAGAACGCCTCCCCCTGCTCAACTACGCCCAAATGCCGCTGTGGCTGGTTCAGGGCGAGGACAAGGCCGGCAACGATTTTGCCACCGGCTTCCAGCCTAAGGCGGGGAGATGGATTAGCCGTCCTGATCCTCCCGTACCAGCAGCGTCAGGATGAAAAAAAAGGAGGCGGCGAACAGGAAAGCCGGCTGTTGCGCGTTCCAGTCCTCCGATTGCCACATCAGGAACCATTCGCCCGCAAGCACCATAAAGCCTGTAAACCAAAGCAAAACGCCTAAAGTGAGAGCCAAGATCGCCTTTTGCTTCCGCCGGTTGAATTCGGCCGCATCGCGGCGCGCCTGCCAAAGCTCGAAGGCGCCCCGAAAGCCCAATAGCGCGATGGCAATTTCAGTGGCGATGATGAGCCAGTAGGCCAGATGGTGCAGCCATGGCGTTGTCACCGCGCGCCACATGGAATGATTGCCGGGGAATACGCTGTCCATCGACATCACATGCCGCACGCCGGCAAAATTGATTTGATAATCCAGCATGTTGTTGATGCTCACGAGGGCAGCGAACAATGCGGCTGAAAACACAAACAGCACTTTGCTGATCCTGATTGTCATCATGGCTCTCCGCAACTTTTACGAGCCAAAGATACTACGCTTGGCGCCAATCCGCATCCGCCCGCTCCGCCATCGCTACCGCTATGCCTTGAGCCCGCCGCTATGGAAGCACCAGCCGCAGGCCAGAACGGCCGCGGGAACGCCAAACCGAACCTCAGGCGGCGACCGCGCGGTCCGCCCGGGCGCGCAGAAAGGCGGCAATGCCGACGATCTCCTCAGCGCACACTTGATGCCCCATTTCATACTCATGCCACTGCACTTGGCAGCCTGCGGCCTTGAGGTTATCGCGCAACTCAAGCCCCAGGCGCAACGGAAGCACCTCGTCGCAGCGGCCATGCGCCACGAAGCACGCCAGTCCGGCCGCCCCGGCGCCCCGGCGCGACGATTCGCTGGCCGGTATATAAGTGGAGAGGGCCAGCATGCCGCCCACCGGGCGGTCGGCGACCAGCGCGGTGCGCGCCGCAATCGCGCCGCCCTGCGAGAAGCCCGCCAGCACGATATTCCGGCGCGCAATCCCGCGCCGCTCTTCGCGCTGAACCAACGCCTCCAGCGCCGCGCAGCTCGCATCCATGCCTTCGCCGTCCGCCGTTGTTGGCGGGTCGAGCGAATCAAGGTCGAACCAAGCGCGCATAGGCATGCCGCCGTTCAAGGTCACGTTCCGAACCGGCGCGTTGGGGAACACGAACCGCCATGCCGGCTTGGGAGGCAATCGGAGTTCCGGCACGATCGGCCAGAAATCACCGGCATCCGCGCCCAGGCCATGCAACCAGATCACCGCGTGGGCGGGTTGCGGCCCGGTGGCACGCTCCAGGCATTCAAGCATGATGGATTCCGCCGGGCCCTCAGCCCTGCGCGGCCGACCCGGCAGCGGCGGCGGCGCGAGCTTCGATATAGCCCAGCGCCGCGCCGAGCCTCTCCAGGGTCCTAGCGCGTCCGGCGAGATCAAGCGTGGTGTCGATCGGCGGCGAAACCGTGTCGCCGGTCACGGCCACCCGCAAAGGCTGGCCCAGTTTCCCGAAGCCGATGCCCAGCGATTCCGCGGTTTCGGCAATGCAGGCATGGATGCCCGGGGCGCTCCATTCCGCCACCCCGGCCAGCGCCGCGCGCGCCGCCGCCAGCGGCTCGCGCGCCGCCGGACGCAAAACCTTCCTGGCCGCCTTTTCCGCCAATTCGACTTCATGGCTGAACGCCCATCGGGCCGCTTTCGCCATTCCGGCCAGCGTTTCAGCGCGCTCGCGCCATGCTTCCACCACCTTCTCCAATGGCGGGCCGTCCTCAGGATTCAAGCCGATGCTTTCAAGCTGCGCCCGAAGGCCTTCGCACAGAATATCCACTGCCGCCGTCTTGATATGCTGCTGGCCGATCCAATTGAGCTTGTCCGGGTCCAGCCGCGAGGCGGATGCGCCCAGCCCTTCGCGACCGAAGCATTCGATCAATTCGGAGATCGAGAAAATTTCGCGGTCGCCGTGCGACCAGCCCAGCCGCGCCAAGTAATTGAGCACCGCCTCGGGCAAATAGCCGGCCCGCAGGTAGCTGAGCGCATCGGTGGCCTCGTCGCGCTTGGACAGTTTCCGCCCGTCCGGCGCCAGCAGCAGCGGAAGATGGCAGTACTCGGGCGGCTCCCAGCCTAGCGCCTCGATCAACTGAAGCTGGCGCGGCGTGTTGTTGAGATGGTCGTCGCCGCGAATGACTTGGCGCACGCCCATGTCGTGGTCGTCGGCCACGCAACTCAAGTGGTAGGTGGGCGAGCCGTCGGCGCGCAACAGCACCAGATCGTCGAGCTGCGAATTGCGGTAGCGCACCTCGCCATGCAGCCAGTCCCGCACCACCACCTCCTCGGCATCGGGGCGGCGAAAGCGGATCACCGGCTTCACGCCAACCGGCGGCGGCCCGGCCCGGTCGCGCCAGCGCCCGTCGTAACGCGGAACCTCGCCGCGGGCGCGCTGCTCCTCGCGCATGGCCGCCAGCTCCTCCGGCGTGCAATAGCAGCGGTAGGCGGCGCCGCGCTCCAGCAGCGCCCGCGCCACTTCGCGGTGCCGCTCCACCCGCGAGGACTGCAGCAACGGCTCGCCGTCCAAATCCAAGCCGAAACTCCCAAGCGCCTCGACCAGCCCTTTCGTATGCGCCTCGGAGGACCGCTGCCGATCCGTATCCTCGATCCGCAGGAAAAACTCGCCGCCGTGCCGCCGCGCGAACAGCCAGTTGTAAAGCGCCGTGCGCAGCCCGCCCAAGTGCAATACCCCGGTGGGGCTGGGAGCGAAACGGGTGCGAACGGCAGTCATGGCTTGAATTTGGCGCGCGCCGCCCAAGGCTTGCGGCGCTACTTGCAGCCCGCTGGCGCGGCGGTCAATAATACCCGCCAACGGGCGATTAGCTCAGCGGGAGAGCACTGCCTTCACACGGCAGGGGTCGCTGGTTCAATCCCAGCATCGCCCACCACCGCCCCGGCATTAATCCCTCAGCGATCGCAGCACGGACCCCGCATCGGCGAGATGCACATCGCCGATGCGTTCGCGCCCGTCTGGAAGAGCAGGCACGAACAGGATTCTGACAATCTCATGGTCATTGATTCCGGGAAGATGCGCCAAGTCCCGGCGCATCAGATGCTCGGCATGCTTGCGCACCTGGCCCGACCACTTCGCCTCGCCAACCAATAGCCTCTTTCCGTCCAGAGAGCGCGCAACCAAATCGATCTCCGGCAGGTTCCCTCTCCAATAACGCGCCGCGCTGCGCCACGGGCCAAGACGGGCGACGGCCGAATTTTCGCAGGAAAGCCTCGGCACTGCCTGCCGGCACAAGGACTCCCACGCCTCGGCCTCAAGGCCGGAACGGTATCGAGCGAAAATCTTAAGGCGCGTTTGGCGCGGAACGGACGCGAAAGCCGCGCGGTTCGGGGCAACCACGCGAAACCAGAATCTCAAGAACGGGTCGCTGATGCGATAAAGACTGCGTTTGCCCGACAAGGGGTTGCTGGCGAAAGGCAACTCCCGCTGTATGAATCCCATGCTCTGCAAATGAACGAGCGAACGGGACAAGCTCGATGCCGGTTTTCCCAAGCGCCCCGCGATTTCGCTAAGCCGATGGGCGCCATTGCCGATCACGTCAAGCAGCGGGCGCAAGTGCGTTGCCGGCGGCGATTCCTCTCGAAGCAACCGCTCAGGCTCGTGATGCAGCGGCCCTGAAGGATCAAGCGCCAGCCAATCAACCGCCGCGTCAATATCCGCCCCGGCATCCGCAGCGAGCTCCCAATACCGGGGTATCCCGCCCCAAACCGCGTAGGCGCTCACCAGCCATCGACTCGAGGCATCCGGAAACACCTTGTCAAGAAGCCCGGCGCTGAGCGGTTGAAGCGCGAACGCTTGATTGGCGCGCCCAAAAAGCGGCGCGCTGGCATTGAGCACGGTTCCGCGCATCATATGGGTGCCCGAGCCGCTCACCACAAAGCAGGGGCGCCACTGGCTATGATCGACCCAACGCTGAAGGACGCTGGCCAGGCTCGGCTCCGACTCGATAAGGTAAGGCAATTCGTCAATAACGAAAGGCCCCCTCCATGCCCGCTTTTGGCATTCAGAAGAAAGCCGTTCGAGAAGCGAACGCCAGTCAGGGTATTCCACATCGTCAAAACCCGGAAATCGCATTGCGATCGCGGAAGCGAGATATGCCCGCTGGATTTTGGCCGAAGACTGCTCGGCCACCGCGTACAAACCCTCCACCTGTTGACACCATTCGGTGAGCAATCGCGACTTTCCTACGCGCCTGCGCCCCCACACCGCCACGAAAGCGGCTTTGCCGCGGGAAAAGCCGACGGCACCCTCCAACGCCGCGTTAAGGCGTTGCAGCTCTTTCTGACGGTTGATAAATCGCATCGGAAAACATTATGCCAGACAGCATAATTCCTTCCGGCATAATAACTTAAGCGCGCCGCAAGCGATTGACTAGGGCGGCGCGGGCCAGCCGAAACCACACGGATTCAGTTTGGCTTCTGTCCGGCGAAAAATCCATCACGATGCCGCGAGTCCGCATAATAGAGATTGCGACTTGTCTTATCCGGTATCATCCAAGCGCCTCGAACGTGGATTCCATCTGCTGAGGCAAGGCCCCTGCGGACTTCACGCATGCCATGGCGTCCGCCACGCATTGCGAATCGATCGCATCAAGAAAACCAGCGCTTGGCACGGGCGCGCCGTTCATGTCGCCCGGCTCAAATTTTTCCAGGCCGTCTCCGTACTGCCGCTTCGACCTTGAGACAATTGCCCGCCCTCTTCCGGAGAGGAGTGTGCGGGTTCAGACACATGTGGGACTGGAGCCGGGTGTGACGGAGGGGCGTTTTCCACCCTGACAGGGCGGGGACGGAGTGCCTTTTCCTCGAAGGGAGCGTAGCGAACGGAGGGGAAGAGGCACTCCCCGGCGATCGCCGGGATGCCGGCTTCCAGCCCTCCGGGCGCTTTCGCCCCCCCTGGCTCCCAGCGCCGTCAGCCCCCGAACAGCACCCGGTTGAGGTAGGGAAGCGCGAGCGCCAGGATCACGCTCACGATCAGGCCGGAAAGCGCCTTGAGCGCATCCATGAGCACGATGCGCAGCGAACGCCTGAAGCCGGTGTCCGCCAAGTACATCGAAAGCGCGAACTCCCGGCCCGCCAGCAGCCCCAGGAACACCCAGGTGGTGCTCATCGGGATATTGCTGATTTCCTTGAACAGCAGCAACACTAGGCCGTAGATGAAATCGATGATGGTGGCGGCGCGGATATCGGTGGTGTCGGTTTTGGAGAGAACGATCTTCTGAATCACCCCGCCGAAGGTGTAGAAGATGTAGCCCTGCATGGCAACCAGCGCCACCACGCCGAACAAGAGCCACGAAACCGAAAGCTGGCGCGGCAGATACACGAAGATATTGGCCAGATCCTGTATCAGCCACTGGCTCCAGAGAAACGCGGTGGACGACCACTGCAACACCACCCAGTAGCGGGGAATGCCCGCGCCCTTGGTGCGGTGGAAATACTCGGTGGCGCGCCTGAAGACCAGCCGGAACAGCACGATGGCGGCCGCAAACGCGACCAAGTAGCCCAGCAGGGACTTCGCCAGCATGGCCTGGAGATTGCTGATCGTGAACACGGTGAGCACCATGAAGGTGGTGCTCACCGGCACGCCCGCCCGCGTCAGTATCAGCAGCGCCAGGGGCGGAAGCGCGTGGATCCAGCTGATGCCTCCCTCGGGAACCGGGAATTTCTCCAGGCGTCCGTAGGACACGTCGCCGCTATGGAAAAACCAGCCGTAGGCCAGAACGGCGGCGAGAATGCCGGAGGCGAACAGCCAAAGCGCCCACCAGGGGCGATGCGAGTTCGATGCCAGGAAGGTGCCCAGCGTTTGGATCGAGTCGTTGGCCACAACCGCGTAGGCCGCCAGCAGAAAACCGGCCACCATGAAAATTTCAGCCAATGAGAACGCCAAACCGAACCTCAGGCGGCATCCGCAACCTGGCCAAGCGGCAACGCAGGGGCCCTAGCGTGCGCCGCTGTCACTGCTTAAAGGCTGCCAGCCATTATGTTTAGCCAATGCGAAAACATACTTTCGCAAAGATGGAATCGGCGCATCGAACCGCTCCGGCATGCAATCCTGAAGCACGCCGCGGTGCAACAACTCATCGAACGCCTTTTCCTGCGGCAAACGACCAGACATGCCGGAACGAGAGCGATAAGCCCTGTCGATCACTTTGCCGATCTCATCGTAGCCCAATCCGCCGGAATCGGGCATGGCCGCGTAAATGTCGGCTATCAATTTTAAAGGCACGCCTTCGATTCGGGCCTTGTAATAGCTTTCCCTGTATTCACGAGAGGATTTCAGCGCGGCAGCCAAGTTCGCGTTCCCCAAACTGCCATCCGCTTTGATGATTTCCTCCGCCGCGCCGCAAAATGCATTCGTCAGGTGCTGCGGCCATCCTTTCGACTCGTCCGCCAACGCTTCCACCCACTGTTGCCGAATGGCAGGCGGGCCGCAATCAATTCCATATTCCTCGTTGGCGAGGAAATCCTCCGCCGCTTCCCGAACTTCGGCACCGCTTAATAAACCGAGAGCATGCAAGCGGTTTCTGCCGAATCGGGATATTCCAATCTGCTTGAATACGCTTTTGCTGTCGCTTAAACCGCCGGCGATTAACAGAAAAGGCCCGCTATGCCCTTTGTGGAGCTCTTGGATAAGGCTGTTTGTGCCGTTAGGCCTATCGCCCACAGCGTCTTGGGCCTCATCCAAAAACAAGACGACCGGCTTGCCGTTAAGGCGCTTCTTTAACAACGGATGTATCGTTGCAAAGGTGGGCATAGCAGACATGCCTGCATCCTTCTTGGAGCGCTCGGCTCCGGCTGAAATAACAGAGCTTATTCCTCCGCCGTATGTCGTAGTGATTTCCTGCCTCGCCTTTTTCGCGATTTCAGGATCAATTTGCATAACAACGGCGCCGATCGCATCAGTTGGGCGTTCTATGAGCTCCACCGGGAGGCGAGCGGCAACAGCCAGACCGTTCCTCTCAAAATCCTCCTTGAGATGCTCTAGCAAGGCGGTCTTGCCTGCCCCCGGCGCGCCCGTGAAAAGCGCGGTTTGACCTGCTAGCCGCCCTCTTTCCACCGAGCGGAGGGCGGCTTTAGCGCATTCGATTTCATCGGCGCGGCCTGCGAAAATCAAAGGAGATGCGCGGTCCCCCTCTTCGATGAATTCCTGCAATGGCTTTGGATCAAATGGCATTGCGGCTTTCTGACAACTGCACTTTCACTATACCAAAGGCGGGAGATTACATAGGCAGGGATTTTGCTGAGCCTATGGCCGACATTCTTTTGAGCGCATCCTTCAGCCAGGGCGAATGACCGCAAACCTCGGCTAGGCGGCCTCTTGGCGCAGCATTGCGATAGCGTCCGCAACTTGGTAAAGCGGTGTGGTGGAAGGTTAGGAGTAGGAGGCAGCATGCTTGAGTTCGGCGGTTTTTCGGGCGAGGAGCTCGGGGTTAGCGCGGGTTTCGAGGTTGAGGCGCAGCAGCGGCTCGGTATTGGAGGGACGCAGGTTGAAGCGCCAATCGGGGAATTCCGCGGACAGGCCGTCGATATGATCGATCAAGGCGCCTCGCGCCGAGTAGGTTTCGGCAAGGCGCTGCATGAGCGGCGCGGGATCGCGGCGTGCCGGGAGGTTGATTTCGCCGCTGGCCGGATAGCGGCGGCGGCGCTCAGCGGCCCGTTCGGCCAAGCCGCCGCCCTGCGCGGAGAGGATGGCGGCCATGAGCACCCAAGGGATCATGCCGGAATCGCAGTAGAAAAAATCGCGGAAGTAGTGGTGGGCGCTGCTTTCGCCCCCGTACACGGCATCCTCGCCGCGCATCCGCTGCTTGATGAAGGAATGCCCCGCCCGGTTGCGGAACGGCTCCCCGCCGACCGAGCGCACTTGCTCCTCGGTGTCCCAAACCAGCGTGGGATCATGCACCACCCGGCGGTCGACCGCCGGCTGGGCGGGCAGCAAGGCCGAGGCGAACAGGCCCACCGTGTAGTAGGGATCGACGAATTCGCCGCGCTCATCGAAGAAGGCGCAGCGGTCGAAATCGCCGTCAAACGCCACCCCGAAATCCGCGTTGCTGGCAAGCACCGCCTCGGAGGTGGCATTGCGGGTGCTTGCAAGCAGCGGATTGGGCACGCCGTTGGGAAAGCGCCCGTCCGGCTCGGCCAGCAAATGCACAATCTCCAGCGGCATGCGCTTTGAGAGCTTCCGCGCGCTGGGTCCGGCGGCGCCGTTGCCGGAATTGACGACTATCCTCAGCGGCTTCATCGGCAGGGCCGACACGAATCCAAGAACGCGGCGGCGCCAGGCGCCAAGCACTTTGGCGCGGCGGCGGCGGCCGCGAGCGGCGCCGGAAGGCGGCGATTCCGCCAAGGCTTGGATCTCCGCCAGCCCGGTGTCGGCGCTGATCGGCCGGGCCTCCTCGCGCACCAGCTTCAGCCCGTTGTAGTCGGCGGGATTATGGCTGGCGGTAACCATCGCGCCGGCCCCGCAGCCGAGATGGCCGGTGGCGAAATACACCTGCTCGGTGCCGCACAGCCCCAAGTCCGCCACATCGGCGCCGGCGCGGGTGATGCCCTCAGCCACCGCATCGGCGATATCCGGGCTGGAAAGCCGCGCGTCGCGGCCTAGCGCCACCTCCTTCGCGCCGGTGAACCCAACCAGCGCGGCGCCGATCCGGCAGGCGAGCGCCGCGCTGAACTCGCCCGGCACCCGTCCGCGCACATCGTACGCCTTGAACGGCGGCTTAAGCCTCATTCAAGCGCGGCCGTAGGCGTCCTCGAAGCGTTCGATATCGTCCTCGCCCAGGTATTCGCCCAGCTGCACCTCCACGATCTCGGCGGGCGCCTCGCCCGGATTGCGGATGCGGTGAACCGCGCCCACCGGGATAAGGATATGGTCGCCGATCCTCAGCGGATGGTCCTCGCCGTCGCGCACGGCCACCGGGGCGCCGCCCACCACCACCCAGTGCTCGTCGCGCTGCCGGTGGCGCTGCAATGACAAAGTTTCGCCGGGAAGCACCTTCAGGCGCTTGACCTGGTAGCCGTCGCCCTGCCCCAGCCCCTCGAAGCTGCCCCAAGGCCGAACCACCTCCTCGCCCACCGGATGCACGCCCACGCCGTTGTCTTGCGCGATCCGCTCGCCCCGGCCCACGCCGAAATAGCGGAAACCCCGCTCACGCATGGCTTCGGGGGAATACAGGTTGCGGCCATCGAAAATAACCGCCTCCTTGAGCTTTTCGCGCAGCGCGCCGAAATCCGGCGAGCGGAACTGCGGCCATTCGGTCACAATCGCCAACGCGTCGGCGCCTTCAACCGCCTCGCTGGCGCTGCGCGCGTATTCCATGCCCTCGCGCTCGCCGAGCAGCCTCTTGCAGCGCGCCGCCGCCACCGGATCGAAGGCGCGCACGCGCGCGCCCTGCGCCAGCAGATATTCGATCAGCACCAGGCTCGGCGCTTCGCGCATATCGTCGGAACTCGGCTTGAACGAAAGGCCCCAAACGGCAATCAGCCGGCCGGCCAGCGAATCGCCGAAATAAGCCTTGATCTTGCCGCCCAGCAAGGTTTTCTGCCGCTCATTGACCCTCGATACCGCCTCCACGATCTGCGCGGGGAAGCCATGCTCGCGGGCGGTTCGCGCGAGCGCCGCCGTATCCTTCGACAGGCAGGAGCCGCCGTAGCCGCAACCGGCGTAGAGGTAGTTGTAGCCGATGCGCTTATCGGCGCCGATTCCGTTGCGGATCTGCTCGATATCCGCGCCCACGCGCTCCGCCAACCCGGCCAATTCGTTGATAAAGCTGATGCGCGTGGCCAGCATCGCGTTGGCCGCGTACTTGGCCAGTTCCGCCGAGGCCCGGCCCATCACCATCAGGCGGTCGCGCTTGCGGTGGAACGGCGCGTAGAGGCGGCCTAGGTATTCGATCGCGCGTTCGCTTTCCGTGCCCAGGATAATGCGCTCCGGGTGCATGAAGTCGGCCACCGCCGCGCCCCCTTTCAGAAATTCCGGGTTGGACACCACCTCGAAATCGTGCTCAACGCCCCGCTCGGCCAAGCGGGCGGAAATGCGCTCCTCCACCGCCGCGCAGGTGCCCACGGGAACGGTCGATTTGCATACCACCAGCCGGTCGCCCGGCATGTGCCCGGCAATCGATTCCGCCGCCGCGAACACCTGCTTCAGATCGGCGGCGCCGCTGCCCCCGGGCGGCGTGCTCACGGCAATGAATTGCGCGTCGCCATGCTCAACCGCATCGCCGATGTCGGAAGTGAACCGCAGGCGGCCCGCGGCCAGGTTGCGGCGCACCAGCTCCTCAAGCCCCGGCTCGTGGATATGCAAATCGCCTTCGGACAGCCGCTCCACGGTGCCCGAGTCGATATCGAAGCACACCACGCCAACGCCGGTTTCCGCGAAGCAGGCCCCGGTCACCAGCCCCACATAGCCGCAGCCGTGAACGGTTATTCTCATGGGCCTAGTATTTTAGGCCCGCCGCGTTACGCCGAAGTTTCAGGCAGCCGCCGCGCATGCCTGCGTGCGCGACGGCGTTTATTTTGCGCGGAAGGCGCTGAACAAGCCGCTTGCATGTGCGGCGAGCGGCGATGCGCTACGATTACGCCAACACTAATAAGAAGGCTCAGAAGCCCGCTTCCCATGCCCATCCAAGAGAATGCGCTCAACTCGGCGCTTGCGGATGCTCTTTGCGACCACGATCTGCATGCCACGCCGGAGCAAACCCACGCCAATGCCGGCGCGAAACGCTGCGATGTCAAGGTGCGGCGCAAGCACGGCGACCGCTACTTTACTGCGGTGGAATGCAAGATCGGCCAAAGCTCTACGCAACAGCAAGCGGCAGTGCGCGACGCGCAGCGCTGGTGGCGGCAAAGCGACTGCTGGAATGCGCTGGCGGTGTGCTATCCGGAGGAATTGAGCGAGGAAAGCGCAGCTACGCCGCGGCGGCGAATCAAGGAATCGGAAGACCTGCTGATGGTGCGCGTGGGCCAGGGCGGCGAGCTGGGACACTGGCGAAGAGGCCGTCTGGCCGAGCTGGCGACGCTCGCAAACGAGATCGGCGCCAACGAAACCTATGCGGTCACCGACATCCTCCAGCAGGCCATTCTGGCCGCTAGCCAGCGGATTGATGCGGCAACCGGCCAAGACTTGGCCCAAACGCTAGCGCTGCCTTGGGCACCAAGGTCGCGAGACGGCATCGACCCGCGCCCGGCGCGCATCGCCTGCCTGATCATCGCCAACATGGCGCTGCTGCAAAACCGCATGCGCAGCGAGGGGCATCGTGTGCCGGGATTGAAGCCGCTGCTGACCATTCGCAATAGCCGCAGCAAGCAAACGGCACTGCTGGATGACTGGCAAAAGATCCGCGCTATCGATTATGCGCCGGTCGTGGATCCGGCGCTGGCGGTGCTAGAAGCGCTTCCAGCGGATCATCACACCAACAGCCTGCTGGAAATCCTGCTCGAAGCCGTGTTCCGATGCGCCACGCGCATCCGGGGACTGCAACTCGACCATGCCGGACCGCTCTACCACGGGCTGCTGCAAACCGCCCGCTACGACGGATCGTTCTACACCAGCACTGCCGCCGCCGTGCTGCTGGCGGGGCTGGCGATGCCTGGCGACTGGACGGCCGTGGAAGGAAATTGGGGCGATGCCGACCGTTTGATCAATCTCAAGGTATGCGATCCGGCCTGCGGCACGGGCACGCTGCTGATGTCCGCCGCCCGAACCATGGAGGAGCGGTTCCGCGCCGCAGGCGGCGGCGAGGACACCCTGCCGGCCCTGCACCTCGGCCTGATCGAGGACGTGTTGCACGGCCTCGACATCAATCGCCACGCAATCCATCTGGCCGCTTCCATGCTCACATTGTCGGCACCCGGAATCGACTACAACCGCATGAACCTCTACAACATGCAGCATGGCGTGAATTCCAATGGCCAAGTGCGGACAGGATCGCTGGATATCCTCGTGGACGACGCAGGCTACCTGACCGGGTTTGCGCCCGACACCCGCCAAAGGCGCGCCACGGCCGGCGGCTACCGCGAGGATGCGCCCGAGCTAAAGGGTTTGTGCGACCTAGTCATCATGAATCCGCCGTTCACCCGCAACGACATCCGCAACCGCAGCCTGCCGAAGGCGGACCGCAAGCAGTTGCAGCAACACGAAATCCGGATTGCCCAAACGGCGCCGGACCCTGTGCATGGAAGGGCGATCGACCAATCCACGATATTCACGTTTTTCGCTCCAATCGCAGACCGCTTGCTAAGCAGCCAAGGGACTGTCGCAATCGTGCAACCGTTCACCGCATGCACCGGGGCTGGCGCAAAAGGTCATCGAAACATCCTTACAGACCCCGACCGCTTTCATCTCGAACTCGTGGTTACCAGCCACGACAACCGGCGAATCTTCTTCTCCGAAAACACCGATATTCACGAATCGCTCATCGTAGCCCGACGGCCAACACCGGAAACGCGCGGCAAGCCCACCGCCTTCGTGTCCTTGGCCGAGAATCCCGCCAACCCCAGCGAGGCCCATTTCCTTGCCGAAGCGATTCAGCAGGCCCTGAATGGCGACGAGAGCGGCCTGTCCCGCTACGGAACCATCGCTTGGCTGCCGCCGGAGCAGCTGCGCAACCGCCCTTGGAACGCCGCCTGCTTCTACGACCAAAGCCTCGCGCAAGCCTATGAGGAACTGCTTGGATGCCCAGCGCTACAGCCGCTAGGAGAACTGGCTTCAGTGGAGCCGGAAGGGCGGCGGATTCGGGATGCCTTCATCAAGGCCGAACAGCGCCAAAGCCCGGGCATGCAGGCGCTATGGTTCAATAAAACAGGCCGCCAAACGGCCATGCGAACCACGCCGGACGTGTTCCTCGCCGCGAAGCCGAAGATGCGCGCCTACGCCGATCATCTATGGCAGAAGCGCAGCCATCTCCTGCTGGCCAACCGGATGCGACTCAACCTGACGAAAACGCCGGCTGTATTCTCCGATCAGCCGCTTTTGGGATCCGCCTTCGTGCCCGCTTCTCCGCGCTTGGCCGAGATCGGCGCATCCACGCCTGATGTCTGGCGCGAGCTCTGCAAGGCTTGGTGCGCGTGGCTGAATTCCACCTTCGGCATCATCGCCTTTCTCAACACACGCCAGAAGCAGCTCACCTACCCCAACTTCTCGCTCAAGGGCCTCCGTTCCCTGCCTGTCCCCTGCCCCGGGCAATGCGACATGGCACTGCTGGCGACAGCCTTCGATGAAGGCGCCGACGAACGCTTGCAGCCCCTGCCGCAAATCCACGCAGACCACATCCGCTGCGTTCTGGACAATGCCGTTATCAAGGCCGTCCCCGGACTCCCATCTGGCGATCTTCCGCGCTGGCGGAAGTCGATAGCGCTGGAACCTAGCGTCAACAACGAAAAAGACCCCTTCCGCCTGAACTGATACGGGCTGTGCTAGCCAACGAGACACCGCTGAATTGGAAAGCGTATTTATCATTTGGTCCGACTCAATGTAAAATACGTTTATGATTCAGCGTCCGCTTTGGCTGGAGAAAATACGGCAAGGCTGGTCCCGGCGCCCGGTCGTGTGGCTGTCCGGGGTGCGGCGGGCCGGTAAAACAACGCTTGCCCGGATGTTCCCGGATGCCGTTTACATGAACTGCGATCTGCCCTCCGTAGCGCGGGCGCTGGCGGATCCGGAATTATTTCTGGCCGGGCACCGCCCCGGAGCGGTGATCGTTTTCGACGAGGTGCATCGCCTGCCCGATCCCAGCCTGCTTCTGAAAATCGCCGCCGACGAGTATCCGCAGCTCAAGATTCTCGCGACGGGCTCCTCCACGCTTGCCGCAACCGGCAAATTCCGGGATTCGCTGACCGGACGCAAGGCGCTGGTTCATTTATGCCCGGTGCTGTGGGAGGAGTGCGGGCATCCTTTCGGAGTGGCCGACCTCGACCGGCGGCTTCTGCACGGCGGGCTCCCCGAGGCATTGCTGGCGGAATCGAAATCCCCGGCGCTGTTCGCGGAATGGATCGATAGTTTTTTCGCGCGCGATATTCTGGAATTATTCAGCATCCGCAATCGGCAGGGCTTTCTGTCGCTGTTCCGCCTCCTGCTGCGGTGGAGCGGCGGACCAATCGACTACGGCCGGCTGGCGACAAGCGCCGAGTTGAGCCGACCCACCGTCAAATCCTATCTGGAAGCGCTTGAAGTGGCTCACGCGGCGCATCTCCTGCGGCCCTTTCGCGGCGGCGGAAGCGGTGAAATCGTTAGCCGCCCCAAGTGCTACGCATTCGACACCGGCTTCGTGGCCCATGAGAAAGGCTGGAGTCGAATCCGCGAAGATGACCGCGGCCTGCTGTGGGAGCATCTGGTTCTGGATGCGCTCCGAGCGCGATTCGCCAGCGAAAATATTTTCTACTGGCGCGACAAGGCGGGCCGCGAGCTGGATTTCGTGGTTCGCGGCAACGATAACCGGGCGGATATCTTCGAGTGCAAAATCAATCCCGGCGAACTCAAGCCGGCCGCCGCCAATGAATTCCGCCGCCGCTATCCGCTTGGCCGCAACCACGTGATCGCGCCTTTGTGCCCAGCCCCTTACGCCATGCGGCGCGGGGGCCTTGAGTTCACCGTTTGCGGATTGGAAAACCTGGGCACGGCCGCATAGCAACGCATGGCCTGGCGCGGCAGCTATTCCTCTAGCTGCCAGCCCCCCGCAGCCGCGTTTGTTGCGCCCGCCGAAGACGCCAAGCTACACTTGGCGCCCGATGCGCGCACCGCTGCTCCTGACGCTGCTGCTGGTAGCCGCCTGGCTGTTGTGGTCGGGCATGTTCAAGCCCCTGCTGGTGGGCTTGGGCGTTT
>JAPOTY010000012.1 GCA_026708965.1 Gammaproteobacteria bacterium | reverse complement strand
CAACGCCGCGATTTGATGCAGCAATGGGCCGACTTCGTAACGCGCAAGCCGGGCAAGGTCGTCCAGTTGCGGAGGGACGCACGATGAAGATGGTTATCAGCCTGGGAAAGCTCGACGACAAAGAGTTGCTAATGGACGTTCGCAGAAAGTTTAAAACCCATTCCAATGCCGAGACCGTGCGAGTCGCGCTGCGGCTGGCGCTTGAAACGGACGCCGGGGCCGTCGAGACGGCGGATCGTGATCCGGAATCGGAGGAATGCAGGCGGCAACGGGAGAAAACCGATGCGATGAAGTTGAAAGTCGCGGAAAAGGAACACCAGCTCGAAAAACGGAAACTCGAGGATTTGGAGCACCAAGAAACAATGCTTTTCGTTCGCCGACTAATGAAGGGGAACGAACCTTGTTGAATATATCGGCGAGGCCAAGAAAAGCCGCCCGAAAGGGCGGTTTTTTTTGCTTTCAATTTCATTGCAGCAAAATTGCTTCATGATTGCTTCATGACAAACCGCGCAACTGGTTCAACAATGACCTTGAGCAAACAACCGGAGTTTTTCCATGAAAACCGAAACTCAACTTTTGCGGGTCGGCCAGGTCATTGAGATTTTAGGCATCTCCAGAACAACGCTGCATCGCATGGTGAAAGAGAAGAGATTCCCAAAACCAATCGAGCTTGGCCCGCAAGCTCGCCGATGGAGAATCAAAGACGTCCAAGCTTGGCTTGATTCAGCGTGAAAAAAAGCCCGGTTCCCCCACCGAAGGAAAACCGGGCCGATTTTTCCCCGAACCAAAGGGAGGCCGCCAATGGCGACACAGGACGATAGTACCACGAAAAGCCCGTTTGACGAAGTTTGCGATTCGATGGACGGCGACGGTTTCGCCGAAGAGGCGCCGGGTTCAGGCGGCATCCCAGACCCCGAAGAGCGCGGCCCGGTTTACCGTGAATGGCAATACAATTCCGTCGAAGGCGGCGCCGTGAAGGTTTGCCGCCAAGACCCGGGCAAGAAGATCAGGCGGAAGCCGGAGGGCGTGAAAGGGCCTTTTCACCCGCTTGACGGATTCGATGCCGGAAAACCCATCGTCGTTTGCGAGGGCGAACCAGCTTGTGACGCGCTCCGGGAAGCGGAGATCAACAGCACAACCGGGATCGGCGGCGCGGCACTCGCGAAAACGACCGACTGGCGTTCGCTCGAATCCTGTGAAGTCATATTGTGGCCGGATCAGGACAAGGCCGGCCACAAAGCCATGTCGGAAATGCTGCGGCTGTTGACCGGCATTTGCCGCAAGGTGCTGATCGTCGCAACCGGGGATTTGCCGCACAAGGCGGACGCGGCGGACGTTTCCCCCGAAGAACGGCACTGGCGGGTGGCGCAAGCAATCGACATCGAGCGGTTGAGCGAAGATTACCGCCCTTATGCCGAGGCTTTGGACGAAGCGGAAGCGGAAGCGGAAGCGCGGGCGGATCAACTCGAAACACAGGGTTTTGACGAAATGCTCACATCCGAAGACGATTTTCAATACTTGGTTGCGGACTTGCTGCCACTGCCGGGGCTTTCCCTGATGAGCGCGAAACCCAAATGCGGCAAATCCACACTGGCGCGGACGCTGGCCGCCGACGTTGCGCTTGGCTCTGTTTTCCTTGACCGGGGAACGCACCGTGGCAAGGTGCTGTTTTGCAGTTTCGAGGAATCCCCCAGGAAGATGAAAAAGGAGTTTGCGCCGATGGGCCTGCCGCCGGACACGCAAATCCGCTTCGTCTATAGCCGGGGGGGAGCCAAGGAGGATTTCCTGCCCAAACTGGAGGCGACGATTGCCGAGTACCGCCCCAGCCTGGTGATTATCGACACTTTGCAAAAGGTGCTCAACGTGCGGGACCTGAACGACTACGCGCTGACCATCGACGCGATAGAACCCTACCGCAATGTTGCCGAGTCCAACGCCTGCCACATCATGTTTCTGCACCATAACCGCAAGGGGCAGGCGGATCACGCAGCCGACGCGGTGCTTGGATCAACGGCGCTCACCGGCGAGGTGGATACCATCCTGATCATGGATCGGAAAGCGGACGGCTTCCGCGAGGTGCATTCGATCAACCGGGACGGCGAAGACCTGACGCGAACCCGCCTGCGGTTCGACCCGGAAACCCGGCGCCTGACGCTTGGGGATTCGGTGACGAAGGTCAAGGCGCGGGCGGCCAAAACGAAGATTCTCGAATACATCGACGCGCAAGGCGGATGGGTGAAGCAGCCGGATATTGTCAAGTCCGAAAAGGAAGGCGGCGCGGGTGTCCGCAAGGGGGAAGCGCTGCGCCTGCTTAAGGAGATGGTGCAGGATGGCGAACTTGATATGCGGGGGCAGAATCCCATCGAGTACCGCGAGCGAACGCCGGGGTAGGTTCCCGGTTCCCACCTATATATGTCGGGAACCGGGAACCAATGGTGAGCAGAGCAGAGAGTAAGAGATGTAAGAGTATGGAGGTATGGACGGCATGGCACGCGCATGGCACCGCAGGGCATCCGCAGGGCAACCGCAGGGCGAACGCAGGGCGGACTGTCTCTTCCTAGAGTAGCGGCATGAACGAGGTCATACAGCCATTTCAGCGCAGATTCCTCCGCGCCTACCACTCGGGCAAGTTCGACCGGCTGGTTTTTAGCGCCCCACGCGGGCAGGGCAAGAGTTGGCTCGCGAGTCGATGCCTGGCCGATGCGCTCACGCCCGGACACAAGACTTTCAAGCCTGGAACCGAATCCGCATTCGCCGCGGCGTCGGTCGAACAATCGAGAATTGTTTTTCGATACTTGCGGCGGATGCTTGGCGATTCGGATTACCGGTGGCTCGACTCCAATCAGAAGATAGGCGTCACCCACAAGGCGACTGGAACGGCTGCGCGGGCGCTTTCCAGTCGAGGTCATACGGCGATGGGAATCGTCAATTCAAACTTGATTGTTCTGGACGAACCCGGGGCAATGGATCCCGCCGCCGGCGAACTGCTGCGCGACGCCATCGAAACAGCGAAGTCGAAACCAGGCAGTCCCCTGATTTCCGTCTACATCGGCACGCTGGCGCCGCTGCGCTCCTATTGGTGGAAGGAATTGATCGACGGTGGCGGCCCGGATACATACGTCCAAGCCCTCGTTGCCGATCCCGCGAAGTGGCGTCATGTTTCGGAGTTGCGGCGGGTGAATCCTTTGGTGAGGAAATTTCCAAAGGAATGGTCGAAATTGCTGCGGATGCGCGAGCAGGCTTTGAGTGATCCCGCCGCCGAGGCCGTGTTCCGCAGCTACCATTTGAATTTGCATTCTCTCGACAGGCGCGAGGCGTTGATTCAGTCCGATCAATGGGAGGCGGTTCTCAACCGGGTGCCGCCGCCCCGCGTGGGCAAGCCAATCATCGGCGTCGATATGGGGCTGTCGCGGGCTTGGTCGGCGGCGGTGGCGCTTTGGGAAAATGGACGCTGCGAGAGCATCGCGGTCTGTCCCGGCAACCCCACCATCGACGATCAGGAACGGCGCGACAAGGCGAGCCGGGGGCTGTATGCGCGACTGGTGGAACGCGGACTCCTTGTGCCCGATTCCGAGGGCCGGCGCGAGCCGCCGCCCTCCGTCCTGATCGATTTGATTTTCGACACGTGGGGGCCGCCGGCGCGGATCGTCGCGGATCGGATGAAATACGCCGGCGTACTGGACGCCGTGCGCGACCGCTGCCTCGTCGAGGAGCGGAAGGTCACGCCGGATCGGATGACCGATGACATCACCTGCCTGCGGCAGATGACCGATGTCAATGGCTCGCTGGCGGTCGAATCCGAATCCGCGAAACTGCTCACCACGTCGCTGCTGTTCGCCCGCGTCAACACGAAACAGGGCGGGACGGTCATCCTGCTCGACAAGGACGGCAACCACAATCTCGGCCGGGATGATTGCGCCGCGGCGCTGATCTTGGCGGCGGGCGCCTGGGTGCGGGCGCATCGGCAGCGGAGAACAGGCGGTACGGCGCCGACGGAATTGCTTTGGGTGGGGTGAAGCGCCGGCCGGAGCTCGGGCGGGCCCGGTGGCGCCGGTTGCGGCGCCGGGTATTCGACCGGGCCCGGTGGCGCTGCGAGGCGTGCGGCGAGCGCGGTCGGCTCGAGTGCGACCACATCGACCGCGGCGGCGGCGACGAAATGGAAAATTTGCAAGCGTTGTGCAGGTCATGCCACATCGAGAAAACGGCGAACGAAAACCGCCGCGACGATCCCGAGGGCGCCGCGATGCGGCGGTTGCTCGAGGGGCTGTTCGATTGATCTGTTTGGAGTTGGCGAAATACGCCACTATTTGGTATTTTAGACCAGAATCATTACTGGGAGACCACCCATGACCGAAGATCAAAAGGTGCTGCGCGACCTGAACCAGGATTTGAAGGAGCTGCGCGGCGAGCAGCTCTCACTCGCGAGCAAGGATTTGACGGACGAATCGAAGGCCCGTCTACAGGCAATCGCCGGCGAGATGAAGGACTTGGAGTTCCGCGCCGGAATCATCGAAGACGCGATCAAGAGGGACGATCAGGCGCAGACCATCCACGTCGGCGGGCATGACGCCGAAACCCGCGAGCGGATCGAACTGCGCGGGCGGGCGAGCGTCGCCGGCTTTATCCGCGCCCGGATGCAGGGCCGAATCGCCGGCGGCGCGGAAGCCGAGTTCACGGTGGCGGTGGCGGGCAAAGAGCGGGCGGACGCGATACTGAACGACGGCGCCATCCCGTTGGAGTTTTTCGAGCCTGTGGCCTCGCGTGGCATTGAAGAGCGGGCGGTCACGCCGTCGCCGGCGACCGTGGGTGTCAACATGCAGCCCATCGCCCCGGCGATTTTCGCCATGTCGAGCGCTATGACCCATCTGCACGTTGGGATGCCGTCGGCGGAGTCCGGGACGTTCGCGCAGGCGAGAATCTCCACAAGCGTCACGGCGGAGGCTAAAGCCAAGAGCGCCGCTGTTCCCCAAACCGCGGGCGCGTTGAGCGTCACAACGACCGTACCGCACCGGGTGGGCGGCTCCGTTCAGTTCACGCTCGAGGATTTGGCCGCCGTCGGCGTGTCGAATTTCGAGTCCGCGTTCCGGGAAAACCTGCAAATCGCGCTGGGCGCGGAACTCGACCGCCTGTTGCTCGAGGGCGACAGCGACGCGGCGGCGGCGGAACCTTCGGGTTTCCTCGACCTGATCGCCGCGCCGACGGCGACAGTTCCGGCTTCGGGAACTGCTGGCTTTGGCGACGGCGTTGCCATGTATTTCGCCCAAGTCGATGGGGTTTTTGCCACCGAAGTCAAACACGTCAAGTTGTTGACCGGTATTGCCGCCTACCGGTTGCTGGGCGCGGCATTCCGCTCCGATGAAGACAGCATGACTTTTAGCGATTGGGCCGAGAGCAACACGATGGGGTTGCGCGGCACACCCCGCCTCGACGACAACGACGAATTGTCGAGCAAGGGCAGCCCCGGACTTTTCTACAAGGGCGGAATGGCCGGGGTTCCGTCGCCGATGACGACCGCGATCTGCCCGACTTGGGGCCAGGTCATGATCGAAGACATTTACACCGGCGCGACGAAAGGGCAGCGGAGCGCCACGATGTCCGTAATGGTCGGCGATCTGATCATCGTGCAGCCCGCCGCCTATTCGCGGGTGAGCATCCGCACGACTTCGTAGCATGGAACGCCTGCTCACGGGTGAAGTGGAGGTTCGCGGCGGGCGCGCGCTCGCCGGAATCGCCCTGCCGTGGGAAACCCGCGCCGAAAAGCTGAACGAGCGGTTCGAGCGCGACAGCATCGAACTCGCCGCGGCCGGGGTGTGCTTCAACATCGGTCACGACGTCGAAAAGGTCATCGCCTGGACGGGCGCCGGCCTCTCGGTTGAATCCCGCGCCGCAGGGCTGCATATCGAAGCCCAACTCGCGCAGGCCAACCCGGTGGCGATGCGGGCCATGCGCATGGTGAAACGGGGCGTGCGGGGTTTGAGCATCGAGTTCAGGGCCGTGCGGGAGCGTCGCGAGGATGACGGGCAGCGCGTCATCCAGTCGGCGATTCTGTCGGGCGTGGCGCTGCACGGCCAACCCATCTACCGCACAAGCGTCGAACTCCGCGGCAAGCGCTGGGCGCGATCCCGGGTCATGCCCAACAACATTCGCAGCTGCTCTTGTGTCGGCGGCGACTGCGACTCGGTGGACTTCGGCGAGGGTGCTTTCGACAACACCATCAAACTGGTGGCCGACGGCGAGCGCGACCTTGTGGCGCACACCGGCGGCTTTTCGCCCGACAAGGTGCTTGCCAGCGCCGGCGCCGGCACGTTGGCCGTCTCCATCGGCGAGGCCGGCGAACTGGTGGCCGAGATTGACGAAAAAGCCGCCAACACGCCGGCCGGCCGGATGTTGGCCGAGTCGAATGATGCGACCGCGCCGGTGCTTAGACCGCTGATCGACGATTCACGATCGGAGTTCCGCGACGAAGGCAATGTCCGCGTCTATTCGTCGGCGTGGATCAGTTCGTTGTTGCTCAAAGTCGCGCAGGACGCCGACGGCTGGGAGCGCATCGAAATCGGTGGCCGCGAACCGGACAGGCGGGGCCATGATGACGATGGGAGTCACCTGCTGTGGATTTGAAACCGGGCGAATTTTGGGCCATCCCGATGCCTTGGCCGGAAAGTCCCACGTTGGCGCAGTTCGCCGCCGGCGCCACTGTCATCGGCATGGCGCTGGCGGACGCGGAAAACCCAACCGATGCCGAGCGGGGGCGGATCACCGCGGAAATCACGATTGCGACGTCGCGGGTGCAGCAATACGCTCCCTCGGCTCCGCTGGCCATCCGGCAGGAGGCGGCCAGCCGATTCTACGGCTACCTGAAAGACGCGCCTTCCGGGGCCTACGGCAAGCAGGACCTCAACCTCGACTCGGTGTCTGTCAACCGGACATACCAATACAGCCACGCCGCCTTGTTCAGGAATTGCGGCGCCGCCGCCTTGTTGACGCCCTGGCGCGAGTGGTCGGCGGGGCATATCGAAAAGGACGATGACTGATGCGCTGGCCGTGGCAGAGAGAATCGAGGGCATCGGGTGGCGACTTCGCGCAGGCGTTGCTCGACGCGCAACTGGCGGCCGCGGCGGCCACAACCACCAGGGCCGATCAGACATCCGATGTGGAAATCCCGGCGCGGGCGCTGAGCCACGCGCTGGCCGGCGCGACCGTCGAAGGCGACGGCCTCGGGGTCGTTACTCCCGAATGGCTCGCGCTCTGCGGCCATGAAATCATCCGCCGCGGCGAGCACGTCAGTTTCATTCACCCGTCAATGGCGCTCGTTCCGGTGAATGATCTCAACTGGGAGATTGAATCGGAGCAGGGCGAGCTCGAACGCGACTGGCGGGCGCGGATCACGACCTATGGCCCGTCGGCGAGCAGGACACGTGTAGTCTCCCGAGACCAACTTGTTGTTGTCCGGTGGGCGGCCACAAGCGGCACTCCACACGTCGGCCGGGGCCCGCGCCACTTCGCGAGCCTGGCCGCCCGCGCCAGCGCCGAATCCGAACGCGCCGCCGGCGACGATCAGGCGACTCCGGTTGCTCCCCTGATAACCGTTCCGGCCCATGCCAACCAGGGCGGCGAGGATGACAGGTTGAAGTCGCTGCGGACGCAACTGGCGAACGGCAGGGGCAAGCCCGCGCTTGTGCCCACGGTCAACGAGGGCTTCGGCGAGGGGCGCGGGAGCGCCCCACAACGCGACTGGAACCCGACGCGGCTGGGGCCGGCGCCATCCCCCGATCAGGTCGAATCCCGGAAGGACATCCACACGCATATGCTCGCGGCCGCCGGGATGCCAATCGCCATGTTTTCGGCCACCACCGCGCAGAGCGCCAGAGAGGGCTTGCGGCAGTGGACGATGGGCGTGGTCATGCCCATCTGCAAATTGCTCGGCAGCGAACTCTCCCGGCGGCTCGACGCCGAAATCAGGATCATGCCCGACACCTATGGGCTTGATCTCCAAGGCCGCGCCGGCGCGGCGAAGGCGAAGGCGGGGGCGATCAAGACACTGATGGACGCCGGCCTGACACTCGAGCAGGCGAAAGCCGAGGTGGCGGAGATGTTTCCCGATGACTGAATTGACCAGGCATGGCCGTTTTTGGCAACTCGGCAATCTGCGGCTTTGCGATGTCCGCGAGCTCGAAGAAATTTCCTACGAAAATTCCCGCCTGAGACGGGAGAACGAACTGCTGAATTCCCGGCTGGAGCGCCAGCGGCGGGCGCAACGGCCCGACACCGATCCAGTTGTGCGAAAAAATCGCGAGCTGCTTCGCGAAAAGCGCGATCTGCAAACTGAACTCGCCGAGCTCAAGCAAAAGCGCATGGACGAGCGCTATCGTCCCGTGGCGGGCGCGGCCCTCGATGACGCGGGATTGCGCTAGTCGGTAAATCTCAGAATCGCAATAGCCAAGACAACAACGGAGACAAGCGCCAGAATCAAGCGGGTTTCCCTTTTCGCGTTGTCTTCGGCGAGCCGGGCAATATCAGTCTTGTATTCGGATTGGGCGGTCTTCATCTTTTCCTCCAGCACGGCCAGTTTCAACTCCAATTCGTGCGGGTTTGGCTTCGTGTCTGTCATGCGGAGAACGTATCAGAAAAAACACAGCCGGTGAAGGCATAACAATTTGTACAACTGTTCCTGAATCCTTTCAAAAAATCGTTATAAATCAATAGTTTATTTCCTTATATGGTGTCCCCGGCAGGGGTCGAACCTGCAACCTACGCCTTAGGAGGGCGTCGCGCTATCCAGTTGTGCCACGGGGACTGGTGAAGTGGGTCTCGCGCCGCGCTCCACGAGACCAGCGGCGAAGTATACGGCCCGGATGGGAAATTGTGAAATCCGCGGGCCGGGGCTTGTCAAGGCGGGTCGTTGCGCCGGTAAACCTTTCGCCTAGTCTACCGATAAAGCGGGTAAGGGCCGGGAGTTTGATTCCATGCACATTCCACGCA
>JAPOTY010000002.1 GCA_026708965.1 Gammaproteobacteria bacterium | reverse complement strand
GCGCCGTAGGAATTCACGGCTGCAAATCCGCTCTCATCCGCGCCCTTGGCTGATCGATTTCGTTGAATATCAGCCAATATTCGCCTCAATCGATCAGCCAAGGGCGCGGCGATATCGAATTTTCGCTTTCGCGAATTCCTACGGCGCAGGCTCCTAGGGCCTGCACTGCGTAAGTCGCCGTCTGGTGTGCGGGGTTGGGCGGGCGTGCGAGGCATGGATGCCGAGCCCGAAGCCTACAGGGAAGTATTTACGGCGTCCGCCCAACCCCGCACACCAGACGGCGACGGGTCGAAGCCAACAATATTGCCTATAGCTCCTTCACCGCCTGGATCAGTTCGTTGGCGGCTTTTTGGCCGTCGCCGAACAGCATTTTGGTGTTGTCGGCGAAGAAAAGCGGGTTTTCCACGCCGGAGAAGCCGGCGCCGCGGCCGCGTTTGATGACGATGACGTTTTCCGAATCCATGGCGTCGAGAATCGGCATGCCGTAGAGCGGGCTGGCGGTGTCGGTTTTCGCCGAAGGGTTCACCACGTCGTTGGCGCCGATGACAAGGGTAACCGTGGTGTTGCTGAAATCGGCGTTGATGTCTTCCATGTCGTAGATCATGTCGTAGGGCACGCCAGCCTCGGCGAGCAGCACGTTCATATGCCCCGGCATGCGGCCGGCCACCGGATGAATCGCGAATTTGACCTTGACCCCGCGCTCGTCGAGCAATTGCACGAGCTCCCAGATCTTGTGCTGGGCCTGGGCCACCGCCATGCCGTAGCCCGGAATGATGATCGCCTGGCTGGCGAAAGCCATCACGATGCCCGCGTCCTGGGCCTGGATTTCCTTCATCTCCTTCTGTTCGCCATCCGCCGCCGCGGCGCCGGTGCCGACGCCGGCGAAGAACACATTCGCCACCGAGCGGTTCATCGCCACCGCCATCAAATGCGTCAGCAGCGAGCCCGCCGAGCCGACGACGATGCCGGCGATGATCATCGCGGCGTTGCCGAGCACATAGCCCTCGAAGCCCACCGCGAGCCCGGTGAGGGCGTTGAACAGCGAAATGATCACCGGCATGTCGGCGCCGCCCACCGGCACGGTGATGAACACGCCGACGATGAGCGCGAGGGCGAAGAAAATCGCGATCGTGGTCGGATCGACCGAGAAGTAGACCAGCACGGCGAACACCACCGTGGCAATCGCCAGCAAGGCGTTGACATAATGCTGCCCGGGCACGATGCGACTCAGCTTGAGGCGGCCGTCGAGCTTGGCCCAGGCGATGATGCTGCCGCTGAAGGATATGGTGCCGATCACCGCGCCGAGAATCGCCAGAATCGCCACATCGATACCGAGATAAAGCGCCGCGCTCCCGCCGGGGTGCGCCTCGCCGGCCTTGAGCAGCTCCACCGCCGCGATCGCCGCCGCCGCGCCGCCGCCCATGCCGTTGTATATGGCGATCATTTGCGGCATATCGGTCATCGCCACGCGCCTGCCGCTGAACCAGGCATAGCCGCCGCCGATGGCGATGCCGGCGATGATCAGCGACAGGTTGACCGCGAACTGTTCGCTTTCCAGCAATGCCGGCGTGCCGAAAGTGACCAGGGTGGCGAGCAGCATGCCGAGGCCCGCCCAGACGATGCCGCGCCGCGCCGTAACCGGCGAACTCATCTGCTTGAGGCCGACGATGAAGAGCACGGCGGCCGCCAGGTAGCTCGCGTCGATAATCAAATCCATGCTTCAGTCTCTTTGCGCCGCGCCATGCAGGTTCTCAACGCTTTTCATGCCATCCTCCCTCACGTCTACCCGGGCTTGTTGCTCGACTTGAACATCTCGAGCATCCGCTCGGTGACGACATAGCCGCCCACCGCGTTGCCGGCGGCGAGCAGCACGGCGAGAAAGCCGATGGCCTGCTCGGTGGGGGTTTCGGCGATGCCGAGCGCGTACATCGCGCCAACGAGGACGATGCCGTGGACGAAGTTCGATCCCGACATCAGCGGGGTATGGAGGATAACGGGCACCCGGGCGATGATTTCGTACCCGGTGAAGCCCGCCAGCAGGAAAATGTAAATCGCCGCGAGTCCTTCAATCATCTGCGTTCGCCCTCTTGTTCCGCCCCAGCCCCGGCCCCGGTCTCAGCCCTGGGCCGCCCGCAACCGCTCCCGGATGCCGGCGTTGTGGATCGCGCCGGCGTGGGTGACGAGGCTGTCGTTGATGATCTCGTCTTCGAGATCGATGTTGATTTCGCCATCCTTGACCAGCAGGTCGAGGAGGGCCAGCAGGTTCTTCGAATACAGTTCGCTGCCGTGGGCGCCCATCTGCCCCGGCAGGTTGACCGGCCCATCGATGAGGACGCCGCCGTGATTGACGACTTCCCCGGCCCGGGTCAGCTCGCAGTTGCCGCCGCCTTCGGCGGCGAGATCGATGATCACCGAGCCGCCGCGCATTTCCGCCACGAGTTCGGCGCCGATGATCCGCGGCGATGGCCTGCCGGGAATCGCCGCGGTGGTGACGATCACATCCGCCCCCGCGATATGCTTGGCGAGGATTTCCTGTTGCTTGGCTTGTTCCGCTTCGGTCAATTCCCTGGCATAGCCGCCGCTGCCCTCCGCCGCGACCTGGGTGTCGACGAATTTCGCCCCAAGCGATTCAACCTGCTCCTTGACCGCGGCGCGCACATCGTAGCCCTCGACGACCGCGCCGAGCCTGCGCGCGGTGGCGATCGCCTGCAAACCCGCCACGCCGGCGCCGATGACCAGCACCTTCGACGGCCGGATTGTGCCGGCGGCGGTGGTGAGCATGGGGAAGAACTTGCCGAGATGCCCCGCCCCGAGCAAAACCGCCTTGTAGCCGGCAATGCTCGCCTGCGAGGAAAGCGCGTCCATGGCCTGGGCCCGGGAAATGCGCGGGATCAACTCCACGCTGAAGGCGCTGATCTTGCGCGCGGCGAGCGCCGCGAAGCGGTCAAGCCCGTAATGCGGGTCGAGGAAGCCGATCAGCGCCGAGCCTTCCCGCAGCAGGGCGATCTGCGCGGCATCCGGTGGATTGACGATCAGGCTGATATCGGCCTTGCCAAGCAGCGCACCGGCGTCGGCCACGATCTCGGCCTCGCCGAAAAGCGCATCGGCGAAGCCGGCGGGCTCTCCGGCCCCAGCCTGAACGCCCACCCGCATTCCCTTGCCAAGCAACCGCTTAACCGCATCGGGCGCAAGCGCAACCCGCCGCTCGCCAGCGCGAGTTTCCTTCGGAACACAAACCTGAACCGCCATGCCCTGCTTCCCAAACCGGATTCCCGCCCGCCCCCCGCCGAATGGCAAGGCAGTATAGCGGCAAGCCTCTTCGTTGCAAGTGGCGACGGCTGGTACGCAACGAAAGTCATCCCAGATGGGGGCGGGCGTGGTGGAGGTCGCGGCGCTCAAGTTTAGGATGAATCCCGGCAGAATAAGGGCGCTGCTTTAACTTTCTGGAAGAATCGACGGAGGGGGATTACTTCCTAAGACCGTTTGCGCGAATATGACACGGTCATGCCGCCGCGATGCAGACGGTAGTGCTTCTGAAAGCCCTCTTCGAAAGGATTTGGAAGCAAGTCAATAATCGGCTGCTCCGACAGGGCTCGTCTCACCCTGAGAATTACCCATCGCCGAGTGCCGCCGTGCCGACTGGCGATGAGCTCGGCTGCTTTGATCTCGCTGATGCCGAGATCGAAGGACGCATCATCATACTTCTTGGTCGCCTTCACCTCGACGTGCCATCGGATGCCCTGATGGGTGAACCGGAAGTCAAATCCATGCCCGTCGCTGATTTCGACCCTCTCACCCACCACGAGCGGCAGAACCTTCAACCGCAACTCCGAGACCCATGAGTTCGCACGGACCGACCGCTTTCCAAACTCCTTCTGTAAGTACCGGTAGGCATGCATCTCCCCGAAGATGCCGACCACTTCGGCCTCCTCCGGGGAAGGGCGTCTAGGCGCGGTTCCCCCTCCACTTCCCCCTCCACCTCCCCCACCCCCGATCGAGAGAGGGCCAAGCTGTGTGAACTCGCCCTTGCTTGCGCGCGGCCCGACCGGATCATCCAATGTCTGCTTAAGGCGCTCAAACTCCGCCGGGTAGTCGATCACATCGATCTCAACGGTGCCGGCACCGTCGATCTTGATCATTTTCGCCTTGCGCGCCGCTTCCTTTTCTCTCTTTTCGCGCTCCCGTCGTTTCCTGTCAACAGCCTTCTCGTCGAGGCCGAGTTGATTCTTGGCGGATTGCGCATCCGCAGCGCCGCCGCAGGCATCTACAAACCGCTTGTCGTCCAAATTCTCCAATGCGAGACGCCATAATTCGGCGTCACTCAACCGCCGGAGGTATGTGTCCGCGGCAAGACCCGGCGGCTCCGCTGGCAGATCCGGCAACCTCGAATCCGGATCGTGGGTCTCCAACCAAGTCCGATACAGATCGTGCACATCACCCCATGCGCCCGAAAAACCCTCGCTGTTGGCGCGGGCGATCTCGTATGGGTCCGGTTCTATTGCGATGCCACGCTCCTCGATGGCCTTGTGAAGCTGCTCAAGTGTCTCAGCCCCTCTCAGAACCGTCAGGTGTTCTGAATCAACATCCGCCCAAAGACTGCACAGAGCGTCCATCACCGCCTCGAATGGGATTTCCCAATACCGCAGTGACCAGTCATTCGGCGCCGAGAACGCATGTGTTGCATCTTGGATCTTCTTGAACAGCTCCGGTTCGCCGCATTCGATCGCGACTGCGCGCGCAATGGCGGCCAACAGGTACTGCATTCCCTCCAGATGATCATTCGTCTGCTTTTTTACTTCCCTATTCTCAACCGGCTCGTATTCTTCGCCCAGCCCCTCGAGTACCGCATTCCATGCTGGCAGTGCGGCCATGTCGCCCAATGCGCGCCATGCGGCCATCCCCATCTCGTAATCGTTGCGGCTGCGGTGTCCGGCCGTCATCAACTCCGCCGCGTCCCACTGCGGCAAGTTACCGGCTAGCCAGTCCTTCAAACGATCTTTGTCGACCGCCGCCGTCTCAAACCCTTCACCGGCCGCCCCAAAAAGCTCAACAACCGGCCTGATCCTGCTGGCGACCAACCCCGTGTCTCCCGTCCAGCGACCACGGATGTCGGCGAAAGCTTGGGCGTCTATCTCTGAGCGCTCCAGCGCTCTCTCGATCTGATCGGGCAAGGGGGTTTCCACCCCTTCCAACTCACCCAATACCAACCGCAGATCCTTGAGGAGATCCTGCCGGTCGAGCATCGCCTGCAGAGCTGGTGCAAGCGACTCATAGGCATAGGAGGGCTTCCCCGGCTCAGTCGCGACGGCCAGCACGTCACCTGGTAGCCACCGGGCGTCGGGTTCGTCTTCCGCGATCATCTCTTTGCCATCCGTCAGTTCAACCACGATGGACCCGCACTCAAGCACGCCTGCGCTCCGCAGCCGGTTAAGCGCATCGTCCCAACTTTTGGTCGCGTCTCCCACGGGGCTTGTTCCACCGTGCGCGAGGATCGTCAGGAGGGGAGCGGTCAGCCAGCTATAGCGCGTTTCCTCCAAGGCAGGCACGGCCTCTCGCGTTCCAGTCCACACAGAGCCGTCGATCACATTGCGTTCCACAAGTTCCGATGCCTGGCGGAGGTCCGGGGTTGCGGCGACCAACACTTCAGCTAGACGGTTCGCTTGCGCGACCTGCATCTCCAGCAATGACCTCTTGTACTTCTCCCTCAATGCTCGTCCCTTCGCGGGATCGTTTGGCAGGTAGGCACCGGCCAGCCCGGTGCGGTCCACGACTTCGAAACGCCGGTGCGCGGTCCGTACCAGAAAGGCGTCTGGAAGGCCCTTGTCTGGGTCCAAGTGCTGCCACGCATGGCGAAGCTGCCCTAGAAACGCGTCAAACCCTGCACGCACTCTTTCTGTTCGCCATGCGTCTGCCAGTGCGTCAAGCAACTCCGGCCCGATTCTTTCCCCATCGGTGGGGTAGATATTGAGTCCCAAGCTTTTCAGCGTCCCGAGCAGTTCCTCTTCAGAGTCCAGTCTGCGCGCCAATTCGAGCGAGATGGGTCGAAGGTGACTAAACCGCTCGCGCTGGCCCCGAAGCAGCGACGCGGGAACAAGCCAGCGCTTCGAGAGGAGGCGTTCCTTGTCGATTCCGTCCGACAGCCATGCCGTCGCGCCCAGCCAGTACTTAAGTGGCGAGGTAATCGGTAGCACACTTGGATTGCCTAGCACCTTTCGGACCGTGGCCCGCTCCCAGCCAGAGGGCCAGCCACCCATGGAATCGACCACAAGCCGCGAGAAAACCCGGCGACCCTCCAGGCTTAAGTTACCGCACTCGTGCAGTTCGGGAAGATTGAGTACTGATTCCAAGCTGTAGTCGAACCAACCTGAGTATTGGAGCTTGACTTCCGGGCGCACGGCGGCCCGCCACGCATCCCAGGCCTCGCGTGGCACTCCCGATGGAGCCGCGGTCGGAAGGTCATAGCTCCACTGCGCCATCGGGAAGCGCAACTGATCCGCCGGTTCCAAGCGAAGACCTGTAGCGACGCCGATGCGCGCGAACAAATCCGCCATTCCTTCCACATCCACGCCCCATCTCGCATCCTTCGGATCCAGCAGCGCAGCCGCATGCAGGCGCTCGCCCGACTCTTCGCCCAACTCCTTCCAGAGCTTCCGCAGATCCTCGCCGGACTTTCCCGGCCAGCCGGGGCCGAAGCTTGCTTCCCGCGCTGGACGCCATCCGCCGCCACAAGCCAGCGGAAGACCCTTGAGCAGCTCGAGCACCGGCTCCGACTGGTCTTCACGGAGCAGGAGCAGGCGCAAGGTCCAGCCCAGCAGCTCTGCGCACCGCGCCGCCTCCTCTTTGCCGAAAGCCGCTGGTGTCTGCGGTATTGCTGCTAGCACGACATCCCGGATGATCTCCTCGCTGCCGAATGTTCTTGCGAACCGACCGTCGAGAAACTTGCGGACTTCCGTGTTATGCCGGCGCGACCCCTCTTGTTTCGCCAAGACGACATCGCGGTGGACGAAGGCAATCCGTTGCCTCAGGGGCTCGGGTACGGAATCGGCCAGTTCCGCCTCGTCGTCGATCCCCCTCACCGGTTGGAAGAAGATCCGGGCCGAACCATCCGCGCTGACCAGGCGTCCATCATGGACGGGGACAAAACTCGTGGAAGCCAGCGCATCATCGAAGCCCGGCTTGTTGGTCTTGAGGCTCGGAGGCAAGATGTCGATCACCGCCGTCAGGTAGTCGTCCCAAGTCGCGGCGATCTCCCCCCTTTGTAGGCCGAGCGCCACCTGCTCGATAGTCCATGCCCACTCCTCTGGCGTTGGCTTTACTGACCCATCTAACCCTTCAACGACAGCTTTTACCTGATGCTCGCGTCCTTCAAGGGCAGGAGAGACGACCCTGAATGCCGCGCTCCGTCGCCAGTCCAGTGCGCCAATCGCCAGATTCTCTGCTACTTCGGGCATCGTCCTCGTATCACTAGGGGTGGCCCAGCCATCGTCGCACAACATCAGCGGGCGCCTGTCGAGTGGAGCGCCCTGTGCGGCGGCCCGGTCTCGTATTAGCATCAGCATGTTCTTGCCGTTTTCGACGGCTTTGCCGTCCGACGAGAGAATGTCTATGATCGCGCGCCCGCTGGCATCCTGGGGGTCACCGGTCGCCAGAATGTCGATCACCTCTAGCGAGAGATCAATCAAGCAGTCGAGAAGCAGCCGGTTGTATTTGTCTTCAAACAGAATTTGCCGACGATCCAAGGAACCAAAAAACGGTGCGTTGACATGCGCGCCGGTACCAGTCGCCATCTCAGTCGGCAGGAAGATCACGAACCGGCCCTCAGCGCTGCACTCGCCCCGCTGAACGGCCACACCCACCTGCACGGAATCGACCTTGGGCCACTTGTTTGGAAGATGCAGCACAGCGTCCTGGATGCGTGACGCCCACTCTGGATCATCGACACCGCCGAGCACCCGTGTCCATACGAAAAACTGCGCTGTCGCCGCCGGTTCCTCTCTGCTCTGCAAGCACGAGATTTCTACCTTCTCCTGCCGGCCACACCCGACATCTCCCCATGATCCAGCCTCGTCCACCCAGCGTTGAACAGTCTTCTGGTGGCCATCGATTGAGACGACCAGCCTCTTCAGCTGCGGCAGGAACAGCGTAGTGGAAACCTCCAGAAGATTTTCCAACTGTGTCCACACCGATTCCATTGCTTCTCCGACATCTCCGGCCCGACCTCCGTCCAGCGGCAGCCGCACGACAGTCACGTGGCCTTTGCGCATCAGATCATCAACGACTTCGTTGTCTCCCTCTATCGGCAGCGGTAGGTCATAGGGCGACAAGTACTTCTTCGCCTCCACCGGTCCGTTCAATCCCTCGTTCCGCAACTTGTCGCGATAGGATTGCAGCTGGTCCTCTTTCCAGTCGACAAGGGGGACGGATGAATTGAAAGGTGAATAGGTGCCGAGACCTTTCGCTTCCAGCTCTGCGATCACTCGAGCAACCCGCTCGCGCACGTGCGGATCGAAGCGGAATACATATGCGGGAGCGCTCTCCGATGCACCCGACGACCAGATCTCCGGTGCCGAGGCTACCTCAAGGACACTGCGGAAGCCGAGTCCCTTGTTGCCGACGCTCTTATTCGGATCTTTGGGGCTTTGTCCGAGCTGGCAGATCCCCCTGAAGTCCTGGCGCTCAAAAGCACATCCGCTGTTTGCGACAAAAAGCACGGGCGCTGGTTCAGTTTCAAGCACGAACGTGATTTGTCCGGCATCTCCATTCGGGGCCGCTGTCAATGCATCATGTGCATTCTGCAGCAGCTCAAGAACGCATCGCCCCCGGTAGGCCTCTGCAACTTGGCTGCTGAGACTAGCGATTGTCCTGTATTTCGAGGTTCCATTCTTGAGCTCATCCAAGAACGAGTGAATCTGATTCCGGGAATAGGCGACGATCTCTTCGTTCGCCCTTTGCCTTGAATGCGATGCATCAATGTCCATGCTTTTTGGCCCTTGATGCAACTATCCCAGCTCCGTAAACCTGCCCACCAAACCACTTTGTCCCGGCTTTCTGGAATCGAGCCAGCAGCAGAATTTGTTCTATCTTCAATGCTTGGCCTGTATCATCGAGACCCGGACGCGTCCTTCCCGAACGGTCAGCACGGCGCCGGATTCCAGCGCGGCCCGATGACTTGCAAGAACGCCCTCCATGATTGCGATGCGTTGCCGCATTGGCACATCCGGCAGTCTTATTAGCCCAGCATGCGCAACCCCGTGCAAGTAGATGAGTTCGCCGAAATCCGTGTCTATCGTGACCAGCACCCTGTCGTCGGCCGCGGCGCGCTCCAGAAGCGCCTTGTCGCCCGGATCCGTGCCGAACTCGCGGGCGTCGAGCACATCGTGCCCGCCCGCGCGCAACCATTCCGCGAGCCTGTGGCCCGCGC
>JAPOTY010000003.1 GCA_026708965.1 Gammaproteobacteria bacterium | reverse complement strand
CGGAGAGCGTGTCGGCGCGCAAGGCGACATTGCTGAATCCAACCGAGGAGGACGAGACGGTTCAGGTGCTGCGCCGCCGCCTCTTCGGTTCAATCGACGACAACCGGGCTTTGGAGGCGCTCAACGCCTACCGTGAAATCTGGCTGGCGCACCGGGAGCATATCGCCGAGGAAGCCGCGCGCCCTGAAACCATGGAAACTTTCCGGTCGAGCTACCCGTTCCATCCCGACGTGCTGGAGACCTTGACTGGCAAAACCGCGACGCTCGGCAATTTCCAGCGCGTCCGGGGCATGCTGCGGCTGTTGGCGCGGACGATCGCCCATCTGTGGGAAATGCGGCCAAGCGACGCCACAGCCATCCATGTCCACCATATCGATCCCGGTTATCAGCCGATCCAGCAGGAGATTGTTACGCGTCTCGGCCAGTCGAACTACGTTCCCGCGATCAGCAACGATGTGTCGGCGGGTGCCGACAACAAAAAGTCGCTCGCCGAGGAAATCGATGCCGAACATTATCGCGGACTTCCGCCCTACACCGCCTACGCGGCCCGGACGATTTTCCTGCACACCCTGGCTTTCAACGACTCGCTGAAAGGGCTGATGCCGGAACAACTGCGCTATTCTATGCTCGGGCCAAACACGGATTTCTCCTTTGTCGAGGAGGCGCGCAAAAAATTCATCGCCGACTCCGCGTATCTCGATGACCGCCCCGGCGCACCCATGCGGTTTCTCGTCGAAGCGAATCTCACCCAGATCATCCGGCGCGAGGAGCAGCATGTTGACGCCGGCGAAGCCCGGGCCGAGCTCAATGACCGGATCAGGGAGATTTTCCGGGGCAGCACGTTTGACGCGGTCTGCTTTCCCGGCGGGCCATTCGATGTTGCCGACGAAGTGGTCGATGGCAGGCCGAAGTTGGCTGTTTTGGCCTATGACGGAGTCACCGCGGGCGGTGCCGTGGACGAGGTTCCTGAACTGGTTGAGCGGATTTTCACCCGCAAGGGCAGCGAAGGCTCCAAGCTCCGGGTGTTGCGGAACCATATTGTTTTTGCGGTCGCGGACGATGCGCTCAAGGACGAGATGCGCCGCAAGGCGAGCCAGCGGCTGGCCTTGCGGGAGCTGAAAAAACCCGAGCGTCTGAAGGAGTTGGCCGAGCATCAGCAGGCCCAGGTCAGGGAACGCGAGGCGCGCTCGCAACACGACTTGGCGATCACCATCCAACAGTGCTACCGGCACGTGTTCTGTCCGTCCCGGTTCAATATCGTCACCCAAGGCGTCGACCTCGCCCATACCGTGATTGAAATGCAGTCCACCTCGGATCAGCCCGGTG
This sequence comes from Gammaproteobacteria bacterium, assembly GCA_026708965.1. GTDB lineage: Bacteria > Pseudomonadota > Gammaproteobacteria > Steroidobacterales > Foliamicaceae > Foliamicus. Next base: position 9,417 of record JAPOTY010000003.1, on the reverse strand, counting down.
CCGGCCAGAGGCAAATCGAGCGCGCCTTGCGCGAATTGAACAAATTGCGCCTGCCAGAGGACGAGCCGGACTCGCCAGCCTATATCCGGGACCGCACCCCATTGCGGGGTGGCGAGGTCTCCACTTGGAAGCTGCGGGAGGAGTTCCGCCGTGACCCGGCGCTTCCGATTCTCGTTGCAGACGATTTGCTCATTCGGGCCATCCGGCGCGGCGTCGAGCAGGAAGAGTATGTGTACCAGCGGGGCGACCTGCTGTATGGGCCGGGAGACCCGCTGGCAACCATCATGGTCGATGAACAGTCCTTCGTATTTACCATGCGCCAGGCCAAAGCCAATGGCATTTGGCCGCGACCGGAAAAGATCCCGGAACGAGCCACCCCCGCGGCCAAAGGCGGAGGGGAAGGAGGCGGGGAAGAACCACCCAAACCGGACCCCGATGGCCAGCCGCCACCCCCAAGCCCGCCCCAGCCGCGGTCATTCAGCAAAGAGGCTGTGCTCAAGGACGCGCTGACACAGTTGTGGGAAGTGGTCCGCTCCAGCAAAATCGAGCGGATAGGGCGATTGACCATCCGCATGTTCGAGGCGGGTGACGCCTTCCGCCTGCTCGGCGCGGTCGGTGCGGTCAAGGGCGCGGAAAAGCGGGTGGAAATCAACGGTGGTTATGAAACCGGCGATGGCGGCGAACTGCAATTGACATTCAATGGACCCGTGGCCGATGCGCAGCCGATAAGGGAATTCCTCGATCCGCAAATCCGCGCCGCGGCGGAGCAAACGCTTGAGATTTCATTCCAATTGGATTTTGCCGAAGATCTCGCCACCGAGGGTGATGGGCCGGAAAAACTCACCGCGGCGCTAACCCGTTTCGCGAGCGGGGCGGCCTTTGTCAAGGCGACGGCGGAGGTTCAAGGCGGATGAGTCTGCGCGGCGTTGCTGCTGAATCGGAATCAACAGATTCGATGCCCCGGTATGAGCTTCGTGTTCGCGCGAGCGGGCCGGCGAACAGTGAATACCAGATCTGGCAGCTCCCCTCGGCGGCGACCCCCCGGCTTGCCTCCGCCGCTTGCGTCGCGCGCTTGCACGGCCGCAATCTGGAACTTGTTGAACACCGGGTGCTGCGGCAACTTTCCGGGGATGGGGTCCGTCTCGACAGCCCCCGGAGAAGCGCGTCGGGCGGCCACGCGCTGAGCGAGGACACCGCGCTCACCCTGGGGCTGCTGTTCCGGGCGCTCGCGCCAATGCGCAACCGCGACAACATGCGCGCCGTCGCTGAGGGCATCGATGCCATGGAGCGCGAGGAAACGGCGTATTGGCTGGGCATGGCCATGCACCGCCGGAACCCGCGCCGGGTGCTCATGGCGCTCCGCTTTCTGCTGACGGAGCCTTGATCGAACTCGCGGCGATTCCGGTTGCCCGGCTCCCACGACTCGCATAGTATGCGCACATGCGAATTGAACCCGATATCGCGGGAACCCAGATCGTGCTGCTCGGCGCCTTCAATCCGGCGATCTTCACGCCGGCTTGGTTCGCGCTGCACGGGTTGTTGTCGGAAAATGAAGCGGATACCTTCGAACCGGAGATCGTTCACAACCAGATTTCGGTTTTTCAGGTGGATTGGTTCCATCTCCAGGTGACGCCGGACCGATTTTCCATCGAAACAACCCAGGCGCCGAACGTTCGGGTGCGCGATCTCGTCATGCGGTTGTTCGATGAGTTGCTGCCGCATGTCCCTGTCACTGCGATCGGGATAAACAACAGCGTCCACGTAAAGGCGGGAAACAAAGAGGAATGGAATCGGATTGGCACGACGCTGGCGCCGCCTTCGGCTTGGGGTCCGTGGTGCGGGAAATTGGACTTGGATGGCGATTCGGGTGGCATGAAGTCACTCGTGATGTCCCAACCCATTCCAGCCGACCGGCCGGAAGGCAGCGCCATCAACATTACGGTTGAGCCTTCCACCCGGGTGGGAGCGGGTCAAGCGGGCGTGTTTGTGTTGGTCAACCACCATTTCGTGATCCACAAGGCAAAGTCGGACAACGGTCGAAGTTTGGTGGAGTTGCTGGATCAATACTTCGAAAAATGCGAAGGCATGAGTCACGAGATTTTCGATCACGTTATGTCACTGGGACAGGGTAATCAGGGGTGAGCCAATGGCTGTAGCGGAACTTTCCACAATTGCGCACCGCGGCGATGCCGGGGATTCCAAGTGCACGTTCGATTCTGTTTTGGATATTGACGATCCGGTGAAGCCATACAGCAAAAGCATTCAGCTTGCGTTGAAGAGCAGTTTGGGTGCCTCCCGCACGGCCCCGGCCATTCAGGAAAATGGTCACTCCAGTGGAGGCCGCGAACTGGGGCAGGCCAGCTTGCCATTGTCCGCGTATCTGCCGCGGCCCGCACTCCAGCGCAAGCACTTGCAGGCTCGCCCATCCCTGCACGCGCTGCAGGAATGGGAAGGTTATGTGATCGAGATTGGCGAAACCGAATTCGTTGCCCGGCTAACCGACCTCACTGCCAATGCCAAGGTCGAAGACGAGGAAGCGGTGATTCCACTCGAAGAAATCTCCGACGACGATGCCGCCAAACTCCGTCTGGGCGGCATCTTCCGCTGGGTAATCGGCTACGAGCGGTCCGGCACGGGCACCAAGAAGCGGGTTTCCCAGATCGTGTTCCGCGATTTGCCCGTGGTAACCAAATCCGACATGCGGGAAGGCGAGGCGTGGGCCCGGGAAACGCTGCGGCTGCTCAACCCCTAGCAGCCGCCGAAGGGCCGCCGGGCGAGTCTGAGTTTGAACTCACTCTGCTCGGGCCCGGCTACGGTGAGAGCATCGTGCTGCATATCGGCGGCGGCGACTGGCTGATTGTGGACTCCTGCGTCAATGCCGGCGGCATCCCCAGAGCCATTGAATATCTCGCAGGCATCGGCGTTGACCCCGGCGGGCAGGTAAAGCTCATCGTCGCCACGCATTGGCACGACGACCATGTCCGCGGCATCGCGGAACTCTTCACCCGCTGCGAAAACGCCAGATTCTGCTGCGCCGCCGCGCTGCGCACCGGGGAATTCCTCGCGGCTGTCCAAGCATTGGAGAGTCGTCATCTTTCGGTCGCGGGGTCCGGTGTCCGCGAGATGTTTGGCGTATTTTCAGAACTGCGAAAGCGAACCAACATGGCGACTTTCGCCCAGGCCAATCGACGCATCTTTTCCAGCGGCCCTTGCGAGATATGGTCGCTTTCGCCAAGCGACGCGCAATACCAGTCATTTGTTGAATCAGTCGGAACGCTGGTTCCCGTCGAGGGCGGGGGCAAACACAGAGTGCCGGCAAGTGGGCCCAACAGCCTGTCGGTGGTGCTCTGGATCAGGCTGGGGGAAGCCATGGTCCTGCTTGGGGCGGATTTGGAGAAACCGGGCTGGGCGGAAATTCTGAAAAGCCGCGAGCGCCCGGTGGAGAAGGCGTCGGTGTTCAAGATTCCGCATCACGGTTCCCGCAATGCCCACGAGCCGGGAGTCTGGCGGGAAATGCTCGATCCGGCGCCAATGGCCGCCTTGACACCCTGGCGCCGCGGCGGGGCATCGCTGCCGGGGAAGGAAGATGTGGAGAGGATTCTCTCGCTCACCGAAAACGCTTATGCTTCCACCGGGCGCGATGCGGCCACTTCAAGCGGTAGAAAGCGGATCAGCGCGGTGGAACGCACCATACGGGAGTCCGGCATCTCGCTGCGCCATTCGGCCCCGCCCTGCGGCGCGGTGCGGCTGCGGCGAAACCGGGAAGGCGGGGCGGAGTGGCGGGCAACCACGCTCGGCGCGGCCCGCCATTTGCGGAACTATTTCAAATAACCGCAAGGCCTACGCCGAAACAACAAAAGCGGGAATCGCCCGCCCGGAATCGGCTGGTTTCCGAGCAGACAAACCAAATCAAGCAACAATAGATTGCGGAAAACAATATGGCCGACACCCGCCTGATTGAACGCTGGCTGCCGATTGCGGCGCTCGGCATTGAAAGCGTTCGCGAGCGCACTCCAATGACGCCTTTCCCGGCGCCCAACCGTCTTCATGTCTGGTGGGCGCGAGCACCGCTGGTGGCGTCCCGCGCGGCCATCCTCGCGTCCCTGCTTCCTGCCGACGCCGATCAGCGAAAGTTTCTGCGCGCACTTGGGATTCATGGTGACCCGGTGGAAGCAAAAAAGCGCATAGCAGCGGCGACGCGAAACGGCGAAAGGCTGGGTGCGGATGCCTATGGCTACAAGCGTGCGTTCAGCTATTCTCCAGATGAGGAAGATCGTGAATGGATCAAATCCAACATCGGTGCCGAGACCAATGTCTTGGACCCGACGGCGGGAGGGGGAAGCATCCCGTTTGAAACATCAAGATTGGGTTTAAAGGCACTGGCCAATGATCTGAATCCGGTGGCTTGCCTCATCGAAGACGCAACGATTGCCTGGCCATCCAAATATGGCGATGAGCTGCGGCAAAGCTTTGGTGAACTCGGCTCGAAATTGACCGCGCAAATTCGATCACGCCTTGCCGGTATTTTCCCAGACGAGCCAGATCCCGATACCCGCCCGGATGGTTATCTCTGGGCGCGCACAATCACTTGCCCATATTGTGACGGTCTTGTCCCGTTGTCGCCAAATTGGCGGTTGGCGCCGAGCGGGAAGGGCGTCAGGTTGAAGCCCGATCTTCGGGGTGGGCCGGGTTCGAGCGGACGCCGCTGCGAGTTCGAAATCGTCGATGCCCCGGCGAAGCAATCCGCCGGCACGGTGGCGGGCGGGGATGGCCATTGCCCATACGACGACTGCGGTCGCGTGATCGACGGCGACGAAATCAAGCGTCAGGCCCAGGCCGGCGGCATGGGCGAGCAGCTTTACACAGTCGTTTACAAGAAGCGCGTTCCCGGCAAGCTGCTCAAATCCGGCAGGCGCGGCAAGGGCAAGTGGGTTCGCGGCTACCGGGCGCCGCGGCCGCAGGACGACAACAGCGCGGCAATCGCGGCCAGGCTCGCCGAAAAGCTGCCCGAATGGGAAGCCTTCGACATGGTGCCGAGCGAGAAATTCCCGGAAGTCTGCAACGATGACCGCCCGATTCAGTACGGCATGCCTTTGTGGCGCGACCTTTTCTCACCCCGCCAGTTGCTTTGCCACGGCACCAGCGTCGAAGTGTTCCGCGAGATGCTCGAAATGGATCGAGCCGAGGGGGAGCTGAGCGATGTGCGGAAAGCCGCTTATGGATATCTGGCAATCTCCCTCGACAAATTGTTGAATTACAACTCCAGAATGACTCGCTGGATATCGCAACGGGGAGTCATCGCAGGCACATTTGATCGCCATGACTATGCTCTCAAGTGGTCATATGCGGAAATGGCACCGCTTGTCACAGGTGTTGGTTATGATTGGGCAATAGGACAAACCACCAAATGCATCGGCGAACTCGTCGATCTCATCCAACCGCAGGGCGACGAAGGGAATACACCCCTGTTTCCCTCTGCCCCGACCACCGGTGATCCGCCGCCGGCAACCATCACCTGCAAATCCGCCGACAGTCTCGACCATATCGCGGACGCGAGCATCGACGCCGTGATCATCGACCCGCCCTACCACGACAACGTCATGTACGCGGAGTTGTCGGATTTCTTCTACGTCTGGCTCAAGCGAACTGCTGGGCACGTTTTCCCGGAACTTTTCCGCCGCCAGTTGAGCGACAAGGACAATGAGGCGGTGGCGAGCCAAGCGCGTTTTCAGGGATTCAAAGGCAAAAAGGCCCTTGCAGAGCGGGATTATCAGGAACGCATGGGCGCGATCTTCGCCGAGAGCCGGCGGGCGCTGAAACCCGATGGCATCATGACCGTGATGTTCACCCACAAGGCCACCGGCGCCTGGGACGCGCTGACCAAAGGCCTGATGGAAGCGGGCTTTGTCATCACCGCGTCGTGGCCGGTGAACACCGCCGCCGAAGGCAGCCTGCACGTCAAGGAAAAAGCGGCAGCCAAAAGCACGATTTTTCTGGTCTGCCGCCCCAGGAGCGCCGGACTATCGCCGGCGAATGTGGGCAACTCCGATGCCGCGACGGGTGGAGCGCCAAGCGACACCGAAGCCACAGCCTGGTGGGAGGATGTCGAGCCGGTGGTTGCCAAGGCCGTCCGCACCCGGGTGGCGGAGTTTCAGGAAGCTGGAATCGGTGGTGTCGATCTTTACCTGGCCAGCTTCGGGCCGGCGCTGGAAGAATTCTCCCGGCACTGGCCACTCAAGCGTGGCACGCCGAGGGAGATGCCGGAGCAACGCAAACGCCGCCGGCAATTGGCCTTGTTCGAGGAAGAATGGGACCCTTACGAAGTAACGCCGGAAGATGCCTTGGACACCGCCCGCCGGGAGGTCAAGCGCTGGCGGTTGGAACAATTGACGCATCTGAAAGCCAATGCCGACCTCGACCCGCCCACGGCGTTCTTCGTGCTGGCCTGGGATGCTTTCCGCGCGCCGGTGTTCGCCTACGACGAGGCGCTGCGCCTGGCCCGGGCGGTTGGCGCCGATCTGGACCGCGAAATCGTCGGCCGGCTGGCCGGGAAGAAGGGAAGCGATATTCAACTGTGGGACAGCGGCCACCGCGCCGCCAAGGGTGCGCTCGGCCCGGCGGATGGCGCGCGGGGCATGATCGACGCGCTGCATCATGCCGCGAATCTGGCGCGGACGCGCAGCCTCGATGCGGCCCGGGACTTGCTCGACCAGGTGTTGCTCACCGAGGACCCGCGATTCACCGCGGCCCTGGAGGCGACGCTTGAAGTCTTGCCGGTGTCGCGGACCTGGTCCGGCATCGAACTGACAGGCGCTGTCGCGGCCGCGGGCGATGATTTCGAGGCCTTGTACAAGTTGGCGAGACTCGCGTTCACCGAACGAATCGACGAGCCGAAGCAAATCGAACTGTTGCGGGACGATAAGGCTGGCCATGCTGCGCGAGGGTGATTGGCGAATCAAGTACACGCCGGACGACGGCAATCTCATTGCGCTGTTCTATGTTCCCGCGCTGCGTTGCGCGACCCGCTACGACCGGCTCACAGGCTATTTCTCCGCCGAAGCGCTGACACTCGCGGCCCGGGGCATCGAGGGGCTTGTGGCCAACGGTGGACGCATGCGGCTGATCGTCGGCTGCACGCTGGGGCCGGAAGAAATCGAGGCGGTCGAAAAGGGCGAAAAGCTTCGCGACGAAGTGGAGCGGCACCTTTCGGCGCTGCCGCTCGAACCCCCGGGTGCCACCGCCGCGCAAGCGTTGGAATTGCTCGCCTGGATGGTGGCGCGCGGCCATCTCGACGTTAAGGTCGCGGTGCCCTGCGACATGGATGGCAAGCCGATTCCGGCGAGCGGCATCTTCCACGAAAAAGCGGGGATTATCGCGGACGGCGCCGGCGACCGCATCGCCTGGAACGGCAGCCTCAACGAGACCCCTTCGGGATGGCGCCACAACTGGGAGTCGATCAATGTCTACAAGAGTTGGGGAGCGGAACCACAACGTGTGGACAAGGAGGAAAACAACTTTGCCCGCATCTGGGCCAACCAGTCGAACCGGGTTGAGGTTTTCGATGTGCCGGAGGCTGTCCGGCGCGATCTGGTCCGATTCATGCCGGCCAACGAATTGCCCGCGAGGCTTGCTTCGATCGCGGATGATTCCGCGGGGAAGGGCAAAACGGCGCCGCCGCCCGCGCCACAGCCACCCAATCTTCCAGACCTGCGCAGCCACGTCTGGTCGTTCATCGAACAGGCGCCGACTTTCCCCGAAGGCGGCGAGCGGGTTGGCGAGGCAACCTCCGCCATCACGCCTTGGCCGCATCAGGTCAAGGCTTTCGACCGGCTTTACCGAAACTGGCCACCCAAGCTGCTGATTGCCGATGAAGTGGGCTTGGGCAAGACGATCCAGGCGGGCATGCTGCTCCGCCAGGCTTGGCTTGCCGGCAAGCTCAACCGCGCGCTGATCCTGGCGCCCAAGGCCGTCCTCAAACAGTGGCAGATCGAACTGCGCGAAAAATTCAATCTGAACTGGCCAATCTACGATGGCGGCAAGCTGATTTGGGCCTCTTCGCCCGCCTGGGGCGGCGCAAAGGAGCGGAAAGTTGGAAACGCCGAATGGTTCGGCGAACCCTTCGTCATCGCGTCGAGCCAGTTGCTGCGCCGGAGTGAAAGAGCCAAGGCCCTGCTGCAAGACGCGGAACCCTGGGATCTAGTGCTGCTCGATGAAGCGCACCATGCCCGGAGACGTTCGGCCGGAGCGGCCAAGGAGGGCCGACCGAACGCGCTGCTGGAACTGATGCGCGAATTGCGGCGGAAATCCCAAGGCTTGATCCTGCTCACGGCGACACCCATGCAGGTGCACCCGGTCGAGGTTTGGGACCTGCTGAATTTGCTGGGCCTGCCCCCGGAATGGACGCGGGATGCGTTCCAGCGGTTCTTCGAGGACACCGACAGCGCCAATCTCAGCCAGGAAAGCATGGAGCGTATGGCTTTGCTATTCCGTGCCACCGAAACTCTCCATGGCCAAGTGGATGAAAGGGAAGCCGAGCGATACTGCGAGGGTATGTCGCCTTTCCAATGCGGCAAAGTTGTGAAGGCGCTTCGGGACGAGTCGACCATACCGCGGCGCCAGTTGGATGTGAAACAACGCAAGGCGGCCTTTCGGATCATGCGGGCGTTTACGCCGATACGACGGTTGATCTCCCGCCACACGCGGGAATTGCTCCGCGCCTATTTCAAGTCGGGACAGATGGACACATCGATTGCCAAGCGCGAGGTGGAAGACCGATTTCTCGAATTGACCCCGGCTGAGCGGGCGCTTTATGAAGCTGTTGAGGATTACATCTCCACCACCTACAACAAGGCCCGGGCCGACGAGCGCAATGCCGTCGGCTTCATTATGACCGTGTACCGCCGGCGTCTTGCCAGCAGTTTTGCCGCGCTGACCGAAACCTTGCGAAAGCGGGGAGCCGGGCTTTCCGGCAAGAGCGGGAAAATCACGCTGAAATCCGCTTTGCATCTCCCGGACGAAGACACCCCGGACGATGAAACCGCCGACGAGATTCCAGATGCCGACGAAATGGCGGCAATGGCAAGGCGGGCGATGGCGGCGGAGGAGCAAGATGAAATTCAGCGTTTGCTCGCGCACATCAAGACCTTGCCACCGGACAGCAAGCTGGAACATTTGCGAAGCATACTGGCCGAATTGCACAAAGGAGGCTATGGACAGGCGATGGTCTTCACCCAATACACCGACACGATGGATTTTCTGCGCGATTCGCTGCGTGGCGGCGCAGAGCGAAAACTCATGTGTTTTTCCGGCCGCGGAGGCGAAGTGCCCGATTCCGCCGGTGGTTGGCGGCAGATCTCGCGCGATGAGGCAAAACGCCGGTTCCAGGCCGGCGAGGCCGATATCTTGCTGTGCACCGAT
>JAPOTY010000022.1 GCA_026708965.1 Gammaproteobacteria bacterium | reverse complement strand
GCAGACTCCACCTTAAATCCGCTGCCTACCTGTCCAAGGATTGGGGTCCACCTCTAGGTTTAGGCACGGAAGCATTACGTTTCGCCGCCACGCTCTATCTGTCAACCACACAATACCGGCCCTTAAACGAAAGGAAGGCGGTGGAAGCGTTTCGCGGGAGTTCGAACGATGCGGAAAGCATACGGAAGGCCGCCAAATGGCTTCTTAGGGTTACTCAGGCATGCGAAAAAGTCATGTCAAATCCTCGCCAGAATGCTGTAACGCAGATATCGCAGGCGCGTCTATTAGCGGTTGCGATTCACCTCAACGATGATATACAAGAGCATGACCGAGATAAGCTACTGGCAATATGGGAAAAAATTACTTTCCGAATCTACGGCATGATGGGGAATGACGCACGAAAACGAGTGGGTGATTACGTAAGGCTCGCCTGTAAAGTAGCAAAAACAGAGTTAGCAGTAAAAGAAATTCACGCTGAAATCCGGAAGATAGGAAAGGAATTTCCTATCGAAAAGGCGGTCGAGAAACTGCGCGATGCCGATTGCTATGAGGGATGGGAAAATGAATTCAGGTACTTTATGTTTCGGTATGAGGAGCATTTGCGAAGGAAAGAAGGGCAAAATTTTAAAAACGAACATTGGGAGCACATATGGAATAAAAGCCCGTCGAAGTCCATCGAGCATATCAGTCCCCAGAAAACTGCTCCCGATACCATCAAGCATCGCCTTGGTAATCTGATGATCTTGCAGCCGGAGCTGAATTCACAGTTGCAAGACAAGAAACCCGAACAGAAGCGACAGGCATATCGCGATACGGGATTGCTCAGCGCGAAGGAGGTGGCATCCATTCTGGAATCCGAACCTGAATGGACGCAGGAAGCTGTGAAGGAGCGTGGGGGGAAACTCTTGGAATGGGCGGCCCGCGAGTGGGCAGATTGATTAAACAGTTCCGACGGATTCGCTCATGGCGGCAAAGGGAACTCAGGACCAGAGGGATGCAATCGGGGCAGCGACGAATTGGTTGCCGAAAGGAATGGTTTGCTCATGGTCGCACAGGATCAGGCCCATTACGAATTGGTCGCCACTGGCGGCTGCCAGCCGACGCAATCCGGAAAAGTCGCTCCGGCTGACGGTTGCCGAGAGCTTGGCTTCAATTCCAATCACTCTCCCTTGCTCATCTTCAATGACGATATCGACCTCATTGCCGTCCTTGTCCCGAAAATAGGAGAAACGATAGCGCTCCTCGGCCCAGCTTGCGATCTTGAGGAGTTCGCTGAGCACGAAGGTTTCCACAATAGCGCCGAGCGGCGCACGGTTTCTCCGGGCTGTTTCCGGCGTCAGGCCTCTTAGGGCAGCCAGCAGCCCTGAGTCCAGAAATTGCAGCTTGGGGGACTTGATAAGGCGCTTGAGCCTGTTGGAATGCCAAGGTTGGACCACACGCAACAGGTACAGGTTTTCGAGAACGGAGATGTACTTTTGCGTGGTCACGTGATTCATGCCGAGCTGTCCGCCGAAACCGCTGTAGTTGACGAGTTGCCCGGCATGCTCGGCAAGAACCCGAAGCAGGCGGGGCATCACACTGAGTTGCCCTATGCGGGCAATGTCCCTGATATCGCGTTGCATGATTGCGTCAATGTAGTCGAGATGCCAATTCCGGCGGCGGCGACCGGAACGCGCAAGCGCCTCGGGATAGCCGCCGGCCAGGATGATTTCAACAAGCTTGTTCCCAACCGCAGGATCTGGAGCGCTCGGTGGCATGCCGGCAAATGCCTTGTCGAGAAAGGTGGCGGACGAGCGACGTAGCTCCGACTGCGCCAGAGGCAACAGGCGCACCAGCGCCATCCGCCCGGCGAGGGAATCCGCCACACGAGGGATTGTGAGCAGATCAGCCGATCCTGTCAGCAGAAAACGTCCTGGCCGCGGGTCCGCATCCACGGCCAACTTGAGAGCCAGCATCAAACGCGGCGCACGTTGTACTTCGTCGATCACCGCCTTGTCGAAATCGCGCACGAAGCCGACAGGATCGGCCTGTGCAGCATTAAGGAATGTTGGATCATCAAGGGTAACGAACCGAAAGTTTTCGCTGACGATCTGGCGTACCAGCGTGGTCTTGCCGGACTGTCGCGGACCGCATAGGAGCACGACACGGGTGTCGGTCAAATTTTCTCGGATTCGACGTGCGACATAGCGAGGATACATAAGGAATGCCTTGCGTTTCCTTCCGTGATCAATAATTTATCCTTCGTCCAATTGAAAATCAAGTATCGTTCAATTGAAAGAAATATGCCGTCCAAATGAAACTTTAGTAGCAATAGGCCTTACCCAAGCGGGCGCGGGCGTTCCTGCGGAAACGGGCGGAAAAGTGCTGAAACGGGCGGCTTACGAGTGGGCGAACTGATTTGAAGGTTTCGACGGATGTCATCAGAGGCTAGAGCGGCGGGAGCGAGTTGATCGGCAGGTCGGCGTTGATGTATTTGGCCACCAGCACCACGCGGTCGCCGGATTCCATCACCGCTTTCATGCAAGCGTCCACGGCCCGCTGAACATCCTCCAGCTCGCCGCGGAGCTGGGTGCTCATCTGGTTGGTGAGCACCTCGATGCCGGACTGCTCGCGCAACTCCCGGATAAACCCTGTAATGCGCCCGATCGGTTCGGCGCTGGCCAGCGGGTAAAGGCTAAGCTCGGCGGTGATTCGCATGGTTCGTTCCTCAAAAACTGCGGCGTATCGTAACGCCGAAATGACGCGGGTCGCCCTGCTGGCGGAACTCCTGCTCCGGCCAGTCAGGCGGCACATTGGCGAAGAAAAAACCGCGCACCGCATAGTATTCGTCGAGCAGGTTGCGCGCCCAAGCGAACGCCTCCCAGCCATTCCAAGTCCGTCCGGCGCGCAAGTTCAACAGCGTGTGCGCCGACGACTTGCGGTCGTGGCTGTTGGAAAAATAGAAGCCGTCCTTGCCGGTGAGTTCGCCGCCGGCGAACCAGCCCTGCGGATGGCGCCATAGCGCGCCGAGCGCATAGCCGTAGCCCGGCGCGTGAGGCTGGTCGCGGCCCTCAAGCTCCGGCCGGCCCGGGTTGCGGGTGATTTCCGTGTCCAGCAAGCCGAGCGCCGCGCTCACGCGCCACGCCTCGACGGGCCGGTAATCCACGGCCAACTCGATGCCCCGGTTGACTCCGCGCCCGACGTTGCGGGTAAAGAACAGGAAGGTGTTCGGGTCCTGCGGGTCCACCTGCACGTTCGTTTCCACCTGCACATCCGCGCGCTGCGAATGAAACACGGCCAGTTCGCCGCGCAGCCGCCCGTCCAGCCACAGGCCTTTGGCGCCAATCTCGTAGTTCCAGAGGTACTCCGGCTCGTACAGCAGTTCGCCGCTGGCCAGCCCCCGGCCTCCCAGCCCCAGATTGAACCCGCCGGCCTTGTAGCCGCGCGCAATCCGCGCATAGACGTTCGCGTCCTCGCCGAAGGGTCGCGACAGGCTCAGGTGCCCGCCCAGCATGTCGTCCGCCGGCGAGAACCGCTCACCGGCGGAATCGGTGTAGTCGGCATCGCGCCGTTCCCAGCGAAGGCCCGCCGTTACAAGCCATTGGTCCGCGAACGTGCGCGACAGTTCGCCGAACAGCGCCAGATTGTTGGCCCCGTAGCCGGAATTGAACCGATCCTCGCTAGGCCCGGGCGCGTAGCCCGGCTCGGCATACAGGCCCGTATCGATGCGATCATTGTCTTCGTCGAGATTCAGAAGCCAAACACCCAGCACATAGCCCGTTTCACCGTCCTCGGGCGATAGCAGACGCAGTTCCTGGCTGAAGCCGGAGCGCTCGCGCAAGGTGCGCGAGGTGTAGTCGTAGCGCAGTTCGAGGCCGGCGACCTCCGACCAGTAGCCATCTTCCCCCCAGTCCGCGTCGTAGCTGTGCTCGATATCCGAATTCGCCGCGCCAGTAATGCTTACAAGGCTATGGCCGCCGACCAATGCGTAGTCCGCCCGCAAAGAGGCGCCCGTGGAGGTTTGAGAATCGCGTCCCGGACGGTCCGACCAGGTGGTCAGTTCGTTGTCGATCGACCAGCCGTCGTAGCCGTTATCCAGGTCGATGCGCAGCAGCGTTAGCCGGAGGCCCAATTCCGGCGAAGGCTGATAGTTGAGCTTGGCCCTCAGGCTCAGCTCCTTCCGGGCATTGGTGTCGTTGCGATCCAGCGTGGCATTGCGGCGGAAACCATCGGCCTGGTAGCGATGCGCCGAAAACCGTCCCGCAGCCGCCGGTCCCAGCGGGCCGCTCAACGCCAGCCCTGCGGACCTCATGGCATCGTTGCCCAGCGAAATTTCGCCCTCAGCCTCCGTCTCCCGGGACGGTTCCCTCGAGCGCGCGTAAATCAGGCCCGCCAGCGCGTTGGCGCCGTAGCGCGTGCCTTGCGGTCCGCGCAATATCTCCACGCTGCCCAAATCGAAGCGGGTGGCCACGCCGCCGATGGCCGAGAAATCGATATCATCAAGGAGAAAGCCGACCGACGGGTTCGGCGCGCCCTCGTACTGCGAGCGCTCGCCGATGCCGCGCACCTGAAAGTAGCGGGCCCGCGAAGAGCCGCCGGCCCAGTGGAGATTGGGCGTGAGCTGCGCCAGCTCCTCGAAATGCTGCACCGCCGAGTTGCGGATGGCTTGCGCGTCCAGCACCGTAACGCTCGACGGCAGATCCAGGCTCCGCATCTCCTTCAGCGAAGCCGTAACCACCACTTCCTCCAGCGCGCTGGCGGGTCGATCGTCTGCGGAAACACGCGCGCCGACGGGCGGCGTATCCGCCTCGGCCGACGCTTGCGGCGAGCTTCCTAGCGGGCCGCTAGCTGGCGCGCCGCCTGCCTGGGCCAACGCAGGCGCCGCCTCGGCCCAAAGCGCGATTGCCGTAAAAATGAAAAGTGCGTGAATGTATTGCCGCATAGCTCGTTCCTCCGCCGGTACTAGCCGGATCAGGTTCAAGGGGTTCCCTTATCGGAAAGGGTCTCAGGCTGAATCGCCGCCCCCCGGGCAGGGCGCTAGTATAAGGCCATCAAAAACTTCGTTATCCGTTCGCAGATAGCGCTGGAGCTCAAGCCGTTGCATCGCCTGCTTTTGGCGGGAATGATGGGCATTTGCGGACTCATCCTCGCGCTCGCCCTAATCATGCTGGTCTTGCATCTGGCGGGCTGGCCTCTGTTAGCGCCATCGCTGGCGGCGGATGGAGGATAATTGCCGCCGAGAAAAGCGGAGGCGCTGCATGACCACACCCAGCCATGATTACCGGGCGATCGACGCGGTCGTCAATATCTGGACGCCGGAGGCGCTGTCGCACCGTCCCGGCTGGCAGGGCGATTTCTTCGTTGGCAAAATGAAGGCCGAAAGCCCCTTGATGAGCGGGCTCTCGCTTGAGCAAATGATCGAGCGGCTGGACGCGGCCGGCATCGAGCGGGCGTTTTTAATCGCGCCGCGCACCGGCCAGGTGGGCCTGCCCGGCTGCTACCATCTGCCTTACGAGGTGGTGGTCCGCGCTTGCGAGCAATACCCTGATCGATTCAGCGGGCTGGCCGGCATCGATCCCACGCAAGGCATGGAAGGCGTGCGGAAATTCGAGGACGCGGTGAAGAATATGGGGTTCGTGGGCGCGCACCTCTACCCGCACTGGTTCGAGCTGGCGCCGGACCACGCCCGCTACTATCCCTTCTACGCCAAATGCTGCGAGCTGGACGTGCCCATACAGATGCAGGTGGGCCAGTCGATGATCTACGCCAAGGAGTCGCCGCGGCGCAGCGTCGGGCGCCCGATCACGCTGGACGCGGTGGCCTGCGACTTCCCGGAGCTGAAGCTGATCGGCATCCATGTGGGCATTCCCTGGCACGAGGAGATGATCGCCATGTCGTGGAAGCACGACAATGTGTTCATCGGCTGCGACGCGCACCGGCCGAAGTACTGGCCGGACAGCTTCCGCCACTACATCAATTCCTTCGGCCAGGACAAGGTGATTTTCGGCACCGATTTCCCGGTGCTGGACTTCGAGCGCACCGTGGACGATATCGACGCGCTTGAATTGCGCCCGCAGGCGCGGCGCAAGCTGATGCGCGACAACGTCGTGCGCATCTACGGCCTGGAATAAACCGCGCTTCTCTGCTGAGCATGCCCGCCGGTTGCGCTTGCCCCTGTTCGGCGGAGCGTCTGGGGCAGGATGCCCCAGCCGAGCCCCATGGATGGGTTCATGCGTCTCCGCCGAACAGGGGCAAGCGCAACCGGCTTCCGAACAACCTGGCTTTGCTTGCTGCTATACTTCGCAAAAGCGCAGTCCCCGGCGGGACTCGAACCCGCTACCCCCGCGTGACAAAGGCAGAGGCAGGCACCAGCCCGGGGGCCACGCTCTTCGCATTCTAGTGTTGAGCGGATAATCGGACAGCCGGTTTTTTGTGTCGGTTTGCCGCGAATTCGACCATTCGAAGATTTCAATGATGCAGCCACTTTCGCGCCGGGCCTGCGGTATTGAACGAACCGGTCACAACCACGCGGGTTTCTCCGGTCGCCGCCTGCGCGGCCCGTTCGCAAGCCGCAACCACTGATTCGCACTGCGAAACGTTAGCGTGCCGGCGCGCGCTCAGCGCCTGGGCCAGGACTTCCGCGGAAACGGCCTTGGGGCTTTCAGCCGGCGCAACAATCACGTGATCGCGTTTCCGGAGCGGCAGCGCCCGTAAAAAGCCTGCAACGTCCTTGTCGCCGTGCATGCCCAGCACCCAGATTGTCGGGCGCGGCGGTAACGCATTGAGGCTCTGCGCCAGACAAGCGCCGGCATCGGGATTGTGCGCCACATCCAGCACCCATTCCGCGCCGGCGTACTCTAGGCGCTCGAAGCGCCCCGGCAAGCGTCCTGCCGTCTGGAGAGCGGAATAATCGTCGGGTTCGGGCACCCAATCGGCGTTGAGGGTTTCCAGCACCGCAAATGCCAGGCTGGCGTTCGGCAGTTCCGCCGCGTTGGCGGGATCGGCAACCGCCAGGCCAGCGCGGCGGACGCTCCGACCGCGCCAGTCCCAGAGTTCGCCTTGCCGCTCGAAGTCGAAGTCCACGCCCGCCTGGTATAGCGGCGCCTCAAGTTCCGCCGCGCGGGCGGCAATCGGCGCCGGCGCAACCCCCGCTCCGTAAAACGCGGGACGCCCGGCGCGAAGGATCCCCGCCTTTTCGGCCGCCACCGAATCCAGCGTGTCGCCCAGCCAGTCCTGGTGATCCATCGCGATCCGCGTGATCACGCTCACGTCCGGGGCAATCGCGTTGACCGCGTCCAGCCTGCCGCCCAGGCCCACCTCCAGCACCCAGGCATCGCAGCCTTCCCGGCTGAACAGGCTGAAGGCCGCAAGCGTGACGAACTCGAACTCGGTAAGCCGGATATCGCCGCGCGCCGCTTCCACCCGCTCGAACTCGCGGCTCAAGCTCTCCAGGTCGGCGTGCGCGCCGCCGATCTGCGCCCGCTCCCCGAACTCCTGCAGGTACGGCGAAAGGTAAAGCGCCGTGCGCAGCCCCGCCTTAAGCCGCAGCGCCGCTTCGATCAGCCCCGCTGTGCTGCCCTTGCCATTGGTGCCCGCCACGGTCACCACACGGCCGGGCGGCGGCTTCAGGTCCAATTTGCCGATAACTGCCGCGATCCGCTCAAGCCCCAGATCGATCTCGCACGGATGCACACGGGCCGCATGGCGCAACCATTCATCCAGGCGCTTGGGCCGCGCGCTCCGCGGCCTGCCCGCCGAGCTTATGTCCGGCGGCGGATTCAAGGCCACGGCACGTCCATTCCGGGCATGAGGCGGAAACATCCGCGGCCGGCTTCATGCCGCCAGAAATACGGGCGTACGGTTGCCGGAGATGGCCGCGCGAAAACCGCGCACAGCATGTAGCCGGAGCCCGCGCCATCCATCCGCTTGTACTCGTAGGGCTGGCTTGTTACCGGATCAAGCGGAGTTTCGCTGAGCGGGCGGCCGCCAACGACGACATGCTCAAGAGTGGCGGGAAGTTCGCCTGTTGCATCCCACAACTGTTCGATCTCCCGGGAGATATCCCATAAATCCCGAAGCCGGCGCTCGTCCAGGCGCAGAAGGCGCTGCTCGTCCGGCGATCCGCTCAAATACAGCCCGGCGGCGACCGCGCCCGCCACCACGAACGCTGCGGCCAGCGCGGCCACCCGCTCGGCTTTCATCGCGCCAGCACCGCCTCGTCGGCCCGCACCGAGCGCAAGCAGTACCACAACACGCTCCCGGCCGCGGCGGCAACGACAGCGACCTTGAGAACAAAGCGTGCCGTCAACCCGCCGGAAAGCAAACTGTTGACAAGGGCCACCAAATCGCCCACCACAATGGCGGCCGCGAGGGCCAGAGTGAGATAGGTCAGCCACTTCCTAACGCTTGATGCGCGCCGGATCGGATCCGCCAGCACCATTCTTTTGACCAGCCATGAAATAAAAGCGAACGTGGGCGCCGCCACCAGCACGGCCGACGTTGACAGCCGAATATTGGATGCGATCAGATCCTGCCTATCGGCGGCCGGGTCGGGAAAGCCAAGATTGATGAACTGGAAAACCAGCTCGACCAGATTGAACATGCCGTAGTAGAGCGTTCCGAACAAAAGGAGGTACAAAGCGGCGTCCCGCGCGGAAATATTGGTCCTGGGCATGGGCACCGGCACGGCAAACTCCAGCGGCAAGTAGCCCGAAAGCGCGCTCTTCACCTTGTCGCTGCCCCATCCGGCCCTGAGCAGCGCCGCTTCGATTTCAGGCCGCGGAATGCCGGCGCCCAAGGCCTCGTGAACAAAATTTTCCAACCGGACATCGGACATACCCTTACTCCTGCAATCTGCCAACGGCAAGGCGAAGCGTACCACCGCTTCCGCTCCGGCGGCGCCCACGCGCCCGCCGGATCAAAATTTTTCCGCAGCGCTGGGCATGGGAAGGCGCGAAGATGAAAATACAATGGGCGCGATCGGCATCTATTCTTGGAGCAGAAACAATGATCCCCACATTCCCGCGCGCCGCCGCATGGGCGGCGCTTTGCCTGTTGCTGGCCCTAGGCGCAAGCGCCGCACGCGCCGATATCGCCGCCAGCGCCGAGGAGACTTCGCCGCTTGCCGCTGGCGTTGCAGCGCCCGCCTTCACCGCCCGGCATGCGGATAGCAGCGATTTCGCGTTCAATCCCGGCGCGCTCGAACGACCGGCCATGCTCATCTTCTACCGCGGCGGCTGGTGCCCTTACTGCAACCGCCATCTCGCCGAACTTCGCCATGTGGTCCCGGAACTCGAGGCGCAGGGCGTGGACGTTTACTTCCTCAGCGCCGACAGCCCCGCCAACCTGGCCTCCGCGCTCAAGGGCGATGCCGAAGGCCTGGACTACACGCTATTGTCCGATGCCAAACTCAGCGCCGCGCAAGCCTTCGGCCTGGCCTTCCGCATCCCCGACGCGTACTACCAGCAGGCAAAGGAATACGGCCTCGACCTAGAGGAGGCCTCCGGCGAAACGCACCGCGCCCTGCCGATTCCCGCCGTTTACCTGATCGATGCCGCAGGCACGATCCGCTTCGCCCACTCCAATCCCGACTACACCCAACGCCTCAGCGCCGAAGCCCTCCGCGCCGCCACCAACTCAGTCCTTGGCTCCTAAAAGGTGCGTGGTCATGGCCACAATGCTGTACCACCCACTAAAGGCGCCGAAAGGCAAAACATTCCAAGAAACGCAGGATGCTTTAATGCATCTAGAAGCCCAAGGATGGGTGGATAATCCAGCCAAGATTGGAGTAAACGCATGGTCAGATGAGCCCGCCAAAGATATAAGCCACATAGAGCAAGAAATGAATTCATATATGAGTGGAAGAAGCCCCGGTATCAAGGATGAAAGCGAAGGCTTGGATAACCTCCCACATTGCCCAATCTGGGGCTCAATTGCGTCGTTCGATGGCCCACAGGAGCGTGACGGAGAGTATTTTGATTCGCCACGGGCAGGCGGAAGATACTTCATATCGAGACGGGCGAAGGCGGCCCTTGAGGATGGGGAACGCCATCGCGACCGGTTCCGCGCCCGTTTGACTTCGTGGCTAATCGAACAGCGAAGACTCGGAAACGATTGTCCCAAGATAACCGGCGATACGCTGGAAGATGCGAAAAATTTTCGTGATTTAACGGTGCATAGGCGGGCTGACCTACTTCTTCAATATATCGGCCTCAACACTCCGCATATTGGAGACTATTTCCGGTTGTGGCCCGGAGAGTTCTTTTGCTTGGCGATGGCATGGTCCGAATCCGCTCATATCACTGAAGTTTCGTATCTACTAAATTATTTGACCGATAAAAATTGGTTGAGAGAGGAACCGCTTGGCGAGCACTACACGCAGTATCTCTTGACTGTTAAAGGATACGCTCGGCTCGCGGAATTGGGGAATTCCTTTCGTGAATCGTCTCAGGCGTTTGTGGCCATGTGGTTTGATACTTCTATGGAGCCAGTCTGGCGGGAGGGGATGGAGCCGGCAATCAGGGATACCGGATATGAACCGCTGCGAATTGACTTAAAGGAGCATACGAACAAGATAGACGACGAAATCATCGCTCAAATCCGCCGGTCGCGTTTCGTCGTTGCCGACTTCACACATGGAGAGAAAGGCGCTCGCGGCAGCGTCTATTACGAGGCAGGCTTTGCTCACGGATTGAATATTCCGGTTATCTTCACATGCCGCAAGAACATGTTGGGTGGCATTCACTTCGACACGCGGCAGTATCCTCACATCGTGTGGGAGAAACCAGAAGAGCTTCGCGAACAGCTCGCGAAGCGCATTTCTGCCGTAATCGGCGATGGACCGAACAAGTAGCTGCTATGCCGACGCTGCAATTCAAGGGCAAGGTGTTCGTGGAGAACCACCACTTGGCGGTGCCGTTCCATGAATTGCGACCGGTTCGCGACAAGGGGCTGAGCGAGAAGGCGAGCCTGCACGACAATCTGATTATTGAGGGCGACAATCTGGCCAGCCTCAAGGCGCTGCTGCCCACCTACCACGGCAAAGTGAAGTGCATTTACATCGATCCGCCCTACAACACCGGCAAGGAGGGCTGGGCCTACAACGACAAGGTGAACTCGCCACTGATGCAGGACTGGCTGGGGCGGGTGGTGGACCGCGACGACCTGACCCGCCACGACAAGTGGCTCTGCATGATGCTGCCGCGCCTCAAGCTCCTGCGCGAGCTGCTCTCCGAGGACGGCGTGATCCTCTTGTCGATCGACGACAACGAGATGCACCATCTGCGCTGCCTGATGGACGAGGTGCGTGGGCAGCAGAACCGCGTAGGGCAGATCATCGGGCACGGCTCCCCCGACAACAACCCGCCGAACATCACCACC
>JAPOTY010000033.1:35992-50260 GCA_026708965.1 Gammaproteobacteria bacterium | reverse complement strand
TTGAGTGCTTGCTGAAGCCCGCGCTTCCAGCGTTGCACTAGCAAGTTGAATCTAAGGGACGATCAATTCTGGCCGATCGAAGTCAAATGGGGCAACCAGCTTCGCTCGAAGTCGATCAAGCAGATCGCGCGCTACGGCAACGGCGAGATTTGGCGCAGGGAGCGAAGCGTGGGCGAGGTCGCAGGCATTAAGGCGCTGCCCCTGCCGGTGCAGCTGCTCAGGGTGGGCACGGAGTTTATCTGACGGGGGCGCCGTTCCTCATGAACCCTCAGCTGCTGATTGGCAAACCAACGAATCCGGGGCGGAAAATGTTAGACTGCGGGCCGTTTGCCGGGTTCGGCGGTTCCGCCAGCGTGGCGGCGGGCCCCGCGCAGACCAAGCCTACGACTCCGCTCGCCGCCGAAGACCCTTTGAATAAGCAATAAGCCATGAGCATGCGTTCCCATTATTGCGGCGAGCTTCGCGGCGGCCATGCCGGGCAGGCGGTGCGTTTGTGCGGCTGGGTCAACGGGGTGCGCGACCACGGCGGGGTGGTGTTTATCGATCTGCGCGACCGCGAAGGGATGGTGCAGCTGGTGTGCAACCCGGAATCCGCCGATGTGTTCGCCGCAGCCGAAAAAGTCCGCGCCGAATACGTGCTGCGCGCTTCGGGAACGCTGCGGGTTCGCCCGCAAGGCACCGCCAATCCCGATTTGCCCACCGGCGAGGTCGAAGTGGTGGCGGAAACGCTGGAAATTCTTTCCGCGGCCATCGACCTGCCCTTCCATCAAGGTGAAAACGCTGGCGAGGAGCTGCGGCTGCAATACCGCTATCTGGACTTGCGGCGCCCGGAAATGCTGTCCCGCCTGCGGCTGCGCCACCAAGTATTCGCCGCGATCCGGTCGTTTCTGGACCAGCGCGGCTTCGTGGACGTGGAAACGCCGCTGCTCACGCGGGCCACGCCGGAGGGCGCGCGCGATTTCCTATCGCCGGCGCGCAGCCG
The DNA here is from genome assembly GCA_026708965.1 of Gammaproteobacteria bacterium. Classification (GTDB taxonomy): domain Bacteria; phylum Pseudomonadota; class Gammaproteobacteria; order Steroidobacterales; family Foliamicaceae; genus Foliamicus. The sequence goes on along the minus strand of JAPOTY010000033.1, from coordinate 49,278 downwards.
GCCGGGGCGCTTCTACGCCCTGCCCCAGTCCCCGCAGCTTTTCAAGCAGCTGCTGATGATGTCGGGGCTGGACCGCTACTACCAGATCGCGCGCTGCTTCCGCGACGAGGATCTGCGCGCCGACCGGCAGCCGGAGTTCACCCAGCTGGACGTGGAACTGTCGTTCGTGGACGAGGACGAGGTCACCGGCCTGATGGAAGCGCTGGTCCGCGAGGTGTTCGCGAAAGTGCTGGATGTGGAACTGCCCGATCCCTTCCCGCGCATGACCTACGCCGAAGCCATGCTGCGCTACGCCAGCGATGCGCCGGATCTGCGCAATCCGCTGGAACTGGCGGAGCTGGGCGATGCCTTGCGCGATGCGGAATTCAAGGTGTTCTCGGCGCCGGCCAACGACGCGGGCAGCCGGGTGGCCGCCCTCAAGATTCCCGGCGGCGCGGACCTGACCCGGCGCGAACTCGACGAGCTGACCCAATTCGTGCAGGCCATGGGCGCGAAAGGCATGGCGTGGATCAAGGCGGCCGATCCCTCCAAGGGCCGCGAAGGCATGCAATCGCCGATTCTGAAATTTCTTGGCGATGCCGAAATCGCCGCGGTGGCCAGCGAGACCGGCGTGGCAGCAGGCGACCTGCTGCTGTTCGGAGCGGGGCCCGCAGCGATTGTGAACCGCGCCCTCGCGGCGCTTCGGGATCGCCTGGGACGCGAACGCAACCTGATCGCGCCCGGCTGGGCGCCGCTGTGGGTCACGGATTTTCCGGCTTTCGAATTCGACGAGGATGAAAAGCGCTGGAAGGCCTTGCATCATCCGTTCACCGCGCCCAGCGCGGCGGCGCCCGGGAAACTGCTCGAACAGCCCGGCGCCGCTCTGTCGCGGGCCTACGACATGGTCCTGAACGGCCACGAAATCGGCGGCGGCTCCGTGCGCATCCATCAGCGCGAAATGCAGGCGGCCGTGTTTCAACTCCTCGGGCTGTCCGCGGAAGAGGCCAACGAGAAATTCGGATTCTTCCTCAAGGCGCTGGATTACGGCGTGCCGCCGCATGGCGGCATCGCTTTCGGCTTGGACCGCTGGGTGATGCTGATGGCCGAGGCGGAATCGATCCGCGAGGTGATCGCCTTTCCCAAAACGCAATCCGGCGCCTGTCCCCTCACCGGCGCCCCGGCAGCGGTGGACGCAAGGCAGTTGCGCGAGCTGGGCATTCGTCCGATATAAAATTTGGCGCGGCCAAACAGCCGTGCCTGCAAAAAGCCATGCCGATTTACGAATACGAATGCCGCGAATGCGGATACCGCTTTGACGCGCTGCAAAAAATGAGCGACCCGCTGCTCACGGATTGCCCCGCATGCGGGCAGCCTAGCCTTAAAAAACTGCTCTCGGCGCCCCATTTCCGCCTCAAGGGCAGCGGCTGGTACGAAACCGATTTCAAGAACAGCGGGCGCGCCAAGCCGGACGACAGCGGCGCGGGCGACCAATCCAAACCGACCGCCGGCAACGGCAAGGACGCAGGCAAAAAACCTGGCAAGAAGGAGGCGGCAGGAAGCGCCGACGGCGAGTCATCGGCGAAAAGCGCCGCATCGGGCGCGGGCGCCGATTCCGGCTGACACCCGTGACCGACAAGCGGAACCTGATGGCGCGCCTCAGGCGGATGCTGGTGGCGGGCATGCTGGTTTGGGTGCCGATCGGCATCACGATTTTCATCCTCCGCATCCTGATCAACCTGGCCGACCAAACGCTGGCGCTTATCCCTCCGCAATACCGCCCCGAGGAGCTTTTGGGCTTTCCGATACCGGGGCTCGGCGTGGTGCTGAGCCTGCTGCTGCTGCTCGCCACCGGGCTGGTGGCGGCCAATGTGTTCGGCAAGCGCATTATCGCGTTGTGGGAAGCGGTGCTGCGAAGGATTCCGCTGGTTCGAACCATCTACTCGGCAGCCAAGAATTTTCTGGAAATGGTGTTGAGCGGCCAGCACGGCTCGTTCAGCAAGGTGCTGCTGATCGAGTATCCGCGCCTAGGCGTTTACTGCATCGGCTTCCAGACTTCCAGCACGGTGGGGCAGCTCAACAGGCACTTCAACGAAAAGTGCGTATGCGTTTTTGTTCCCACCACGCCCAACCCCACTTCCGGCTTCCTGGTCCTGGCGCCGGAGAAGGACCTGATCGAACTCGACATGAGCGTGGAGGACGCGATCAAGCTGGTCGTATCGGTGGGCGTGGTGGTGCCGGACCCTTCAAAATTGCCGCGCGCCAACGCTTCCAAGCGGACAGATCCCAACCCCGACGGCGCCTGAGCGCCGCCGCCTTGAAAGCCTCGGTCATTTTCAGCACCTATCGCCAGCCGGAATGGCTGCGGAAAGTGCTATTCGGGTTCGCCGCCCAAACCCGCAAGGACTTCGAAATCCTAGTGGCCGACGACGGCTCCGGCGAGGAAACAGCCGAAGCCGTCCGTTCCGCGCGGAGGAATGCCCGCCTAGCCATCCATCATGTCTGGCAGCGCGACGACGGCTTCCGCAAATGCCGGATTCTCAACAAAGCCATTGCCCGCGCCCGCGGCGCCTACCTGATATTCACCGACGGCGACTGCATTCCGCATCCCGAGTTCGTGGCCCGGCACCTTCATTTCGCCGAGCCGGGGCGTTTTCTGTCAGGCGGCCTGCTGCGCCTGCCGCTGGGACTATCGCACCGTATCGAGGCGGACGATATCGCCTCGGGCCGGGCGTTTACGGTTGGCTGGCTACGCGCCCATGGCATGCCATTCACCTACAAGCTGCTAAAGATCAACGCCGGTCTGCGCTTCGGCGCTGCGCTGGACGGCTTATCGCCGGCCACGGCGGGATGGAACGGGCACAACGCCTCAGGATGGAGGAAGCATCTCCTCGAAGCGAACGGTTTCGACGAGCGCATGGGCTACGGCGGCCAAGACCGGGAGCTTGGCGAAAGGCTGGAAAATGCCGGAGTGCGCGGCAAGCGCATCCGCCACCGTGTTCCCTGCCTGCACCTCGACCATCCGCGCGGCTACGTGGACGCGGATATTCGAGCAGCCAACCTGGCGATTCGCGCGGAGACCCGGCGCGCAAGCCGCACCCTCACCGAGCACGGAATCGCGCAACTGCCGCCGTCGCAACCGGGTTAGCCGACGGCTTCCGTCTTGGCCTTGTCGCCGGCGATGAAGATCAGTAAATCATCCGCCTTGTAGTACCTGCGGAACGTATCGTTGACTTCCTCAAGCGTAAGCGCGCGCATGCGGTTATGCAGCGCCCCGTTCCAGAGAGCGTCCAGGCCGTGTTCCGCGCCGGAGCGCAGGATGCCCGCCAGCCGGCCGTCGCTGGACCACGCGATGAGGTCGCTGGAAATGGCGCCGTCCACGGCATCCTCAAGCTCTTCCGCCGTAAAGCCTTCATCCAACGCCCGCCGCAGTTCCTCCAACGCCCCGGCCTTCACCTTGGAAAGATTTTCCGGGGCCGCAATGGCTTGAATGAATAATGAACCGCGGTTGTCGCCCTCGCGCCTCGACACATTGATCCAGCCTCCCGCTCCGTAGGACCATCCCTCCTTCTGCCGCAAGCGCTCCATCAAGCGGCTGCTCATGCCCCCGCCGCTAAACATCCGCGTGCCGATAAACAGCGCCGGATAGTCCTGGTCGCGCACGTTCATGGGAATCGGAAGAGCGGCCGCCATCACGCCATTGGCCTTGTCAGGGGTGTCCATCCACACGTCCCGCGTTTCCACAGGGTAGTGGCCGCTTGGCGCCGGCACGTAATCGACCGGCGCATCCCAATCGCCGAACAGCTGATTGAGGCGCGCCGCCAGCGCTGCGGAATCGATATTGCCCACGGCCGCGGCAACCGCCCCCTCGAAGCCCGCGTGGGTGTTCCAGAAATCCTTGAGCGCGTCGCGGTTCATGCCGCGCACCATCTCTTCCTGCTCGTCCAAGTCCATCGAATACCGGAAATGATCGGGGCCATAAGGGCTGAGCGCCTTCGACAAGGCCACCGAAACCACGCTTTGGGGCTGGCCGCGGGCGCCTGCGATGCCCGCCAGCGCCGAGCGCTTCACTTCCTCCAGCTGATCGGGATCAAACAAAGGCTCGCGCAGCACATGCGCCATCAAGGCCAGCGCTTCGTCGAAATGATCCTCGTCGGTGGTAAGTGTAGCGGTAATGCTTTGACCGCCTGCCGAAACCGAAAGGCTGCTCTTGAGCCGGTTCCATTCGGTGGCCAGCTGGTCGCGCGTGTAACGGGTGGTGCCGCGCTGCAATTGGCCGACGGCATAGCCCGGAACGCCGTGTTTTCCAGCCAGGCTCTCTTCGCTGCCCGCAAAAAGGTTGAGCGACAAAATAATCTGGTCGCCGCGCGATTTCTTCTCGATCGCCCACAGCGACCCGCCGCCGGACAGCTCGTGCTTGACCGTGCGGGCGGCGATATTCTCCGGCGTGGGGGCGAATTCCTCGCCGGCGCTTACCGACTGCCGGCCTGCCAACGCCATCAGCGCGGCGCTCTGATCGCTGCGGGCCGCAACCGCGGTCCGGTCCGGGCTCTCGGTGGGGATGAACATCCCCGCGGTGCGGTTGCTGCGCTTGAAGTGTTTCGCCACCGCTTGGTTGAGGTCTTCAACAGTCACCGCCTCCAGTTGGTCCTTGTAGAGGAACAGATAGCGCCAGTCCCCCGAGGCGATGCTTTCGGACAGCCTGTTGGCGAGGAAGGCGACGCTCTTGATGGCGTTGTCGTAAGCCGAAACCATGGCCAGCCGTGCCCATTCAAGCTCCTCTTCCGTGATCGGCTCCTCGGCGATGCTCTCCGCCACCTCCAGCAATGCGTCCAGAACCTCCTGCGGGTTGCCGTCCACCGGCACCGTGGCATTCAGCGAGAACAGCCCCGGATAGGCGAAAGCATCGGCGCGCGCGCCGGCCCCGGCGGCGATGCCGGGCTCGACCATCGCGCGGTACAGCCGCCCGCGGCTTGAATCCGCCAGTATCCGCGCCACAACGGCCAGCGCCGTGTTCTCCGGAGTGGCCCCGGCAGGGATGTGATAGGCCGCCATGGCCAAGCTTTGCTCGCCCACGCGCCGCAGGGTCACGAGCCGCTCGCCGTCCTGGACCGGCTCCACCGTATAGATGCGCGGCAGCTCCCGCTCCGGCGCCGGGATGGCGCCGAACGAATCGGCGATGATCGAAGCGGCTTGCCCGGGATCGAAATCGCCGGCCACGATCAGCGTGGCGTTGTCCGGCTGGTAATAGGTCCGGTAGAAAGCCTGCAGGCGACCGATATCGACCCCCTCGACATCAGAGCGCGCGCCAATCGTGGAATTGCCGTAGTTGTGCCATTCGTAGGCTGCCGCCCGGATGCGCTGGGCCAGCATCCTGCCCGGATTATTCTCGCCGCGCTCCATTTCGTTTCGCACCACGGTGAATTCCGATTGCAGGTCGTCGTAGGAGATGAAGGAGTTGACCATGCGGTCCGCTTCCATGCGCAGGGCCCATTCCAGGTTGTCGCCGGCAGGCTCGAAGCTCTCGAAGTAATTGGTCCGGTCGAGCCAGGTGGTGCCGTTCCAGGACATTCCGCGCTCGGCGAAGTCGCCGGGAATATCGGAATGGTCGGGAGTGCCCTTGAACAGCAGATGCTCCAGCAGATGCGCCATGCCCGTCTCGCCGTAGTTCTCGTGCATGGAGCCGACGCGGTAGGTGACGTTCACCGTGGCCCGCGCCTGCGCGCGGTCGGGAAACAACAGCACCTGAAGGCCGTTGGGCAGCGCGTACTCGTGGATGCCCTCCACGCTGGTCACATACTCGAAACCCCCCTCGCCGCCGGCGATCCCCAGCGGGTCCTCGGCCCATGCCCATGCCGGCAGCGCCAGCAATACCGCGATTAATGCGTGCTTCAAACAGATCATTGCTTTTCTCCGAATACCTTAAAGGTTGAAATCATTTTTGATGCGCCAGCCAGCTTTCGCGGCGCGCCCTTTCCGCTTGCAAGGCGGAGTTTCCAAGGCGGTTATCTTACGCTGCTTTCGGCCTGCTTCCGGCTGCAATAACGATATTTCCGCCCTTTTCCTCCACCACCACCTTGCCGCCGGTTTCGCCGTCCGCCGAAAGCAGCCATTCCGCCAAAGGATTCTCCACCCAATCGCGAATGACCCGCTTAAGCGGCCGCGCGCCGTAGGCGGGGTCGTAGCCCAGATTGGATAGCCGCAACCTTACGGAATCCTTAATCTCAAGCTCCAAGCCCTGTGCCGCCAGACGCTCGGCTAAGCGGTCGATCTGCAAATCCACGATGGCGCGGATTTCATCGCGGGCGAGCGGCCTGAACACCACGATATCGTCGATGCGGTTGAGGAATTCCGGGCGAAAGTGGGAGCGCAGCGAAGCCATCACCGCCGCCTTGATTTCCTCATGTTCCGAGCCGGCCAGCGACTGGATCTGCGCGGAGGCCAGATTCGACGTCATAATGACCACCGTGCTGCGGAAATCGACCGTGCGGCCCTGGCCGTCGGTGAGGCGGCCTTCGTCGAGCAGCTGCAGCAGGATATTGAGCGCGTCCGGATGGGCCTTCTCCAGCTCGTCCAGCAGCAGCACCGAATAGGGCCGGCGGCGCACCGCTTCGGTCAGCTGGCCGCCCTCCTCGTAGCCCACATAGCCGGGCGGTGCCCCCACCAGGCGCGACACGGCGTGCTTCTCCATGTACTCCGACATATCCACGCGCACCAGCGCCGCTTCGCTATCGAACAGGAATTCCGCCAGCGCCTTGCATAACTCGGTCTTGCCCACCCCGGTCGGGCCAAGAAACAGGAACGAGCCGGAGGGCCGATCAGGATCCGCCAGCCCGGCGCGGGAGCGGCGAATCGCGCGCGCCACCGCGCGCACCGCCTCATCCTGGCCGACCAGCCGGCGGTGCAATTCCTCCTCCATGCGGTTGAGCCGCTCGCGCTCCCCGGTCAGCATTCGCGCCACCGGGATCCCGGTGGCGCGGGCCACCACCGCGGCGATGTCCGCCTCCTCCACCCGGCTCGACAGCATCGCGCCGGGGGCTTCCTGCGCGTCCTGGCCCCCTGATTCCTTAAGCTTTTTCTCAAGGTCCGGAATCACGCCGTATTGCAATTCGGACATGCGCTGCAAATCCTGGCTCCTGCCGGCGATCTCCAGCGCCAGACGGGCCTGCTCCAGCTGCTCCTTCAGCCCGGCGGCCTCCTGGGTGCGGGCTTTTTCCGCTTGCCAGGTTTCGGAGAGCCCCGCATGCTCGGCTTCCAGCCGGGCAATCTCCCCGTCGAGGTCCGCCAGCCGCTGGCGGGCGCCTTCGTCCTCGTCCTTGCGCAGCGCTTCGCGCTCGATCTTCAGCTGAACCAGGCGCCGCTCCAGGCGGTCGATGGCCTCGGGCTTGGAGTCCATCTGCAAGCGAATGCGCGCCGCCGCCTCATCGACCAGGTCGATCGCCTTGTCGGGAAGCTTGCGGTCGGTGATGTAGCGCTGCGATAACGTGGAGGCGGCCACGATGGCGGCATCCGAAATCGTTACGCCATGATGCACTTCGTAGCGCTCCTTGAGTCCGCGCAGAATGGCGATCGTGTCCTCCACGCTGGGCTCGTCGATCAGCACCTTCTGGAAGCGCCGCTCCAGCGCGCCATCCTTTTCGAGATGCTTGCGGTATTCGTTCAGCGTGGTGGCGCCCACGCAATGCAGTTCGCCTCGCGCCAAGGCGGGCTTGAGCATATTGCCCGCGTCCATGGCGCCTTCGGCCTTGCCCGCTCCCACAAGCGTATGCAGCTCGTCGATGAACAGGATGATGCGGCCTTCCTGTTTCGCCAATTCCTTGAGCACCGCCTTGAGACGCTCCTCGAATTCGCCGCGGTACTTGGCCCCGGCGATCATGGCGCCCAAGTCCAAGGCCAAAAGGCGCTTGTTCCTCAGCCCTTCCGGCACCTCCTTGTTGGCGATGCGCAAGGCCAGCCCCTCCGCCACGGCGGTCTTGCCCACGCCCGGCTCGCCGATCAGCACCGGATTATTCTTGGTGCGGCGCTGCAGGATATGCATGGTGCGGCGGATCTCCTCGTCCCGCCCGATAATCGGATCGAGCTTGCCCTCCTCGGCGCTGCGCGTTAAATCGATGGCATATTTCTCAAGCGCGCCGCGCAGCTCCTCGGCGCCGGCATCGCTGACCGTCTCTCCGCCCCGCAATTGGTCTATCGCCGCCGCCAAGCGCGCCGGATCCACGCCGGCCTCTTTCATCAGGCGCGCATGCTCGCCCCGGTCGCGAGCGGACGCAAGCAGGAGGATCTCGCTGCTGACCACGCTGTCGCCGCGTTCGCGCGCCAGCTTGCCGGCCACGTTCAGCACCCTTGCGAGGGCGGCCGAGGCATGCAGGTCGCCCTCTTGGCCCTGCACGCTGGGCATCCGCCCCACCGCTTCAGCCAAGCTGGCGCGGAGCCTGCCGGTATCGGCGCCGGCCCGCCGCAGCAAAGGCAAAACGGCGCCGGCATCCTGGCCTAGCAGGGCCTGCAGAACATGCATGGGCTCGAGAAACTGATGGTTGGCGTCCACTGCGGCTTGGCGCGCCTCGGCCAGCGCGTCGCGCACCCGATTGGTGAATTGATCCATATCAGGGATATAGCGCCCGGCCGGTCGAATTCAACCTGGCCCGCATCCCTCAGGCGCTTTTCCGCAGCGCGTTGATCCCGCCTGCGTTTCGCCGCTTTTTGCGGGCGGCTAGGGCCGCAGCCAGATAAACGTTGCCTGGCGGGCCGATCCGCCATCGCGGCGGTACGAATGGAACCGTTGAGGATCGGAGTAGGTGCACCAGCGACCGCCGTAAATCCTTGCGACGCCCAGCCGACGCAACTGGCGCCGGGCCAGCCCCGCCAAATCCATGAGCCAGCGGCCTTCGCCCTGCGGCGCGAAGAAACGGGCCGCGCCGTCCGGGGTTTCCATAATGGAGCCGAACACGTCGCTTCCCACCTGGTACGCCGACGGGCCGATCCCGGGTCCTATCCAAGCCATCAGCTCGCTGGCATCCAAGGGCCGGCCGCCGCCCCGGCAAAGGGCGCCAACGGCGGATCGGATCACGCCCGCGGCCAGCCCCCGCCAGCCGGCGTGGACGGCCGCCACGCGGCTGCCGGCGTGATCGCAAAGCAGCACCGGCAGGCAGTCGGCGGTCAGAAGCATGCAAGTCCGGCCCGCCGAGAAAGACACGCAGCCATCCGCCTGGGCGTGGCGCCAGTCTTCGTCCGCGCTCACCATGTGCGCTCCATGCACCTGCGAGAGCCAGCGCGGCCCGCCGGGCGCCTCAAGCATCCGCCAAGCTTGTTCGGGATCGAGGCCGCGCTCCGTGCTGGCGGCGCATACCGACGGCGGAGCCGGCCATTGAGGACGGATCACCCGTTCCACGAATACCCGTCCCAGTCACGCTCCCGGCCGGCCAGTTGGCCAAGCAGATCGAGGAGGTCGTCGGGCAGCGGCGCCCGGAAAGCGCATTCCGCGGCGGTGGCCGGATGCTCAAAGCGCAGCTCGCAAGCATGCAGCGCCGGACGCGAAAACCCTTGGCTGCCGCGCCAGTAAAGGGAATCGCCAAGCAGCGGAAACCCGATATGCGCAAGGTGCGCCCGGATCTGGTGGGTGCGCCCGGTATCCAGCCGAACCGCGGCGAATGCGTTGCCGGGAAACCGTTCGAGCAGGCGGTAGCGGGTCACGGCGGGCCGCCCGCCCGCACGAACCGCCATGCGCAGCCTGTCGCGGGGATGGCGCCCCAATGGCTGATCGATGGTGCCGCCGGCCACGGGGCAGCCCCGCGTTACGGCCCGGTACTCGCGGCGAACGCGCCTGGCTTGCATATCCCTTGTGAGCCTCTGGTGCGCGGCGGGCGAGCGGGCCACAATAAGCAAGCCCGTGGTGCCCGCATCCAGCCGATGCACCAGGCCGAAGCGCGGCACGGCCTGAAGTTCCGGGAAGCGGTGCAGCAGGCCGTTTTGCAGCGTGCCGCCGGGATTGCCGGCGCCCGGATGCACGACCAGGCCGGCGGGCTTGTTGACCACGATCAGGTGGGCATCGGCATGAACCACGCCGAACTCCACGAACTCCGGCGCCACCGCCCCCGCCGCTGCCAGCTCCCCGCGAATTTCGTAGTGCTGGCCCGCCTGCACCATTGAGCGGGGCTTCAGGGGGCCGCCGCTTCCCCCGGCGACCTGCCCGTTCTCTATCCATGCCTTGATCAGGCTGCGCGAATAATCCGGCAACAGCTTGGCCAGCGCCGCATCCAGCCTCCGCCCCGCCAAACTGCCGGGGATCAAGACCCGCTCCTCCACTAGGCGCTTCATCAAGCCAAGCTCCGCATACCCCGCATCTTCGCAGAAAACCGCGACTCAAACGACAGCAAAGCGCTTCACGTTTCGGATGATATCGGGCGCGGCGTGAACCGGATTGCCGCCAGCCTTCCGCATCTGGCATTATCCGTCTCTCATTCGCAAACAGGCGGAGTCCAGATGGAAAAGAAACAAACGATGCGCCGGTTCGCGGGTATCTTCGGCCTGAGCGTGTGCCTGTGCGCCCCGCTGCACGCGCAGGATTCAGCCACCTACGAAATGACCTTCCAAGGGCTTTGGACGGCGGACGACATCACCGATTCGAGTTTGCCTAGCGGCGCGCATTTCACTGAGGTGATCGGCGCCAAGCATAATTCAAGCACCCGCATTTGGAGGAGAGGCGGCATTGCCAGCGAAGGGGTCGAAGGGGTTGCGGAGTTCGGCAGCACCGGCACACTTCGCTCAGAAATCAATAGCAACGCCAACACGGACGGCATTATCTCCGCAGGCTCAACCAATAACGGTCCCATATCGGCTGTTTCCACCACCTTCAATATCAATTCAAGCCATCCGCTGGTGAGCGTGCTATCCATGATCGCGCCGACATCGGACTGGTTTGTCGGCATCGACAGCGAGCCGCTCCGCCAAAACGGAGCATGGCGCGACCGCGTGCAGTTGGACCTCTACCCCTATGACGCCGGCACCGAGAACGGGAATGCCTGGAGCTTGGGCGGCGGCAATGTCGATCCACACGAAACGATCACGAGCATCCGCAATACCGGGCGGTTCCGCGACAACCCCCTGGCCCGAATCACTTTCCAATTGCAAACGCCGGCTGCGAGCAATGTCTCGATCGCCGATGCCAGCGTCGCCGAAGGCGACAGCGGCGAAACCGATCTTAGCTTCACCGTGCAACTTGATCGCGCCAGCAGCGGCGACATCAGCCTCGACTGGGCGACATCGACGGCAACGGGCGACACCGCCGCCGAGGGCGCCGACTACACCGCGGCGAATGGCAGCTTGACCTTCAGCGCCGGGGAAATGAGCAAGAGCGTCACCGTCAAAGTGCAGGGCGACACTCAAGCGGAGAGCAACGAGACCTTCACCGTCACGCTCAGCAACCTGGCCGGCAACGGCACATTGCCATCGCCCGCGACCGCCACCGGCACCATCATCGATGATGACGCCGCCCCCCCTCCGGCCACCGCCGGCGTGACCGCCGCCCAGCCGTCGGACACAATGGTGGCCGAAGGCGACACCACCAACACGGCCACCTTCACGGTGGTCCTTGACAGCCAGCCCAGCAGCGCGGTGACGGTGACGGTCACCGCCGCCGCCGGATTGGAACTCGACGGCCCGGACAGCTCCGCCGCCTTCACGGCCAGCGAAGCGCTCGCCTTTGCCGCGAATGCCTGGGACAGCGCCCAAACCGTCACCGTGCGCGCCACTGACGACAGCACGGACAGCCCCAGCGGGCGGGAATTAGCGGTGACCTACAGAACGGCTTCCTCGGACAGCGCCTACAGCGGCCTCGCCGGCACGGCGGCCACGGTGGCGGTTACCGACGACGACGCCACCACCGCGACCTTGGCCGGCGCGTCCGGGAATATCGAGGAGGGCGCCACGAAGACCTTCACGGTGACTCTGAGCCGGGCCCTCGCGGGCGGCGAGACCCTGGCCGTACCGCTCACCTTCAGCGGCACGGCGGCGCGCAATGCGGACTACACGGTGGCCTGCGCCAGCGCCGCCGGAGTGGCGTGCGCGAACCTGAACACCGGCAGCAACCCCCGGGTCACCTTCACCGGCCCGGCGGCGGCCTCGGTCACGCTAACGCTGACGGCTGACGACGACAGCGCCGGCGAGACCGTCGATATCGGCTTGGGCACGCTCAATGCCGCCTCCGGCACCGGCCTGGATGGCGGGGCATCCGGCGCGGACAACTTGGCAATCTTTTCCATCATCGCCCCGGCACCGACGGACACCACCGCGCCGACCCTCTCGATCAGCGGGGTGCCGGAGAGGATCAACGACCGCGCGCCGTTCACGGCGACCTTCTCCTTCTCCGAGGCCGTGACCGGCTTCGACGCGACCGACGTCACTGTGGATGGCGGGACGGCGGGCGCCCTGTCCGGCAGCGGAGATGCCTACACGATGACGATCACCCCGACGGGCGGCGCCAACGTGACGGTGACGGTGGCGGCGGACGCGGCGACCGACGGAAGCAACAATAGCGGTCCGGAGACCGCGGTCTCCGAGACGGCAGCGTGGGATCCGGGGTCGCTGGCGGTTTCGGAGGCCTCGCTGATGCTGGACGAGGGCGGCAGCGCATCGTACACGGTGGCGCTGGACACTGAGCCTTCGGGGCCGGTGACGGTGGCTATCGCGGCCCCGGACGGCGCGGGCGTGGAGCTTTCGCCGTCGAGCCTGGTATTCGATGCGGACGACTGGGATACGCCGCAGCGCGTGACGGTGTCAGCGCTTGAGGACGACGACCTCGCCGACGAATCCGGCATCCTCTCGCATAGCGCCTCCGGCGGCGGCTACGACGGCGTTTCGGCGGAGGTTTCGGTGGCCGTGTCCGACGACGATATGGCTTCGCTGGCGGTTTCGGAATCCTCGCTGGCGCTCGACGAGGGCGGCAGCGCCACCTACACGGTGGCCTTGGGCGCGCGGCCTTCGGGCGACGTGACAGTGGCTGTCGCCGTGTCCGGCGGCGGCGTGGAGGTTTCGCCGGACAGCCTCACGTTCAGCGCGAACAACTGGAGCGCGGCGCAGAGCGTGACGGTGACTGCGCTTGAGGACGACGATGTCGCCGACGCCTCCGCCTCGCTGGCGCACTCGGCCTCGGGCGGCAGCTACGACGGCGTGTCCGCGGAAGTCGCGGTGGCCGTGACCGACAACGACGAGGGGTCGCTGGCGGTTTCGGAATCCTCGCTGGCGCTCGACGAGGGCGGCAGCGCCACCTACACGGTGGCCTTGGGCGCGCGGCCTTCGGGCGACGTGACAGTGGC
>JAPOTY010000033.1:0-35835 GCA_026708965.1 Gammaproteobacteria bacterium | reverse complement strand
AGCTACGACGGCGTGTCCGCGGAAGTCGCGGTGGCCGTGTCCGACAACGACGAGGACGTGTCGGGCGCCTCAACCGCATGGATGGCTCGCTTCGGGCGCGTGGTGTCCGAGCAGATACTCGAGGGCATCGGCGACCGCGTGGGGGCGCGCCGACAGCTGGGCGCCTCGCCGCCGCAGGACGGCAGCAATAGCGCCGCCGTGAGCTTCGAGGCCATGTTCGCCGGGCAGCGCCTGGGCGATGGCTCCCTCGCTCCCCAACGCTTGGACGGCGGCGCGGGCTTTGGCGGCCTTGCCAGACCGGGGCCGGGGATGCTCTCGACGCAGCCGCCTGTAGGCGGCTCCAGCATCTGGCCGGCCCCCGTTTTCGGCGCCGACGGCCCTTCGGGCGCGCTCCCGCCAACAGGCGGCCCGCGCGAGGACCGCTCGCTCGGCAGCATGATGCGCGCGGCGCTGGTGAACTCGGCCTTCAACGCGTCCGGCCAGACTTCCGGCGGGGCCGCTTGGGGCGTGTGGGGCCGGGGCTCGGTCGCCGCCCTTGAAGGCCGCTCCGCCGACGGCATCTCCATCGACGGCGACGTGACGACCGGCCAGCTCGGCGCGGACTGGGCGATCAATAACTGGCTGCTCGGCCTCAGCGCGTCGTACAGCCAAGGCGACGGCGACTACGCCGGGCCCGATGGCAGGGGCGCGCTGGAATCGACCATGGCGGCGCTCACGCCTTACCTCAGCGTGGATGCCGGCCGCTTCTCCGCGTGGGGCGCGCTCAGCACCGGCCGGGGCGACATGACAGTCATTCCGCAGCAAGGCTTGGCCGTGAAAGCCGACATCGAGATGGAAATGGGCGCTGTTGGCCTGCGCGGCGAGTTGCTGGATTTCGGCGACGGCTTCAGCCTGTCGCTGATTTCCGATGCCATGGCGATGCGGTCGTCTTCCGAGGCGGCGACCGGAATGCCGGCGGCGGAAGCCGATGCCAGCCGCGTCCGGGCGGCGGTCGAGGCCTCCTGGACCCGCCCGCTGGCGGGCGGCGGACGGTTCTCGGCGCGGCTGGAGGGCGGCGCGCGGCTGGATGGCGGCGATGCCGAGGAGGGCGCGGGCGCGGAAGTGTCCGCAGGGCTGTCGTGGATGCAGGACGGCCTCATCTTCGAGCTGGAGGGCCGCCACCTAATCGCGCATGAGGACGAGGACTTCAGCCAGACCGGCGCCTCGGCCCACTTGGCCTGGAATTCGCAGCCGTCGTCCGGGCTCGGCCCGTCGCTGTCGGTGCGCCAGCACTGGGGCATCGCCACGGCCAGCGGGCTGGACCAGTTGTTCGCCCTGCGCGACCTAGGGCAGTTCGGACTGGAGTCCGGCGGACGGCGGCTCGACACCGAGATCGGCTGGGGCCTGCCCCTGCTCGGCGGGCGCTTCGCGGGCACGCCCTTCCTGCTGCACGGGGCGCAGGACGGCGGCAGCTTGCAAACGCTGGGCTGGCGCATGGAGCCCTTGGACCTGGGCGGCAAGGCCATGGACATGAGCATGAGCTTCAAGCTGATGCGCCGCGCCCGCATCGCCGACGGTCCCGACCGCGGCGTGGCGCTAGAAGCCCGCGTGGGCTTCTAGCGCCGACTGCCTTGCCGGAAGGAGGGGCGGGAAAAGCGAGGGGCAGGCAAATCAATCTGCGCCGGCGCGGGCTCGGTGGTTATACTTTAATGCCTGCTAGCGCCATAACAGTTCTTGCGTAACCCAGTGATAGCCCGAAACCTTGCCGGAATTCTTCTTGCCGCAGCGGCTTGCGCCATGCTGGCTGGCTGCGGGCGCGGCGGCGAACGCGATGAGCTGTCCGCCGCCAACGTGCTCTATGAGCTGGGCCACGCAGCGCTCGAAGGGGGCGATTTCCGCAAGGCGCTGCGGTTCCTGGGAACCTTGAAGGCGCGTTTCCCCTTCAACCCGCAAACCCGCCAAGCGCAACTGGAAATTATCTACTGCCACTACCGCCTCGGGGACCAGGACAGCGCCGTGGAAGCGGCCCGCGAGTTCGAGCGGGAGAACCCGAGGCATCCGAGCGTGGACTACGCCATCTACATGCGCGGGCTGGCGTTATTCGCGCGGCAGCCGGGACGGTTCGGTCGTCTGTTCCGCATCGACTACTCCCGCCGCCCCGTCCTGTCCGCCGGCGAGTCGTTCGATGCCTTTGCTCAATTAACGGCGCGCTATCCCGAAAGCGAGTATGCCGCCGACGGCCGCCGACGCATGGTCTTTCTCCGCAACCGCATGGCGCGTTACGAGAACCATGTGGCCGACTACTACCTGAGGCGCGGCGCTTGGATCGCTGCCGCCAACCGGGCGCGCTTCGCAGTGGAAAACTACCATGGCTCGCCGGAAATCTCGGAATCGCTCAAGATTATGGCAAGAGCTTACCGGCAGGTTGGAATGGACGATCTCGCGACCGGCGCCGAGCTGATGTTGGCGACCAATTTCCCGGGCGAGCAAGCCGAGAGCGACCGGCCCCGCCGACGTTTTTTCTTCTTCTAGGCCGCCGTTCGTTCTTCCAGGGGAATTAGCGAGGCGACCCGCTTGATTCGGCCCTGCTTGCCCGGCGGCCCCAGCGTGATGCAAGCGGCCGTGGGCCGCACAACCTCGTATTCGCCCGGCGAGTGGCGCGCGTAGCGCCGCCGCAACACATCCTCGCACAGCAGCAGGCGGTACTCGCGCTCCAAGTGGCGGAAGCGCACGCGCACCACCTTTTGCTCGGAAACGGGGCGCCGCGTGACATCCACAATGTAGCGGTCCAGCTCGATCAGCAGCAGCGAGGATTCGATTTCCGCCGCTTCCGGCGCCAGAACACGGTCGAAAGAGCCCGCCTTGGTGGAAGTCTTATCCGACCACAGCATCAGCGGCGAGGAACACAGATCACCCAGCAATTCCCGCGGATAGGTTCCGGTTTTTCGCCAGCGCGGCCGCTGGCCCACAAGCAGATTCTCGGTTTGCGGAGGGTTGCCGACGGCGGACTCAATGGGCGCCGCGAATACATCCAGCGGCCGCGCCGGCGATTTGTTGCGGTAACGCACCTCGTTCATTGACAAAGCGCCGTCTTTCCCGCATCCCAGAAGGCGCGCCCAGGATCCAAGGCGTTCCCCATCGAAATGCATTGCGGCCACCCGAAAGCCGCTGCCCGCCTCGTAGCGAGCCAAACAGAGAAATTGCCTGATTTCCACCGCAGAATCCAAAAGCCCGGTATTCTACGTTTTTCGCGCTGATCGGCCAAATTCGGGCGGCCCCAAGCGCTTGAGCGATGCCCGCAATTCATCCGGCAGCGGTGCGCGCAGCTGTAGCAGGCGGGCCGACTCCGGGTGCCGCAGGCGGAGTTCCCGGGCATGCAGAAACAGGCGCCGGAGCGCGATGCGCGAAGCCAGCGCCGCCGTCGATCGCCCATAGCGGTCGTCTCCCAGGACCGGATGGCCTATAGCCGCCGAGTGCGCGCGAATCTGGTGGGTGCGACCGGTTAGCGGCAGCGCCCTCACCAAGGTGGCTTCGTCCCAACCGCAGTGCGGCCTGAAGCGGGTGGTTGCCGGCTGCCCCAATCCCACCCGAACCCGGCGCTCGCCGCCGGAACGAAACGATCGGTCCAAGGGCAGATCCACCTTGCGCTCGCCGCCGCGCCAAGGTCCGGCGAGCAGTGCCGCGTAGGTTTTCTCGACCTCATTCTCCCGGAAGGCCTGATGCAGCGCGTTCAAGGCGCGCGCCTTGCGGGCCAGCACCAGCAGCCCGCTGGTGGCGCGATCCAAGCGGTGCGCCAGCTGCAGGAAGTTTTCCCGAGGCCGCGCGGCCCGAAGCAGTTCCACGGCCCCGAAGCTCACCGATCCCCCTGCATGAGCCGCCAATCCGGCCGGCTTGTTGAGCACCAGCAGGGAGTCGTCCTCATACACCACGAACTGTTCGATCCAACGCGCGCGGGCAGCCACCGGCGCAGGCGGGCGGCGGTCCAGATGCGGCGGCAAACGGACCTCGTCGCCGCGGCGCAGGCGATGCCCCGAGGCCGCGCGACCGCGATTCACGCGCACCTCCCCGCGGCGGATCATGCGGTGCACTCGCGACGGATGCATGCGCTTCAAGCGGCCGGCCAGGAAATTGTCCAAGCGGCGCCCGGCATCGTCTTCCGACACGATCAGAATGTTATCTTTCATCGACTCGCCGCAGCCCGCGCTGGCATCGCATGGTATAGTAGCCGCCAGCGCTGCATGCCAGCGCCAGCGCGGATAATCGCGCAATCGGCAATACTGCCGAAACTGTTTCCAAAAACGGCGGAGAAACGCCGGTCATAACGGATGTATGTGCCTAGACTTGGCTGACAACCGAAGGAATTCCCTGATGAATGACCCTTATTCGCAGTGCGGCCGGCGCGGCCTGACCGCAGCGCAAGGCGCGGCTGCGGCGTGGATCCGCCCCACCAAGGACGCGAATCACAATGAAAAGAATGCTCGTAAACGCCACCCAGCAGGAGGAGGTGCGCGTTGCTCTGGTCGATGGTCAGCAACTCTATGATCTGGCCATTGAACACAGGGAAAAGGAACAAAAAAAGGGCAACATTTACAAAGGGCGCATTGCCCGCGTAGAGCCCAGCCTAGAGGCGGCCTTTGTCGATTTTGGCGCGGAGCGCCATGGCTTTCTGCCCCTTGAAAACATCTCCCGCGAATACTTCCGCAAAGACCCGGAGCAGGGCAAGGGCCTGAAAATCGCTGAGCTGGTCGCGGAGGGCCAGCAGCTTGTGGTGCAGGTCGAAAAAGACGAGCGCGACAACAAGGGCGCGGCGCTCAGCACCCTGGTGTCCCTGCCCGGCCGCTACTTGGTTCTGAATGCCAACAATCCGCGCGGCGGAGGCGTGTCCCGCCAAGTGCGCGGCGACGAACGGCAAGCAGTGCAACAGCGGCTGGGCAAGCTGACGATTCCCAAAGGGATGAGCGTGATTATCCGCACCCAGGGACATGACCGCAGCGCCGAGGAGTTGCAGTGGGACCTCGACAACCAGTTGCGGACCTGGGAGGCCATCAAGCTTGCCGTCCTTGATAAGGACGGTCCGTTTCTGGTGGTGCAGGAATCGAGCGTGATTCTGCGGGCGATTCGCGACTATCTCTCCGACTCGATCGGCGAAGTCGTAGTGGATGACGATCACGCCTACACCGACATACGCAATTTCATGAAGCACACCATGCCGCATTTTCTAGAGCGGCTGCGGCGCCACGAGGGCGACGGGCCGCTGTTCAACCGCTACCAGATCGAAAGCCAGATCGATTCCGCCTACCGCCGCCGGGTGAACCTCCCTTCGGGCGGACAGATCATCATCGACCAGCCCGAGGCGGGCATTTGCGTGGACGTCAATTCAGCCCGCGCCACTTCCGCGGACGATATTGAGCAGACCGCGTTCCAAACCAACTTGGAGGCGGCCGACGAAATAGCGCGCCAGTGCCGGATTCGGGACTTGTCGGGCCTCATCATGATCGACTTCATCGATATGCGCTCCTCGAATTCCAACCGGCAGGTGGAGGAACGGTTGCGCCAGGCCACACGCAACGAACCGGCCCGGATCCAGATCGGCCAGATATCACGCTTCGGCATCATGGAAATGTCGCGGCAGCGCTTGCGCACATCGCTGGTGGACACCACCCACGAGACCTGCCCCCGATGCGGGGGAACCGGGCGCATCCGCAGCGTGGAGTCGCTGGGCCTGCATATCCTGCGCATGATCAGCGAGGAGGCCGGCAAGGAGCGCACGTCCAAGGTCGTGGTGGAGTTGCCGCTGGTGGTGGCCAACTTTCTGCTCAACGAAAAGCGCTCCGCATTGATCGAGATCGAGGAAGCGTTCGAGGTCAGCGCGGTGCTGGTGGCCAACGCGGCGATGGACACTCCGCAATTCCTGCTGCGTCGGATCCGCGACAAGGAAGAGGCGGAAGAAGATACGCCAAGCTACGAAATGGCCACCGTAAAGGAAGCGCCGCCGGCGGCGCTTCAGCCCAGCATCGCGAAACCTCCGGAAAAACCGGCCGTTGAGCGCACCCTGCCCGATACAGCACTCCCGGAGCCCAAGCCCAAGGCTGTCAAGAAGCAAGAGCGTAAAAGCAAGAGCGAGGGCAGGAGCGAGAAGGCTAAGCCCAAGATCGGCTTCTTCGCCCGCCTGTTCGGTCTGGGCAAGAACAAGAAGACGAAAGAGAAGAAGCCCGAACGGCCCGCGCAGCAGCGCAAGGCCCCGCAACGCAGCCGTTCACGGCGCAAGCCCAAGAGCGGCCCGCCCAGGCAACAGGGCCAAGGCCAGGCTAGGAGCAAGGCGAAAGGGCAGGCCGAGACGCCGGCCAAGCGCGGCAATGCCGGAGAGGCAGGGGGAGCACAGTCCCCGCGCCGAAGGCGGCGCCGACGCCGCAGACGTCCGGCGGGAGGCGATGCCCCGGGTTCGGGCTAGGCGACTTCGGCGCTAAGCCAGCCGTCCGGCTGCCAATGCGAGACGCGCATGTCCACGCCCATGGCCTTGGCATAGCCGAGCAGGCGCGGGCGAGTCCAGTTCTCGTGAATCCACTCCTCGGTGAGGTCGAACTGGCCAAGCTTGCGGCACTTGTCCAGCACCTTCCCGAACGGTGAGCGCCAGCGGCGGATGCCGGGGGCGGACTCGTTCTCCAAGCAGAGCTGATAGTGGCATGCCGTGCGGTCGAAGATTCCGGTCAGGGCGATTTCGGCTTGCCCGCTTTTTTCGATCAGGTTCTTCATCATGCTTGTGAGCGGCGTCATGGTCTTGACATCGTGGGCCACGTACTCCTCCATCAGTCCGTGGTCCTTAGCGAACTGCATGGCCTGAAGCCGGGCCTTGATCAGCGCGTCGTTGATATCGTGCTCGTACGGCTTCACATTCCTCAGGGTCTTGAGCACCACCGCCACGGATCTGCCGAGATCTTCCTCGCGGCCCTCAATGCCGGTGGGCATGCCCGAAAAGGCATCGGCAGGCGGACCTCCGGCCACGCCGGGCGGCGGCCCTGCCGCTGCGGGCCGCCCCGCGGCCGCTGCTCCGTTCTCTGCGCGCAAAGATTGAACGCTCATGGATGACCTCGCTGGATACGGATATGGGAGTGGAAAAATATTATACGGAGAGCAGCAGGCGCTCCACGCGAAGTAAATCCTCGGCGGTATCGACTTCCGGGCCGGGCGGCGAATTGGCGTATTCCACCGCAATCTCCATGCCCAGCCACAGAGCCCGCAGCTGCTCCAGGCCCTCGCTGCGTTCCAGTTCGCATTGCGGCTCGGCGGTGAGCCGTTTAAGAACCGAAAAGCGGCAGGCATACAAGCCGGTATGGCGCAAATAGACCGGCCGGACACCGGTCAGCGGATGCCTCGCGGGAATCGCCGCGCGGCTGAAATAAAGGGCGCGCCCCTCGGCGCTTAGGACCACCTTCACCACATTAGGGTCGGCGGCCTGCGCGGGATCCGGGAGCGGCGAAGCAAGGGTGGCAAGGTCGCTGCCCAGAGCGCGGGCCGCCACGGCGCGAATATCGACCGGCTCGATCAGTGGCGCGTCGCCCTGCAGATTGACCACCACATCGCGCGGCCCGAGGCCCAGGGCCCCGGCCGCCTCCGCCACGCGGTCCGAACCGGAGGCGTGGCCGGACGAGGTCAGGAGCGCCGTTCCGCCGAAATCCCGCACACAGCGGCACACCCTTTCGTCGTCGCTTGCAACGCTAACGGACTGGGCTCCGGCGGACTTGGCCCGCCTGTAAACATGCTCGATCAAGGGCCGCCCCGCCAGGGACCTCAAGGGCTTGCCCGGAAGCCTGCTCGACGCATGGCGCGCGGGTATCACGATATGAAAGTCAGCCTTCAATTTCCTTTGTCCAGCAACCCGAGAACATGCCCAAGGATCTTTTTCGCCGAATGTTCGGGCATCACCACGCGCGCCGGCACCCACCACAGGTTGTCCGCCGAAACGCCGGGGTACTTTACGGCATCCTTGGCCGTCATCAGAACGGGCAGCCCGCGCGCAAGCAGCCGGTCCAGGGCCATGCGGCCATGATCGGGAACCGGCACCGGCACAACGTCGAGACCCGCGGACCGGAGCGCCGCATGGAAGCGTTCCGGCGCCCCGATGCCGGCCAGAGCCAAAACTTTTTGGCCGGCAAACTCCTCAAGGGAACGCCGCCCGGTCCCGCCCAGCGGCACCGCGTGATCGATTCGCAACTCAAATCCCAGCCCCCGGAATTCGCCGGGCACGCCTTGAACAAGCACCTCATCGACTTCCGCCAAACGCCGGGCGGGCTCGCGCAATGGCCCGGCCGGAAGCAGCCTGCCGTTTCCCAGCCCGCGCCCGCCGTCGATCACGCAAAATTCCAGGTCGCGCCCCATACGGTAGTGCTGAAGGCCATCGTCCGAGAGGATCAGTTCCGCCCCTTCCTCCGCCGCCTTGAGCGCCGCCCGCGCCCGGTCAACGCAAACCCACACCGGGCAACCGGCCTGCTGCGCGAGCATGACCGGCTCATCGCCCACCTCCGCCGCGTCGGAGCCCGGAGCAACCCGCACCGGCACGGCCTGGCGCCTGCCGGCATAGCCTCGGCTAACGATGGCCGGAATCCGGCCGGCCCTGACCAGCCTGTCGGCCAGCCACCCGGTCATCGGGGTCTTCCCGGTGCCGCCTACGCTGATATTGCCGATCACCACCACAGGCGCGCCGGCGCGCACGGAAGCCAGCCAGCCGCGGCGGTAGGAGGCGCGCCGCAACGCAACGGCCGCGCCGAACAGTGCCGCCGCCGGCCACAGCATAGCGCTTGCCCAGCCGCGGCGCGTCCAAGCCGCGGGCATGCTAAGGCCCGCAGGCGCCATGCGATGAATGGCCGCGGAACTGGAGCCGGTAAAGACTGGCGTAATGCCCGCCACGCGCCAGCAATCGAGCATGCGGCCCGCTTTCCACGATCCTGCCGCGCTCCAGAACCACGATCCGGTCCGCATGCTCGATGGTGCTCAGGCGATGGGCGATCACCAGGGTGGTTCGGCCGCGCATCAATCGGTCCAAAGCCTCCTGCACATGGCTTTCGGAGCGGCTGTCCAGCGCCGAAGTGGCTTCGTCGAGAATCAACACCGGAGCATCTTTAAGGAGCGCGCGGGCGATAGCCACGCGCTGCCGCTCACCGCCCGAAAGGCTGAGGCCGCCCTCGCCCACCAAGGCATCCAGCCCTTCGCGGCGCGTTGCCGCAAACTCCGTCACATGAGCGGCGCGGGCCGCGGCCTCCACCGCTTGCGGCTCGGCGCCCGCCAAGGCGCCATAGGCAATGTTGTTGGCCAGCGTGTCGTTAAAGAGCATCACGTCCTGAGTCACCAGCGCAATCTGTTCGCGCAAGGCCGCTAAAGGCCATTCGGCGAGCGGCCTGCCGTCCAGCAGCAGCTTTCCGGAGTCCGGCTCGAAAAAGCGCGGGATCAGGCTCACCAACGTGGATTTCCCGCTGCCCGACCGCCCCACGATCGCCACCCGCTGGCCCGGCTCGATCTCCAGATTAATATCGCGCAAGGCCGCCGCTTCGCCGGATTCATAGGAAAACGCCACATTGACGAACTCCAGCCGGCCTGTGGCGCGGGCGGGCAGGCTCCGCTTATCCGCGCGCGCCCTGTCCGACTCCGCCGGGCTGCCCAGCAGCCCGAACACCGAGGCGGCGGCAGCCAGGCCCCGCTGCAGGGCGGCATTCACATTGGTCAGATGCTTCAGCGGCGTCATCAGCAACAGCATTGCGGCCATGAACCCGGTGAATTTTTCGATCTCAAGCCCATCGGCAGCGGAGTAACGGGCCACAAACCAGGCCACCGAAGCAACGCCCACGGCCGCCAGAAGCATGGTCAGCCCGTCACCGCCGGCGCGCGCCATGACCAGCTTCAGATGCAGGCGCTTGTTATTCTCGTTGGCGCTCGAAAACCGCTCGCGTTCCCGCAACGATCCTCCGAAAACCTTAATGATTCGATGGCCCCGCAAAGCTTCGTCGGTGATCCGGGACACTTCGCCCATGTTTTCCTGCAGGCGGGCGCTATAGCGCCGAAAATGCTTGGACAGGACGCGCGCGGTAAGCGCAATGAGGGGCGCCGCAACGAACACCACCGCCGAAAGGCCGGCGCTGGCATAGACCATGTAGGCCATCAGCCCCAGCACGGTCAGGCTGTCGCGAACGACAGTGGTGATGACCGTGGACGCGGCATCCGCCACCTGTTCCGCGTCGTACAGCATGCGCGAGAGCAGTTCGGCCCGGGGGCGCTGCTCTATGCTGCGCACCGGCATCCGCAGGAATCGCTCAAACAGCATTTCCCTCATGCGGCCAACCACCGAACGGCCGATCAGGCCGAGCTGCCAAGCCGACACGAATCCAGCCATGCCGCGCACCAGAAACAGCCCCAGCACGCCCGCCGGCAACCATCGCCCCCAAGGGCTCGACGCATCGCCCAACAGCGCGGTCAGGCGCTCCACGGCGAATGCGAACCCGATTTCCGTGGCGGCAAATACCGCCATGGCCAGCGCCGCCAGCACAAAACCGCGCCAGTGGCTACCAGCCAGCACGGCGAGGCGTTTCATGGGAGTGTCCCGGCGCATGCTTCGAGTTTACCCGTCCGGCGCGGGATTTAAGGCAAAAGCAGTTGGCGGGGGAAAAGTCCACAGGCGCGCCCGGTCGCGGCGCCATTCGGTGGTTAACTCAAGCGCGCCGCCTTCCCGCGCCTCAAAGCGCAGTGCGCCGCTGGCCCCGGTGCTCCACTGTTGCGCGCCCGCCTGCGCCCAGCGGGCCACCACATCCGGGCGCGGGAATCCCCACTGATTGAAAAAGCCGGCGGAGTGGACCACGAAGCGCGGCCGGGTCGCCGCCACAAACCTGGCCGACGACGAACTGGCGCTGCCGTGGTGGGGCGAGAGCAGCAAATCGAACGGCCCGCCGGGGATGGATCCGGACAGCCGCGCCTCTCCCGAAGCTTCCAGATCGCCCGGCAGCAGCACCCGCGCGCGTCCGGCCTCCACAACCACGACACAGGAGGAATTATTGCCCTGGCCTGGCGCATCCCGCTCGGGGCTCAACACGCTGAACCGCGCCGGGCCAGCCTCCCAGGCCGAACCCGCTTCGCAGCGCCGGTAGCGCCTTGCCGGCAGGCCGTACCGATCCGGCGCAATCAACTCGGCCTCCGGATGCAGGGCCAGCACGCTGGCCGCGCCGCCCGCATGATCGTTATCACCATGCGATACCACCATGGCATGCAGGCGCCGAACGCCCAGCATGGCCAGCGCCGGCGCCACCACGCTGTCGCCCGCATCGCTGGACGAATAGCGTGGACCGGCATCGTACAGCAGGTTGTAACCCGGCGCCTGCAACAGGACCGCGAGCCCCTGGCCCACATCCAGCACCGTGACCGCAAGATCGGCCTCAAGCCGGTTGCGGTCCGTTCCCAGCAGCGCCGGCAGCAGAAGCAGGGGCGCGGCCCAGCGCGCCGGCGCGGGACGGGGCGCGAGAAGCCAGACGATTCCCGCCGCAGCCAGAAATGCGGCCAGCAAGCCGATATCCGGGGGCGTCCAGGCAGCCCACTCGAAACGCGACAGCTCGCCCAGAAAGGACATCAGGCCATTCAGCAGACTGCCGCCCGCAGCCAGCAGAAACACCCCCGGCGGGGGCCACAGCAGGGCCAGCAGCATCGACACCAGCAAGCCAGGCACGATAAGCAGGGAGAACAGGGGTATAGCCACCAAGTTGGCTCCCGCGCCGATCAGCGACACTTCGCCGAAGAACGCCAGCAGCAGCGGCGCCAAGCCTAGGGTAATGCGCCACTGCGCCGCCGCCAGCCGCCGCATCCAGGCCGAGGCGGCTTCGGCCCCGAAGCCGCCTGCATTGCGGTCCGGGTCGCGCAGGCCCAGCACGCTGAGCGCCAGCAGCCCCACGGCGCCGAAGCTCAGCCAGAAGCCTGCCGAAAGCACGGCAAAGGGATCCGGCACCAGCACCACCAGCAAGGCCGCGCCCAAGGCCGCCGGGAACCCGCCGCGGCGGCGCAGTTGCGTGAAAACGAGGACCGCCGTAATCATGGCCAGGCTGCGCACCGTGGACACCGCGAATCCCGCCAATGCCGCGTAGCTGAAGGCAGCCAGAAAGGAAAGCGCGGCTGCCGGATAGCGGGGCTTTAACCGATCGGCAATGCGCTGCGCAAGCCGCCCCAGCGCCGCGCCCAACAGCCAGGCGAACCAGGCAACCACGCCCACATGCAGGCCGGAAATTGCGAACAGGTGCGCGGTGCCCGTGCGGCGCAGCACCTCCCAGTCCTGATCGCCAAGCCGGTGCCTGGCCCCGGTGGACAGAGCCATCACGTACTTGAGCCCCGGATTTCCGTCAAGCCAGAGCTCAAGCTTGCGCAGCAGGGCCGCGCGCAGGCACAGCAGCTGCGGGCCGGTTTCGCAGCCGGCCAAACGCTGCGGTTCGAGTTCCCGGCGAATATAGCCGGTCGCGCCCAGATTCTCGCGGAAGGCCCAGCGTTCGTAATCGAAGCCGCCGGGGTTATGCAACCCGCGCGGCGCGCGCAAGCGAGCCTTCAGCCGCCAGGTCTCCCCGGCTTCAGGCGGCGCATGGCAGTCGTACCAGGTCAACTGCACGCGCTCCAGCGGAGGACCGGCATCATCCATGCCGGTCAAGCGGAAACGGAAGCGGCAGACGCCTCCGCTAATCCGCGGGAATTCCTCAACCACGCCGGTCACGATGCGGTCCACGCGCCCGGCGGCATCCGGCATGCGTTGCTGGAGGCGGGCATCGGCCAGCCACAAGGACACGGCGCCCCCCAATAGCGCCATGCCCAGCAGCGAGGCGCGCATGCGCCAAGCGCAAAGCGCCCCGAGAGCAAGCAGCGCCGCGATCAGCGCCGGATCGGCCGGCGGGGGCAACAGCAGCAGCGCCAGGCACACGCCGGCAAGCCACGCAATGCCCAGCGGCAGCATCGAGACTATCCTCGATCAGGCTGCGGGGCCGGGATTCAGCCGCCGGCGTCGGCAAGCAGGCCGTCGCGCAATGCCAAAACCCGGTCCATGCGCCGGGCGCGAAGCCGATCGTGCGTCACCACCACCAGCGCGGCGCCGCTGTCGCGGTTGAGTCGCAGCAAAAGCTCAAACACCTGCTCGCCGGAATCCGGGTCCAGATTGCCGGTCGGCTCGTCGGCGAGAACAATGCGAGGGCGCGTAATAAGCGCGCGCGCCACCGCAACGCGCTGGCGCTCTCCCCCGGACAATTTCGCCGGCCGATGGCTCAGACGCTCGCCCAGGCCCACCTGCATGAGCAGCTTGGCGGCCCTCTCCATGGCCTCCGGCGTCGGCGAACGGCGGATCAACAGCGGCATCGCCACGTTCTCCACGGCATTGAATTCAGGCAGCAGATGATGAAACTGATAGACAAAACCGATGCTGCGGTTTCGCTCCATGCCGCGCTCGCCGGAGCGCATGGCGCTGAAATTGCGGCCGTCGATCTCCACCCGGCCCTCGGTGGGCGTGTCCAATCCGCCAAGCAACTGCAACAACGTGGTCTTGCCGCAGCCCGAAGCGCCCACCACCGCCACGCGCTCGCCCGAAGCGATCGACAGATCGACTCCGCGCAGCACCTCCAGCACCCTGCCCTGTTCGCGGAAATGGCGAACCAGCCCGTAGCAGGCCAGCGGCGGCGCATCGCCGGGCGAATTCAGCGGGGCTTCTGCCACGGCCTGCTAGTCCAGGCGGGTGGCCAGGGCCGGGTCGGTGCGCGCGGCGCGCAGCGCCGGATAAAACGTCGCGGCCAGAGACAGCAGCAGCGCCGTGGCGCACACGATAAGAACTTCAGGAATCACGATCCGGCTGGGCATTTCATCGAGGCGATAGCCCGGGCTCACCAGAGTGGTTTCCAGAAGCTGCTCCACGGCCGAAGTGAGCGGCCCCGCCCAGATCGCCAGCGGCAGGCCAACCGCCAGCCCCAGCGCCACTCCCAGAATTCCCGCCAAGCCGCCGTGGCAGGCAAACACCGCCATGACGGAGCCGGGCGTGGCCCCCAAAGTGCGGAGTATGCCGATATCGGGCGTTTTTTCTCGAACGATCATCACTAGGCTGGACACGATGTTGAAAGCGGCAATCGCCGCCAGAATGGTCAGAATGATAAGGGTCACCCGCTTGGTCATGGCAATGGAATAGAAAAAATTGGCGTGTTCCCATACCCAATAACGCACGAACAGCTGATCGGCTCTTTCGCCCGCAATTTCGGGCAGCACGCTTTCCACCTGCCACGGGTCCGCCAGCATCACGCGCAGCCCGCTGGCATCGCCGCCCAGGCCAAACAGACGGCGCGCATCCTCGTAATGGACCCAGGCCAGCGAGCGGTCAAAATCGTTCATGCCGGCATGGAACACGCCCGCCACCTCCAGGCGGCGCATGCGGGGAGCCATGCCGGCCGGCGTGCTCCATCCCTGCGCCATCATCAGCAGAACCTCGTCGCCGGCGCCCACGCCGAGGCGCTCAGCCAGGACGCTGCCAAGAACGATCCGCCACGACCCGGAGGCGAGCAATTCCCGGGCGTCGGCGCCGGCCAGGCCGTCCAGCGCCCGGAAAGCGGGTTCCCGGGGATCAAAGCCGAGCAGTTGCGCGCCGGCCACGGCATCCTTGGCGGACAGCACCCCCTGGCCTTCAATATACGGGGCGGCCGATTCAACCTTCGGGTGGGCAAGCGCGGCATCGCGAAGCTCGCGCCAGCGCGCAAGCTGCCCGGCGGAGCCGTGAAAGCTGCCATGCGCCACGACGCTCAGGATCCGCTCGCGCACCACCTGGTCAAATCCGTTCATCACCGACAAGACCACCACCAGCAGCGCCACCGCCACCGCCACGCCCAGCATGGAAAGCAGGGAAACGAGCGATACAAAGCCTGCGCGGCGGCGCGAACGAAGTTGCGCCGAGGCCATCCATAGTTCGAACAAGCGCATGGCGCTACTCGTAGCGCAGAACGCTGGCCGGGTCCACGTGCGCCGCGCGGCGGGCGGGGTACCAACTGGCCAGCGCGGACAGCAAAAGGCCCAGCGCCGCCACCGAAAGCACCAGCGACAAGGATAACTCCGAAGGAACGGCGGTGAGGTAATAGGATTCGGCCGGCAGGAACTCGAACCCGAACAGGCCCTCGAAGAAGCGCATCACGGGATCTACGTTTCTTGCCAACCATACCCCCAGCGCGCCGCCCAGCGACACGCCCGCGAGGCCCGCCAGAAGGCCCTGCAAGCAGAACACCGCCATGATGGTGGCGCTGCGCGCCCCCAGCGTGGCAAGGATGGCGATCTCGCCGCGGCGTTCATTCACCGACATCACAAGCGTGGCGAGGATATTGAAAACCGCGACCGCGATGATCGTGGCCAGCAGCAGGGCCATGGCCATCCGTTCCAGTCGCACGGTGCGGAACAGCGCCTCGTGCTCGCTCATCCACGAACGCGGCGCAAGGCCAAGCCTCCGCGCCGTCTGCGAGTTGGCAGCCCAGGACTCCACCTCCAAAGGCGTGGCGTAGGGATCATTGCCGCGCACTTCCAAGGCGCTGATCCGGCCGCCAAGGCCCGCCAGTTCCGACACGGTGCGCAGGCCCGCCAGCGCGAGGCTGCTGTCCGGCCCCGCGACGCCCGCGAGAAACACCGCGCGAACCGTCAGATCCCTGAGCCGGGGCGCGGCGCCGCCTGGGCGCGGAATCAGGACGCGCACCCGGTCGCCCACATTCACGCCCAGGGTCCACGCCAGGTAGCGTCCGAGCGCCAGGCCGCCGGCCTCCGTGTCCAGGCCCTCAAGGGAGCCTGCAATGAGGTTTCCTGCAAGGCGGGCGGCCTGGCCTTCCGCGCCGGCGGCAATTCCCATCAGCCGGACGCCCGCAAAACGGCGCCTCGACGACAGCAGGCCCTCCACCTCAACCACCGGCGCGACCGAAGTGATGCCGGGCAGGCTCGCGACCTCCGCCGCCACGCCGCGCCAGTCCTCAAGCCCGGGCTCAGCCAGCAGCTTCGCCTGGGCGTCGAATCTGAGCAGCCGGTCGCGCAATTCGGCCTCGAACCCGTCCATCACCGAAATCACCACGATGAGCGCCGCCACGCCAAGCACCATGCCCACCACCGAAGCCAGTCCGATAAAGGAAACGAACCGGTTGCGCGTGGGGGCGCGCAGATAGCGCCAAGCGATGGCGAGCGGCAGCGGCCGGATCATTCGCTCATTGTCCCACATCGGTCGCGTGAGATAATCCGGGCCGAAGTGGATCCCGCCACCTCGGAGCACATGCCCCCATGCCCAACACCAATCTCCACGCGGCAAAGCGCGCGAAGAACGACGAGTTCTATACGCAACTGGAGAACATCGAGGCGGAACTCTGGCACTACCGTGAGCATTTCCGAGGGAAGGTCGTGTATTGCAACTGCGACGATCCCCGCATGTCCAACTTCTTCCGGTAGTTCTCGCTGAACTTTGAGGCCCTGCGTCTGAAGCGCCTCATCACTACCTGCTTCAAGAACCAGAACGCGGACTTGTTCAGCCACCACGATTCTGAGCAGGCTGTATGGCTGGAATATGAGGGCGACAAGGACGGCAACCGGATGCCCGACCCCGACGAAATCGAAGTGCGGACGCTAAAAGGCGACGGCGACTTCCGCAGCGCGGAGTGCGTGGACCTGCTCTGCGAGGCCGACATCGTTGTGACCAACCCGCCGTTCAGCCTGTTCCGCGAGTACGTGACGCAATTGATGGGGCACGGCAAGAAGTTCCTGATTATCGGCAGCATGAACGCCATCACCTACAAGGAGATTTTTCCGCTGATAAGGGACGGGCAACTGTGGCTCGGCTACGGCTTCGAGCGAGGCAACGCCTATTTCGGAGTGTCCGACACCTCCGTGTACGAAGGAAAGCCCTACTTCGATTCAAGCACGGGCTTAGTCAAATTCCGCAACGCCGCTTACTATAAAGACGGCGTGGCTAAGATGGCCTATAAGCGAATCTTCATCCGCAGCCGCGGCCCGCATTAATCACTAATGTCTAGCGAAGACGTGACTGCGGAAGGAAAGAACGTAAAACTAATTGGAGACCACCCGATGAAAACGGGCGGACTGCAATACGCTCTGTGCATCGCTGAAGAATATTTCGTGACAGCGGCATGGATTGAACATCGCCGAAAACAGGCGACCGAATTCGGCGAAGAAAACAGCAAGGCCGCACGATATTCTCTGGCTCACCATCTTTGTTGCATCGGGTTAGAAACCGTACTAAAGGTGCTATATGCCCAAGAACGAATATCTAAAGGGAAGTCTATGAAGTGGACGAAGCACTCCTTAATGCACGCTGTTGAGAAAATAACCGAGCAGAGGACAAAATCTAAAAAGCCTTTACAGTCAGCATTGCGCGGGTCGGCTCGATCCGATTGCGCTATGTGAGGGAAAACACCCAGATCATTTAGAAGGGGCGGACCTCGATACACTTGAAGGCTTCTGCGCTTACGCTGACGATCTTGGGGAATGGTCCGCAGCCCGATATCACTGGCAAGAGACTAACGTATGGAGGTACCGACTTAAGGATTTGGAGCCGGTCATAGCCTTCGGCAAAGCCGTTGTGAAGTTCGCCGCCCAGCTTCAAGAATCAACCTTCCCCTTTCAGGCCACGCTAATGAAAGACGGAGAGGAGGCCATACTGCATCAATATTGGTCTTTGGCAGGCCTAGGAAAAAACAGAAAGGAAACGCCCAACATGACCATCAAAATTGGGGCGGAGCGAAGCTCTACCCCGGAGAGGCCCGAATGAAGATCGATCTCAACCCCATTACCGTGCGTGACTTGGTGAACAGCTACCACGAAGACAACGCCAGCGGACAGGTGCGGGGCTACGGCGACCGCCTCGACATCCGCCCGCCGTTCCAGCGGGAGTTCGTGTACGATAAGAAACAGGCTGCGGCGGTCATCGAGACGGTAATCGCGGGATTCCCTTTGAACGTCATGTACTACCGGATGTGTTCCCGGGTTCAGACACATGCGGGACTGGGGCCAGGTGTGGCGGAGGGTTTGCCGCCGCCGCAACCAAGCGGAAACAACGACTCAATCATCCCGGTCCCAGTCTCGCATGTGTCTGAACCCACATATGGTGAAGACGCTAGATTGCTTGATAGGCCCTGCGCCCCGCCGTTTCTCCCCATCGTGCTAGAATCCGCAACGACCAACGCGCAGAGTCCTTCCCCCAATGGAACCCGCCCTGACAGTTCAAGATTTCTTGCCGTGGGCTACGCTTGCGGCCATAACCATAGGTATTGTTTGGATCGTCATTCAGAACGTGAGCTCGAAGCTTAGTTCGCAGATAGAAGCCACCAATGCTCGTATAGAAGCCGTTGGGAAAGTTGGCGAGTCCAGCATCGCCCGCATAGAAGCCGCGATCCAAGCAGGGACGAAGGAACATGAGCAGTTCCGCTCCGACATAAAGGACGCAAACCGTCAAATCGCCGACACCAACAAGCGCCTCGACGATCTGTTCCAGCATCTTCTCAGCACCTCCAAGCAATGAGCGGCCTGAACCGGCAAGCAACACTTACAGGTTCAACTCTTCTTCCCGCTCTTCGCCTGCCGATTATCTTCTGTCAGCGCCTTTGGTTAATGTCTAGGCTGAGAAGCGCGCCGGTCGGTCAAGCGGATCGCTTGCGGTAGTCTGGAAAGCATCGCCTCGGTCATGGGGTATCGGGCAACGCCTGATTTGTGGATTGACTGCCAATGGCTCCATCGTAGAATCAACATACTATATGTATTTTATAAGTCCATAAGATATGCATAAGCGCACGACGATTCTGCTTGATGACGAGGTTCAAGCGGCGGCGCGCGAGCTTGCCCATCGCTATGGATGTTCGGCGTCCGAAGCGATCCGCCGCTCAGTCCTGCACCATCGGGAAACCGTGATGGGGGTGTCGCCGGCGCGCAGGAAAAAGCGCGTCCAAGTGCTGAATCGATTGATTGAGCTGTTTGAAGATCACGATATCGAAGAGGATATCCGGCGGCTCAAGGAACAGGATGAGGGCTTTTAATGACGGTTCATCTGGATACGGACTTCCTGATTCACGCGTTGGGGAAAGCTGGCCCGGAGCGGCGGCGGTTGCTTGAAATAGCCAATTCGGACGAGGTGATCGAGATGAGCGCGGTTGCTTGGTACGAATTCTCGCGCGGCCCGCGAACGCCGGAACAACTGGCTGCCGGGCGCGCATTCCTGGCGGACAATGGGGTCATCCCCTTATCGGAGCAATTCGCTCATGCCGCAGGGGAGGTTTTTCGCCAATTGGGGTCGCCGAGACGGCGCGCGGCGGATATCGCCATCGGAGTGACCGCCGCGATGCGCGGCGCCACTCTGATCAGCTCCAATGCGCGGGATTTTGCCGGGATTCCTGATCTGGTCGTTGAAGGCCATCGCTAACGCGCTTCCTGATCAAAACGGGCGGAGCGCGCCTTCGCTGCCGGGCCTGCACTGGCCCCGGTCGCCCGATCGCGCCTTGCGCCTGTGCGGCGTGGGCGCAGGCGCGGCCCCGCTGGCCTGCGCTAACCTGATCGCCGCCTATGCCGGTCCCTGCGTGGTCGTGGTCACGCCTGATCCAGGGCGCGCCGAACACTTCATGCGGGAAGTGGCCTGGCTGCGCGAAGGGCAGGACGAAATGGCGCTCCTGCCCGACCACGAAACGCTGCCTTACGACCTCTTCAGCCCGCACCCCGAGATCGTTTCCAGGCGCTTGGAAACCCTCGCCCGATTGCTTGACGCCGGCGATTCCGCAACGCCGCTGTCGCTGTTCGTTTCAGCATCCACGCTGATGGACCGGCTTCCGCCGGCGGCGGCGCTGCGGCGCTGGCTGAAGTTCGACTGCCGCGTTGGCCAGACGCTCGATCCGCAGGACCTCGTGCGCCGTTTAGAGGATGCCGCCTATGTGCGCGTGCCGCTGGTGAGCGAGGCAGGCGAATACGCCATGCGGGGCGCGCTGATCGACCTCTACGCCAGCGGCGCGGCAGCCCCGGTGCGGATCGAGTTCTTCGACCTCGAAGTGGAATCCATCCGCGAATTCAATCCCGCTTCGCAACGCAGCACGCGCCCCTTGGACACCCTGCGCCTGTTGCCGGCGCGCGAGCTGCCGCTGGACCCGCAAAGCATGGAAGCGTTTCGCGAGCGCTTCCGCCGCCGGTTCCCGGAAAATCCCGCGCGGGCGGAAATTTACCGAAAGTCAGGCGAAGGCACTGCAACGCAGGGCGCCGAGAACTATCTGCCGCTATTCTACGAGCGCACCGAAACCTTGTGGGACTACCTTCCCGCCGACAGCGTCGTGATAATGATGCCGGGCAGCGCCGCCGCCCTGCAGGCGGAGTGGGAGAACGTGCTGGAGCGTTTCCGGCAGCGCGACGGCGATCCGGAGCAGCCCTGCCTCGCCCCGGAGGAACTCTTTGCGCCTCCCGCCTTCCACGAGTCGCGCCTGAGCGAACTCAGGCGCGTGGAATGCATCAGCGACCCGCTTCCCGACCTCAAGCAAAGCGCCGGCATGCAGTCGATCGGCGCTCGCCCTGCTCCGAGCCTGCCGCTATCGCGAACCCAAGGGCCCACCTCGCTTGCCGCGTACCTGGAGGAACCGGGCAGGCGGGTGCTGCTTTCGGCGGAGACGGCCGGGCAGCGCGAACTGGTCCGCGACCTTCTGCAAGGCCAAAGTCTGAAGCCGCAGGCGACGGCATCCTGGGATGCCTTTCTTGCGTCGCGCGCGCCGCTATGCCTGACGGAGAGTCCTCTTGGCCGCGGGGTCGCGCTTGATAACGGGCTGGTGGTCCTGACCGAGCGGGAACTGTTCGGCCGACAACGGCCGCTGACCCGGCGGCGGCGCAGAGGCCAGCCTGAGCCGGAAGCCATTCTGCAAAGCCTGACCGACCTGGCTTCCGGCGCGCCGGTGGTGCATGAGGACCATGGCATCGGCCGCTACGAGGGCCTCGCAACCATGGATGCGGGCGGCGCGCCGGCGGAGTTCATGCGCGTGGGCTACGCAGGCGGGGATCGCCTCTACGTGCCAGTGTCGGACATGCAGCTCATCACCCGCTATACCGGCGGAAACCCCGAGAACGCGCCGCTGCATCGGCTGGGCTCGGATGCCTGGGCGCGGATCAAGCGGCGCGCCGAGCAGCAGGTGCGCGACACCGCCGCCGAGCTGTTGCAAATGCAGGCGCGGCGGGCCGCGCGGCGGATGCCCGCCATGCGGGCCCCGGCGGTCGAAATGAGCGCATTCTCGGCGCGCTTCCCCTACCGCCTCACCCATGACCAGAAACGCGCCGTGGAGCAGGTGCTGGAAGACCTGGCGCAAGGAACGCCGATGGATCGGCTGATCTGCGGGGATGTGGGCTTCGGCAAGACCGAAGTGGCCTTGCGCGCGGCATTCACGGCGCTGGTGGAGGGCTTCCAGGTGGCGGTGCTGGCGCCCACCACGCTGCTGGCGCAGCAGCACCATCGGCTATTCAGCGACCGCTTCGCCGACTGGCCGGTGCGGGCGGAGCTGCTGACGCGCTTCGGCAAAGGCCGTGCCAACGAAGCCTTGAGGCAGGACCTCAAGGAAGGGCGCGTGGATATCGTGGTGGGTTCGCACGGGCTGCTCAACCCGCGAATCGGCTTCAAGCGCCTGGGGCTGCTGGTGGTGGACGAGGAACACCGTTTCGGCGTGCGCCAGAAGGAGCGCATCAAGGCCCTGCGCGCCGATCTGCACGTGCTCACGCTCACCGCCACTCCGATCCCCAGAACCCTGAACATGTCCTTAGGCGGCTTGCGCGACCTGTCCTTGATCACCACGCCGCCGCCGGCGCGGATGGCTGTTAAGACATTCGTGAC
The DNA here is from genome assembly GCA_026708965.1 of Gammaproteobacteria bacterium. GTDB lineage: Bacteria > Pseudomonadota > Gammaproteobacteria > Steroidobacterales > Foliamicaceae > Foliamicus. Next base: position 14,000 of record JAPOTY010000033.1, on the reverse strand, counting down.
GCCGTGGCGCAACAGCCTCATCAGGGAAGCCTGCATGCGCGAGCTGCGCCGCGGCGGAGCGGTCTTTTTCGTCCATAACCGGGTCCGGGATATCGATCGGGTGGCGCGCGAACTCAGGAATCTGCTTGGCGAGGTGCGGATGGAGGTGGCCCACGGCCAGTTGCTCGACGCGGAACTGCAACGAGTGATGACCGATTTCTATCACCGCCGCTTCGACGTGCTGGTATGCACCACCATCATCGAGAGCGGGCTGGACATCCCGCATGCCAACACCATGCTGATCAATCGCGCCGACCGCCTCGGACTGGCCCAGCTTCACCAGCTCAGGGGCCGGGTCGGGCGCTCGCACCACCAGGCCTACGCCTATCTGATCCGCCCGCACGAAAAGGAAATGACCGCCGACGCGCACAAGCGCCTGGAGGCTATTCAGGCCGCCGGCGACCTAGGCGCCGGTTTCCTGCTGGCCACCCACGATCTCGAAATCCGCGGCGCCGGGGAGCTGCTGGGCGAGGAGCAATCCGGACAGATCCAGCAGATCGGCTTCAGTCTCTACAATGAGATTCTGAACCGCGCGGTGGAGGAGTTGCGCGGCGGCGGCGATGGCCGGCCGGCCGCTTCGCCGCCGCCGCGCGCGGACATGGAGCTGCATCTCGCGGCCTTGCTGCCAGAGGACTATATGCCTGATGTGAACCAGCGGCTGAACTGGTACAAGCGCATTGCGTCGGCATCCGGCTCGCCGCAGCTCGACGAGCTGAAGGTGGAGCTCGTGGACCGCTTCGGCCCAATGCCCGAGGCGGCCCGCAACCTGTTTCGCCAAGCCCGCATCCAGCAACGGATGCGGGGCCTCGGAATCCGGATGCTGGAAGCCGCGGCCCGGGGCGGCGAAGCGGAATTCCACGCGGATACGCGGGTGGATCCGATGCGCCTCGTGGCTCTCGCCCAGCGCCAGCCGCAGGAGTTTGCTTTGCGGCCGAACGGCGTGCTGAAGTTCCGGGCGGCGCTGGACGACTCCGCGGAGCGCTTCCGCTATGTGGAGCGGCTGCTCGCCATACTGGAGCAATCCAGCATATCCGCGCAGCCCGTACACTAGCCCGCATATGAAGCCTTTCCCCGCCCCCAACAGGCTTAAGGCCCGGCTTTTGCTGCTGTTCGCGGCCGCGGCCTGGACGGCGCTCCTGGCGCGACCGGCGCTTGCCCAGGAAGGCGGCTTCCGCGTGGCGGCGGAACTGATCGTGTTCCTGCAGCTGAAGCCGGAGGCCAGCACCGAGGACCTGGCCGCGCCAGCCCCGGACCTGCCGCCGGTGCGAACCTACCCGGCGCCGCTCATGCTGCCCGATCCTGGAGCAACGACCCCGCCGCCGCCGCCGGGCGTTCTTGCCCTCACGCGCGCCCAGTTCGCGATGGATGGCATCTGGACCGTTATGCGGCGCAGCGCCGATTACCGCCCGCTGGCGCATTTCGCTTGGGCCATGCCCGCTGAGTGGGACGGACAGCCGGCTCGCCTGCGCCTTTCAACGCTTTCTGCGGCGGCCCTGCCCTTTAGCGGGCTGGCATCGCTTCAGGAGGACAGGTTTGCGCATCTGGCGCTGGATCTTCGTCTGCCGGACGCAACCGGCAGCGGAGACGAGTTCCGGATCCATGAGCGCCGGCGGCTCCTGCTGGGAGAGACGCACTACTTCGACCATCCGCGGTTCGGCGCCGTCGCAAGGCTGTTCCGCTATCGCGACCGGCCGCAACCGGAAACACGGAACTGAATGCCGGGAAGAGCGGGAACTTAGAAACCTCTCTGCGCTCCCGGCGAGGAAAGGATGCCCTCGCTCCGCTAGCCCGCGCGGCGAAGAGCGGCGAGACGTTCTTCCGCGCTGCGGGGAGCGGCGGCGGTCCAGCTCCCCAGCAGCTCCCGCACGCCCTCGGGGTTATTGCAAATCGGCAGCATGTCGCATCCTGCGGCGAGGGCCGCAGCCGCCCGTTCGCGCAGCCCGCCAGCCTGGGCGGCGCCGTGCATGGAAAGGTCGTCGGAAAATATTGCGCCGGCAAAACCCATGCGTTCCCGCAGCTCCTGCTGAAGCCAGCGCGGCGAGTAGCAGGGCGTGGCCTTGTCAACGGCGGCGTAATGGATATGGGCCGTCATCACCGCTTCCACGCCGTCATCAACCATCCTTTGGAACGGCAGCAGATCGGAGCGAATCAGCGCGTAATCCCTTGAATCCGAAGGTATTTCCTCGTGGGAATCGGCAACCGCCCAGCCGTGCCCGGGAAAATGCTTGGCCACGCAGGCCATGCCGTCCGCTCGGGCGCCCGCCGCAAAGGCCAAGGCCAGATCCGCGACCACCTCCGGGTTGCCGTGCAGCGCGCGGTCGCCTATGACCGCGCTGCGACCGTAATCCACGTCTAAAACCGGCGCAAAGCTGAAATCGATGCCCACCGCAGCCAGCTCCAAGGCCAGCAGCCGACCGCGCGCACGCGCCTTTGCGCGCGCCGCCGCCGGATCGAGATCGTAGGCTTCGCCTAGGGCGCGGGCTGGCGGAAGGCGCGAAAAACCGGCGCGCATGCGCTGGACCCGCCCGCCCTCCTGGTCGATTGCAACCAGCAAAGGACGGCCCGCAGCCGAACGAATGGACGCAACCAAATGGCGGATCTGCGCCGGCAGGCGGCAGTTGCGGGCAAACAGGATAACGCCGCCCACGGCCGGGTGGGCGAGCATTTCCCGCTCCTCATCCGCGAGCGCCTCGCCGGCAACATCGATCATCAGTGGTCCCAACAGCGCTCTCCCTTAAGATTGGATATCGACTTGGCAGCCAACAGCCACGCGGTCGAACAGCGCCATGACATCGGTGTTGCGCATCCGCACGCAGCCGTGCGACCTCGGCACCGACATGGGTTCCGAATCCGGCGTTCCGTGGATATAGATGTAGCGGCGCATGCTATCGACCTTCCCGTGCCGGTTGAATCCGGGCTGCTCCCCGCCCAACCAAAGGATACGGCTGAGAATCCAGTCGCGGGCGGGATATTTCCGGGCGAGTTCCCGGGAGTAGATTTCTCCGGTTGGCCGGCGGCCCAGGAAAACGGCCCCGGGGGGCTGTCCGGCGCCGATGCGGGCGCGGATGCGATGCCGGCCGCGCGGCGTGCCCAAGCTTTCCTCCAACTCCCCCGGACCATACCGCGAAGTGGAAACGGGCCATCGACGCAGAGCCTCGGCCCCGTCGGCAAGCATGAGCGTCTGGCGCGCGATATCGATGACGATTTGCCCAGGCATGGATCAGATGCGGGCGATGCCTGCCGTAGCGCCTTTGCTCGCTTCGCTCTCGCGGGAGTGTTGGAGCCACTGCGCGCCAATCGCTTGGCGGGCAGAACGGAACCAAGCCAGTGCGCGCAAAGGCGCGGGACCGAATCGCAAGCAGCGCAAACCCACCTGCGGCCTATCCTTTCCCCTCAATTTCCTGCCCCTCTGGCTCCTGCGCATCTTCGCCTGAGATATCTTCCGCCTCGCCCGCCGGAACCGCCCCGGCCTTCTCGTCCTCGGGGTCGGCCTCCAGGTTCCCGGCGAAGTCCTTCAAATGGCGTTCGCCGCTGGCCTTGAGCACATCGATCAGCAAGCCGTACTCCTCATCGAGATTGTCCTGCGTGAGGTGGCCGCGCAGGAACTGAAAGTGCTGGAACACCAAGTAGGTGTTGAGCGCGTCCTCCAGGCAATAGCGGCGAATATCCCCGATCCTGCCCTCCAGATAGGCATCCATCACGCTGGATCCCTCCATCAGGCTCTTGCCGGGCAGGCCCAGCAGAGCGCTGGCTTCGCGCAGACTCGGGCGGCCGCGTCCCTGAAAGCCGGACAGCGCGTCCATGAGGTCCGTGTGGCGCCAGTGGAAGCGCGACAGGTAGTTGTTGAAGCGGAACGCGCGGTCCTTCACTCCGGTTTCCCAGTAAACCTTGGTCTGAACCTCGTGGCGCAGCGCGCGGAAATTTAATACCGGCAGATCAAAGGCCGCCCCGTTCCAGCTCACCAGATCCGGAACATAGTGCTCAATGCCGCGGAAAAAGCGCGCGATCAGATCCGCCTCCGGCGCCTTTTCCTCGCCCAGCACCAGCGGCCGCAAGCCCTCCTCGTTGCGCAGCACCAGCGCGATCGCCACCACCCGGTGCTGAATCGGGGGGAGAAAGTCCAGCCCCGTGCGCTGCTTGTAGTGATGCAGCATGGCCCGCATCACCTCGCCCTCGTCTAAGTCATCCAGCCCGTAAAGGGCGCGGCCCATTTCCGCGTCCGGCACCGTCTCTATATCCAGAACCAGCGTCGTATTCATCCCGTACCTCCCCTTATGTCGGTAACCAGTATCGCCGTCGCCACCACTAGGCCGGCTTCGTCAGTCAAACTCAAGTGGCCGCCGCCGATGCCCGCGGCCGCGCAAGCGGCCTTCCCGCGCGCCGAAAAAATAATCTCAGGGCGGCCCCGCCGGTCATGCCTCACCCCGGCGTCGCGCACCCACATGCCGTGGCGGAAGCCGGTTCCCAAAGCCTTTACGATCGCTTCCTTGGCGGCAAATCGCATGGCCAGGAACCGGCTGGGATTTTTCGACCCTTGGAACTCGCGCCGCTCGGATTCCATCAGGATGCGCCGCGGGAAGCGCTCGCCGAAACGCCGGTACACGCGCTCCACCCGGTCAATTCGCAGCAAATCCGTTCCAATCCCGTAAATCATGCGTCCTCAGCCCGCCTATGCTTGGCGCGCCGCCGTCATCAGTTGCTTCATTCGACTGACGGCGCCGGAAAGACCATCAAATATCGCTTCGGAAACAATAGCATGACCGATATTGAGTTCCGCAATCTCGGGAATCGCGGCCACTTCGGCGGTGTTCCCGAAATGCAGCCCGTGCCCCGCATTGACCACCAGCCCCAAGCCTGCGGCGACCCGGGCGGCCTCGCGAATACGGGCAAGCTCTTGCGCTGCCCGCGCCGCATCGCCGGCCTCGGCGAAAGCGCCGGTATGCAGCTCAACCACGGGCGCCCCCGCCGCCGCCGAGGCGCGCACTTGCGCTTCGTCAGGATCGATGAAAAGCGAAACGCGCACGCCCGCGGCCGCCAATCGCGCGCAAACCGTCTTCAGGGCCTCGGCCTGCCCTGCCACATCCAAGCCCCCTTCCGTTGTGAGTTCCTCGCGCCTCTCCGGCACCAGGCAGCAATCTTCAGGCCGCCAGCGCTCCGCCAGCGCCACCATTTCCTCGGTGGCGGCCATTTCCAGGTTCACCCTCACGCCGGGCGAATCGATCAAGCGCTTCACGTCCTGATCCTGAATATGGCGGCGATCTTCCCTCAGATGCACCGTGATGTAGTCGGCGCCCGCCGCAAGCGCCCGCCGGGCGGCCTCCGCCGGATCGGGATAGGCGGTATTGCGGGCCTGGCGCAGCGTGGCCACATGGTCCACGTTCACTCCGAGAAGAATCTTCACCGTTAACGCCCCTTGAGGGCTTCTGTCATGCTGTCGCGCAAGTCTGACAGCTTGCCCGCCCAACCGCAATCCGCCATTGCCCCCTAGCTATCAATGCGCTCGCTCCGTTCGCCCGCGCAACCCATCACTTGACATGCGGGGCATAAATTGTCTAATTTGATCTTTCTGAATAAATTAGAGGATGCATAAGGCCATGCGGTACGTCTCCGCCTCCAATGCTAAGCAAAAAATGGCAGCACTGCTGGATGCGGTTCAGCGAGAGCCTGTAACCATCCGCCGCCAGAACCGAGAAGTTGCCGTGGTGATCTCGCCCCTCGACTACCGGCGCCTGAAGTCGGCCAACCTTGAGGAATTCGAGCAGCTGTGCAACCGCGTGGCAGACCACGCGCAAAAACGCGGATTAACGGAAGAGAAGCTGAGCGAACTGTTGGACCTTTAGCGGGTGCGCGTTGTTATCGACACCAACGTTTGGGCCAGTCGGCTTTTGACCGCAGGCTCCGCCGCAGCCAAGGCGGTTCATTGGGCGCTGGCGGAATGCGAAGTGATGGTGTCCGAGGCATGTATGGAGGAACTGGCGGAAGTCTTGTCGCGAAGCAAGTTCGATCAATACGTATCCCTTGAGGATCGCAAACGCTTCATTCGGGCCGTTCTCAGAGTAACCACTCTAGTGCCGGTTATTTCAGAGGTGGCCGATTGCCGCGACCACGCCGACAACCAGTTCTTGGCGCTGGCCTGGGACTCCGGGAGCAACTGCATTCTGACCGGCGACCTCGACCTGCTGGCGCTCAACCCCTGGCGAGGCATATCCGTAATTCGTCCTGCGGATTTCCTGTCTTCGCGCCCAGCCGCCCGCTAATCCTCTATACACCCGCCCCCGCTTGGCATCCCGTCCCGTGCGGGTTCAACACATACGGGACTGTTCGCGCCCGGCTGCCTTAGTGTTTGCGAAGGCATTCCAGTTGGAGCGAGCAAATCCAGCGTGCAGCGGGGGTCGGGCGTGGTTGCAGGAGCGCGGGACTTTAGCCCGCCGGCCTTGGCCCCGTTTTCTTTATTATAATTTAGGAGCTAAAACTTAATAAAAGATTCCGTTATTAAAGGAAACGAAACAGGAGCAGCGAACGATGCGGCGCGAAGAAAGCGGCAGCTATCAGTTGACCACCGCGGGCGGTGAGCGCGTTCGCGCCTTTGTGCCCGCCCCGCTGCCCCCGAGTCCTGCCCTGCGGATGCATGGCCCCCTGCAGCAGGCCTTGGAATCCGCTGTGCTTGCTTTAGGCAGACTCGACAGCATCACAATGCTGCTGTGCCATGCCAACGTGCTGGAGCAGCCGCTCCTGTATCTCAGCCTATACCTCAAGCAGCACCGCAACACCTACTATGAACTTTTGAATCGTGTGCGGCGCACCGGCGATTGGGAGTCTTGGCTGGCGTTCTTCCTGGAGGGAGTGCGGATTACGGCCGAAAGCGCGGTCAATGCCGCCCAACGGCTCTCCGCGATGTTTCAAAATGACCGCATGAGAGCCCAAGCCGCTAGCGGACGGCGGGCGGGCTCCGTGCTGCGCTTGCATGATGCGCTGAAGTCGCAGCCGATCTTGTCGCTGCCCGCTGCCTGCCGCCAAGCGGCCTTGTCCTTCCCCGCCGCGTCGGCTGCAATGAAGGTGCTTGCCGCAAGCGGGATCGTGCGTGAGATCACCGGAAAGCGCCGCAACCGCTTGTTCGTTTATGAGCAGTACGTCTCGATCCTCAACGAGGAAACCGGAAATTCGTGACGGCGCCCGGAAATCCCATCGAGGCCGCCGGCAACTCCGACCTTCCGGCACTCAATCCCTAGCGGGGAATACCGATAAAGAAGCTGGACGGGCTATTGGGCCTCTAGCAGGCTGAGCAGTTGCGCCCGGCCGATCAGTTCCACGCCCAGTTGCTCCGCCTTGGCGCGCTTGCTGCCGGGACTGGCTCCGGCAACCAGATAGTCGGTCTTTTTCGATACGCTGGAGGTGACCCGGCCTCCGGCGGCGACGATGCGTTCCCGCGCCTCGTCGCGGCTCATGCCTTCGAGCGTTCCGGTCAGCACCAAGGTCTTGCCGCTCAGCGGTCCGGCTTGTTGGGCCGAGGCGCGCTGCGATTCGGGCCAGTCAACGCCGTGGCGGCGCAGCGACTCGATCACGCGCAGATTGTCCTCATGCCGAAAGAACCCATGAACCCGGCGGGCCACGATCTCGCCCACGTCGCTGACTTCCCGCAACTCTTCCTCGCTGGCCCCGCGAAGCGCTCTCAGGTTGCCGAAGTGGCGCGCCAGCCCGCCCGCCGTTATCCGCCCTACATCGCGAATTCCCAAGGCATACAAAAAGCGCGCCAGCGAGGTCGATTTGCTGCGCTCGACCGATTCCAGGATATTGTCCGAAGATTTATCGGCCATGCGCTCCAGGCTGTTGAGCTGGTCGGCGGCGAGAGAGTAGAGGTCGGCCGGGCTTTCCACTAGGCCCTGCTCGACCAGCTGGCTCGCCAGCACCTCCCCCAAGCCCTCGATATCCATGGCTTGGCGCGAGGCGAAATGCAGGATCGCGGCTTTTCGCTGGGCGGGGCAGATCAGGCCGCCGGTGCAGCGGGCCACGGCTTCGTCCTCGGGCCGGGCCACTTCGGACGAGCATTCGGGACAGCGCTCGGGAAGCGGCGGAACAGGCGGGTTGCCTTTCCGCCTTTCCGGCAGCGAGCGCACCACCTCCGGGATCACATCGCCGGCGCGGCGCACCACCACCGTGTCGCCTTCGCGAACATCCTTGCGAAGCAGTTCGCCGTAGTTATGCAGCGTGGCGTTGCTGACCGTGGCGCCGCCCACGAAAACCGGCTCAAGCCGGGCCACGGGCGTGAGCGCGCCGGTGCGGCCCACCTGGTACTCGATGGCGCGCACCGTGGTGGTTCGCTCCTCCGCCGGAAATTTGCGCGCCACCGCCCAGCGCGGCGCATGCGAGGAGGCGCCGGCCTGGTCGCGCAAATCGAAACGGTCCAGCTTGAAAACCACGCCGTCGAGCGCATAGTCGAAATCCTCGCGCCCGGCGAGAATCCGCTCGTAATACTCGGCGCACCCGGCCATGCCCGTCACGCATTCGGCTTGCGGGCAAGGCTTAAGGCCCCAGGATTTCATCAGATCAAGCAGCGCCGTCTGGCCGGAGGCGGCGGGCATCGGCTCCGCAAGGCCCAAGCCATGGGCGAAAAATTCGAGCGACCGCTGCGCCGCCAGCGCCGCATCCTTCTGCCGAAGCGCGCCGGCGGCGGCATTGCGCGGGTTCACCAAGGGCTTGCGCTTGCCGCCCTCCGCCCGGTCCTTCTCGGCCTCCTCGTTGTAGCGCTTAAAAGCGCCGAGCGGCATGAATACTTCGCCGCGAATCTCCACCCGGTCCGGGATATTGCCGCCGGACAGCCGCAGCGGCAGCGACTTGATGGTCAAAGCGGTGTGGGTGACATCTTCGCCGGTGCGGCCATCGCCGCGCGTGGCCGCCCGCACCAGCACTCCGCGCTCGTAGAACAAGCTCAAGGCCACGCCGTCCAGCTTGGGCTCGGCGGAATACACGCGCTCGCCCTCGTGGTCGTCGAGCAGGGCGGCAAGCCTGCGGTCGAACTCCTCCATCTCCCCGGCGTCGAAAACATTGTCCAGCGACAGCATGGGCGCGCCGTGCTCCACCGGCGAAAACGCGGCGCTGGCCGGAGCGCCCACCGTGCGGGTGGGAGAGTCGGCGCTGGCGAGGCCTGGATGCCGCTGCTCCAAACCGCGCAACTCCCGCTTGAGCGCGTCGTATGCGGAATCCTCGATTTCCGGGCGGTCCAGCGCGTGGTAAAGGCGGTCGTGACGGCGTATTTCGTCCCTCAGCCGCCCCGCTTCCGCAACCAACTCCGCTGGAATCGAGTTCAAGGACGGCGGCGGCGGATCAGGCGGCGGCAAGGCGCACGGCCTCGTCGAGATCGACGGTCACGATGCGGGATATGCCGGGCTCCTCCATGGTCACGCCCAGCAGGTAGTCCGCAGCCTGCATAGTGCTCTTGTTGTGCGTCACCACCAGGCATTGAAGGGCGGACGACAGCTCGGCGAGCAATTCGCAGAACTTGGCGACATTCACGTCGTCCAGCGCCGCGTCCACCTCGTCGAGCATGCAAAAAGGGGCCGGATTCAATTGCACCACGGCAACCAGAAAGGCGATGGCGGCCAGCGACTTCTCGCCGCCGGACAGCTGGCTCACGCGCACGTTGCGCTTGCCTGGCGGATGCACCATAAAGCGGATGTCCGCAGTCAGCACATCGTCGCCCTCGAACGCCAGGCCGGCCCGCCCGCCGCCGAACAGGCGCGCAAAATTGAGGTCGAAGCCCTTGCTCACGGCCTCGCCGGTTTCCTCCAGGCGGGAGCGGGTTTCGCGGTCGAGGCGGCGCATGGTGTTCTCCAGCGTCTCCAGAGCGCCCGTGAGGTCTTGGTGCTGTGAATCCAGGTAGTCCTTGCGTTCCTTCAACTCGCCGAGCTCCTTCTCGGCGGCCAGGTTCACCGGGCCGATGCGCTCGATTCGCCGCTCCACCTTCTCCAGCTGGGCCTCCAGCTCCTCGGCGCTGGCGTCCCGGGGAAGCGCCTCGAGGATTTCCTCAAGCTTGTGGCCGGTTCGGGAAAGCTGCTCGCCCAAGCCATTGCGCCGCACCTCCAGTTCCCGCCTCTCGACCCGCGTCTCATTGAGCTTTTCGCGCTCGGCGTTCAGCTGCGCCTGGATCGAGGCGCGTCCCGACTCCGCCGCGGCAAGAGCGGAATCCGCCTCCTCGCGGGCCCGCCGGGACTCGTTGAGGGCCTTATCGACCTCCGGCTTGCGCTTGAGCGCGGCATTCAGGTTTCCGCGCGCCGAAGCCAGCGCCTCGCTCGATTGCCGGTTCAAGGCATCCAAGCGCTCCATTCGGTCCTGCGTGCCGGCAATATCGGCGGCTATCCTTTCGCAGGCCCGCGCCGCGGCATGAAGCTGCGGCTCCAGCTCCGCTTGGCGGCGCTCCAGGCCTCGCGCGGCTTCGCGGGCCTCGGCGGTGAGGGCGCGCAGGGCTTGAATATCCTGCTTGGCATCGGGCTTGCGCCCGGCAACCGCCTGCTGTTGGGAAGCGGCGCGCCCGATTTCGCCCTCAAGCTGTTCGAGGCGCGCCTGCACCCTGGACCGGTCCGAATCGTCCGACAAATCCTGCAAGGCCGGCGCAGCATGGCCTTCGGGATCGGCTAGGGCCTCCTTAAGCGCCGCGATTTCCACCTCGCGCTCCAAAGCGCCTTCCCCGCCACGGCCCGCAACACGAAGCCATCCCCGACCCATCCAAACGCCTTGCGGAGTCATAACCGACTCGCTCTCGCGCAGCCCGTCCAGCATGGCGACCGCCTCGGACACGCCGGCGGCCGTGCGCACTCCGGCCAGCCGCTCGGACATGGCGCCGGCGCCGCGAACTTCCGCCAGCAGCGTTCCCGCAACCGGCTCGGCGCCGCCCTCTTCCACCAGCAGAACGCCAGGCGCCCATTCGCCCTCTTCGGACAGCCCCTCGATCCCCTCCACGCGGGTCGCCTCGATAAAGTCGCCCAGAACCAGCTCCACCGCGACGCGCCAGCGGCGCGAAACCTTCAGATGCTGCGACAAGCGCGGCTGTTCGGCCAGCCCGCGGCGCTCCAGCCAGTCCACGGCCTGCTGTCCGCTGCGCCGCCTTGCCGCATCCTGAAGCGATTCCAGCCCCGCCAAGCGCTCGCGCAGCAACAGTTCGCGCCGCTGCGCGAGGGATTGAAGCTGCATCTCCGCAGCGTGCTGGTCGGCCTGCCAGCGGGATTGGCGGTCCACCGCGCGCTCGGACTGCGTCCGCGCGGCCTGCTCCTTTTCGCGGGCTGCGGCCAGTTCCGGCCCCAGCTCGCCGAGCAATTGCTCGCGCTTCCCGCGCTCAGCGGTCTCAAGCCTCAGTTCCTCGCGCAAATCCTCCAAGCGGGGGCCAAGCCGCGCCAGTTCGGCATCCCGCTCCCGGCCTAGCTCCTGCTGCGTTTGCAGCGTTTCCTCCAGGCCCGCGATTTCCGCGGAAAGCGCATAAAAGGCTTGATTGGCCTCGTCGAAATCCGCCTGGGCGGCGCTCTGCCGCTCCCGCGCCTGGGCAATCCGCGTTTCCAGCGACCGGTACTCCGCTTCCACGCGCGCGAGTTCGGTTTCCCGGGCCCTGGCGCCGGCTTGCCCCTCATCCAGCAAGCGGTTGAGCGAGCGGATATCCAGTGCCAAACGTTGCGCGGCGAGCCGCCTTTTCTCCTCCATATTCTTGCGGTAGCGGCCCGCGGCCGAGGCTTGGCGGCGCAGCCGGCGCAAGTTGCTGTCGAGTTCGGCCCGGCGCTCAGCCAGCTTTTCCAGATTGCCGCGGGTGCGCGCGATGCGCAGCGTGGTCTCCCGGCGGCGCTGCCGGTATCCGGACACGCCGGCGGCTTCCTCCAGATAGGCGCGCAATTCGTCCGTGCTGCCCTCCACCAGCAGGTTGATCGTGCTCTGCTCGATAATCGCGTAGCCGCCAATGCCCAGGCCGGTGCCGGCGAAAAGCTGCGTGATGTCCTTGCGGCGGCAGCGGGAGTTATTGAGGAAATATTCCGATATGCCGTCGCGCCGCACCGCTCGCCGCACGGTAATTTCGCTGTACTCGGCGAACCTCGAGCGGGGGCCGGGCTCGGTGTTGTCGAATAAAAGCTCCACGGTGGCGGCGCCTAAGGCGGTGCGCCGGGAGGAGCCGTTGAAGATCACTTCGGCCATCGCGCCGCTGCGCAGCTGGCGCGCCGAAATTTCGCCCAGCACCCAGCGCACCGCATCGATAATGTTGGATTTGCCGCAGCCGTTGGGGCCGACTATGGCCAGCGCGCTCTCGGGGATTTCGATATTGACCGGGTCCGGGAAGGACTTGAAGCCGGCCAGCCGAATGCGCTTAAGGCGCATGGCCTGCTATTCTCAAAAGCAGGTGCGCTAGTGTAAATTCCCCGCCTATGAACCCCATCTTGGAGACTTTTCCCAACCCGCGCACGGGCCGCGATTATACCATCCGCGTGCGCGCGCCCGAATTCACCTGCCTGTGCCCCAAGACCGGGCAGCCCGACTTCGCGGAGCTGGTGATCGAGTACGTGCCGGAGGCGCTTTGCGTGGAGCTGAAGTCGCTGAAGCTGTATCTCAACTCGTTCCGCAGCCAAGGAGCGTTTCACGAGGCGGTGACCAACGAAATACTCGACCAACTGGTGGCGGCCGTCCAGCCCCGCTACATGCGCTTGGATGCGGAGTTCAACGTGCGCGGAGGTCTTTACACCAAGGTGAGCGCGGAACATCGGGCGCCCGACTGGAGTCCGGATTAGCCTGCCGCCGAGCCGACGGTATGAAGCTATAATGCCGCCGCTTCCAACACCATGAAAGACCAACTCATACACGGCATTCCGCCTTATCGCCCCAAGAAGGGCGAAAAATACATGAACGATGCCCAGCTGGAGCATTTCCGCAAGATACTGCTGGCGTGGAAAGCCGAATTAATGGGCGAAGTGGAGCGCACCGTGCACCACATGCGCGACGACGCAAGCAATTTCCCGGATCCCAGCGATCGCGCCACCCAGGAATCCGAGTTCGGCCTGGAGTTGCGCACCCGCGACCGCGAGCGCAAGCTCATCAAAAAAATCAACGCCGCGATCGAGCGGATCAACGACGGCAGCTATGGCTACTGCGAGGAAACCGGCGAGGAAATCGGCTTGGAGCGCCTGCAAGCCCGCCCGGTGGCCACGCTCTCGGTGGAGGCCCAGCAGCATCGAGAACTAGCCGAACGCCAGTACCGCGACCGCACCACCCGCTAACTGAATTTCCCGCATCCAGCGCGGCTCCAACATACGTGGGCGTAACGATTCGCAATCCTGCGGATCCCGAACAAAAATGGACTGGCGAATTCCTTGTTGATACCGGTGCTTTCGACTCGCTGGTTCCCAAGGCCCGCCTTGAAGCCATCGGACTCAAGCCCAAGGCCCGCCGGAAGTATGTTCTCGCGGATGGCAAGCCCGTCAGTCTAGGCATCACCGTGGCCGAACTGGAATTCGAGGGCGAGGTGGTCGGCGGAACCATTGTGTATGGAGAAAATGAGGCGGAGCCACTGCTCGGCATCACCGCGCTGGAATCAGGAGGATTTGAAGTGGACCCGCGCAACCAAAAGCTGAAGCGCCTGCCCGCCGTTCTGCTGAAAACCGCCAAGGCCGCGGCCCACAGCCCTGATCCCGATTGATTTGGCTTTGGAACGCTCGTCGTCGGCCCTTCCAATTTTGCGAACTCTCACTTGTCAACACAAGCTCAAGCAAGAACCATAATTGCCGCATTTTTGATAAGGGCTTCGATGACTGCGCGTTAACCCCCCCCCCCCCCGAACCAACCCATCCCTAGATGCAACCCGTTGTCTTAGCGCCACCTATTCCTGACTGATAGACTGGAGTTGACCCGTTTTCGTGGGTACCTGATCCTTTGGGAAGGAGGACCCCACGATGCAGAGAACAAGACCCCGGTATTCGCCGGAATTTCGCGAACAGATG
>JAPOTY010000025.1 GCA_026708965.1 Gammaproteobacteria bacterium | reverse complement strand
CCGCGAGGGCGGCCGAACCGTCGGCGCCGGCGTCGTCGCCAAAGTGACGGAATAATTAACGAAGCAGCAGGCCAGTAGCTCAATTTGGCAGAGCAGCGGTCTCCAAAACCGCAGGTTGGGGGTTCGAGTCCCTCCTGGCCTGCCAGTCTCCTTGAAACACAGCGCATGACCAGGCGATGAAAGACAGCAATCCCATCAAGACCGGCAATTCGCCCGACACGGCCTGGCTGTTGCTGGCGGCGCTGCTTCTCGTGGCCGGCGTCTATGCCTTTTATGCCTTCGAGCAGCTGTCCATTCTGGTGCGCGTTGGGGGCGTGTTGCTGAGCCTGGCGCTGGCGGCAGTGGTGCTGCTGCGCACCGTCCGCGGCCAGGATGCCTGGCAATTCGTTCAGAGCGCCCGCGTGGAATTGCGCAAGGTGGTTTGGCCCAATCGCCAGGAAACCCTGCAAACCACGGCCACCGTGCTGGTGATCGTGCTGATTCTGTGCGTGTTCTTCTGGCTGCTGGACATGGGTCTGGGCGCTATCACCCGCTGGTTCACCACTTCTTAGCAGGAGAGCGGCCGCCATGCACTGGTATATCGTTCAGTCGTACTCCAATTACGAAGCGAAGGTAAAGGAGGCGCTGCTGGAACGCATCAAGCGTGACGGCATGGAAGACAAGTTCGGCCGCGTGATGGTTCCCACCGAGGAGGTCGTGGAGATGCGCGACGGCGTCAAGCGCCGTTCCTCGCGCCGCTTCTTCCCCGGTTATGTGCTGGTGGAAATGGACCTCGACGAGGATTCCTGGTACCTGGTCAACAGCGTGCCGCGGGTGCTGGGCTTCGTGGGCGGCTCCAAGTCGAAAGAGTTCGAGCCTCCTGAGCCGATCACCGACGAAGAGGCCGACCGCATTCTTCAGCAAGTCGAGGAAGGTTCGGAGAAACCGCGGCCCAAGGTGGTGTACGAGCCCGGCGAGGTGGTGCGCGTGGTGGACGGCCCCTTCAACGATTTCAACGGCGTGGTGGAGCAAGTCAACTACGAGAAGAACCGGCTGCGGGTGGCGGTGCAGATACTCGGGCGCTCCACGCCGGTGGAGCTCAGTTTCGGTCAGGTTCGCAAGGCCTGACATCGGGCGCGCAGGCGAGGCGGGAAATATGGCGAAAAACGTAATGGCGATGGTCAAGATGCAGGTGCCGGCGGGGCAGGCCAGCCCCAGCCCGCCGGTTGGGCCGGCGCTGGGCCAGCATGGCGTGAACCTGATGGAGTTCTGCAAGGCGTTCAACGCGCAAACTTCCGGCGTGGAGCCTGGCATGGTCACGCCCGTGGTGGTGACGGTTTTCTCCGACCGCAGCTTCAGTTTCATTACAAAAACCCCGCCGGCCGCCGTGTTGCTGCGCCGCGCTGCGGGCGTGGACAAGGGCAGCGGGGTGCCGAACTTGGAAAAGGTCGGCGAGGTGACCCGCGCCCAGCTTGAGGAAATCGTGCGCGCCAAGCAGCCGAACCTGACCGCCGCCAGCATGGATGCCGCCGTTCGCACCATTGCCGGAACGGCGCGCAGCATGGGTTTGACGGTAGCCGGGGCGGAGGGATAGGCATGGCCCGTATGAGCAAGCGCCGCAAGGCATTCATCGAGTCTCCCGGACGCCGCGAGCCGCTGCCTGTGGACGAAGCGATCCGCGTGGTCCGGGAAGCGCCCGCCACGGCCTTCAGCGAGTCGGTGGATGTGGCCGTTAATCTCAATGTGGATCCCCGCAAGGCGGACCAGATCGTGCGCGGCGCCACCGTGCTGCCTCATGGCTTGGGCAAGGAAATCCGCGTGGCCGTGTTTGCCGACGGCGAAGCGGCCGAGGCGGCGGCCGAAGCCGGTGCCGATACCGTGGGCCTGGAGGATCTGGCCGCCGAAATCAAGCAAGGCAGGATTGAGCATGATGTGTACATCGCCGCCCCCAACGCCATGCGCGTAGTGGGCGCGCTAGGCAAGGTGCTAGGTCCTCGCGGCCTGATGCCCAATCCCAAGTCCGGCACCGTGACCCCGAACGTGGGCGAGGCGGTCCGCAACGCCAAAGCGGGGCAGGTGCGCTACCGCACCGATAAATCCGGGATTATTCATTGCTCCATCGGCAAAAAGGACTTCAGCGAACAGGCCATCCTCGAAAACCTGACGGCGCTGCTCGGCGAGCTGGTCAAGGCCAAGCCGCCGGCCGCCAAGGGCATCTACATGCAGCGCATTACCCTTTCCACCACCATGGGGCCGGGCGTGCGCATCGATCAGTCCAGCCTCAAGCTGCAATAGACGGGAGCCGCAACCATGCCTCTGAACCTGCAGCAGAAAAAAGACCTGGTGGAGGGCCTGCGGGCCACCGCCGAGGGCGCGGTGGCTGCCGCCTCGGCCGACTACCGGGGCCTGAACGTGGCCGAAATGACCGATTTGCGCAACCGCGCCCGCGCGGCCGGCATCAGCCTGCGAGTGGTCAAGAACACGCTATCCCGGCGCGCGGTCAAGGACACCCCCTGCGAGAACCTTGCGGAGACGCTCGCCGGCCCCACGCTGCTGGCTTTTTCGACCGACGAGCCCGGCGCTATCGCCAGGCTGTTCAAGGACTTCGCAAAGCAGCACGAACGGCTTCAGCCGCGTGGCTTTGTGCTCGACGGCGTGCTGTATCCGGGCGATCAAACCAACCGCATCGCCACGCTGCCGACGCTGGACGGCGCCCGCGCCAAATTGCTGGGCGCGCTGGCTGCGCCGATGCAGAAGCTGGCCGCCACGCTGGCCGAGCCGCCGGCCAAGCTGGCCCGCCTGCTGGCGGCCCGGCGCGACCAGGCGGACGCGGACTAAGGCCGCCTCCGCCTCGAATTTATTAAATCCAATCCTTCAAGGAGCAAGCCATGACTGCAGGTAGAACGGAAATCAGGGAAGCGCTGGGCAAAATGCCGGTGCTCGAACTGGTGGAGCTAATCAAGGAACTTGAGGAAGAGTGGGGCGTGAGCGCGGCCGCGGCCGTCGTTGCCGGTCCCGCGGCGGGTCCTGCCGAGGACACGGCCGCCGCCGAGGAGCAAACCGAGTTCACGGTGATGCTGCAGAGCTTCGGCTCGTCCAAGGTGGGCGTGATTAAGGCGCTGCGCTCGATCACGAGCCTGGGCCTCAAGGAGGCGAAGGACTTGGTCGAGAGCGCCCCTGCCGCGGTGTCGGAGAATCTTTCCAAGGAAGACGCCGAGAAATTCAAGACCACGCTCGAAGAAGCCGGCGCCACCGTCGAAGTCAAGTAGTTGGGCATTTCGCCCCACGTGCTCCGAGGGAGCGCTTGGAGGGAGGGCTTCCGGCCCTCCCCGCCTGCGCGCGCGCCTCGCTCCGCTCCCTGTTCGCTTCCTTCGCGGGGTCGATCCGGGTTCGCCTCTTGGCATGCTCCCCTCTCGCGGGAGCTTCAGGGCGTTTCGGGTTCGCCTCTTTGCGCGTTCCCCTCTCGCGGGAGACGCATGAACCCATCCATGGGGCTTGGCGGCGACATCCCTGTCGCCGACACTCCCGCGAGAGGGGAACGCGCAAACAGGCTCCGGCTGGCGCAGACCCTAAAAGGGCTGGCACCCCGCAAGCCCACTGCTTGCTTCCTTCTTCCGGGAGTATCGGAGGCAGGGATGCCGGAGCAAGCTACATGGATGTATTCATGCGTCTCCCGGAAGAAGGAAGCAAGCAGTGGGCGAATCGAAGCGCCCGATGCCTTGCGCCTCCCGCGAGAGGCAAGCGCGCAAAGAGGGCGAATCGAAGCGCCCAGATTGCATGCGCCTGCCGGAAGAGGGGAGCGAGCAAGGGGCGAATCGAAGCGCTCCTCAATTTAAGTTAAGGATCATGCCGTATGAGTTATAGCTATACCGAAAAGAAACGCATCCGCAAGAGCTTCGGAAAAAGCTCCACCGTGCTGGAGGTGCCCTACCTGCTGGCCATGCAGCGCGATAGCTACGCGCAATTCCTGCAGGCCGACACGCCGCACAAGGAGCGCCAGAATTATGGCCTGCATGCGGTTTTCTCGCAGATTTTTCCGATCGAGAGCTATACCGGCAATGTCGAACTGCAATACGTGAGCTACAGCCTGGGCGAGCCTCCCTTCGACGAGGAGGAATGCCGTTTGCGCGGGGCCACCTACGCCGCCCCCTTCAATCTCATGGTGCGCTTGGTCATCTTCGACCGCGGCAGTTCCCGGTCGATCAAGGAAATCCGCGAACAGCAAGTGTATCTGGGCGAAATTCCGCTGATGACCGGGCATTGCAGCTTTATCGTTAACGGCACCGACCGGGTTATCGTCTCGCAACTGCACCGCTCGCCTGGCGTGTTCTTCGACCACGACCGCGGCAAGACCCACTCGTCCGGGAAGCTGCTCCACAACGCCCGCGTGATTCCCTATCGGGGTTCCTGGCTCGACTTCGAGTTCGATGCCAAGGATTGCCTGTTCACCCGCATCGACCGAAAGAAAAAGATCCCGGCCACGGTGCTGCTGCGCGCCATGGAGTTGAAAGACGAGGATGTTTCCGATTTGTTCGGGACCAGCGGCAAGCGCAGGCCGGCCGGCTCCGGCAAGGAAATAACCACGGAGGATATCCTGAGCCTGTTCTTCGAGCGCGACGAGTACCGCATCGACAAGAAGGGCAAGGTTAAGATGCGGCTGGAGCCGGTGCGCCTTCGCGGCCTGACCGCGCGCTTCGATATTGTCGCGGGCGGCGAAGTGCTCGTCCCCAAGGACCGGCGCATCACCCAGCGCCATGTTCGCCTGCTGGAGAGCTCCCGGCTGAAGTGGCTGGAATTGCCGGATCTGCCGAAGTATCCGGAAAACGGCGATGCGACGGCGGAGAACGACGGAATCGCCCATCCGCTGCTCGGGGAAACCCTCGCCTGCGACGTGGTCGATACCGGAACCGGCGAAGTGCTGGCCGCCGCCAATGCCGAGATCACGCACGAGGTGCTGCGCAGCCTGATCGCCCACGGCATCGGCAAGATCGAGACCATATACGTTAACGAGCTGGAGCACGGCCCGTACATTTCCTCCACGCTTCGCATCGACGAGGCCCGCAGCCGCGATATGGCGCTGGTGGAAATCTACAAGATGATGCGCCCCGGCGAGCCGCCCACCGCCGAGGCGGCGAAGAACCTGTTCAATAATCTCTTTTTCAGCCCGGAACGCTACGACTTGTCGCGCGTGGGCCGGATGAAGTTCAATCGCCGCGTGGGCCGCGAGGAAACAACCGGCAGCTCGGTGCTGAGCGCCGAGGATATCGTCGATGTGATTCGCGTGCTGCTCGATATCCGCAACGGCAAGGATAACGTGGACGATATCGACCACCTCGGCAACCGCCGGGTGCGTTGCGTGGGCGAGATGGCGGAGAACGCCCTGCGCCAAGGCTTGGCGCGGGTGGAGCGCGCCGTCAAGGAGCGCCTCTCGATGGCCGAAAGCGACGGCCTGATGCCGCAGGAAATGATCAATGCCAAGCCGGTGTCGGCGGCCATCAAGGAATTCTTCGGCTCCAACCAGCTTTCGCAGTTCATGGACCAGAACAACCCGCTGGCGGAAACCACCCACAAGCGGAGGGTTTCGGCGCTGGGCGCGGGCGGCCTCACCCGCGAGCGCGCCGGGTTTGAGGTGCGCGATGTGCATCCCACCCACTATGGCCGGGTCTGTCCCATCGAAACGCCGGAAGGTCCCAATATCGGCCTGATTAATTCCTTGGCCGTATATGCGCGCACCAATGAATACGGCATCCTCGAGACGCCCTACCGCCGGGTGGCCGACGGCAAGGTCACCAACACCATCGATTACCTCTCGGCCATCGAGGAAGGCCAGTACGTGATCGCCCAGGCCAACGCCGCGCTCAGCGAGGCCGGGGAGTTCGCCGACCGGCTGGTTCGCGTGCGTTTCCGCAACGAATCGACGCTGATGCCGCGCGAGCGCATCGATTACATGGACGTGTCGCCGCGCCAAACCGTATCGGTGGCGGCGGCGCTGATTCCGTTTCTGGAGCACGGCGATGCCAACCGCGCGCTCATGGGCTCCAACATGCAGCGCCAGGCGGTGCCCACGCTGCGCGCCGAGCCGCCGTTGGTGGGCACCGGGATGGAGCGGGCCGTGGCCATCGATTCGGGTTCCTGCACCGTGGCCAACCGCGCCGGGGTGGTCGATTACCTCGATTCCTCGCGCATCGTGGTGCGCGTGGATCAGGAGGATGCCGGCGCCGGCGAGCCGGGCGTGGATATCTATAACCTGGTGAAGTACCAGCGGACCAATCAGAACACCTGCATGAACCAGCGTCCGCAGGTGCGCAGGGGCGACCGGGTCAAGGCCGGCGACGTGCTCGCCGACGGCGCCGCCACGAGCATGGGCGAACTGGCCCTGGGGCAGAACCTGCTGGTGGCCTTCATGCCTTGGAACGGCTACAACTTCGAGGACTCCATCCTGATTTCCGAGCGTCTGGTGCACGAGGACCGCTTCACCAGCATCCATATCGAGGAACTCACCTGCATGGCGCGCGACACCAAGCTCGGCGCCGAGGAGGTCACGGCCGATATCCCCAATGTGGGCGATGCGGCGCTGGCCAAGCTCGACGAGTCGGGCATCGCCTATATCGGCGCGGAGGTCAAGGCCGGCGATATTCTGGTGGGTAAGGTCACGCCCAAGGGCGAAACCCAGTTCACCCCGGAGGAGAAGCTGCTGCGCGCGATCTTCGGCGAGAAGGCATCCGATATCAAGGACACGTCCCTGCGCGTGCCGGCCGGCATGGACGGCACGGTGATCGATGTTCGCGTGTTCACCCGTGAAGGCGTGGAAAAGGACAAGCGCGCCCTGGCCAACGAGGACCAGGAGCTGGCCGTGGTCAAAAAGGACCTGGAAGACCAGCGCCGCATTATCGAGGAGGATCTCTTCCAGCGCGTCCGCGGCGAGATCGAGGGCAAAACAGCCGACGGCGGGCCGGAAGGATTCAAGCCCGGCAAGGCAACGGCCAAGAAGCTCGACGACCTGCCGCGCGAGCAGTGGTTCGAAATCGTCTTCCGCAACCGCAAGCTCAACGATATGCTGGAGCGCTCGCGCGAGCGCCTGCGGCAGATCCGCGAGGATATGGAGCGGCGCTACAAGGAAAAGGCCCGCAAGATCACCGCCGGCGACGAGCTGGCCGCCGGGGTTCGCAAGATGGTCAAGGTGTACCTGGCGGTCAAGCGCCGTGTGCAGCCGGGCGACAAGGTGGCCGGGCGGCACGGCAACAAGGGCGTGATTTCCACCATTGTTCCGGTGGAGGACATGCCCTATCTGGACGACGGCACGCCCGTCGATATGGTGCTCAATCCGCTGGGCGTGCCCTCGCGGATGAATACCGGGCAAATCCTCGAATGCCACTTGGGATGGGCCGCCAAGGCCCTGGGTCTGAAGATCGGGGAACTGGTGTCGCAGGAAGGCGATGCCAAGCCTCTGCGCAAGACGCTGGAGGAAATCTACAGCTATTCCGACACCGGCGGCGGGCAGAGCGTGAAGTCGCTCAGCGATGAGGAGCTCGCCGACATGGGGAGCAACCTGTCCAACGGGGTCACGATGGCCACGCCGGTTTTCGACGGCGCCACCGAAGCCGAAATCAAGGATATGCTGAAACTGGCGGAGCTGCCGGAATCGGGGCAGACCACGCTTTATGACGGGCGCACCGGCAAAGCCTTCGACCGCCCGGTCACGGTGGGCTACATGTACATGCTCAAGCTCAACCACCTAGTGGACGACAAGATGCATGCCCGCTCCACCGGCCCCTACAGCCTCGTGACCCAGCAGCCGCTGGGCGGCAAGGCCCAGTTCGGCGGGCAGCGCTTCGGCGAAATGGAGGTGTGGGCGCTGGAAGCCTACGGCGCCGCCCATACGCTTCAGGAAATGCTCACGGTCAAGTCCGACGACCAGTCGGGCCGCAGCCGCATGTTCAAGAGCATCGTGGACGGACGCCACCGCGTGGAGGCCGGGATGCCGGAATCCTTCAACGTGCTGGTGAAGGAAATTCGCGCCCTGGGCATCAACGTGGAACTGGCCCGCCGCTAATGCTTCCTCGCCCGCACCACAACCCCGGCTTCGCGGAGCGGCTCCCGCCGTTCGCTGGCGTCCCGCCCTGCCAACCCGCTTCCGCTTTTCGCTGGCGTCTCGTCGGCTTCTTCCGGGAGTATGCGAGCCAGGATGGCGAAGCCAAGCCCCATGGATGGGTTCATGCGTCTCCCGGAAGGAGCCGACGAGACGCCAGCGCGCCAGCCAAGCCGAAATTGCCCAACAAGAACCTAACGCTTTAAGGAGCGATGCATGAGAGAAATCACGCGCATGGCACAAGCCACCCCCGGATTCGAGGATTTCGACTCCATCACCATCGGCCTCGCGTCGCCGGAGATGATCAAATCCTGGTCCTGGGGCGAAGTACGCAAGCCCGAGACCATCAACTACCGCACCTTCAAGCCCGAGCGCGACGGACTGTTCTGCGCCCGCATCTTCGGTCCGCTCAAGGACTTCGAGTGCATTTGCGGCAAGTACAAGCGCCTCAAGCATCGCGGCGTGATCTGCGAGAAGTGCGGGGTGGAGGTGCGCGAGGCCCGGGTGCGCCGCGAGCGCATGGGCCATATCGATCTGGCCACTCCGGTGGCGCATATCTGGTTTCTGAAGTCGCTGCCATCGCGCATCGGGCTGATGCTCGACATGACCATGCACGAGATCGAACGCGTACTGTATTTCGAGGCCTTCGTGGTGACCGATCCCGGCGACACCGACCTCACCCAGGGCCAGCTCCTGAGCGAGGATAGCAAGCGCGAGGCGCTGGAGAAGTACGGCCCCGTGTTCGAGGCCGAGATGGGCGCGGCGGCGATCCGCAAGCTGCTGCGCGAGGTGGATCTGGACGAGGCCATCGACCAGGTTCACGCCGATATCGATGCCACCGGTTCGGAAACCAAGATCAAGCGCCTCACCAAGCGGCTCAAGCTGCTCAAGGCATTCCGGGATTCCGGCAACCGCCCCGAATGGATGGTGCTGACGCGGCTGGCTGTGCTGCCGCCCGAGCTGCGGCCGCTGGTGCCGCTGGAGGGCGGCCGTTTCGCCACCTCCGACCTCAACGACCTCTATCGCCGGGTCATCAACCGCAACAACCGCCTGCGCCGCCTGCTGGACCTCAACGCGCCCGAGATTATCGTGCGCAACGAAAAACGCATGCTCCAGGAGGCCGTGGACGCGCTGCTGGACAACGGTCGCCGCGGCCGCGCCTTCACCGGCAGCAAGAAACGGGCGCTCAAATCCCTGGCCGACATGATCAAGGGCAAGCAGGGCCGCTTCCGCCAGAACCTGCTGGGCAAGCGCGTGGACTATTCCGGGCGCTCGGTGATCGTGGTGGGCCCCACGCTGAAGCTGCATCAATGCGGCCTGCCCAAGAAGATGGCCTTGGAGCTGTTCAAGCCCTTCGTGCTGTCCAAGCTCCAGGTGTTCACCGATGCCACCTCGGTCAAGGCGGCGCGCCGCCTGATCGATCGCGAGGAGCCTATCGTCTGGGACTTTCTCGAGGACGTGATCCGCGAGCATCCGGTGCTGCTCAACCGCGCCCCCACGCTGCACCGCCTCGGTATCCAGGCCTTCGAGCCGCTGCTGGTGGAGGGCAAGGCCATACAGTTGCACCCGCTGGTCTGCACCGCATTCAACGCCGACTTCGACGGCGACCAAATGGCCGTTCATGTGCCCTTGTCGCTGGAGGCGCAGCTCGAAGCCCGCGCCCTGATGATGGCATCCAACAATATCCTCTCGCCGGCCAACGGCGAACCGGTCATCGTGCCGTCGCAGGACGTGGTGCTGGGCCTCTACTACATGACCAGCAAGCGCATCAACGTGAAAGGCGAGGGGATGGTTTTCAGCAGCCGCCACGAGGTCCACCGCGCCTACGAGACCGGCGCGGCGGATCTGCACGCCGCGGTCAAGGTGCGCGCCGGGGGCCAGATGGTGGAGACCACCGTGGGCCGCGCCCTGCTCGGCGCGCTGCTGCCGGACGAACTGGATTTCGACCTCATCAACCGCACCATGAACAAGCGCGCCATCGGCCACCTGATTAACGCCTGCTACCGCCACGCCGGCCTCAAGAAGACAGTGGTGTTCGCCGACCGCCTGATGTACATGGGCTTTGAGTTCGCCACCTCGGCAGGCATATCCATTGGCATCAACGATATGGAGGTGCCCGAGGACAAGCCGGAAATCCTGGCCGAGGCCGAGGAGAAGGTGAAGGAAATCCAGGATCAGCACGCCCAGGGCCTGGTGACCGACGGCGAGCGCTACAACAAGGTGGTGGATATCTGGTCGCATACCAGCGACCGGCTGGCGCGGGTGATGATGGAGAACCTCGGCAGCGAGCAGGTCACCAACGCGGCCGGCGAGGAAGTATCCCAGAAATCCTTCAACTCGATCTTCATGATGGCCGATTCCGGCGCCCGCGGCTCGGCCGCGCAAATGCGCCAGCTAGCCGGCATGCGCGGCCTCATGGCCAAGCCGGACGGCTCCATTATCGAAACGCCCATCACCGCCAACTTCCGCGAAGGGCTGGACGTGCTGCAGTACTTCAACTCCACCCACGGCGCCCGCAAGGGGCTGGCCGACACCGCGCTGAAAACCGCCAACTCCGGCTACCTGACGCGGCGGCTGGTGGATGTGGCCCAGGACCTCGTGGTCACCGAGGAGGACTGCGGCACCACCGACGGCTTGGAGATGGAAGCCGTGCTGGACGGCACCGAGCAGATCCAGTCGCTCACCGACCGCATACTGGGCCGGGCCGCCGCGCAGCCGGTGGTCTGCCCGGTCAGCGGCGAGGAGCTGATCCCCGCGGGCGAGCTGCTCGACGAGCGTTCGACCGCGCTGATCGAGGAGCGGGGCGTTGAGCAGGTCACGGTGCGCTCGGCGATCACCTGCGAAACCCGCTTCGGCGTATGCCGCATTTGCTACGGACGCGATCTGGCCCGCGGAAAGTGGGTGAATATAGGCGAGTCGGTGGGCGTGATCGCCGCGCAATCGATCGGCGAGCCGGGCACCCAGCTGACCATGCGCACCTTTCATATTGGCGGCGCCGCGTCGCGGACCGGAGCGCGCAGCAGCATCGAGGTGCGCCGCGACGGCGTGGTTCGGCTGCAGAACCTCAAGACCCTCAAGCACCAGAGCGAGGACCGCCTGGTGGCCGTGAGCAATACCGGCGAACTGGCGCTGGTGGATGCCGACGGGCGGGCGCTTGAGCGCCATAAGGTCAGTTACGGCGCCTCCATACTGGTTGCCGACGGCGACAAGGTGGAGGCAGGCCAGACCGTCGCCACCTGGGATCCGCACAACCGCCCGATCATTTCCGAGGTTGTGGGCTGGGTGGAGTTCGAAGATCTGCTCGAAGGCATTACCGTGGAGGAGCGCATCGACGATCTCACCGGCCTGTCCAACGTGGCCGTGCTGGAGCGCCGCCGCCGCCCGTCCTCCGGCACCGACAAGGAGCCGCGCATCCGCCTCACCGACAAGAAGGGCGATGTGCTGCACTTCGCCGGCACTGATGCGCCGGTGGAGCACAAGCTTCCCGAAGGCTCGGTGCTCGATCCCCTGCTGGCCGCTGCCTGGCAGGCGTCCCGCAGCCAGGAGGAGGACAGCAAGAAAACGGCCAAGCCGCAGAAAGTGGTGACCGGCGACGTGCTGGCTCGGGTGCCGGCCAGCGAGGCGAAATCCATCGATATCACCGGCGGCCTGCCGCGCGTGGCCGATCTGTTCGAGGCCCGCAAGCCGCGCGAGGCCGCGATCCTGGCGGAGCACCACGGCGTGGTCAGCTTCGGCCAGGACACCAAGGGCAAGCGCCGGCTGATCATCGCCGACGAGCAGGGCGAGGAAGTGAAAATGCTGATCCCCAAGGAGCGCTCTTTGAAAGTGTTTGGCGGGGAGCGGGTCGAAACCGGCGAAATCATCGCCGACGGCGAGGAAAACGTTCACGATATCCTGCGCCTGCGCGGCGTGCAGCCGATGGCCGAATACCTAGTGGGCGAAATTCAGGCCGTTTACCGCCTGCAGGGCGTGCGCATCAACGATAAGCATATCGAGGTCATCATTCGCCAGATGCTCAAGCGCGTCGAGGTGATCGATCCGGGCGACACCGGCCTGCTCAAGCGCGAGCAGCTGGAGCGCTCGCAGCTGTTCGAGATCAACGACCGCATGGCGGAGGAGGACCAGACCCTGGCCACCTACCAGCCGCTGCTGCTCGGGATTACCAAGGCTTCGCTGGCCACCCGCTCGTTTATCTCGGCGGCCTCCTTCCAGGAGACCACGCGGGTGCTCACCGAAGCCGCCGTGATCGGTATGCGCGACGACCTCAAGGGCTTGAAGGAGAACGTGATTGTGGGCCGGCTGATCCCGGCCGGCACCGGATTCCACTACCATCAGGAGCGACTGCGTCGGCGCGAGAAGCGCTTGGAAATGGAAGCCGCCGAGGCCGAGTTCACCACCGTGCCAACGGAAGCCGCCGCGCCCGCCGCCGAGGAGCAAGCCCCCGCCGTCACCGCCTAACCCGCCTCCGGTTGTGCCAGCCCGCCGGCCTTCTGTGCGTTCCCTTCTCCCGGAAACGCCAACAAGCACATCCCTGTGGGCTCTGTGGCGGCGTCCATGCCGCCACAAGTTCCGGGAGAAGGGAACGAACCCGCAGCCTTTAGCAAGCGCATCCCCCAGCAGCCCGCCGGCTAAAGCCCATTGCTTGCCCCTCCCTCGCGGGAGCGTCTGGGGCAGGGAGGCCCCAGCCGAGCCCCATGGATGGGTTCATGCGTCTCCCGCGAGGGAGGGGCAAGCAATGGGCGAGG
>JAPOTY010000036.1 GCA_026708965.1 Gammaproteobacteria bacterium | reverse complement strand
CATCTGTTCGCGAAATTCCGGCGAATACCGGGGTCTTGTTCTCTGCATCGTGGGGTCCTCCTTCCCAAAGGATCAGGTACCCACGAAAACGGGTCAACTCCACAATTTGATTTCCCCCTTTGTTTGGAAATGTAAGAAATGCCCACTCGTAAGGCTTTTTCAGGACTTGGGCAAGCATTATTTCCCTAATCTTCTATCATATCTTTATGTCAATAGAATGAACTTTTTATTACAGTTCAGTTACAGGTATCATGTTGCCGCAAAGGCTATTCCAACAGCTGCACACCAATTGATTTCCCACTGACACTGACAAGCTCGGCATCCACGAGCCTCAGGAACCATCCGAATCAGGCGGCCAAGGAACGGAATAGACCTCAAGCGGATTCAAGCGCCAGCCGAAGCTGCGAACTGATTCAGGGTGTCCATGCCGATCAGGATATGTTTATCGGACGACTCGCCACCGCGCTCCGAGTGTGGAAACAGGATGTCGGCATCCTTAGGTGCATTCGCCCGCCAGCATAAGGTGAATACGGTCGTCTTGTTCTCTGCATCGTGGAGTCCTCCTTCCCAAAGGATCAAGTGCCCACGAAAACGGATCAACTCCAGATGAAATATCCGGGATAGCCGAAT
Source organism: Gammaproteobacteria bacterium (assembly GCA_026708965.1). Taxonomy (GTDB): domain Bacteria; phylum Pseudomonadota; class Gammaproteobacteria; order Steroidobacterales; family Foliamicaceae; genus Foliamicus. The sequence goes on along the minus strand of JAPOTY010000036.1, from coordinate 12,740 downwards.
CCAAAACACATTGAATGTTGCAACCAGAACGATTACAGTGGTGGCGTGATACGCGGTTTCCGCCATAAGGGTCTCAAGAGATTTTTTGCGGAGCCGCGATACACTGACAGGCGTGGCATCAATGCCAAGACTCAGGCGCGGCTTGTGGTCATTCTGGATGCCTTGGACGTGATCAAGCGGGCGGAAGAGATGAATATCGCGGGATTATTCTTCCACCACTTGAAAGGTCCTAGGACATCGGAATATAGCGTGCGCGTTTCCCGCAACTGGCGTGTGACTTGGAGGATGGACGGCGAAGATGTCGTGGATGTGAACCTTGAGGATTACCATTGATGAACCGCAAACCATCGCACCCTGGCGCTTTGATCCGAAACGTGGTCCTGCCCGAGACCCGGTTGACGGTGAGTTCGCTGGCCGCGCGCTGCGGCGTTGCGCGCAATACCATGTCGAAGATCGTCAACGAGCGCGGAGCGGTGACGGAAGATATCGCCATACGCTTGAGCCGGGTGCTCGGCGGCAGCCCGGAGTTCTGGCTGGCGATGCAGTCCCGACTCACCTTGTGGCGGCTCGAAAAGGAAAACAAGGACATCTATAGCCGCATGGAACGGATTCAGGCAGCCTGAACCTTTAAGCAGCCTTAAAGGGGCTGGCGCAGGCGTTGGAGCAGGCCGCGAAGCGCGTATTCCACGGATTGGGCGCGCACGGCGCGGCGGTCGCCCTCAAAGCGGCGGGCTTCGGTTTCAGGCGGCTGAGCGCGCCCTGCGAAGGCGAAGCAGACCGTTCCGACGGGCTTGGCCTCGCCGCCGCCGCCGGGGCCGGCGATTCCGGTCACCGACAGGCTCCAGTCGGCGCGGCCGGCTTTCAGCGCGCCTGCGGCCATTTCCGCGGCCGTCTCGCGGCTTACCGCGCCATGCGCCGCAAGCGTTTCGGGGCGAACGCCGAGCAAGCGCCGCTTCGCATCGTTGGAATAGGCCACCAAGCCGGCGGCGAACCAGGCGGAGCTGCCGGGCAGGTCGGTAAGCGCCTTTGCGAGCCAGCCGCCGGTGCAGGATTCCGCCGCCGCCAGCCTCTCGCCGCGCTCGCGCAGGAGCGCGCCCAAGTCGGCAACGAGTCCGCTAATGCGTTGTTCCGTCCCCATTCCCGCTAGCCATGCGCTTCAGTTCATAGACAAGCTCCAGTGCCTCGCGCGGACTCAGCTGTTCGGGATCCACTTCCGCCAGCAGCTGCTCGGCAGAATCGGGTTCTCCCAGCGTCAAATCCAGTTGCGGCTGAACCCGCTCGCGCTCGACCAGCCGCCCGGAGCGCTTTTCCAATTCCCCCAAGGTTTTGCGGGCCGAGGCGATCACCTGGCGCGGCACGCCCGCCAAGGCCGCTACCTGCAAGCCGTAGCTGCGGTCCGCCGGCCCTTCGCGCACCGAATACAGGAACACCAGCGTTCCGGCGTGCTCGACCGCGTCGAGATGCACGTTGGCGCAACCTGGCACGGTTTCCGGCAGCGCCGTCAGCTCGAAATAGTGGGTGGCGAACAGCGTGAAACAACGCAGGCGCGAGGCGATGTAGTCCGCCGCCGCCCAGGCCAGCGACAAGCCGTCGTAGGTGCTGGTGCCCCGGCCCACCTCGTCCATCAACACCAAGCTTTCCGCCGTGGCGTTATGGAGGATGCTCGCTGTTTCGGTCATTTCCACCATGAAGGTGGAGCGGCCGCCGGCCAGGTCGTCGCCGGCGCCGATGCGCGTGAAGATGCGGTCGAGCGGACCGAACTCGGCCTGCGCCGCCGGCACGTAGCTGCCGATATGCGCGAGTATCGCGATCAGCGCCACCTGCCGCATGTAGGTCGATTTGCCGCCCATATTGGGGCCGGTCACGATCAGCATGCGGGTATCGTCGTCCAGCGCCAGGTCGTTGGCGATGAACTCGCTGTCCAAGGCGCGCTCCACCACCGGATGACGGCCGGCCGACAGCCGGATGCCCGGCCGGCCGGTCAGCTCCGGCTTGGCGTAGCCCAGCTCCACCGAACGCGCGGCCAGGTTCGCCAGCACGTCGGTTTCCGCCAGGGCGGCGGCTAGGTCCTGCCAGGCGCGCAGCCACTGCGACAGCTTTTCCAGCAGCTCCTCGAGAAGCCGCGCCTCCAGTTCCAGCGCCCGCTCCCGGGCGCTCAGCACGCGGTGCTCGAACTGCTTGAGTTCCGGCGTGATGTAGCGCTCGGAATGCTTGAGCGTCTGGCGGCGGATGAAATGCTCCGGAACCTCATGCGCCTGGCTCTTGCGCAACTCGATGTAGTAGCCATGCACCCGGTTGTAGCCCAGCCGCAGGTTGGCCATGCCGCTGCGCTCCCGCTCCTGTTTCTCCAGATCCTTGAGCGCCTCGTCGGCGTTGCTGCTCATGTGCCGCAATTCGTCGAGCTCGCTGCTGTACCCGGCCGCGATCACCTGCCCGTCCCGGATCCTTGGAGCGGGTTGCTCGGCAATCGCCCGCCGAAGCAGTTCCAGGCCCTCCGGCGGCGTCTGCATGCGCTCGGCCAGAGCATCCAGAAGGGGCGAGTCCAAAGCCTCCAGGCGCTCGCGCAGCTCGGGCGCGGCGGCGAGGGCCGCGCGCAGATGCTCGAGATCGCGCGGGCGCGCGGTGCGTATCGCCAAACGCGCCAGCACGCGTTCCAGATCGCCCGTCTGGCGGAGGGCGGGCCGCCAGTCCTGCCCAGCTTCGCGCATGGCATCAAGCGCTTGGTAACGCGACCGAAGCGCCTCATGCGAACGCAGCGGCCGATGGATCCAGCGCCGCAGCATGCGGCTGCCCATCGGCGTGGCGCAACGGTCCATCACGCCGGCCAGCGTATGCTCGTCGCTCCCGGACAGCGAGCGGTCCAATTCCAGGTTGCGCCGAGTGGCGGCATCCATCAGCAGCGCCTCGTCGGGGCGCTCCACACGCAGCGCGCGCACATGCGGCAAGGCCCCGCGCTGGGTGTCCCTCACATAATCCAGCAGGCAGCCGGCCGCGGCAATGGCGCGGTCCATGCCCTCCGCGCCGAAACCGTCGAGACTATGCACCCGGAACTGCTCGGCAAGGCTCTTCTTCGCCGAAGAGGCGCTAAACTGCCAACCGCGGCGCTCGTGCATGGCCGGCGCAGCCGGCAGCGAGCCGGGAAGCCGGGCGCCCTCGCTGAAGAGCAACTCGGCGGGCCGCAGCCGCTGCATCTCGCCCCGCAGTTCCTCAATGCCGGCGCATTCCGTGATCGAGAAGCTCCCCGAACTCAATTCCATCCAGGCAAGCCCGTAGCGTCCGTCCTTCTCGTACAGCGCCGCCACCAGATTTTCGGCTCCGCTCTCCAGCAGCGACTCGTCGGTGAGGGTGCCAGGCGTGACCACGCGCACCACCTCCCGCTTGACCGGGCCGCCCGAGGGCGGGGGGCTGCCGATCTGCTCGCAGATGGCGATCGATTCGCCCATGCGCGCCAAGCGGGCGATATAAGAGTCGGCGGAATGCGCCGGCACGCCGGCCATGGGAATCGCTTCGCCGTTCGACTGCCCGCGGCTGGTGAGCACGATATCCAACAGGGCGGCGGCGCGCGTGGCGTCGTCGAAGAACATCTCGTAGAAATCGCCCATGCGGTAGAACAAAAGCGAATCCCGATGCTCGGCTTTGATGCGCAGATACTGCTGCATCATTGGCGTGTGCCCCGCCAACGACCGCCCGCCGGTGGCCATCACCTCAGCGCTTGTCGAAACCGCCACCGGCGGCAGCCTGCCTGACCAATCGCTCAGACGGCGCCCAGCGCTCGCCGAAACGCGCCTGAAACCCCCGGATATCCTCAAGCACCGAAGCCAGCCCCTGCCGCTCGGCGTAATGCATGGGGCCGCCGCGCCAAGCCGGAAAGCCGTAGCCATGCACGTAAACCACGTCAATGTCCGATGCCGCCCTGGCCACGCCTTCCTCAAGCAATCCGGCGCCGATATTCACCAGCGGATACAAGCAGCGCTTGACGATTTCCTCCTGTTCGGCGGGCGGTCCGCGGCGGTAGCCCAGTTCCGCGGCAAGCTCCTCGATCAGGGCTGCCACCATGGGTTCGGATTCAGGAACCCGGCTGCCGCCGCCGTAGTTGTAGATGCCGAGGCCGTTTTTCTGGCCGAACCGCCCCCGCTCGCACAGCGCGTCGCCCAAGCGCTCGCCCGGCTTGCGCTCGCCCACCGGCTTTTTGGCCAGCTCGCGGGCGCGCCAGCCCAAATCCAAGCCAACAAGATCGGCCATCTGAAACGGCCCCATCGGCAGGCCGAAATCCCGCAGAGCGGCGTCCACCTGCTCCGGGGGCGTGCCCTCGAACAACAGCTCGTAAGCTTCGCGCATGTATCCGGTCAGCATGCGGTTGCCGATAAAGCCGTGGCGGTTGGCCGACCACACCGGGATCTTATTCATCCGCGAGGCCAGCGAAAACGCGCAAGCCAACGTCTCCTTCGAGCTGTGGCTTCCCTCAATCACTTCCACTAGGCGCATGATGTTGGCGGGGCTGAAAAAATGCATGCCCAGCACCTGCTGCGGCCGCGAGGTGGCCGCGGCCATGCGGTCGATATCGAGGTACGAGGTGTTGCTCGCGATCACCGCCTCGTCGGCAAGCGCTTCATCAAGGCGCGAAAAAATCCGCGTCTTGAGATCGAGATTCTCGTAAACCGCCTCCACCGCGAAATCCGCGCCGGCCAGCGCGGAGTATTCGGTGGCGGACGAGATCAATGCCATGCAGCGCTTGGCGGCGCCCGCCGGCAGGCGTCCGCTCGACTCCGAACGCTCGAAATTCCTGCGAACCACGGCCAGCCCTCTTTCAAGCGCATCCGCGTCTGTCTCCAGCACAGTGACCGGAATGCCGACAATGGCGAAGTTCATGGCAATGCCGCCGCCCATGGTGCCGCAGCCCACAACCGCGGCCCGCTCCACAGCCCGGCCCGGCGCGCCGCTTCCTCCCCTGGCCGCCGACCTTTCGGCAAAGAACACGTGCGAAAGCGCCTTGCTTTGAGGGCTCCTCAGGCATTGAACAAAGCGCCGACGCTCCTCCGCCAGGCCCGCGCGGAAATCGTCGCGGCAGGCCACCGCCTGCTCAATGCACTGCACGATCAATTCCGGCGAATGCCTGCCGCGCATCTTGCGGGCGATTTGCTCGCGCGCCGCGGCAAACGCCGCGCCGGCCTCGCCAAGTTCAGGCAACTGGCCCGGACCGCCGGAAATTTTGCGCGAGGGGCTTCCTTTCTCAAGCAACTCCCCGGCCCAGGCGAAGGCGGCTTCCGCGAGGTCTCCGTCAAGCCGCCGGTCGGCAAGGCCGCTCCCCAACGCCTCGGCGGCAGGCACCGGTTTGCCCTCTAGGCACATGCGCAAGGCCGCCTCAATGCCGATCAGGCGCGGAGTCCGCTGCGTGCCGCCGGCGCCCGGCAGCAGCCCGAGATGCACTTCGGGAAAAGAGAAGCGCGCCCGGCCCGACACCACGCGGTAATCGCAGGCCAGCGCCAATTCAAGGCCGCCGCCGTAGGCCACGCCGCCGATCACTGCCGTGACCGGCTTCCGGCAAGCATCCAGCGCATCGCAAAGCGCGGTGAGCGAAGCTTCGGAAGCCGGCAGTTCGGGCATCCCGAATTCCCTGATGTCAGCGCCGGCGCACCAGGTCTTGAGCCCGCTGGCCAACAGCACCGCGCCCACCGAATCGTCCGCGGAAGCCGCCCTGATCGCCTCAAGAAGCGGAACACGCAGCGCGGCGCCCAGAGCATTGACGGGCGGCGCGCTCATTTCGATCAGCCGAACCCGGCCTTGATCCAATTGCCGAACAGTCACGGCGCGGAAACGCTAAACATGAATGCCGCCGTCAACCAAGATCGCCTGGCCGGTCACGTACGAGCCCGCCGGGGAAACGAGAAAAACCACCAGGCCGGCCACCTCGTCGGGCGTGCCCATTCTTCCCACGGCCGTGGTCTTGAGAAAACTCTCGCGCGCCTCGTCGTCGCTCCATAAAGCCTTGGAGAAATCGGTTTGGATCAATCCGGGGCACACCGCGTTGGCGGTAATGCCGTCGCGCCCGTACTCCAAGGCCAAGTTGCGCGCCATCTGGATTTCGGCGGCTTTGGAAAGCCCGTAGGCGCCGATCTTGTCGTGCGCGGTCTGGCCCACATAGGAGGAAATCAGCACGATGCGCCCATAGCCGCGGCGGCGCATGCCCGGCGTTAAAAGGCCGCTCAGCCACAGATTGGCCGTGACGTTGGAGCGCCATATGCGCTCGAAGGCGCCGTCCGACACCTCCAGCAGCGGGCCGAAATGCGGGTTCACGCCCACGTTGGACACCAGAATATCGATCATGCCGAAGGCGGCCCGGGCGCGCGCCGCGAGATCCTCCACCTGGTCCTTGTGATAGACGTTGCAAGGCGCCGCGATCGCCGTTCCCTTGCCGAAGCGCAGATTGATCTCCTCGGCGGTCTGCTCGCAGGCCTCGCGCTTGCGGCTGGAAGCCGTCACCCGGGCGCCATGCTCGGCCAAGCGCATGGCGATGGCCTTGCCGATGCCCCGGGTGGAGCCGGTGATCAGCGCCGCTCGCCCTTCCAGATTGAACAGTTCGTCCATGACGGTGCGCTTAATGAATAAAGGCCGGTCAGGAATCCTGGGGTATCAGCATGAATAGCTGCTGCGCCACCCACGCCGGCTTTTCCTGGCCCTCGATCTCCATATGCTTGTCGAGCCTGATGACCGCCCTTCCCGCGCCGCGGTCGCGCGCCTCGACCAGCCTGGACTGCACCCGCACCCGCGAGCCTGCCGGAACCGGGTTGATGAATCGCAGCTTGTCGAGGCCGTAGTTGATGACGAAGCCCAGATCCTCGATTTCGGACAAGTCCGGCGACTCTAGATGCACCGACAGCGACAAGGTCAGAAAGCCGTGGGCGATCGTGGTTCCGAACGGCGTTTCGCTGGCGGCGCGCTGAGGATCGATATGGATGAACTGGTGATCGCAGGTGCAATCCGCGAAAGCGTTGATGCGCGCTTGGTCGAGCAGCAGCCAAGGCGACGGCGCAAGCGTTCTTCCTTCCCAGTCCTTGAGGTTTTCTATCTTCATGTGACGGTCTCCCCCGCTGCCGCCAAGCACCAAGCCGAAGCTTCAAGCCTTTATAGTATAGGAACTTTATCCGGCTTTTCAGGAGCACGCTCGATGAATACAGAAATCATGCGCCAGCAAGGATTCGGAGGCTGGCTGGCTTGGGCGTTCGCCCGCCCGCCTTTCATTGGCCTGTTCCCGTTTGCGGTGTTCTTCGTGTCCCAAGGCTTGGGGCACTCGGTGATGATCCAGGTCGAGCATTCCATGGGCGCCCCGGGCATGTACTACGCGGCCGGCGCGATGGGCTTGGTCGGCGCTATATTGCTGTGGTACGGCATGCGCCAAGAGAGCGAGGTGGCCGGCACTTGGCTCGGATATTTCGCCGCTTGGCTATTGTGGACCGGCTGGGTGGAGTTTTCCTTCGTCTATTACTCGCGCTGGCTGGACGTGGCGCCGCTGCTGGACGAGGCCGGCGAAGTGGCCACCAATCCGGAATACTTGGTGATGATGTCCTCGCTGGGCGTCATGTTGACCACGCTGGCCTATTTCATCTTCAACCGCGAAACGCGGTGCAATTTCTTCCGCTGGTGCCATCGCTGGCTAGGCATGGGCACCGGCAAGCCCAGCGAGGGGCACAAGCGCAATTTCGCCGCCATCACCGCGCTCGAAACCATCTACCTGATCTGGTTCTTCTACCTGTTCCTGCTGGTGATCTACGACGAGAACGTGCTCGGCGACACGCATCCGGCCACCTACGGCATCGCGGCGCTCAACGCGGTATGGGCCGTTTACCTGCTGCAGCGGCTGCTGCGCTTCCGCCGCGTGGCCACCGCGCTGCGGTATTCGGTGGCCACCGCCATCATCGCCTGGAACGCGTACGAATTCGTTGGCCGCTGGGGCTGGGTGGGCGATTTCTTCGTGCAGCCGGACAAGTACGGCTGGCAGATTCTGGGCGTGGGCGCGCTATCGCTGGCGATCGTGGCCTTCTGCCTGTTCATGCCCGCCGGCAAGCGCGAACGCGAGCGCGTGGCCGCCATGGAGCGCGAGCTCAGCGCCGGCTGACCCCGCCCTCGCAGGCGCTTACTCGCTGAAGGCGATATCGACCGCGAAGGCATCGTGGTCGCTGGCTTGGCTGTCGATGCGGACCACGGAGGCCGAGGCGACCTTGTCGAATAGGAACTTGCTGAGCAGAACGTGGTCGATCTGCTCTTTGTTGCCGCGGTACTGGTAGGTCCAGGCCTCGCCGTCCATGCGCTCGGACTCGGCGGCGTTGGATAAATCCCATGAGGCATCGTTCAGCCCGCGGATTTCGCGCAGCGCGGGGCTGCCCGGAATATCGTTGAAATCGCCCATCACCACGATTTTCGGCTGGCCTTTCTCCAGCACCGGCCGCACCAGGCGGCGCACCATCCGCGCCTGCGCGAGGCGCTCGCCGTCGGACGTGATCCGGTTGCCGCGCTTGGATTTCAGATGCAGCGCGAACACGGTCACCGGCTCGCCTTCCACCTCAAGATCAACGCGCATGAACTTATGCAGCGCGGCCACCCGCGGATAACCGTTGTTGGTGTGGAAATCCTCCTGCATGGCGGGATAGGAGCGCACCGGTTCGGTGAGGTTCGGAAATCTTGAAAGAACCGCAACATCCTGGCCGGTGAACGGATCGTCGCCCGCGCCCACCCAGTAGTGCGGATAGCCTTTGCCGCGGCTTGCCAGCACCGCGTTCAGGCGCTCCACCGCTTGGCGGTCCTCCACCTCCTGAAGCGCCAGCACATCGGCATCGATCCGCGCCACGGCATCCGCCACATGGGCGAGCGCATCCTCCCAGGACTGATCGTCGCGCTGGCCGCCCCAGCTTGCGTGCGGCGGCTGGTCGTCGAACAGCCACCAAGCATTCAGCGTGGCAAAGCGAACCGTCTCGGCGCTAGCCGGCGAGACCAGCAGCAATGCCGCGCAAAGCTTCAATGCGAACCGCATCATCCCCGCTCTCATTATTCTTGTGATTCCGGCTGAGGCGGCCCGCAGTATAGCAGCGCGCCATGATGGGCGCGCCGGCCGAAGCAGTGGCTTAGCAGGGTTGCTCGATACCTTTCCAACCGCTGGTTTCGGGGGCGCGCTTTCGGCGGACCGGGTGTTTGCTGCGCTTAGGCATCCGCATCAGGCGCTGGCGGCGGGCCGGTCGGCTTTTCCGGTTCCGAGGCCTTATCCAGCAGCACATCCTTGCGGATCTTCTCAAGCGTTTTGGGACCTATGCCCTTCACCTTGAGCAATTCCTCAACCGATTTGAAAGGGCCGTTTTGCTCGCGGTATTCGATAATGGCCTTGGCTTTCACCGGGCCTATGCCGTTCAACTCGGCGGCGAGCGTCTCCGCGTCCGCCGTATTGACATTCACTTCGCCGGCCATAGCCGGATCCAGCGGCAGCGCCGCCGCCAGCAGGCAGGCCGCCGCTATCGCGCATTTGCGAATTGTTTTCATTGTGCTCTCCTCCTAGGCCGGTGGTTCGGATAGTTTAGACGTTCGCCAAGCTCCTAGTCGGCTGTTGAATCGAAAAGTCGGCCATCCTGTTAGCCTTTATCAGGTTCGCCGCATGCGTTGCTGGCGTGCTTCGGCTGTTTCTTATGCAGCGAATCCGTACGCAGGCGTTGTCCGGCGGAATAAAATGGGTTGGCCAAGCTGCGGTTCGTGGAAGCGGTTCGTTGCGGCGCTGCGGTTTTCCAACCAATAACAAAAATACTTAGGGGATGGCTGCATGAGCAATAATCTGCGCGGGCGGGCGGCCCGCCTAGCAACCTGCCTTCCGGTTTGCGCGGCGCTCTTTCTCATGGCAGTCGCCAATGCCGAAGAAGAGGACACGCCGGAGCCTGTAAAGCAATCATCCTCCGGGATATGCCACTGCCCCGGCGGCCAGTTCTACCGGCGAACCACGATCTTCACCCCGTTCGCCACGCTCAGCGAGTGCCTCGAAAGCGGCGGACGGAAACCGAAGCGGGGGCTGGGCAACTGTCCCGCTGAGGAACCGGAGGAGAAAGCAAGCGAGCCCGCTGAGCCGCCGGTGGCCTTGAAGCCATCGGCAGCCTACGACCGCAGCGCCTTTGGCGGCTGGAGCGACGACGACAACGACTGCCAAAACACCCGGCACGAGCGCCTTCTGGCGCATTCCCTAGGCGCGGCGAAGCTGTCGGAGAATGGCTGCATGGTGGTGGCCGGGCGCTGGAACGACCCGTACACCGGCGGCGTTTTCACCGTGGCCCAGGATTTGGACCTGGATCATGTGGTGCCGCTGCGCTGGGCATGGGAGCGCGGCGCCTCGGCATGGAATGGAGACCGGCGAGAACGGTTCTTGAACGACCCTGCGAATTTATTGCCCGTTAGCATCAAGGCCAATATCTCCAAAGGCGCGCTGGGGCCGCTGGACTGGATGCCGCCCAACGAGGATTTCGCCTGCGAGTACGTGCTGCGCTTCTCCCGCGTCATCGACCGCTACGGCCTTGAGCTTCCCCCCAGCGAAGCCTCGTCCTTGGAAGCGCTCACCGCCAGCATATGCGATTAACCGGCACTGCGGCGCACTCTGTGCGGGCTAGGCATCCCCAAACGAACACCGGCGGTGCTACAATAGGTCCGAGCAGGGAAGCTGGAGGCGGGAATCGAACCCGCGCCGCCGCCGGTGACAATCCGCAGGGCAGTACCAACTCTCCAGCTTCCGCCGCTCATTCTCTCACCCAAGCAGGCCGTAGCGCAAAACCCGCCACAGCGCCCTTCCTCTGCGCGCTCATGACAAGTCACCAGTACATTCGAGTTCGGCCTTCATGCTAGCCTCATAGCATGCTTGCTATATGCTTGCCGCATGGCTTGGCGTGTCGAGACTCTGAACGACACGGTGGACAGGAAATTCGACACGCTGCGGCGCGCACGGGAGGTATTGCAATGACCAAGGTTGCTGAGTTGCATGAGCGGTGGAGCCAAGATGCGGACTATCGCGAGGCGTACGAACAGCTAGGAACGGAGTTCGAGGTGGCATGCGCACTGACCAAGGCCCGCCTGTAGGCGGGATTCACCCAAGCGGAGCTAGCGGCCCGCATGGGAACAACGCAGTCGGCCGTGGCGCGGATGGAGAGCGGACGGGTGCCATCCTCGATGCGGACTCTGGCAAAGGTGGCCCGAGCCACCGGCACTCATCTTCGGATCAGCTTCGAGCAAGGATAAGCCAGCTTCCCGGCAGCCTACGGCCGCAGCGCTTTTGGCGGCTGGAGCGACGACGACAACGACTGCCAGAATATCCCGCACGAGCGGCTTCTGGCGCATTCCCTAGGCACGGCGGAGCGGTCGGAATACACTGGCCCGCAAAACGTGTGGCACAATCCCGCAACGATTGATTTATGCAATCGATCACCATGGCAGCGCTGTCCTCCAATCCAAGAAAAACAAGCGGGAGGCATGAAGAGGCATGAAACTGATCGAGCAATTTTTAGCATGGTGGAGGAGAACGTTCCGTTCGCAAGGATTGAGTTCGCCCTCCCCCGACAGCATCCTGTTCCGCCCGATTGACAAAGACGATGTGCGGCGCGAGCTGAGCCTCGGGCGAAACGCCAAAATGGACGGTAGCAACAACTGGCCTTTGGAAGACGCCTCGGATTTGAGCAACACGGAGTTGCGTATCCATCGGCACTGCGAGGGCCAATTGAGGGAATACGAGCGCACTTTCCACCGCGAAAGAAATGCTTATATCCAGCGCCGCAATGCAGCCCTAGGGTCACTGGAGGTGAACCCCGAAGAACTGGAAGAGCAATGGAAGGTAGACGATGTCACCACCTCCTGGAAAACAAAAGTTGGGTCTATCCAAACACGCGCTGATGATTTGAAAAACTACGGAGATCAGCTTCGCAATTTCAGAGCGCAGCACGATTTATGGGGCTGGCTGCCGGACTGCAAGAGCATCTGGCGGTTAGTATTGACGGCGTTGGTAATTTTCGCGCTCGAATTGGTCGCAACCGTTTTCCTGTTGCGGGAAACAGGCGGCCTTCCAATGGTCCTCGTTATTTCCTTCGGTTACTGCTCTTTGAATTGCGTTCTTCCTTTTGTTTGCGGGCCGTTTTTCCGATGGAAGAATTACAATCGAGGGCACCACATCCGGAGGATTGCAGGCTGGGTCGCATTGCTGCTAACCATGGCGGTCGGCCTCGCTCTAAACCTCTTGATGGGACATTACCGATCGGCTGGCATCGAATTAAGAGCCGTTGATGCCTCAGCGGCAGACTTGGATGGTCTTGAGGAATTGTCCCGATTGGTAGATAACGTTGGAGTTGAGGCTCTAAAGGCGTTTTATGCATCGCCCTTCGGAATCGTGGACACATTATCGTGGTTGCTCGCAGTGGTTGGATTATTCATTTTCGTAATCAGTTTTGCGGATGGGTACAAGAAAGATGACATCTATCCTTACTACGGCAAACACTACAAGAAATATCGTGAGCAGCTTAGTAGCTACGAGAGTCATTCTAGAGACCTGATCGAAGAACTGAAATCGGAGCGCGATAAAGAGGTGAAGCACATTGTGGCTCGGAGCAAGGCGATGAGGCGTGACCGGGTCAAGGTCATGAACTTGGAAAATGAGATTGACTCTCTCACAAATGGGTATATATGAAGTGGGCCCCAAAATTCGGACAGGTTGTTAAGGTGGAGTATGCGTTTGTGAG
>JAPOTY010000007.1 GCA_026708965.1 Gammaproteobacteria bacterium | reverse complement strand
GCAGACTCCACCTTAAATCCGCTGCCTACCTGTCCAAGGATTGGGGTCCACCTCTAAGGTCCAGTCGTACGCTGAGCAAAAGGAGATTCCGGTTGTTCCGGTTCTCTTCAAAGGCCGATTCGAATCGTTTAATGAGCTGCGCGGATTCATGGAAAAGGCTCACGGCGAACCCTCCGCGCTGGGCGTTGTGCGCGAAGGCGTTGTGCTAAGGCTGGCAGAGGGGTTCCCGGCGATGGATTTTCCGAAAAATGTCTGCAAGAGCGTTCGCGTTGACCATGTTCAAACCGATGAGCACTGGACCAGAAATTGGAGGCCCTGCGAAATACTGCGGCAGCCGAAGTCGTCTGCTCTCTGCTAAATCATCCAAGCGAACTTATGCGCTCTGCAAGGACGCGATGCATATCGTTCAGTTTCTCCGCCAGCCATGAGTGTTGGCGAGGTATCCCGACGTTTGCTCTGCGGACGACCTGGAAGCTCTGTTTGCCGCCGCGGAAACAGTGGATCTATACACGGACATCGTCCGCAAGCGCAGCGAATGGCCCACGAACGACTACAGCCTCAAAACGCTGGTCCGCTACCTAGGCTTCGACTGGCAGGACGCCGACCCCTCCGGCGCCTCGTCCATTGACTGGTGCCATCAATGGACGGACACCCGCGACGAAGCCCGCCGCCAACGCATTCTCGCCTACAACGAGGACGACTGCCGCGCCACCCGAGTGCTCCGCGACGCCCTGCAAAACATGGCTTGACATCCTGGCGCAATCCAATGCTGACACTGACAAAAACACATCGTTGCACAGGTCGGCGGTGTGGGCGCTTTTTCTGCCTAGTTACCAGAGTAATACTGCCTATACTTGATGCCAAGGTTGTTGCCTGCTTGCTTGTTTAAGGGAGGCAAAATGACCTCAATTAACACAGCTTCAAGAAGGTCGATTATTAAATTCCGCTCGGATAATACATCAGACATCGATTGGTCCGATTGATCGGTCTCTTGCACTCCGCTCAAGCTGAACCAGGAGAATTCGTTCCATCGCTCACTCAGATCGCTTTTTGGTTTGGTATGGTCAAATAGTCGGTCATACAGTTTTTCCGACGTTTGGCCAACATACATTACTCGACCATGTTGATGTAAGAGATATATCCCAGCATGTTCGGAAAAATCATTAGGCTTTTCGCCCTCAATCACTTGACCTAGCAAGCCTTGGTCCCATTTCTTTTTTTGCTTCCGGCCTCCCTCCCAGTTGACTTTATCCCTGCTCCATAAAAGGCCATATGATCTTGACGGGTATTTTCTACTTTGTTGTTCATCCTCGTACGCACCTCGTTTGTCCTCATCAGTATTTTCTACGCCATCTTGATTGATCCGGTACACACCCCGTTCTTCCCATTTGATCTCACTCTTGTCGACGAGATCTCTACAAACCCTCCCTACCGTATTTAATGGGGTTTTCCCTCTAGTATCAACCAGTTTCTCGTTGGCAATCCTTTGGTAAATTTCTCGATAATGCAGGGCTTCGTTTGCCTCTCTAAGGACCTTCAAGACTGCTTTTGCCCATTCCATTTGTTTCCGCTCCTCAGGCTGGCATGCCATTTTCATTACGGCGCTCTCTATAGCTCAGTCTAGAAGCAATCACACATCTGTCAATCTGTTATGCCGGAGCGCAACGCCCGCCGGGGGCTGGCTGCCTCGGAGTGGAAGCGGCAAGTATCAGGCTTGCGAAAGCAGCGGGTCAGGTGTTGCAGGGAGGGAGCCAGAGATCGGCGAGGCTGAACGTGATGGCATTGAAGGGGGGCAAGGATACGTCGGCATTGCCGGTCAGCTTGCGCAGCAGGTCGTAGCGGCGGCCGCGCAAAGCGAAAGCGGCCAGCGAGCGGGCTTTAGGATCGACAAGCCATAGGTGCGCCACGCCTTCGCGGGCGTAGATTTGCTGTTTCGGGCCTTCGTCCAAGGCCCGGGTGGACGGCGAAAGCACTTCGCATACCCAATCCGGCGGCTGCGAGAAGTAGGGCGTGTCGGCAAGCTCGGGCATGTTCTCTCGGCGCCAGCCCGACAGGTCGGGCACCACGATATCCTCGCCCAAATGCAGCTCGGGCTCGTCAAGAATCCACCAGCCTCCGGGGTCGCCTTGATCGGAATCGAAAGGGTTGCCGAGCCGCACGCCCAGCCTTGATGCGGCGCGCAAGTGCGGCGAAGCGGGCTTGGGACGGGTGTGGAGCGTACCGCCCAGCACCTCGGCAACCATGTTGGGCGGCGCTTCGAGCACGTCTTGGTAGGTGGCGCGCTTGTTCGAGTGTTTTGATGTTCGCCCGCTCGGCGCGAACGCCTCCAAGCGGTCTGGCGCCTCCGGATAGTCGCTTGAATCGCTGGCCATGAGATTCCACTCCTTGAAAAAACGGCTGCTCGTGTCAAGCATCGTAGCATAAGGCGCAAAGGCAGCCCTTCGACTTTTCGCGGGGCCTTTCGGGCGGAGTTTGTTGCGTAGGCCCTGACACCCGGACTTGGGTGAAGGTCAAAGGTTTCCGGTTTTCGGTTCCGCTTGCGGGATAGCGGCTTGGATATTCTTTTCCAGCGCGAGCAGTGCTGTCCTGAATTGTTTGCGCAGATACTCGGCGTACTCGGCGAGTTCGGGTATTCGGGCAGCCGAATCCCCGGCGCTCCGAATGTCCGGCATTGGTATATCGATGATCACCAGACATAGTATTTGTGAGGGTTCTTCTTGTAATCCTCCATTTGGAATTCCGCAAGCTGCGCCAGTTTCCGGAAATGCTTCCGGTTGATCCTGTTGGCATACTCGTCTTGCTCGTCGAGGGAAAGCTTGTCGTATTCCTCTCTGGCAAGTTTTTTAGGAGTCGCCTTGGCTTGTTTCTCCATGTCGTCCGTTTTGTCGCCGAAGAAGTGTTTCGGCCAGTTCAGGATATGTCCGAACTCGTCGAGATCAAGCGCCTCCAGAGCGGCAGGCACTTTCGAGGCATTCGCGAAATAGGCTGACACCTGTTCTTGCCATATCCCTCCCTCGTCCTCAGCGATCCGGCGTTGCAATCTACGCAAGAAATATTCCGAATGAGTTTCGATGATTAACTGAATGCTTCTGTTTTTTCCGTGTTCCCTCGAATTGATCACATCGATCATCACGTCGGCCAAGGCGGATTGCGCCTTTGGATGAAGATAAATCTCCGGGTGCTCTATGAATACTATTGAATTCCGCGGCGCATAAAAGCACTGCACCAGCACCGGCAGCACCTGTGAGATGCCGAAACCGGCATTATGGAGATCGACCCAGTCGCCTGAGCCCTTGGCGCGAAACTCGACTTTGTATTCCTGTCTCTGTTCGGAAATTGGTCTAACCCTGAATTCCTCGATCAGGCCTAGTTGCTTGAGTGCCCGAGCGATGATCTCCTGGAACGGCCTCGACCAACGCTTGAACCCAGTACTGATCGAGCGACCGTGTGCGGCCAAGATCGCCGCGATTGTGTTTTCACCCGCATAGCCGACGCCTTCAGGTTCCGCGCCAGCCCAGGAGTACAGCCGTTTCGCTCGCGTACGAAGTGGTCCAAGATAAAACAGGGATCGGAACAACTGTTCATGCCGCAAATTCAGGGACTGCGCGAAATCCGCATTTTGATAATGGGCGACCACCTCATCCGGAAACCCATAGAACCGCACAGGATCGCCGAGAGGCCAAGCGCGGCCCTGCTTGCGCGTCAGCGCGTACTTTTGGGCATCCACCTCATACTTCGATTGGGTGTTTGGCTTTCGCGTCATCCCGATTTCAATCGTGGTCTCGTCGTTGGCCATCAACTCATATTTCAGGTGATCCAAGGAAAGCGAGTGCCGTTCTCCCTCTGTGAGGCCCGCCTTGGCCTCAAATCCGATAACGTCACCGGAAAACGCTTGCTTCGATAACGGGTCCGAGAACTTCAGCGATTCCGGCAGCGACCACCTACACTCGAATTCGATCTTGTTGTTCGGATCGCGACCGAAGACCATTTCGCGATAGGAGCCAAGCTGCATGGCGGAGTTCTGGCCGCCCGGACAGAACACCGCCTTCCCGCCCGGCGATTCGATTGTCTGCTTCAACATCAGGAGAAATTGCCCGATGCTCGACTTGCCTGAGTTGTTGGCCCCGAAAAACAAAGTAATTGGCGCCATGCGAATGTCGCCGGTGTCCCGCCATCCCTTGAAGTTTCGGATTCGCAAGCGCTCAAGCATGACGGTGGTGCCAACGATCTTTATCGTATTTGCTGGTGGTAATCACTTGGTATTTACGGCATGCCATTTTTCGTTGATTGATGCGTTGGCGGGCCACGCTAGGTCCAGGCATCTTGCGCAAGGGGTAAGCATGGGCATTCTCCGCAACTTGCGTTCGCGATGCATGGTATGGAGTTAATGCGACAAAATGCGTCGCTTGAAAACTGCCGTGTGGAATGGCGCCATGCGCGGAGTCAGCGCAGTTTCATCATTCCTTCCCTAATCATGGGGTGCTGTATGTTGGTGAATCGATGGCGGCAGGTTCGGGGTTCAATGGGTTCGAGTGACTCGCGGGCCTTGGCTTGGATCAAGCCGCGAGCGTACGGACCCCGTAGAGCGGAATGCGGGAATCCCGGGTGACGATCACCAGCTTTTCGGCTTGGGCCTGGGCGATCAAAAACCGGTCGAATGGGTCCCGGTGATGCATTGGCAGGTCCTCCGCTTGCTCCGCGTGATGAAAGGTTAGCGGCAAATGGATAAATCCCTTTTCCTCAATCAGGCCTGCCAAGTTGTGCGGAGCGGTGATTTTTCCCTTCGCGCGCTTGACGGCAATTTCCCATCCGGTAATGGCGCTAACGAAGATATCGTTGCGCGGGTTTGCAATTTGGGCGCGGGCGGTAGCAGCGAGTTCCGAAACGTCGGACAGCCACCATATCAGCGCATGGGTGTCCAGCAAAAGGCGCTGCATCATCAGCCCTCATCCGGAAAAATTTTCGACTTCCTGATCGCGTCAATGAGTTCCTCATCTTCATCCTCGAAGTTGGGAGACATCGATATCTGGCCTTCAAGCCCGCCGGGTTTTCGCTCTTTCAAGCGTTCCCGATAAGGCATCAAGTGCAGCCAAGGCTCGCCAGCCTTGGCGATTACGATTTCCTCGCCCTTCCAAGCCAGCTTGCCCAGCTTGGAGAGTTGCGATTTCGCTTCGTGCATGTTCACTTTCATGGCGGCGCTCTCTATAGCTAAGTCTGGCTAAGTCTTTCAAGGAACCGAATGCTTGTCAAGGCCCGCCTTCTCTCTATGAAAGTTCGGACAGAGCGCAGAGTATCTATGCCTTTGCCGCCCGCATGTCACCTTCCTCACCACCTCTTCCCACCCTTCAATTTTTCTTGACACTTGTCATTTCTCCTCTTTGATCGGCGTTGACGGCGGGCTTTTGCCGAGAGCGCGATCAGAAAGCAAGCGGTTCCTGGCAGCATTTGGCAATGGCCGCTCGCTTAGCAGCGGTGGCCGATCACTGCGGCAATATCGGGATTTTTGCCGCCATGCATGCTGGCGCCGCCCGGTTTTCGCAGTTTGTTGTCGGGCTGAGCGACTACTGCCGATTCGATTCCGAGGCGTTTTCGAGCAGTTCTTCGGCGCTGCCGCGGAAGTCGAAATCAGGAATAATGGCTTGCGGCTTGAACACGATCCGGTGGTGGTACGCGCTGACATCCGCAGTTTCCAGTTGCTCCGCAAAATACGTGACGTTGTCGGACAGCCCGAGAAAGTGCTTGCTGTAGGCGTCTTCGCCGATCTTGCAGGTGACTTCGAGTTGTTTCTGCTGATCTGTTATGGCGCATCGGCCTTCGATGGTGAGCATATAGGTATCGGTAATGCCGTTGTAGAACACGATACGTCGATCGATTTCGAAATTATCCGCCGCTCTCGACAAATTTCGCGAAGCGAACCTTGCATCGTCGCAACCAGCAAGGATTAATGGAAGCAGAGCCACGGCAATCGTCAGTTGTTTCATAGTGATGCTCCTCGAGAAGTGAGTATGGAAAGAGCGGGGCGGGCGATATGCCGTGGTCTCAAGGACGCGCACGCGTATGCATGAATGCATCGTGTGTTCTCTTCCCCTTGGCAGGGCAAGCCTATCACGGGACCACGCCCTTCCTCCAGGTTATTCGGGGCGTCCAGATACGTCGGCGTGTTTCAGTTGCGCCACCCCACTGTCGGCACCTCGTTGTCCTCCGCTTCCACTTGCCGGAGGGCGCATTCTCTCCTTATTCGCGGGACCGTGTGCGGTGGGTCCGGTTGGGCACGCTTGTGTCAATGCAGGAAGCCGATGGGGCGGGGTTGGTTGGGCTTGGCATCGCATTCGGCTTTAAGAAGCATGCAGAGGGCGGACGGGTCGTCGAGCTGGTCCAGGATTTCGGCTTTTTGGCGGGCCACGGCGAAGTCGCCGGGGGTCAGGACTTGCAGGGAACCCAAAGCTGCGGGAGGCGGCAGGTTGAACCAGGCGCGGAACATGGCTTTGGCACGGGAGGCGTCGAGGTAGCCCACGCTGATTTTGAAGACGAAGCGGCGCAGGGTGGCCGGGTCGAGCTTCTCGATGAGGTTGGTGGTGCAGGCGAATGGCAGCGGGTGCCGCTCCATCCAAGTGAGCATTTCGTTGACCTGGCTGATTTCCCAGCCGTGTTGCGCGCCGATGCGGTCGGCCAGCAGCGAGTCGGCTTCGTCGAACACCAAAAAGGAGCCGTCGTCGGCTGCTTCGCGGAATGCTTGGGCGATATTCTTCTCGGTTGCGCCCACCCACATGCTGATCAGATCCGAAGCGCGTTTTTGGGTCACTTCCATCCCCAAGCGGTCGGCTAGATAGCGGATCCAAGCGCTTTTCCCGGTGCCGGGCGGCCCCTGAAGGCAGAGCGAGAAGCGCTGTTTGCCGGTCGCGCACAGCCGGTCGGCCAACGCTTCCAGATCTTCGTCCGACTGCATGAACGCGGGATTGAAGCCGTGCGGGATGCCCTGATTGGGCTTTTCGCAATCGAGCAGCCGGGACAGGCTTTGCACACCGCGGCGAACAGCGCCCAAATCGCCATCGCGCAGCAGGGCGGCGGCGGCCACGGCCCCGGCGGCCATCCCCGGCGTGGCATCGAATTCGTAGGCTAAGCTCCGCGCGTCCTCCGGGCCCGCTTCAATGCCGCTGCGCTCAAGCTGGCGCGCCCAGATCCGCTGGCGAACCGGAGGCGGCGGCTGGCGCATTTCGATGGCGAACATCATGCGCCGCAGGATGGCGCGGTCGATGCAGCGCGTATCATTGACGGTCCACAGCGTGGGCGCGGGGTTTTCCTCCAGCAGGCGGTTCATGAATAGGCGCGACGATGCCTGCTTGGATTCGATAAAGCCGAAAAGACCGAATGGCGAGGACGATCCTCCGACGAGCAGATCATCCATTTCGTCGAATAGAAGCATGCCGTTGGCTTCCCGCCCCAGCAGGCTCTGCCCCAGCTTGAGGTCCGCGAGTCGCTCGCCGCGCAAAGGCTCGTCGCCGTCCTCGTCCGTCTCGCCCACGCTGAACAACGCAACGCCCAAGCGTGCCGCCAAGGTGCGGGCAAACTCTGTTTTGCCCGTTCCAGGCGGACCGTACAGCAGTACGTTAACGCCTTTGGTGCGCTCGCTCAGAGCCCCGCGCACGATGCCCTCCACATCGGCGCGCTGCTGTCCCAAATGGTCGAAGTCCTGCCATTCCAGCTCGGCCTGCGCGGGGTCGCCCAGCAGCAACGGGAGCGGGTCGGTCTCTTCGTCGGATGCCGAGCACAAGCGTTGCAGGCGCGATACTACGGAGATATCGCCGTCCCCCTCCACGCCTAGCAGGCCGGAGCGGACCAGCGGCGCGCTGGGGGCGCAGCGGGACAACAGGGTGTTTGAAGAAATGCCGAGCAGCTCCGCGAATACGGGGTTATTCAGATCTTCGCAACTGATCCGGTACAGTCTGATCTCGTACAAATCATTAAGCAGCGATTCAATCATTGGCTGTGCCTGATAGCGCAGCAGCAGTTCCATCACCTGCAAATCGGTATCGTCAAGGCACGTAATTCCCGCCAGCCGTTTCAGCCTCAACGCCGTGGCATCACGCTTGATGGCTTGCGTGGCCTCGCTGGCCCGGCGCAACGCAATGCGCAGATGTCGCCAAGCCTGCGCCTTCTTTTTCTTTTTTCTTTTCTTTTTCCCGTAGTCCTCTGTTGGCGCTGCGCGCGAGAAGCTGAGATCTTGCTGCGGCAATAAGATTTTGCCTGCCGATATTTCGCACGGAGGCATGAGCCATGAGCGCGGTAAGTTGTATTCGCATTGCACGGCGAATTTAGCGATCCCCGCAGCATCTATCTCGTAGCCGTGCTCGGCAAGATTGGTCTCTAGCGCTTCTATGTGTTCGTTGACCCATTCCGCCAGATCCTCGGCCCGTTTGCGGACTCGGATGCGGCTGGCGGCGTTGGCGAGCCAAGCAAGGATTAGGCGGCTTTCGTAAGGCGTAAGCATGAGCATTCTCCGTGTCTTTAATCAGCGTTCCGTTCGGTCAATCCGCTGTGCATGGTATGGAATAAATGCGACATAATGCGTCGCATAAAAATTACCGGATAGAATGGCGCCATGCGAAAAGCCGTGGACACCGTGTTCCGTTACCTGGCGATATTGCAATGCGTTCCGGTGCATCCGGGGCGCAAGGCCACCGCGCGGATACTCGCTGAACTGCGCGAAAAAGATCCCGAATTCAACGTGAGCGCCCGCTCCATGCAGCGCAGTCTGGAGCAGCTATCCGCCCGGTTTCCCATCACCTGCGAAACCGTGGGCAGAACCAATCACTGGTACTGGATCGATAGCCACGCCATGACGCAACTGCCGGCCATGACCGAGCACACGGCTTTTGCGTTGCGTCTGGCCAACGAATACTTAAGGCCGCTCATGCCGCCCGCCACGCTGCGGCTGCTGGACAGCTACTTCAATCACGCCGATCGCCTGCTGAAAGGTTCCGCCCTGGGCCGCTGGGCCAACCGCGCGCGGATCGTTTCACGCGGCCCTTTGCTCACGCCGCCGCCGGTGAAAGAGGAGGTGCAGCGCGCGGCGTACAACGCCCTGTTGCACAACCGCCAGTTGGAAATCAACTACCGGAGCCGCTCGCAACAACGCTCGCAGCGGGTCGCGCTTAATCCGCTGAGTTTGGTTTTTCGAGAAACCGTGGCTTATCTGGTCGCCACCGCATGGAGCTACATGGACGTTCGCCACTATGCGCTGCACCGCATGAGCAAGCCGCAGCTGCTTGATGAGCCCGCCAGAACGCCGCCGGGATTTCGGCTGGCGAGCCATATCCGCAACGAGCAGCGGTTCTCCTATCCGCTGGCCAGCGGGAAAATCCCGTTGCGTGTCGCCGTGTCGCCGGAAGTGGCCGAGCACCTTGCCGAGCGGCGGCTGTCCGGCGATCAGCGCATTGCGCGCCAGGCCGAAGGCCGCGTTCTGGTCGAGGCCAGCGTCGCCGACACGCAGGAGCTTCGCTGGTGGCTTTTGGGTTTCGGCAGCGCCGTGGAGGTTTTGTCCCCGCCTTCACTGCGCGACGAGTTCGCCGCGCAAGCCCGCGCCATGCGGGCGATGTACGAAACGGAAGCGCCGTCCCGGCTTTAGCGGCGGATCAAGCGCGAACGTTAGCCGGATCGGGAAGCATTGTTCCCGGGGGTTCCCTAGTCGCGGAAGGCGGGGATGACCTCCTTGCCCATGAGGCGGATCGCCTCTTCGGGGTCCGGGCCGAGCGGGCCGCCCAGGTTCACCTCGTTGACGCCGGCATCCGCCAGCTCATGGATCTGGTCGATCACTTCGGCGGGCGTGCCGGTAATGCCCAGGCGCAGCATGTCCGGGGTGACCCGGGCGCGCGCTTCCTCCATGCGTCCGGCATCCACCAGCTCGCGCAGCGGAGCGAAATCGGCGGCGCTCAAGCCGATCGTTTGCAGCGCATGGTCCTCAAGGTAGGGGCCGAAATAGGCGGCCAAATTCCTCATGACCTCCGAGGCGGCGGCTTTCTCCTTGGAAAGCGACAGCCAGCCGCAGCCGGACACCACGTAGTCGGGCGCCGGATCCGGACGCGCAGCCAAGCCTTCGCGTATGGGGGCGATCATTTGCCTCGCCGACGCGGGCGGCGTGATCATCGGCAGGCTGCCGTCGCCGATTTCGCCGCTTAGGCGCAGAAAATCCTCGCCGAAGGCGGACAGGTAGATGGGAATATCGGGGCGCGGCGGCTTGAAGCGCAGGTAGCACTCCGGGCCCCACTGAAACACCTCGCCGTTGTGCTCCATAACCTCGCCGCGCCACAGGCCGCGGATGAGATGCGCGGCTTCGCGATGGCGCTGCAGGTAATCGGAGGCATCCACGCCGGCCCAGCCGATCATGTCCAGCGTGTGCAGGCCCATGCCGAGAATGAAACGCCTCCCGGAAAGCTCGTCCAGCGTGGCCGCGTAGGCGGCCAGCTCCACGGGATGCGTGGTGTAGGGATTGGTGCCCACCGAGCCGATCCGGATGCGTTCGGTGGCGGTGGCGACGGCGGAAGTCGTGACCCAGGTGTGGCGCATGAAAGTGTCGTGCGGGAACCACACGCTGTCGAACCCGGCCTTCTCGCCGGCCACGGCCAGCCGCACCAGCTCCGGCACCGGGCCCAAGTATTCGATCAGCCTTAGGCCGAATCGCATGGTTCGCCGGCGCAAGCGCGGACCGCAATTTTTCGATGGCGGAAGGTTTCGCCGCCCCCTCTTTCCGGAACCTTCATGAGCCGCATCAGTAGTACGCGGCTTCCGGCTCGACCTTTGGCGCGTACTCGGCCAATTCCGGCGGCAGCACCGGATTGAGCTTGGCGTCCCAGCTGAAAAGATGGCCGCCGGGCTTCATCAGCATTGCCTGCGACTGGATGAATTCGATGTGGGGTCTGGCCATGGAATCCTCCCGATCATTCAGGCAGCCAAGAATGCCACAGATTGTCCGACCGGGTGAATGACCCTCAATAGGCAAAAAATCTATTGACGAGCGATGGATTTGCCATACAATTGCCAATCCCCCGGCGCATGGGCGCGCTGCGGGGTTTTGTTCTTTTACAACGGTACGCATCTTTCGCGCGCCCGCCTTGGCGGGCCGGCATAGAAGCGTGCGCCGTGCGCGGGTCTGTAGCTCAGTTGGTTAGAGCGCACCCCTGATAAGGGTGAGGTCGGAAGTTCAAGTCTTCCCAGACCCACCATTGCCTTGAAGGGTCCAGTCCGCAAAGTTTCGGAAAGCGTGAAACCGGAACTTCGGTGCGGAGCAGGATAGGGGCCATAGCTCAGCTGGGAGAGCGCCTGCTTTGCACGCAGGAGGTCGGCGGTTCGATCCCGCCTGGCTCCACCAGTCAGGCAACAGGTTGCAACCAACAGGAAACAGTAAGCATTGTTCCCTGCTGGTTGCTACTTGCAACGCAAGCAAGTTATTACTTGCCCAAGGTTCTTTAACAATTCAGAAACTGAAAAGCCGCAAGACAATACTCCAATTGTCTTGCAAATTGATCGTATTCAACGTCTTTATGAATACGATCAGGGTAATCGCACTGCATTATGTCAGTGACATTAGCCTCAAAAGCATTCAATTAAAAGGGTTGAATGTGTGTTACGGAGGGCGTTTGAGGTTATATGGTCAAGTAATTAAGCGCATACGGTGGATGCCTTGGCAGCGAGAGGCGATGAAGGACGTGGTAGCCTGCGAAAAGCCCCGGGGAGTTGGCAAACTAGCTTTGATCCGGGGATGTCCGAATGGGGAAACCCACTCCGCTTGCGGAGTATCATGCGTTGAATATATAGGCGCATGAAGCGAACCCGGAGAACTGAAACATCTAAGTACCCGGAGGAAAAGAAATCAATCAGAGATTCCCTTAGTAGCGGCGAGCGAACGGGGAACAGCCCTTAAGTGTCACACTGATTAGTAGAATGTTCTGGAAAGTTCAACCATAGAGGGTGATAGTCCCGTATATAAAAATCAGCGTGCCATGAAATCGAGTAGGTCGGGACACGTGATATCCTGACTGAACATGGGGGGACCATCCCCCAAGGCTAAATACTCCTTGCTGACCGATAGTGAACCAGTACCGTGAGGGAAAGGCGAAAAGAACCCCGGAGAGGGGAGTGAAATAGAACCTGAAACCGTGTGCGTACAAGCAGTGGGAGCCTCGCAACCGGAGTAATCCGGGCGTGGGGTGACTGCGTACCTTTTGTATAATGGGTCAGCGACTTACTTTCAGTGGCAAGCTTAAGCATTTAGCGGAGGCGTAGGGAAACCGAGTCTTAACAGGGCGACAGTCGCTGGGAGTAGACCCGAAACCGGGCGATCTATCCATGGCCAGGTTGAAGGTGGGGTAACACCCACTGGAGGACCGAACCGGGAGATGTTGAAAAATCTTCGGATGAGCTGTGGATAGGAGTGAAAGGCTAATCAAGCCCGGAGATAGCTGGTTCTCCTCGAAAGCTATTTAGGTAGTGCCTCGTGTATCACTTCTGGGGGTAGAGCACTGTTATGGCTAGGGGGTCATCCCGACTTACCAACCCATTGCAAACTCCGAATACCAGAAAGTGCCAGCACGGGAGACACACGGCGGGTGATAAGGTCCGTCGTGGAAAGGGAAACAGCCCAGACCGTCAGCTAAGGTCCCCAAATCACAGCTCAGTGGGAAACGAAGTGGGAAGGCCCAGACAGCCAGGAGGTTGGCTTAGAAGCAGCCATCCTTTAAAGAAAGCGTAACAGCTCACTGGTCTAGTCGGCCTGCGCGGAAGATTTAACGGGGCTTAAGCCGTATACCGAAGCTGCGGCTCGATGCGTTCTTCGGAGCGTATCGGGGGTAGGGGAGCGTTCTGTAAGCCAGTGAAGGTGCGTCGCGAGGCGTGCTGGAGGTATCAGAAGTGCGAATGCTGACATGAGTAACGATTATGCGGGTGAAAAACCCGCACGCCAGAAGCCCAAGGTTTCCTGCGCAACGCTAATCGGCGCAGGGTGAGTCGGCCCCTAAGGCGAGACCGAAAGGTGTAGTCGATGGGAAACAGGTCAACATTCCTGTACCGGCCGTAACTGCGATGGGGTGACGGAGAAGGTTAGGCTTACCGGGCGTTGGTTGTCCCGGGAAAAGCAGGTAGGCGGGCGCTTTTGGAAAATCCGGAGCGCCGCTAACGCCGAGATGCGAGACCACCGGCATTGCCGGGAAGTAGCTGACACCATGCTTCCAAGAAAAACCTCTAAGCATCAGGTTGCGGACGACCGTACCGTAAACCGACACAGGTGGGCAGGGAGAGAATCCTAAGGCGTTTGAGAGAACTCGGGTGAAGGAACTAGGCAAATTGGTACCGTAACTTCGGGAGAAGGTACGCCTCTGACGGTGACGGGACTTGCTCCCCAAGCTGTCGGAGGCCGCAGTGACCAGGTGGCTGCGACTGTTTACTAAAAACACAGCACTCTGCTAACTCGCAAGAGGATGTATAGGGTGTGACGCCTGCCCGGTGCCGGAAGGTTAAGTGATCTTGTTAGCCCTTTGGGCGAAGCTCGTGACCGAAGCCCCGGTAAACGGCGGCCGTAACTATAACGGTCCTAAGGTAGCGAAATTCCTTGTCGGGTAAGTTCCGACCTGCACGAATGGCGTAACGATGGCCACACTGTCTCCACCCGAGACTCAGCGAAATTGAACTCGCTGTTAAGATGCAGTGTACCCGCGGCTAGACGGAAAGACCCCGTGAACCTTTACTACAGCTTTGTACTGAATTTTGAGCATATCTGTGCAGGATAGGTGGGAGGCTTTGAAGCCGAAGCGTTAGCTTCGGTGGAGCCAACCTTGAGATACCACCCTGATATGTTTGGAGTTCTAACCCAGGTCCATTTATCTGGATCGGAGACAGTGCATGGTGGGTAGTTTGACTGGGGCGGTCTCCTCCCAAAGAGTAACGGAGGAGCGCAAAGGTACCCTCAGCGCGGTCGGACATCGCGCATTGCGTGTAAAGGCAAAAGGGTGCTTGACTGCGAGACGTACAAGTCGAGCAGGGACGAAAGTCGGTCTTAGTGATCCGGTGGTTCTGTATGGAATGGCCATCGCTAAACGGATAAAAGGTACTCCGGGGATAACAGGCTGATTCCTCCCAAGAGTCCACATCGACGGAGGAGTTTGGCACCTCGATGTCGGCTCATCACATCCTGGGGCTGTAGCAGGTCCCAAGGGTATGGCTGTTCGCCATTTAAAGTGGTACGCGAGCTGGGT
>JAPOTY010000030.1 GCA_026708965.1 Gammaproteobacteria bacterium | reverse complement strand
CTCCGCCCAAGTCGCGCGCAGACCGCTCGGCGCTTTCGGGAGAAGCCGCCGCCAGACCGCCCGCAATGGGCACTTGGTAGCGGCTCAGCAGCCCTTTGGCCTGATACTCATGGAGATTCACGGGGGGCATTCTGAATCAATCACCCAAAGGCGCGCAACCCGGCGCCGGCAATACACGTTGCGCCGAGGCGGAAATTGACGGCAAACACGAACGGTTTTGCGCTTGCGCCCGGATCGGCGAGTCACTTATTCTGGCCGCGTTCCGCGCAAGGGGGCTGGATGCCATGCAAAAGATCGCACAAGGATTTACCCTGGTGGAGCTGATGATCGTGATCGCGATCATCGGCATCCTGGCCGCGCTGGCCATACCCGCATATCAGGACTACACCATACGCGCCCAGGTCCAGGAGGGCGTCACGCTGTCGGTGCAAACGCGAAATGCTGTCACGGAAACCTACATGAGCACCGGGGCCGGGCCGGCGGATCGCTCCGAAGCAGGCCTGAGCGCGGATGCCGACGACACCCAGGGCCGCTACGTTAAATCGGTGGATATTGTTGCAAGCGAGATCGTGATCACGTTCGGAAACGAATCCAATCGCTTGATCGCCGACAAGGCGCTGTACATGACGCCCTATATCGCCGAAGACGGATCCACCCTGATCTGGCGCTGCGGCAACGCCGCGGCGCCCGACGGCGAAGCGCTGGGAGGGGAGCAAGCGGCAACCAACCTGGAAAACGCCTACCTTCCCCAAACCTGCCGTTCCTGAGGTCCGGCCGGACGCAGCGGGCCTCCCGCCACGAACGGCCAGCCATGAATCCAGGGATGCCGGCCAACCCGCTGATCCGCCGGCTGATGGCGGATGGCGTAGCCAGCGAAGCGTTGCTGAAAGCGGCAGAGGATGACCTGGGGCCATCCGGCGGCAGCATCGTTGGCTGGCTGGCGGAGCGCAAGGGAACCGATCTTGCTCGCCTGGCGGGGGCCATCGCGGATGAATTCGGCCTGCCCCTGCTGGACTTGGACCGGCTCTGCGAAATTCCCCCTGCGGCAACCGGGCTGGACCCTGAATTCTTCGCTTCCCGCCGGCTGCTTCCGATAGCGGCCGATGGGCGGCGCCTTGTTCTGGGCTTGGCGGATCCGGCGCAGATCGCCATTCTGGACGAGACGCGGCAACGCACGGGCCTGGAGCCGCGCGCCGTCGTGGTGGAGTATCACAAGCTGGCGGCGCGGCTTAAATCGGCGGGTGCCCAAACAGCGGAACTCGCGTTGCTGGATGATGAGCTGCCGCCCTTGGAGTTCGAGGGGGAAACGCCCCAGGAGGAAGACACGGCGATCGCCTCCTCTGTGCAGGAGGCGCCGGTGGTGCGATTCGTCAGCAGCATTCTGCTGAGCGCCATAAGGCAGGGGGCGTCGGACATCCATTTCGAGCCTTATGAGAGCAGCTACCGGGTGCGCCTGCGCATGGACGGACTGTTGCGAGTGGCCGCCCAGCCGCCCGCCGGACTGGCGGCCAAGGTCTGCGCCAGGCTCAAGGTTCTGGCCCGGCTGGATATCGCCGAGCGGCGGGCGCCGCAGGACGGAAGGCTGCGGCTGCGCCTTTCCGACCGCCGCAAGGTGGATCTGCGCATGAACACGCTGCCCACGCTCCATGGGGAAAAGGTGGTGGTGCGCATCCTGGATTCCGGCGCGGCGCTGCCTGGTTTGGATGAACTGGGAATGAATGCGCGCCAGCAGCGCGATTTTTCTTCGGTGCTGGCCCAGCCGCAGGGAATGATCCTCGTGACCGGACCCACCGGAAGCGGCAAAACCGTTACGCTCTACGCGGCGCTATCGCGCCTCAACGTGCTGGAGCGCAACATAAGCGCCGTGGAGGATCCGTGCGAAATCCAGCTGTCGGGGATCAATCAGGTGAATGTGAACCGCGCCGCGGGGCTGACCTTCGCCAGCACATTGCGGGCCTTTCTGCGCCAGGATCCGGATGTGATCATGGTGGGCGAAATCCGCGATGCCGAAACTGCCTCCATCGCCACGCGAGCCGCGCAAACAGGTCATCTGGTGCTATCGACGCTTCATACCGAGGATGCCCCCGCAACTGTGGCGCGTCTTCGCGACCTGGAGGTGCCTCCCTATGCGGCCGGCTCGGTGCGGCTTATCGTGGCTCAGCGGCTGGCTCGCCGCCTGTGCCTGGAGTGCCGCCAAGCCTATACGCCGCGGCTGGCCGATGCCCGCGAGCACGGCATGGACTCCGATGCGCTTCCGCCCGGAACCCGGTTGTACCGCGCGCAGCCTTCGGCGGCCTGCGGCCATTGCGCCGATGGCTATCGAGGGCGGGTGGGCCTGTTCCAGGTCATGCCCGTTTCCGCCGCGCAGCATGAACTGATCCTCAACGGCGCGCCGGTTGCGGCAATCGAGGCCCAGGCAAAACTTGAGCAAGTGGCGGGACTGCGCGCCTCCGGCTGGGAAAAAGTGCGCCAAGGCATCACCAGCGTCGAGGAGGTCAATCGGGTCACGGCCAGCGGCTTTTCCGGCCCGGCGGCGGCGCCCTGAGATGGCTCTGAAAGGCTATCAGTGGGAAGGACGGTTGCGGGACGGGCGCCTGCTGAAGGGCATGCGGCGGGACAGCAGCGCAACGAGAGTGCGGGCCGAGCTGCAGCGCGACGGCATCACCCCGATTCGCGTTCGGCCCCGACGCCTGCGCCGCAGCCAGCGCCGCGCCATCAAGCCGGCGGATGTGGCGTTCATGGTGCGTGAGCTGGCCACAGTGCTGGAAGCGGGTCTGCCCGTGGTCCAGGCACTGGACATCACAGCGGAAAGCCAGCATCTGGCACGGATGCAGGAACTGCTCGAAGCCCTGTCCAGGGAGGTGGCCGCAGGGGCCGCGCTCAGCGAGGCGATGAAGCATCACGGCAGACACTTCGGAAGCTTGCACCTTAGCCTTGTCGCCGCCGGCGAAGGCTCCGGACGCTTGCCGGAACTGCTGGCGAACCTGGCAACCTGGCTGGAGCGCCGCGAACGAATCCGCAGGAAAATATCATCGGCCCTAAGCTACCCGCTTGCGGTTGTGGGGATTGCCGTCGTTGTGGTGGGCCTTATGCTGGTTTACGTGGTGCCGGAATTCGAGCGCATGTTCGCCGGCTACGGCGCGGAGCTTCCGCCGCTCACGCGCGTTGTCGTGGGGCTGTCCGACAGCCTGCGGGAAAGCGGTCCTGCCTGGGCGGTCGCAGCGGCGGCGGGAACCGGCGCGCTGATCTGGACGCGAAGGCGAATGCGCGGGGCGCGTTACCTGGAAGATCGCCTCAAACTGCGCCTGCCCTTCATAGGCGGTCTTTTCGCGCGCGCCGCCATCGCCCGCTTCATGCGCACGCTTGCCACGCTGCTGGAAGCGGGTCTGCCTGCCGTCGAAGCCCTGGATGCCGCCGCCGGCGCCTGCGGCAACCGCGTTTATGAAGCGGCCATCCGGCGCACTCGCGAGGAAGTGGCCGCCGGGCAGGGCCTGCGGCGCGCAATGACGTATCTCGCCATCCTCCCGCCCGCGCTGGGCCGGATGATGGGCGTGGGCGAGGAAACCGGCCGCCTGGGCGAAATGTGCGCGCACCTGGCCGAACGCTACGATGAGGAGCTGCAAACCGCCGCCGACCGCATGGGCGCTCTTCTGGAGCCTCTGCTCATGACGATCCTAGGCGTGCTGATCGGCGGTCTGGTGCTGGCCATGTACCTGCCTATCTTCGGCATGGGCTCGGTTATCTGAACGGGCGGCGCTTGCCTGTAAAGTTACTTTCGGGACATCAACACCAAGGTCAGTTGAAACCAGCCGCACATGGACTTTTTCTGGGAGCAGAACCTCTGGCAGCCGCTGCCCGCATGGACCGGCGCGTTCGCCGCGCTCTTCGGGCTGGCCCTCGGCAGCTTCGCGGGCATGCTGGTCTATCGGCTGCCGCGCGGCCTGGCGCTGGACCGGCCGGGCTCGCAATGCCCTTCGTGCCGAACCGCCATCCGCCTCAGGCACAACATCCCGCTGCTGAGTTTCGTTTTCCTCAAAGGCCGCTGCGCCAACTGCGCCTGCCGAATCCACTGGCGCTACCCTGCAAGCGAAGCGCTATGCGGCCTGCTGGCGCTGGCCTGCTGGCACGTGTTCGGCGCCGGCCTGCACGCCTGGGCCGCACTGCTGGCATGTGTAACCCTCGTTGCCCTGGCGCTGATCGACCTTGAGCATGGCCTGCTGCCGGATCGCCTGACGCTCGGCCTTCTATGGTCGGGGCTGGCCCTGAGCCTGGTCCCGCAATCCCCGTTTGCGCCCAACCTGCCTGAGCTGCCGTTCCTCGAACCCCGGCAGGCCATCGCAGGAGCCATTGCGGGATATGCCGCGCTATGGACCATCAACCTTGTCTGGAGGGCGCTGCGCAAGCGCGACGGGCTTGGCGGGGGCGACATGAAACTGTTTGCGGCGCTGGGCGCTTGGACCGGCATTAGCGGACTGCCGCTAATCATGGGCTTGTCGGCCACTGCCGGCCTGGCCGTGGCGCTACCGCTGGTTCTCAGCCGCCGGGCGGCATTCAGCGATCCGCTTCCATTCGGTCCGTTTCTGGCAGCAGGCGGCTTGTTCGCGCTCTTTCTGGGGCCGCAGGCCGCCAATCTATTCGGCCTCGGCATACCTGGCTGATCGTGAACGCGACCAGACGATTCACACTGGGCCTTACGGGCGGAATCGCCAGCGGCAAGAGCGTCGTGGCCGACCACCTGGCGGAGCTTGGGGCCGCGATCGTGGACACCGATATGATTGCCCGCGAGCAAACAGCCCCGGGCCTGCCGGCGGTTGAAGAAATCGCCGGCGAGTTCGGAGCCAGCCTGGTGGCGCGCAACGGCGCGCTGGACCGGGCGGCGCTGCGCGAGAAGGTGTTTGCCGATCGAGATGCGCGCAAGCGGCTTGAGGCGATCCTGCATCCGCGCATCCGCCGCGCAGCCTGGGAACGCGCCCGAGCAACGCCCGGCAGCTACTTGGTGATGGTGATTCCGCTACTGGCCGAGACCGGCTTCAGCGCCGGAATCGACCGGGTGCTGGTGATCGACGCGCCGCGGAAACTGCAGATGGAGAGGCTGAGAGCGCGTGACGGCATCACCGGCAAGCTGGCCCGCGCGATCATCGCAGCCCAAGCAAGCCGTCGTCAGCGCCGCGCCCTGGCCAACGATATCATCCTCAACGATGGATCCATTGAAGCGTTGCGTGCGCAGGCCAATCATCTCCACCTCCTTTATCTTGGAGAAAACAAAGCCCGAAATCGGGAAAAGCGATAAGATACGCGGCGGATCAGCCACTACCCCCCACCCGCCCTGAATGAACGATTTCGTCGGCTCGCATGGCGTCGCGAATGCGTTGTACGAATTCCCGCTGCGCGACAGCATTCGCCTGTTTCTGCGCCTGGAAGTCCTTGACCGCCAGCTCGCGGCCGCCGCCAACCACCGCAGCGGCGCGCTCGACCGCCCGGCGGTCCATGCGGTCCTGAGCGTGGTGGACCTGGTGTTCCGCGAGGACCTGCGGGCCCATCTGCTTCAGCAGATCTATTACCTGCAGCGCAACTACCAGGTCCTGCGCGCCCGGGAGGATATCAGGCAGGAGAACCTCAAGGCCCTTCTTGACGAACTTGAGCAATTCCGCGAGGAGCTTGTGCAATTGAAGGCCAGCACGGGCAGAAATCTCCGCTTTGACCCGCTGATCAGCGCGCTGCGCCATCGCGATTCGGTAACGGACGCAGCGATGGCGGTGGATCTGCCGGTGTATCAATGGTGGCTGCAGGCCCCGGCGGAACGCTGCCGCGAAGATTTCCTGAAATGGGTTGAGGCCTTGGGGCCGCTACTGAACGCCAACCGTAAGTTTCTGGCGTTGCTGCGCGAACGCGGCGACTACCACAATTGCGAGGCCGATCAAGGCAGCTTCGTGGCTTCCATTAGCCGCGACCAGGAACTATGGATGGTCCGAATCGGCATGCCCAAAGATATTCCCTGCTTTCCGCAAGCGAGCGGCGCGTCCGATAGCGGCAAGATCCACGTGCGGTTCCTCAAGACACCTTCCGGCGACAAGGCCGGAGAACTCTACCGGCCCAAATTCACTTTCATGCTGGCCGTCTGCTGAATCAGAAATTCCACCAGCGGGCGATCGGCGGGCAAGAAGCCCATCTCAGCAAGGCGCTCGGGGAACTCCCACGCCAGTTCCTGCTGCTCGCACCCGAGCGGAACCCCTGAGTATTCGCTAACCTGATAGAAATGCAGTTCGATCAGCCGATCCGGGTATTCCTGTTCGTAGCTCATGATCCTGCGCGCCCGGCGGACTGAGATGCCGAGCTCCTCGCGCAACTCGCGGCTCAGCGCCTGACGAGGCGTTTCCAGGTCCCGGACCTTGCCTCCAGGGAACTCCCAGGCGCCCGCCATGTGCCTCCCCGGCAGCCGCCTTGACACCAGCACCCGCCCGTCGCTCCGCCGAATCACGCCGGCCGCCACGCGTACCGCTTCCATATCTTGAATCCCCGGCATCATGTCACCCCGCCATAGATTACGCGAACAGCAAGCTCAAGCCCTGCGCTTGCCCCTGCCTCGCGGGAGCGTCTGGGGCAGGGTGAGCGCCGATGTCCCGGCGCGAACCAGCCGAGCCCCATGGATGGGTTCTTGCGTCTCCCGCGAGGCAGGGGCAAGCGCAGGGCGAAGGGTTAGAGCAGGAGCATGCTCGCCAGACCGAGAAAAGCCGCGAAGCCGATCACGTCGGTGATAGTGGTCAGCACGACGCCGCCCGCCAGCGCCGGGTCGATATTGATGCGCCGCAGTATGAGCGGCACCAAAACCCCGGAAGCAGCGGCGGCCAGCAGGTTGATCGCAATGGCAGCGCCGGCGATGAGAGCCACCTCCAAGTTGCTGAATACGCCGAAAGTGACCAGCGCCACAACCAGCGCCCAGCCCATGCCGTTAAGAAGCCCCACTGCCAATTCCTTGCGCAGCAGCCAGCGCGCATTGGAATTTTGAATCCGCCCCTGCGATAGGCCGCGCACCATCAGCGTGAGCGTCTGGCTGCCGGCAATTCCGCCCATGCTGGCCACCACCGGCAGCAGCACGGCCAGCAAAGCCACCCTTTCCACCGCCGGCTTGAACCAGGCCACCACCCCGGCCGCGACCAGCGCGGTCACCAGGTTCAGCCCCAGCCAGAGCGCGCGGCGCCCGGCGCTGGCCGCGACCGGCGCGAACATGTCGTCCTCTTCATCCAGGCCGACCGAACCCAGAATCTCGCGGTCATTCTGGTCGCGCAACACATCCACCACGTCATCGGCCGTGATCTGCCCGATCAGCCGGCCGTCGTTATCCACCACCGCCGCGACCGAACTGTCGATATTCTGAAACTGAAGAACCACATCCGATGCGGGCGCATCGCAATGAATGGGGCGCGGCTCGGTATCCATCAGATCGCCCGCTGTTGCGTCGGGCGAGCCGCCCAGCAGATCGCGAACCTGCAAAACGCCTCGGTAGCGCTGGTCCCGGTCAACCACATAAACGCAATAGATATCTTCGGGCAACTCGGGATGCGCGCGCAGGCTGGCCAGCACCGCCTCGAGGGTCATTTCGGGTTGCGCCGAAACCGTTTCCGGCACCATGATCCCGCCGGCCGAATCGGGCGGAAAGATGAGCACGGAACGGAGAAGCTGCCGGTCTTCCCGGTCGAGCGAACGAATAATCCGCTCGGTGATGTCATCCGGAAGGGCGCCGATAAGATCGGCAAGATCGTCCAAGGCCAGGCCCTCGGCCGCGTCCACAAGGGCTGCGGATTCCATGCCCGCCATCATCTGGGCGCGAACCTCCTCGTTCAGCTCAACGAGGATCTCGCCCTCGTCCTCCTCGTCAACGAGTTCCCAAGCCAGAGGGCGCCGCCGCGGCGGCAGGGATTCAAGCAGGAGCGCGGCTTCGCGGGGATTCAGCGAATGGACGAGACGGCGCAGGCGTGGCTTGGCATCCTCCGCCAGCAAGGCGCGCAGCGCCTCCCGCCGGGAAGAGTCGTGTGCGCGCTGAGGCATCTTCGGTCGCCCGTCTCGTTCATGGCAAGCGGCATTCTACCGAAGCTGGCATCGCACCGCGCCCTTTCAGAATTCCAGCGGCAAAACGGTCAGCGAGTCAGTGTGGCCGGACACGCCCGTAATGGCGCCCTTGGTAATAATCACCAAGTCTCCGTGCTCCAAGCCGCCTGCGTCCCGGAGACACCTGAAAATTTCCCGAAACAGCCTATCGGATTCGGTATGCGTCACATCGAAAGCGACTGGCACCACGCCCCGGTACAGCGTGACCCGGCGCTGGGTGGCGGCATGCCGCGTGAGGGCGAATATGGGAATATCGGCGCGGATCCTGGACATCCACAAAGCAGTGGCCCCGGATTCCGTGAGCGCGGCGATCGCCCGCACATCCATGTGGTTGGCGGCATACATAGCCGCCTTGGCAATCCCCTCGTCCACGCGCTCGAAGGCGCCCTCGGTCACCGGGCTGGCCTCGCTGCGCGCCGGCAGCCAGGCCTCCGCGCCCTCGCAAATGGATGCCATGGCGGCGACCGCTTCGGCGGCATACTCGCCCACGGCGCTTTCCGCCGACAGCATCACCGCGTCGCTGCCATCCATCACCGCATTGGACACGTCGGACACCTCGGCGCGCGTGGGCACCGGGCGGTCGATCATCGATTCCATCATTTGCGTGGCCGTAATCACCACCCGGTGGCGGTCGCGGGCGCGGCGGATAATGGATTTCTGAAGCCCGATCAGCCCCTCGTAACCGGTCTCTATGCCAAGGTCTCCGCGCGCCACCATCACGGCATCCGCCGCATCGAGAATTTCATCGAGATTGTCGAGCGCTTCGGAACGTTCGATCTTGGCAATGATGTGCGCTTGGCCTCCAGCGCTCCGGATCAGTTCGCGCGCGGCTTCGATATCCGCTCCATCGCGCACGAAGGACACGGCGATCCAATCCAGGCCCGCTTTCGCCGCCAGCTTGAGGTCCGCGCAATCCTCTTCGGTAAGCGCAGGCACCGACAGCAGGCCGCCGCCGCGCTTGTTGACGCCCTTCTGATCCGACACCACGCCGCCATGCACTACCCGGCAATGCACCCGGCCGGCCCGGATGCTCGCTACGCTGAGCTCCACATTGCCATCGTCCAGCAGCAGGGTATCGCCCTCCTTGAGATCGTCCCCCAGCGTGGCGATGTTCACTCCAACGCCATGCGCATCGCCCGCGTCGCCGTCGAGGCCCGGATCGATAAAGAATTCCGCGCCGTCCTCAAGCCGCACAGGACCGTCGCGAAAGCCCGCGATGCGGATTTTCGGGCCCTGCAGATCGCCTAGCAGCGCCACGCAACAGCCTAAGTCGTCAGCCATGCCGCGCGCCTGCTCTATGCGGCGGTAGCGCTCATCCCAACCGCCATGAGAGAAATTAAGACGCAGCACGTCCGCGCCCCCTTCAATCACATCGCGCAATACCTCCAAGCGGTCCGTGGCAGGACCTAAGGTGGCGATGATCTTGGTGCGGCGCATACGCGCAGCATCATACACGGCGAACGTTTTACGATTCGCCTTCGGCGCGGCTCTCAAGGGCGGCGATGGCCGGCAGCTGGCCGCCCTCCAGCCAAGCGAGCATAGCGCCCCCGCCCGTGCACAAGTGGTCCAGCGCCGGAGCCAGGCCGAAGTCATCCAAGGCCCGCAGGGTGTCTCCGCCCCCGGCCAGACGATAAGCAGCGCTGGCGGCAACGGCTTCGGCGATCTTGCGGGTGCCGCCAGCGAATGCCTCGATCTCGAACAAGCCTAAAGGGCCGTTCCAGATCACCGTGCCGGAGCAAGCGATAGCAGCGGCATATCGTTCCGCCGTGCCGGGGCCGATATCCAGAATCATCTCCTGGCCGCCCACCTGGCCGATTGCGGCAATACGGGCCGCTTCAGCCTGATCGGGAGAAGGCGCCAAAACGGCATCGATGGGAAGCATCAGCTCTGCCCTGGCCCTGAGCAGGTCCAGCGCCTGAGCATGCAGATCAGGTTCGGCCAGCGAGATTCCGATCGGCGTGCCGGCCGCGCCCAGCAGGGTGTTGGCGATCCCGCCGCCCGGAATCAGCACATCGGCTTTCGCGGCCAGAGAGGCGAGCAGGCCAAGTTTTCCGGAAACTTTGGCGCCGCCGACAATAGCCACCAGCGGGCGGGCCGGATTGGCAAACGCGGCCTCAAGCGCCGCAAGCTCGGACAGCAGCAGGGGGCCGGCGCAGGCCGCGCGCGCGGCCAGCGCAACCGCATGAACGCTGGCGTGGGCCCGGTGCGCGCTGGCGAAAGCATCCATCACATAAATATCGCACAAGGCCGCCATGCGCCGACCAAGTTCGGCGGAATCCTCTTTTTCCCCGGGATTGAAGCGCACGTTCTCGCATAACGCCACTTCTCCGGGCGATACATCCAGCCCGTTAAGCCAGTTCCGGCTGAGCGGCACGGGCATCCGCAAGGCGCGGCTAAGTTCCGCGGCCACCGGCGCCAACGAATAACGCGGGTCGAACGATCCCGGCCGCGGACGCCCTAGGTGCGACAGCAGAATCACTGCGGCCCCCTGGTCCAGGCAATGGCGGATGGCCGGGAGCGCCGCTTGAATGCGCTGCCCGTTCGCGACCCGGCCGTTTTCCAGCGGCACATTCAGATCCGAGCGAATCATGACCCGCCGCCCGGCCAGTTCGGCGGAGGCCAGGGGCCGAAGAGGCATCAGGGCGCGTTGAGCAGGGCCAGGGTGGTGTCGAGCATGCGGTTGGCGAAACCCCATTCGTTGTCGTACCAGGAGCAGACCTTCACCAGATCGCCGCCCAGGACCTTGGTCATGCCGCTGTCGTAAACCGAGGAGTAGGGGCAGTGGTTGAAGTCGATCGAAACCAAGGGCTCGTCATTAACCGCCAGCACGCCCTGCAACTCGCCGCCGGCCGCAGCCTGCATGGCCGCGTCGATCTCCTCCGCAGTGGTGGCGCGCGAGGCGCGGAAAGTGAGATCGACCAGCGATACATTGATGGTGGGAACCCGCACCGAGAAACCGTCCAGCCGGCCATCCAGCTCCGGAAGCACCAGGCCCACGGCAGCGGCCGCGCCGGTTTTGGTGGGAATCATCGACTGGGTGGCGGAACGGGCGCGGCGCAGGTCCTTGTGATAAACGTCAGTGAGCACCTGGTCGTTGGTGTAGCTATGCACCGTGTTCATGATGCCGTGCTCGATGCCCACGACCGCGTGCAGCACCTTGGCGAGCGGCGCCAAGCAATTGGTGGTGCAGGAAGCGTTGGACACCAGCGTGTGGCGGGAGCGCAGCACATCGTGATTGACGCCGTACACCACGGTGGCATCGATATCCTTGCCCGCAGGCGCGGAAATCACTACCCGCTTGGCGCCGGCCTCAAGATGGGCGCCCGCCTTTTCGCGGGTGCTGAACAGCCCGGTGCACTCCAGCACGGCATCCACGCCCAGTTCCGCCCAGGGCAATTGCCCGGGGCTGCGCTCGGCCAGCACGCGGATGCGGTCGCCATCCACCACCAGAGCATCGCCGTCCACGGCAATATCCGGACCGAAACGCCCGTGCGCGGTGTCGAAGCGCGTCAGGTGCGCGTTGGTGCTCGTGTCTCCCAGATCATTGATCGCGACGATCCGCAGGGCGCCGCGATGCGGCCCCTCGTAGAGCGCGCGCAGCACGCAGCGCCCGATTCGTCCATAGCCGTTGATTGCGATTCTTGCGGTCACTTGTTTTCCTCTAGGTCGATTTCAGGTTTCCTGCGCTAGCGATGGACTCGCGGGCCAGCGCCGCCACCGCCTCCGCCGTAAATCCAAAGTGTTCGAACAGCCGGTCGCCCGGGGCCGATTCGCCGAAGCGGGCGATCCCGAGCACTCGTCCGCAGGGGCCGGCAATATCCGCCCAGCCTCCGGAAACGCCGGCTTCAGCGACCACCCGAGCCCGAACGGCTTGCGGCAGCACTGAGTTGCGGTAGCCGGCATCCTGCTGCATGAACACCTGCGCGCAGGGCATGGATACCACGCGGGCGGCAATGCCCTCGCGATCGAGCAGCCCGGCCGCGCCCATGGCGAGCTGCACCTCTGAGCCGGTTGCAATCAACAGCACATGGGGCTCGCCGGCGGCTTCCCGCCTCAGCACATAGCCGCCGCGCCGCACTTGGGCGAGTTGTTCCGCGCTGCGCTCCTGAAACGGCAGTGTCTGGCGTGAAAGCGCCAGACTGGCGGGGCCGTCCCGGCGCTCGATCGCCTCGCGCCAGGCCACAGCCGTCTCCACCGCATCGCAAGGCCTCCACACGCGCATATTGGGAATAATGCGCAGCGACTCGAGGTGCTCTATCGGCTGGTGAGTGGGGCCGTCTTCGCCCAGCCCTATGGAGTCGTGGGTAAAGACGAATAGGCAGCGCTGGCGCATCAGCGCTGCCATTCGCAAGGCATTGCGCTGATAGTCGGCGAAGACAAGAAACGTGCCGCCATAGGGAATGAAGCCGCCGTGCAGCGACAGGCCGTTGAGCATCGCGCCCATGGCGAATTCCCTCACGCCAAAATAAACGTAGTTGCCGCCGCCTTCGGCCGCAATGTCCACGGACCCGGAATGGCGCGTGCAGTTGGACCCGGTGAGGTCGGCCGAACCGCCGACCAGCTCCGGCAGCATCGGCGCGAACGCCTCCAGCGCGCCCAGCGAGGATTTGCGCGTCGCTTCGCTCTTGCGCTCCCCGGCTATTTTCTCGATCGCCCGCGAGGCCGACGCCTTCCAATCTTCCGGCAGCCGGCCATCCATGCGCCGCTCAAACTCCGCAGCCTCAACCGGAAACGCCGCGCGATAAGCCGCAAATCTCGCCTTCCAGCCATCGACCTGCCGCTCGCCGCGTTCGCGGATATCCCAGCCGCGGCGAATAGGCTCCGGCACCTCGAACGGCGCGTGCGGCCAGTTCAGCGCCTTGCGCGCGGCTTGGATCTCGGCCTCGCCCAGCGGCGCGCCATGCGTATCCGCCGTGCCCTGCTTGCTGGGCGCCCCGAAACCGATCACGGTTTTCGCGCACACCAGGCTGGGGCGGCTCGCTTGCGCGCAGGCTTGATCCAGCGCCTCGCGCAGGGCCTCGGGATCATGGCCATCAATATCGCGAACCACGTGCCAGCCGTAGGCCTCAAACCTGCCGGGGGTATCGTCGCGAAACCACCCTCCAACTTCGCCGTCGATCGAAATGCCGTTGTCGTCGTATATGCAGATCAGCTTGCCCAGTCCCAGCACGCCCGCCAGCGAGCAGGCTTCGTGCGATATGCCTTCCATCAGGCAGCCGTCGCCCAGCAGAACCCAGGTCCTGTGGTTGACGATTTCATGTTCCGGACGATTGAACTCCGCCGCCAGCAACCGCTCGGCCAGCGCCATCCCCACCGCGTTGGCCAGCCCCTGGCCCAGCGGCCCCGTCGTGGTCTCGATGCCGGTCCCGACGTTGAGCTCCGGGTGGCCGGCCGTGTGCGAGCCCAACTGCCGAAAAGCCTTGAGCTGGTCGATATCCAAAGCGTAGCCCGCCAGGTGCGCGGCGCCGTACAGCAGCATGGAGCCGTGCCCGTTGGACAGCACCAGCCGGTCGCGGTCCGCCCAGCGCGGCTGTCTTGGAGCGACCTTCAGGTAATCCGAATAGAGCAACTCCGCGATATCCGCCATGCCCATGGGCATGCCGGGATGGCCGGAATTGGCGCGCTGCACGGCATCCATGGCCAGCGCGCGCAAAGCGTTGGCGCGCTCCCGGCGGGCGGGCGGCGTTCCTTCCGCTGTCATCCCTGTCCTGCCGCTAGCTCTGCCATTTTATGGAGCAGCCCTGGCTGGAATTCTGCTCGCGCGGGCCGCGCCCTGTGCGGGCAATCTGAACCATGGCCTCAAATAGCTCACGCGGGGCATCCAAGGGCGCGGCGCGGGACGTGCTGGCATCCAGCCGCCCCCGGTACTGCAATTCAAAATCGGCGTTGTAACCGAAGAAATCCGGCGTGCAGACCGCGCCGTAGCTCTGCGCCACCTCCTGCGATTGGTCGTGCAGGTAAGGGAAATCGAAGCCGGCCTGTTCGGCAAGAGCGGCCATTCTCGCTGGCGAATCCGCCGGGTAGCGAACCACGTCATTGGGCATGATCGCCACGCTGCCAACGCCATGCTCGCGCAACTCCGAGGTATCGCGCGCCAGCTTGCCGAGAATGGCCTGCACGTACGGGCAATGGTTGCAGATGAACATGACCAGCGTGCCGTTCTCGCCGGCGCAGTCCTCAAGGCTGAATTCCCGGCCGGACGGATCCGGCAGACTGAAACGCGGCGCCGGGGAGCCGAAATCGCAGGCAGGCGGACCCATCAGCATGAAATGCTCCTTCGTCGCGACCGCAAAAGGGAAAAGCTGGATGGCAAAGCAGTGACGGTTTGAATCAGGGCAGTTTGAGTTGGCCGCCGGAAGCTTCCATTAAGAAATAAAGTTTATCATGCCGGCTGTTCCCGATAAACAGGCCCCGCCCGCTATGATTGCGTGCAACAGCCCAATCAGGGTGCCAATAAAAACCGGATCAATGCGTGGGATGATGGCGATCCTCCCTGGCTAGGCCGCGAGCCGCGACACGCACGCTTCGCGCGGACCAAGGCGGCGGCCGGCATTATGATTGGCGGATGCGGATCGGAACTCCCTTGTTCCCCCTGCCCACCGTGCTATTCCCGGAGGGCCCCCTGCCGCTGCGTGTTTTCGAGCCGCGCTACGTGGATATGGTGGGGCGATGCATGCGCGAGGACGAGCCTTTCGGCGTGATCCGCATTCAGGAGGACGCCGAAGCTTCGGACGCTGAATTATGCAGGATCGGAACGCTCGCCATCATCGCCGACTGGTTTCGCAGCGACGGCGGCCTGCTCGGGATATTGGCGATCGGCTCGCTGCGCTTTAAGTTGCACTCCACGGCGGTGCAGCCCGACGGATTGCGCACCGGCAACATTGAGGAACTGCCGCCCGAGCGCCGGATGCCGCTGCCCCCGGAGTTCATTTCCATGAGCACAGCCCTGCAGCATCTGATCGAAAAGCTCGACCGCCTCTACCAAGGCATAGAAACACGCTTTGATGACGCCAGCTGGGTGGGTTTGCGTCTGGCTGAAATATTGCCGATCGGGCTGGAGCACAAGCAACGCTGCCTGGAGCTCGAAGACCCGGTGGAGCGTTTGCGCTATCTCCGCCCGCTGTTTCGTTTTGGCCGATAGCATCGGTTGGCGGGCATGAGCGAACCGTTGCTTATCGCGGAGGAAGCCGTCGGCGGATTGCTTAAGCTGACGCTTAACCGGCCGCGGCAGCACAACGCCTTGAGTTTTGCCTTGCTGGAGGAATTGCGGGACTGCCTTGAACGCTATGCCGCGAATCCCTCGATTAAGTGCGTCATCCTTACCGGCGCCGGCGATCAGTCCTTCTGCGCAGGCGGCGATCTGCATGAACTGGACGGAATGCGCTCGCTTGAGCAGGCGCGGGAAATCTCGCGGATCGGCCGCCGCGCCCTCGATGCGCTGCGTTATTTCCCGGTGCCCGTGGCAGCGGCGCTGAACGGTTCCGCTCTCGGCGGCGGCGCCGAACTGGCGCTGGCCTGCGATATTTGCCTCGCCACCGCCCAGGCGCGCATCGGTTTTCTGCAAGCAAAGCTGAACCTGATGACCGCATGGGGGGGCGCGGCCGATGTGATCGCCCGCTGCGGCAGCGCCAGAGGCCTGAAGCACCTGCTGGAGGCGCGGCGAATGACCGCGCAAGAGGCGCTGG
The DNA here is from genome assembly GCA_026708965.1 of Gammaproteobacteria bacterium. Taxonomy (GTDB): domain Bacteria; phylum Pseudomonadota; class Gammaproteobacteria; order Steroidobacterales; family Foliamicaceae; genus Foliamicus. Next base: position 39,442 of record JAPOTY010000030.1, on the reverse strand, counting down.
GCGCCGGCCTGATCGACGAAGTGTGCGGGGATGGCGAGACCGCCGGGCAACTGGCCCTTGCCTGGGCGGAAACGATCGCCTCGCGCAGCATCGCGGTGCTTCGCGGGCAAAAGGCGCTAACGGTCATCATGCGCCGGCGCATTCAGGAAGCGCTGGCGGAAGCCGAAGAACACCACATGGCCAACGCCTGGATCGACCCCGCGCACTGGGAAGCCGTGCGGCGGAGTTTCTCCGCGAGGCGAGCATAAGGGAAACCGCGCGGGATATGAATACGGATTTTCGCTGGCCGGGCGGCGCCGGACTCGCGCTTTCGGTTGTGCTCAACATCGAGGAGGGGGCCGAAGCCAGCCCCAAGGACGGCGATCCGCGCCCGGATCCCGTGGATGAGCTCGGCATCGCGCTGCGCGGCTCGAGCCGCAATCTGCCCAACGAAAGCAACTACCGTTTCGGCATTCGGGCAGGAGCGCCCCGCCTTCTCGGCATCATGGACCGCTACGGCGCCCCATGCACGGTGGCCGCCGCAGCGCTGGCGCTGGAACGCGCGCCCGCGCTCGCCGAAAGACTGGCGAAAAGCCATCATGAGGTTTGCGCGCATGGGTTTCGCTGGTCCTTCCAGCACCGGATGGAAGAAGCCGGGGAACGGGAATTTATCCGCAAGGCCGCCGACAGCATCGAGGCCTCCGTCGGGCGCCGTCCGCAGGGCTGGCTGTCGCGCTACCTGTTTAGCGAAAACACGCGGCGGCTTCTCTCCGAGGAGGGATACGTCTATCACATGGACGACTTCAGCGATGACCTGCCCTGGTGGGATATCGACGGATCGCAGCCGATGCTGGTTCTGCCCTATGCGCTGGACACCAATGACATGAAAATATGGAATTCGCCGGCTTACACGGCGCGCGCCTGGCTCGATTACCTGAACGACAGCCTTGACCTGCTGCTGAAAGAAAGCCGCAGCGAACCCAGAATAATGTCGGTGGGGATCCATGCGCGAATTGCCGGGCGGCCGGGACGGGCCGCTGCCTTCGATTCTTTCCTGGCGCGCGCCCTGACGCGACCGGGCGTATGGGCGGCGACCCGGCTGCAGATCGCCGAGGCCTGGCGCGCAGCCCATCCGCCGCCCGGCTGAAAGCCGCGGCACACGGCGGAAGAAGGCGCGCGGATTATCTTCACCGGCCGCAACGAAGAAGGCGCTACCGATTGACCTTGGGAATGATTACTCCGGCGCTGGCGGGTCGAAGAAATAGTTTGCGATGGCCGCGAGGTCGGCATTGCTCAGGTAGCGGGTGCCGTGTTGCACCAGTTCCGCCATGGAACTGCCGTAGGTGTCGCCGTTCGGCATGATCCCGCTGCGCAGCGACCATGCCAGGTCGCCTTCGGTCCAGCCGTTCGCCCTAAGCGCAGCCGTGGTGATGTCCGGCCCGTTTGAGCCGACCTTCTCCACGCCCCCCTGGTAGCGGCGGGACAAGTCGCGCCCGCCCATGGCCCCGCGAGGCGTGTGGCAGGCGCCGCAGTGCGCCGGACCCTCCGCCAGGTAGCGACCGCGGTTCCATTGCTCCGACTTGCCTTCAACCGGGGCGAGTTCGCCGCGCTGGAAGAACCGGTTCTTCCAGCCGCCCACCGCGCCGCGCATTCGATAAAGCAGCCTGAGCCTGTGCTTGGGAGCGCGACCGGCCACGGGCGGAACGGATTGCACCGCTTCCCACAGGTCAACGATATCCTGGCTCGACAGATGCGTATAGAAGGGGTAGGGATAGACTGGGAAATAATGCCTGCCTTCGGGGTCCAAGCCTTCGGTCAGGGAACGCGCGAAATCCTCGAAAGTCCAGTCGCCGATCCCGTCCTCGGGGTGCGGCGTGATATTGGGCACAAAGTAGGTGCCCGCCCTGGACTCGATCGGCAAGCCTCCGGAAAACAGCGAGCCGCTCTCGTCGGCCGCCCGGTGGCAGGTGATGCAGCCAGCCGCCCGGGCAACATAGAAGCCGCGATCCGCGTCGCCGCTCAACCCGGAATAGCCACGCCCGACCGCCCCGCCCGACTCCTGCGCGGCAACGATGCCGCTGGCGAGAACGGCCAAGACGCCCAAAGCCAGGCGCCTTGGCCGGAGAACGCGCGGCAGCGCGCTCAGTGATCGTCCTCCTTGCGGAAGTCGTCGTGGCAGGCGCCGCAACTCATGCCGAGCTGGATCAGGGCCATGCCGGCATCCATGGCTTGGGGATCGCCGCCTCCAGCTCCGGAATCAGGCGCTCCGGCGCTCGGCGGCCCGGGAGGATTATCGGCGGCTGCCGCCATCGCGTTGGCCGCGTCAACCATCTTGCCGGCCAGCATCACGAAGCGGTCCCAATCCTCCCAGATCGCCGGCAGGGCTTCCCCGGCGGGATCATAGCTGCCTTCGGGGAACAGGGAAGTCATGGTTTCGCCGCCCGAGCCGGCGATCTTCTTTGCCAACTCGCGCATTCTGTCGGCATCGTACGGTTGAATGCTGCGGACCATATCGGCCATCGGCTTGATCGCCCCGGCCAGCCCTTCCATCAGCTCATGGCGTTCCTTGGCAACGCCGGAGAGGCCTTCATCGGCATCCGCGCCGCCTAGGGCAAGCCCTCCCGCGGCCAGTGCCAGAACCCCCAAAAACATGCGCTTCATATCATTCCCCTGCAAGTGGACAGTATCAGCTTTATATTCTAGGCCACTATCGCACCAAGAGGCGTGAAGGCGGCGCATGTTTTTGCCCGTCCTTCGCTATTCCCCACCTCCCTATTCCCGGAGACGCATGAACCCGTCTATGGGGCTTGCTCCGGCATCCTGACCTATCTTGCGGGCGCTTCGATTCCGCCAGCTTGTGCGTTTCCCTCTCGCGGGAGACGCCATCCTTGGCTCGGTTCCGCCATCCCTGGCTCCAACGCTCCCGCGAGAGGGAAACGCACAAACTGGCTGCGGCGGCGCGCGGGGGGCTGTCCAATGCCGGCGCAAGCCCTTTCTCCGTCCCTTTCCCGCAGGAGTGTCGGCGGCAGGACAGCCGCCGCCAAGCCCCATGGATGGGTTCATGCGTCTCCTGCGGGAAAGGGACGGAGAAAGGGCGGAGGAAGCACTCGACCTTAGCGAAAGAAGGAGCGGATAATAACGAAACGGGAATGCTTGTACGGGAGAATACACCGGTGAATCGGGCCTATTCAGGGAGTTCCTTGCAAATCGCGCATCCCCGGCGCGAAAGATGAGCATGGCCGCTTTTCCGGCGCTACGCGGGGGGAACCAGGATATTGCCCTGATCGAGGGGGATGCGCGGCATTCCTACGCGGCGCTCGAGTCGTGCGTCAAAGCGTGTGCGCGAGGGCTGCTGAACGGAAAGGCCGATCTTGGCCAGGAAAGGATTGCGGTGCTGATCCCGGCGGGCCGGGACTATGCGACGGCGCTGCATGGCGTGTGGAGGGCCGGCGGCATTGCGGTGCCGCTTAACGTGGCGGCGAAAGCGCCCGAGCTTGAGCATTGCTTGTTGCAGGCGGGCGTCAGCCGCGTGATGACAAGCCGCCAGCATCCGGTCGCTATCGGCCCCCTCTGCGAGAAGCTTGGCATTGGAGCGAGCCATGCGGACGATACGCAGGACGCAGGCCGGCAACAGCGTCCGCTTCCATCCGTCGAGGAATCAAGAGCGGCGATGATCGTATTCACCAGCGGCACCACGAGTCGGCCCAAAGGCGCGGTGCTCACGCACCAAGCCGTCCGCGCGCAGGTCACCATGCTGGTCGAAGCCTGGCGGTGGACGCGCAACGACAGCATTCCGCTTTTTCTGCCGCTGCATCACCTGCACGGCATTATCAATGTGTTGAGTTGCGCGCTGTGGAGCGGCGCAACCGTGCATGCGATGCCGAAGCTGGATGCGGTCCGGCTGTGCGAGCAAATCGCCGGAGGCGTCTTCTCCGTGCTCATGGCGGTGCCCACTGTTTACGTGAAGCTGATTGAGCATATCGAATCGCTTCCCGCTCCGCAGCGCAAGACAGTATGCGACGGATTCCAGCGAATGCGGCTGAACGTTTCCGGCTCGGCCGCCTGCCCGGCGCGGGTCTTTGCGCGCTGGAAGGAGCTGACCGGCCAAGCGCTGCTGGAACGCTACGGCGCCACGGAAACCGGCATGGCCATTTCCAATCCGTACGACGGCGAGCGGCGAGCGGGATTCGTGGGCCAGCCCCTTCCGGGCGTGATGGCGCAGATTTTCGACGAAAACGATCAGCCCGTCGAAAAGGAAGCCGTGCCGGGAGAGGTTCGGGTGCGGGGCGAGGCCGTCTTTCAAGGCTATTGGAATGACGAGCGGGCCACCCGGAACAGCTTCATCAATGGCTGGTTTCGCACCGGCGATATCGCCGTCGTCGAAAACGGCTACTACCGCATCCTTGGCCGCTCGTCGATCGATATCATCAAATCCGGCGGCTACAAGGTCTCGGCGCTGGAAGTCGAAGACGCGCTGCTGGGCCACGAAGCGATACGCGAGGCTGCGGTGATCGGCTTGCCCGACGAGACCTGGGGCGAGATCGTGGCCGCCGCCGTGACGCTGAAGGATGGAGCAAGCCTCGGCCTCGACGGACTTAAGCAGTGGTGCGCCGGGAGGATGTCCGCCTACAAGGCGCCCAGGCGCCTGAAGGTGATGGATGCCCTGCCCCGCAACGCAATGGGCAAGGTCGTCAAGGCCGCTCTGCGCGACCTGCTTTAGTCCGAACAGGTCCGAGAGGCTGCGGGGGCGTGCTCCTCGCGCCATCCGCTGTCCGCAAAGGCGGAGCTTGGCCCCTAGGACTCGCTCGCTTCCGGGCTACTGCGCGCGGGCCTTGCGGTCGGGGCCGTAGTGCTCCGCAAGGTAGTCCAGCACCTTCACGCGGATATCCGCTTGCAGCGGCGCCATTGCCTGGTCCCGCACCATCTCCGCGAGCACCTGCTCCCATACGGCGCGCGGCAAGCCCTGCTGCAGCACCAAGTCGATGGAATGGCAGGACCCGCAAAAACCGAACACCTCCAGCCGGCCCTCGCCATCCGGCATGCCGCGAAACAGGGCCTGCTCCTGTTCGCTTTCCGGGTCGGTCTCCAACTCGCCGCCGGCCCAGGCCATGATCCCAAAGAGCGCGGCAACGGCAGCAGCCGGAAGGACGCCTCCCGCCAGATGACGCGGCGCAATAGGCGGGCTAGCCGACACGCACCGAAACCTGGTGCAATGCGTTGTTCAGATAGCCCTTGGGATTCCAAGGCGGCGTGAAAGGCTGGCTGATGCCGTTGCTATCGGTGGCGCGCGCCCAGACCTGGTAATAGCCCGGCGCGGAAAACCGCACGTTTGCGGAGAACCGCTGCCAAGCGTGCGGATTGCGCGGCGGCGCGAGTTCGGCCGCCTGCCAGGTAGCGCCGTAATCGGCGGACACGTCCACCCGGACCACCTCCGTATCGCCGGCCCAGGCATGCCCCGCCACCTCAAGCTCGCGCGAATCGATCGAAAGCCCGGCCCGCGGTCTCGTGATCAGCGACTTGACCGGCATCGCATGGATGATCCGCATATCCTCTTCCGCAACAAATTCGCCGGGCGCGACCGGATGGGGCGGAACGCGGTAGGAGGAACCCGTCATCTTGGGGCCGTCGTGGACCATATCGCGCAGCCGAATGCGCGTTAGCCATTTTTGCGAACAGGAGCCCGGCCAGCCGGGAATCACCAAGCGCAGCGGCGCCCCGTTCATGGGATGGAGCGGGCCGCCGTTCATTTCGAAGGCGATCAGGTTGTAAGGATCCATGGCCTTGCGCAGCGGAACGCCGCGCGAAATCGGCAATTTGCCAGGCGTGCCCGACAGATGCAGGTCGGCGCCCTCATGGGCCGTGTAGATCGCCGTCTCCTTCACGCCGGCGGCCTCCAGCACATCGGCCAGGCGAACGCCGGTCCATTCGGAGCAGCCTACTGCGCCATAGGTCCATTGGTTGCCCCTCGCCGGAGGGTCGAATCCCGCCCGGCCATTGCCGCCGCATTCGATGACCAGCCGGTGGCTCACAACCTCGAACCGCTGGCGCAACTCTTCAATACTGAGCGTCATGGGGCGTTCCACCAGCCCGTCAATCGTGAGCGTCCAGGAATCGGGGCTCATGTCCGCCGGCACGATGCCGTTGTTGCGGATGAAATGCCGCGCCACCGGCGTGACCTCGTCGTCAAGCAGGTGCGCGGGAGTCTCGGCGGTCAGGGGCCGATCGCCCAGCACCACGAGGCCTTCCTTGTCCTCCAACGGCAGCGGCTGGGCGGAGGCCTCGGAAATAAAGCCGTGCCGCGACCAGCGACCAAAAGGAAGGGCGCCGCCCGCCACTGCGCCGGCAGCGGCCATTCCCGCCCCTTTCAGAAATCGACGTCGCTGCGTGAAGTTCATCGTGAGGCCGTATTCTAGAATACGGCGGCCCGTAAAATCCGAACGGCGCCAAAACCTCATTGGCACGGATGGACCCATCATGCAAAGAAAATCCCGGATTCCCTCACTTGAAGATCAGCGCCTGCTGAGAAACATGTCGTACGTGGACGGCGCTTGGGAGGCCGGCGAAGCACGCGAGCCTCTTCGTGTGAGCAATCCCGCCACAGGCGCCACGATCGCGGAGATCCGCACAGCCAGCGCGGCCGATACGCGGCGCGCCATCGAGGCCGCCCATCGCGCTTTTAAGGAATGGCGCCGAACCACGGTGAAGGAACGCGCCGGCATTCTCCGGCGCTGGCACGAACTGACGATCGAGGCGGCCGAGGACCTTGCGGCGCTGATGACCGCCGAGCAAGGCAAGACGCTGCTCGAGTCGCGCGGCGAAATCCAATACGGCGCCTCGTTCATCGAGTGGTTCGCCGAACAAGCCAAGCGCGCCGACGGCGACGTGTTCCCGGGCGCGACCCCGCATACGCGGGCCGTTTGCATCCGCCAGCCGGTGGGCGTGGTGGCGGCCATCACGCCGTGGAATCTTCCCAACGCGATGATCGCGCGCAAGGTCGCGCCGGCGCTGGCCGCCGGCTGCACCGTGGTCGTCAAGCCGGCCGAGGACACGCCGCTGTCGGCGCTGGCAATGGCGGAACTGGCCGACCGGGCGGGCTTTCCGGCGGGCTGCTTCAACGTGGTGGTAGGCGCGCCGGAGCAAATTGGCCCGGAGTTGACCGGCAGCCCGCTGGTGCGCAAAGTCAGCTTCACCGGCAGCACCGAAGTGGGCAGGCTGCTGGAGGCGCAATGCGCCCCCACGCTCAAGCGCACCACCATGGAACTGGGCGGCAACGCGCCGTTCATCGTGTTCGACGATGCCGATCTGGACGATGCCATCGCCGGCGCCCTGCTCTCGAAATACCGCAACAGCGGCCAGACCTGCGTTTGCGCCAACCGCTTCCTGGTGCAGGACAGCATCCACGACGAGTTCTGCGAGCGCCTGGTGGCCGCCACCGGCAAGCTGGCGCTCGGCAACGGAGCGGACGAAGGCGTGACCCAAGGCCCGCTGATCAATACCGAAGCGGTCGAAAAGGTATCCGGCCTGGTCGATGCATCCGTCGCCGCCGGCGCGGAATGCCTGATAGGCGGCAAGCCCTCCGGTCTCGGCGAGTGCTTCTATCCGCATACGATCCTGCGCGATGTGACACCTGAAATGCCGGTGTTCCGCAACGAGATCTTCGGGCCGGTCGCGGCACTGACGCGCTTCAGCGACGAGGCCGAAGCCATCGCGCTGGCCAATGACACCGACGCCGGATTATGCGCCTACGTCTATAGCCGCGATATCGGCCGCGTCTGGCGGGCGGCCGAGGCGCTGGAATACGGGATGGTGGGCATGAACGAAGGCATCATTTCCAGCGAAATGGCGCCGTTCGGCGGCATCAAGGCCAGCGGCTGGGGCCGCGAAGGCTCCCGCTACGGCATGGACGACTTCATGGATATCAAATACCTCTGCCTAGGCGGCCTCGACCGCTAATCCCGCCAAGGGAAATTTTCGCCTAAGTTCGGTATGCGTTCTTGCGATGGGAAACGCGCACTCCCAAAGCGTCACTACGCTTACGAAAAAGTCGTTATCAGCCGATTTCAGAATTGCCAGCATATCCTCCGACAGCCTTTCAGGCGCCGACCGGGCCCAGAGCAATATATGGGTGTCGAGCAAATATCTCACTTCGGCTCCGCGATGCCCAGCATCACCTCCAGTTCGGGGGGCCAGGAGTCAAAATCATCAGCGATGCGTATCTGATCCTTGAGATCGCCCAGTTCGGGAACACCGCCGCGAGGCTCGTAACGGCTAATCCTGACCGCCGGTTCGCCCATCCGCGTGACAACGAATTCTTGGCCGTCGACCGCCTTCTTGACGATTTCCGAAAGGCGGGCCTTGGCATCGCTGAGCGTAATCATCGATTCCATTGAAGCACTCCCATAGTCTGACCAAGTTAAACTATAGAATGAGATTCAATTTCCTTCAACTCGGAATTGCCCATCCGGACCGACACGGGTCCCTCAACAGGCTAAAATTGTGTTTCGCTGCCGGCCACTTTCCTGGCCGCAGCCGCCATGGGGCCGTAGCTCAGTTGGGAGAGCGTCGCGTTCGCAATGCGAAGGTCGTGGGTTCGAATCCCATCGGCTCCACCATCATCCTACCCTCGATTGCGACGGCGGCTACGCGGCGCAGCGCATTCAGGCGGCGCATCCTGACAACCTGCATCAGGCGCTGCCCGATACCCGCGAAGGGGCTTGCCGCCCCTCTTCGATTTCCCCGCGTCAGGGCGATTGCATCAACCCCGACACCCTCGCGGTGCGGCGTGTTCGTTCCGTTTGGTTAGTTGCTGGCAGGGATGCAGCGGTTGCCTGCTGTTTCCCAAGTCGTGTTTGACGCAGCGTTGCAGGCGTTTCGCGCTTGGACGCACGTTTGGTATGCGCTTTGCGACCGTGGGGCTGGCTGCCGTTCTCCGCCAACGGTTGGAGTGTATGGCGCGAAGCAGCCGGTCCCGGAGCCTCCGTAGGGATTGGCCGGATCGCGCGCCGTTCGGAAGCATAAACGAAAGAAGGGGTCGAGATTGCCTCCAACAGAATAAGGGCTGTACAGCACGGCGACATAGTGGGCATTGGGCTCGAGGCCGCGAAATGTGAAATTTCCCGTTAGATCATCGCCAGATTCCGGGACTATGCCGACTATCCGACCCCACACGCGGGCTCCCGCCTTGGCGTCATTGCCCATGACAGCGATGCCGATCTGTTTCGGATCGGTGGGAAGCGGAGTGCTGTAGCCCGACTCATCCAATTCACTTTTGTTGAGATTTACTCGAAGAAAAACGCTGTTATGAGTGGGAGCGGCAGTCCCCATGATTCCCCGACTGAGTTGCGTTTGCAGGCTTCCCGCGCGAATCTCCGTCCATCGCGTGACCCGGTTGTCTCCAGCTTCAGGCTTGCAGACACGCGATCCAAGTTCTTGTGCCATTGCTGGCGTGGCCATTACCGCAAGCAGCAGGAGGGCAGCTAATTTAGCAAAGGGGGGGGGGGGTGACTAGTCGTTTCATGGGTTTCTCCGAGCCATTTGTCAGGTGGTGAGGAATCGTTACATCCACGGGCGCGGGGCGCGTCGGACAAGGGAATGCTGTCGGCGCTAGAATCCGCATCAGTGGAATAAAGCTATGATAACTCAAAATTTCATGCCATGGGCGACGATTGCTGCAACCACCATCGACCGAGCGAAAGCATAGGGAATAAATGCCGGCCGGCCTTACGGCATGGCGAAGCGCATCGTTAGCATGATGGAGTACCGATCCGTATCGTCGGTCCTTGTCCAGGTGGATACCGGCTCGCTGCCGTCCAAGCGCAGGTTCGGCGCATGGCTGCGCAGCACGCCGCCTCCATAGGCCCCGGAATCAAACGCGGCGAAACGGCTCCACTGGGCCTTGATCGCCAGCGAAACCGTGTCCGTAAGGGGACGCGAGGCGCCCGCGAGCACGAGGAACCCGGCCGTTGTGTCCTTAAGCGCCGAGCGGCCCGTGCTGACCGTTCCGGCGAGATTGCCGAGAATCTCCTCCGCATTGGGCTGGTCGCGCCCGGTCAGAATATCCTCCGGGTTGGCGCTCCGGGCCCAGAGCCACGAGAAATCCTTGCGCGCCTTCGCGAAGCCCGCTCCCGCCCCCGCGAAAGGCGTCCATCGGCTGCGGTTGGGCCAGTCGCGATAAGCGACGGCGAACAGTTCGTGGGAACTCGCGGTTCCCAGGGACTCCTCGCCCGTCGATAGCTCGTTGCCGATCTTATCGAAGTCCACGCCCGAAGCATCGGTGGAGGACACAGTTTGATCGAATGGCGTGGAGCGGTAGCCGTAAACAAGGGCAATCCGAAACCGCGGCGAAAAGCGGTACCCTAGTTCCGCTTCGGCGGAAAACCCCCGGCCGCTATCGAACGGCGCGGCCCATCCGTCCCCCGCGCCGCGGCCGGGCGCGGCGCAGCCGGGCACCGACAACGCCCGCGGATTGATGTACTGGTCGCAGATGCTGGCGCGATCGTTGCTGCGGCTGCGCAGCGTGACATCGCCGGTGGCGTTGCCGCCCAGCGAAACGCTCGCGTAAAGCGGCCCGGCCTGTCCTTGCGCAGGCAACAGCGTTGATCCCAAGACCGCGAGCAGCACGGCTATATGCGCGCCCCGGGGCCGCCGGGGGCCAATGCGCCGAGTCGCAATCGTCTTGGCTGGAAACAAAGCGTTGTTCATGATGCGGTCGTGAATGCCGCAGGAGTGACACGGCAGGCGCGCGCTAAAAATTCCGGCGGCTAGAAGCGGTATTCCAAGCGCAGGCCGAACTCGCGCCGGTCCAGCGGCGACACGGCGATGCCTTGGGTGCGGGTAAGGCTGGCGAACTGGGTGGGGCGGCTGAAATCGGTCCAGCGGGCGCCTGTTTGCCAAGCCTCCTCGTCGAGCACGTTATCGATGAAGACTTCCGCCATCCACTGCCCCATGCTCACGCCCGCGCGAAGATTGGCCACCGTGTAGGGCGACAGCCACGCGAGATTGCCCTCGTCCACGTAGGCCCTTCCCTGATGGAAGGCATCGCCGCGGATATAGGCATCCTGGCCCGCCACGGTGAGCGAATAGGTGGCCGAGGCGGTGAAGGTGTTGCGCGCCTGGCGGGGCGTCTTGTTGCCGCGCATCTGCGAATAGCCGGTCAGCGGAACCACGAAGTTGTACTCGTAATCCGTGTATTCCGAATCGATGAAGCTGGCCGTGGCCTGCAAAAGCAGATTCTCGCTGGCCAGGAACGACACCTCGATCTCCAAGCCCTGGATTTCCGCATCGCCCGGCAGCAGGATATTGCGCGAATTGAAGAAGGGCACCCGGTTGCCCATGCCGTCATCCGCGGTCTTGGGCAGGCCGATGGAGGCCGCATCCGGGCAGTTGGAGGGATCAACCGTCTTACATGTTTCCCGGATCGTGAACGACGAGCGGCCCTTGATATTGATCCATTCCTGGCGGTAAAGCGCCACGTTGATCTGGGCGCGCCCGTCGAGCAGCGACTGCTTCAAGCCCAGCTCGACAGCCTCCAGCGTCTCAGCCGGAAGGAGATCGGCGATATTGGGGTCCTGGCTTACGTACTGCTCCCTCTCGAACGCAGGGGCCTGCGCGAAAAAAGTATTGAAATCGCCGGCCAGCAAGCCTTCCGAGTAGCTGGCGTACAAATTGGTCGATTCGCTGGGGGTCCAGCGCAGGATCACGCGCGGCAGGAAATCGTCGAAGGTTTCCTCGAAGGAATCGGCCCCGCTGCTCAAACCGTCACTGGTGAGCGGACCTCCTTTGGTCAGCTGGTCTTCCACCCAGCGCCCCTCGATAATCGCGGTGATGGAGTCGGTGATATCGTAATCGACCGAGAAGAACAGGCCGGACACTTCGGACATGTCCGAATTGATGAGGCTGTTGTTAAACGTGAGCGACGAGTTGCAATCTCCGGGGAAATTATTCGCAATCCCCGCAGGGCTGAACCTGAAGCACAAGGTGATCGCGTCGCCGCCCGTGCCCGCCGAGAAAAATTCCTGCTCGTAGTAGCTGTAGCCCGCCAGATAACGCAGCCGCTGATCCTGCGGGCTGCTGATGCGGATCTCCCAGCTCTCGTCTTCCAGAGACTGAGGATCGCGGGAGAACCAGTTCTGGCGGTCGGTGAGGTCGAAATCACGAATCCATACGGCCTTCTGCTCGTTCATGCCGTACACGAACCCGACATCGTGGTTCGCCACGGAATAATTAGCCATAACGCTAAGACGCTCCGTTTCACGCTTCAGGCCAATATGGTCGATATCCGGCAGCCCTGCCAGCTGCGGCGGGTAGGATTTGTTCAATAAACCCATGCCTACCATGCTCCGGTCCCACGGGACCGCGGTGTCGATAAAGGTATTGGAGGAAATCAGCTTCGAGGCGCCGCCCGTGACGCCCGCCGGATTGGCGTTGTACGGCACCTCGCCGCAGACGTAATTCCGCGGCCCCGAAGCGGCCAGCGGATTGGTGGCCGGCTGGCCGGTGCAGCTGTCGTTCGCCAGCCCGGTAATAAAGGCTTGGGTGGGCGCGCCGTCGTCATCCTCGGATATCGAGTAGCGCAGTTTCACATCGAAGGCTTCATTCGGCGCGTAAAACACCACCGCGCTCAAGGTTTGCGACTGCTCGCTGCCGGTGCGGTCGCCGCTGGAGGCCGTGTAGTGGCCCTGCTTGTCGTAGAAGCGCCCGCCTAGGCTCGCCGACAGCATATCCTGCACGATAGGCCCCTCCACGAAAGCGTTGAACTCGTTGTTGCTGCGGTCGGTGGCGCGCAGACGAACCGAACCGCTCCACGCCTCGGCGCTGGGATCGCGGGTAATCAGGTTCACGGCGCCGCCGAAGGTGTTGCGGCCGAAATAGGCCGCCTGCGGGCCTTTGATGACCTCCACGCGCTCAAGGTCCATCAGCGTGAGCGAGGTGCCGCCGTTGAGCACATACACGCCGTCGATAAACAGCGCGCCGGTGGCGAAGCTGGGCGAGAACTGGGCCGTGGTGAGACCGCGGAATTGCAACTGGGTGTTGTAGCGCCCTGGCTGCTGATTGCCTTGGTTGACGAACTGGAAGCCCGGCGTCTGAAGGCCCACATCCTCCAGATTGAGCATATCCTTCTCGAAGATATCCTCGGCGCTGAAGGCCGTAATGGACAGCGGCACCTCCTGAAGCGATTCCTCGCGCTTGCGGGCCGTAACGACGATCTCCTCAAGCCCCATCGCGGCCTGCTCCTGCGCGAAGCCGGACCAAGCCGTGAATGGACTGGCGATAACAGCGGCCGCCGCCGCGAATATTGTGCGTTTCATTGCCTCAATGCCTCCTCGTGAAGAGTCTGCCTGGCCCCTATTAAGGCGAGCCGTTTTACTCCTTTCGGCGCCGGCCGACCCAAAACATAAAGGTAACGACGGGCGCCAATTCCCTGAATCTTCGCAAGCATAGTGACAGAAATGCACAATCGCAAGCCTGCAGCCCCAAGAGCTCGAAACCGGCGATCAGCGTTGGCGCACGCTCTGCCAGGGGCGGCGTTGCGAAGCGAATCAGCGGCGGAAGATCCGGTCGGCAACGCTTGCGGCCTGAGCGAAGCGGAGCCGGAAAACGGCACTAATACTGGAGGGGATTGCCAGGCGATTCAATAAAGGAGCCGCTGTCGCTGAGGGCGAGGCGCGCCACCAAGGCGCGAAAATCGGCGATGGCGGGCGTGAGTTCCAGCTTGGCCAATTCGCCGCCCATGCGGGTCTTCACCCAGCCCGGACAGATGCTTGCCACCGTGATTCCGCGCGGGCGCAGATCGCCGGACAGCAGGCGCGTGACCATGTTGAGCGCCGCCTTGCTGGGCCGATAAGCGTAGAGATCGCGCCGCGCCCGGCTGATGGAGCCTTCAATCGAGGATAGCGCCACGAACTTGCGCTGCTCGCTGCGGGCGATATGCTCCACGAAGGCTTCCGCGCACTTGAGCGGCGCCAGCGTGTTGACGGTGAGCACTTGGCGAAGAATGCCGTAGTCGATATGGCCGAATGATTGCCGCAGGTCCGATTCCGCGCCTGGTTTGGGGCCGAACAGCCCCGCGTTGCTCAGGAAAATATCGATCGATTCATCGCCCAGCTCTTCGGCCAGCGCCGCGATGGCATCGAAATCCGACACGTCCAATTGAAACGCCTCGATATTGCTCTGCCCGGCCATTTCCAGCAACTGCGCGGAATCGGCGGGATTGCGGTAGGTGGCCAACACCCGCCAGCCGTCGGCGGCGTACTGGCGCGCGAACTCCAAGCCCAGGCCCCGGTTGGCGCCCGTGATCATTACGGTTGAAGACATCTCAGGTTTCGGTTGCTGTTTGCAAGCCGCATCGTACAACGGCGGCGGCGGATTGCCTAACACCGGCCATGTCCCCGCGAACCTCTTAAGGAATGCCGAAATTCCGCAGGCGCTGCTAAAGTACGGCGCGATGATCGAGTTCCTGCAACCATCCGGCTGGCCGTCCCCATCCGGCTACTCCAACGGCGTGGCGGCGCGCGGCAAGACGATCTATGCCGCAGGCCAGGTGGGCTGGGACAGCGGCAAGCGCTTCCCCTCCAGCCTGCCGGAGCAGGTGGAGCAGGCGCTGCGGAATATCGTGGCGGTGCTCGCGGAAGCGGGCGCCAAACCGGAACACTTGGTGCGCCTGACCTGGTTTGTCGCAGACCGGCAGGATTACATCGACAGGCAGCGCGAAGTGGGCGCCGCCTACCGGCGCGTCATCGGCCGGCATTATCCGGCCATGAGCCTGGTTCAGGTGGCCGGGCTTTTGGAACCGCAGGCGCTGGTGGAGATCGAGGCCACCGCCATGATCCCGGATTAGGGCGGACCGGCCAAATGCGGGCTTAACGATCGCCCCCGGCGACGACCGAGCGCCAGCCTCGTTTCAAGAAAGACAACGATTAAACCGCAGCCCGCAAATACACCGGCTGGGCATCTTGGGGAGACACCAGCCGGCCGAGCCGGTATTCGTCGCGGGCCAGACGCAGCAACGCGCGGGCGCGCGGCCTCGCAGCCGGCATTTCGGCCATGATCCGCGAGCGTTGCCTGGATTGCGGCATCGCGCACTCATCCCATGCGCTGCCCGCTGCCAGGAAGCTCTCCGCGCCCGGAAGGCGCAAATCCTTCGCGCTGGCGACCTGGTCTTCGGCCTTCGCCGCCGCAAGCCCCGAATCATTCGCCCGGTACCAGCCCCAATAGATTTCCCCCCGGCCCGCCGACAGCACCGGAGCAACAAATATCCCGCCTGCGCGGGCGGGCGCTTCCGCATGATCCAGCGCATCCTGAGCCAGCGCAGCCAGACTGGATACCGGGCACAAACGCAAACCAAGACCAAACGCCAGCCCCTGCGCCGCCGATGCGGCGATTCTGAGGCCTGTAAACGCGCCCGGACCTTTCCCGAATGCGATGCACTCCAAGTCATGCAAGGAAAGGCCCACGTTTTTCAATGCCGCGCCGATCACGTCGAACAGGGCAACGGCAACCTTGCGCCCTCCCGGGAGCGCCAGTTCGCATTCACGGTCGCCGTGGCAGGCTGCGACCGTAGGCTCGACCGTGCCGGTTTCCAGCGCCAGGCAGCGGAACCCGCTCATACCGCCTCGGCAAACTGCCCGTCCGCGATCCGGGCCATAAACTCAAGCGCCTCCCCGGCGCTTCGTATCAGCGGCATCGGAGGCAGGCTGGCCAGGAAACGACGCCCGTACGCTTTGGTAAGCAACCGCTGGTCGCAAATCATGACCACGCCAGCATCGTTCTCCCCGCGCACCAGCCTGCCCGCTCCCTGCTTGAGGGCCAGCACCGCTTCCGGCAGCGAGATCTGATTGAAGGGATCGCCGCCCTGGGCCCTGACCGCCTGCTGGCGCGCCCGATAGACCGGATTGCCGGGCGACTCGAAGGGCAGCCGGTCGATCACCACCAGCACCAGACCCGGACCGCGCACATCCACGCCCTGCCAGAAACTTCGCGTTCCCAGCAGCAGGGCGTCGCCGCGTCGTCGAAACTCTTCCAGCAGGAGATTGCGCGGTTTGCCATCGCCCTGGGCCACAAAACGCGCCTTCCATTTCGGATCGCAGCTGAGGCAATCCCGCGCCTCGTCGAGGGCGCGATAGCTGGTGAATAGAAGAAAAGCCCGGCCGTCGGCAGCTTCGGCCAACGGCAGCGCCGCATCGAGCACGGCGCGCGTATAGCCTTGCGCATCCGCGCCAGGCAAAGGCAAACCCTGCGGCACGAACAGCCGGGTATTGCGGCGATAGTCATACGGACTTTCGACGATCAGCTCCTTGGGACCCTCCAGGCCGAGCCGCCGGGCGTAGTGGTCAAGATCGCCGTCCATGCTCAAGGTCGCCGAGGAAAATATCCAGGCCGCCTCTGTTTCCGCGGCGAGGCGCTGAAAGTCCTCGGCGATATCCACCGGCGTGAGGTTGAGGCTCATCCCGCCCCGGGTGGTGCGTATCCAACCCGCGCGAACGCCGCCGGTCCGCTCCTGCCCGTCGGCACGGGCCTCGCCAAAATCATCCGCCGCCGCCGAACAGCGCGCCGGGCTCAGCTGCTTCAGCAGGCGGCACATTCTGTCCAGCCGGGCGCGAAGCTCCTCCAGCCCTTCGGCGGCATGCTGCAATGCCCCCGGCTCTTCGTCCGCCTCGTCGCGGCAACATTCGATCAGTTCTTGGATCGCGAATTCCAGCAGCGAGATTTCGGCACGCAGCATGTCCGGGGTCCAGTCAAGCTCTCCGGCCCCTCGGGGACAGGCCAGCCGCAGGTCGCGCACTGCCTTGTCCAGCGCGCTGTGCGTCTCCTCAATGTCCGGCCAGCGACCGCTGGCCAGCGCCTCCCGCTGAATATCCTTGAGCGCGTCGGCGATTTGCCGGGTGCTCAAACTCAGCGCAAAACTGTCGCGCGCCACTTCCGGCAAGGCGTGCGCCTCGTCCACCACCACGCAATCGAATTTCGGCAGCAGCCCGTCCGCGCCTGCCGTCTTGAGTTGCAGGTGCGCCATCAGGACGTGGTGGTTCACGATCACGATATCGGCGCGCGCGGCGCGGTCTCGCGCCCGGAATACGTAACAGGAGTCGAAATCCGGGCATTCCCTTCCCAGGCAGTTATCCCTGGTGGAAGTCATCCTTCCCCACAGCAGGGCGTTCTCGGCCAGACCCTCGCAATCGGCCAGGTCGCCGGACACCGTAAGTTCCGCCCACGCCCGCACGAGTTCCAGCTCCGCCCGCTCGGCCGAATCCAGTTCGGCGGCGCTCTCGGCGGTGCGAGCCAGCCGGTAGCGACACAGATAGTTGGCGCGGCCCTTGAGCATGCGCACCTTCACAGGCCGTCCCAGCGCCTTGCCGATCACGGGCAGGTCGCGGTGAAACAACTGATCCTGCAGATTGCGCGAATGCGTGGAAATCACCGCCCGCCGCCCCGCCAGCAGCAGCGGCACGAGATAGGCGGCCGTCTTTCCGGCGCCCGGCCCCGCCTCGGCGATCAGGCAGTCGCCCGCAGCCAGCGTTTCAGCCACCGCCTCCGCCATCCGCACCTGGCCTTCGCGCCTTGCGTAGCCTTCTATCGCGCGGGATAGCAGCCCGCCCGAAGCAAACGCCTCGCGAACCTGGTCTATCGTGTTGCTGATTTCGGCCTCCTGCGCCTCGCCTTCCGTCCGGGTTGGGCCGCCTTGCGCTATCCCGATCAGTATTCGACGGAGGGCGGCGGCGGCAGCTCCTCGTCGTCGCCGGCCTCAACGTTGCGAAAGCGCATGCAGGCGCTCTCGAAATACACTTGGCAATCGCCGGTGGGGCCGTTGCGCTGCTTGGCCACAAAAATAACGCGCCTGTTTGCCTGGTCCAGGTCTTTCCGGTCTGATCCCTCCGGCATGGTCACGAAAGCCACCACATCGGCATCCTGCTCGATGGCGCCGGAATCGCGCAGATCGGACAGCTGCACCCGGCGGTCGGGGCGGCGCTCCACCTCGCGATTGAGCTGCGAAAGCACCACAACCGGAAGGTCGAGTTCCCGGGCCAGCGCCTTGAGCGATTTGGAAATGGCGCCAAGCTCCATGGCGCGATTCATGTCGCGCCGGTCCTTCGCGGGCGGCGCATCAATCAGTTGCAGGTAGTCCACCAGGATCAGCCCCAGCTTGCGTTGGGCCTTTTGCTCGGACCTCGCGACGCGGCGCGCGCGCGAACGGATCCGGTCGGGCGTCAGCGTTTGCGAATCGTCGATCAGAAGCGGCGCGTCCTTGAGCATGTTCAGGGCGCTGTTGACCTTGGTCCAGTTGCGGCCGATTTTTCCGATCCTAAGATGGTTGTGGTCGATCTCGCCCAGCGACGACAGCAGCCGCAGCGCAAGCTGCTTTTTCGGCATTTCCAGGCTGAACAGCAATACCGAGCACCGCTTCTCGCCCAAGGCCGCATATTGCGCCATCGTGAGCGCCAGCGAGGTTTTTCCCAGCGACGGCCGCCCGGCAATGATGATCAGATCGCCGTTTTGCAGCCCAGCGGTCAGATTGTCGAAATCGGTGAGCCCGGTGGGAACGCCGGTCACCGATTCGCCGCTGCGTTCGCGCTCGCGCAGCCAGTTCACCAGCTCCTTGCGGAAGGCGTCTCCCATGCCCAGATCGTCGAGGTGGCCCCCGTAGCATTCCTCGCTGATCTGGAAGATTTCCCTTTCGGCCTCCTCAAGCAGCTCCTCGGCTTCCTTTCCGCCGGTCCTCAGCACCTGGCCGGTAATGCGCCGTCCGGCCACGGCAAGCTGGCGAAGAATCGACATATCGCGCACGATGCGCGCGTAGGTTTGCACATTGGCCGCGCTCGGGGTTCCAAACAGCAGATTCCCCACATAACCCGCTCCGCCCGCGTCATCCAGCTTCTCGCGGGAACGCAGATGCTCGCAAACCGTTAGATTGTCGCAATGCTTGCCGTCGTTGATCAGGCCGCCGATCGCCTGGTAGATGAGCCGGTGATCGTCCCTTGAAAAATCGCGCTCGCCAAGCACGTCGGCCACTTCGTCCCATGCCTCGTTGTCGAGCATCAAGCCGCCCAGCAGGGCCTTCTCGGCATCAACCGAAGACGGAAGGAGCTCGCTTTCAGTCATTTGCGGCGGTATTCGCGGCCTCCTCCTGCGTCTCCTCGACCTCGACCTCGACCTCGACCTCGCCTTCGCCTTCGACCTCGACCTCGACCTCGCCTTCGCCTTCGACCTCGACCTCGACCTCGCCTTCGCCTTCGACCTCGACCTCGACCTCGCCTTCATCCTCGTCCGCAGGCAAGGGGTCGGCGCCGGGCAGCACCTCGGTCTCGCCGGCCTGCCCAACAACGCGGACAACAACCTCCTCTCTCACGTCGGCATGCAGCTTGAGCGCCACCTGGTGCTCCCCCAATTCCTTAATCGGCCCCTCCGGCATCTGGATCTCGGCGCGCGCCACTTCCACGCCCGCCTCCGCGAATCCCGCCGAAATCTCCGCGGCCCCCACCGAACCGAACAGCTTGCCGGCAGGCCCCGCGTTGGCCACAATGGTGAGCGGCGCCACGGACCTCACCTGCTGCGCGCGCGCCGCAGTGGCCGCCATGCGCTCCTTCTCCAGCGCCAGCAACTCGGAACGACGGGCCTCGAAAGCGGCGATCTGCGCATCGGTGGCCGGCGCCGCCTTGCCCTGAGGCAGAAGGAAGTTGCGCCCGTAGCCGCCCCGAACATCCACGATATCGCCGATACCGCCCAGGCTCTCGACACTTTCCAGAAGAATGATTCGCATGGCGCCGCCCTATTTCTGCTGGTCGCTGTACGGCAGCAAAGCCAGGAAACGGGCCCGTTTGACGGCCAGCGCCAACTGCCGTTGATAGCGCGCCGATGTGCCGGTGGTGCGCGCCGGGATAATCTTGCCCGTTTCGCTCACGAACTGGCGCAGCAGGCCTATATCCTTGTAATCAATCTCCTCGATTCCCTCCGCGGTGAATTTGCAATAACGGCGGCGGCGGTTGTAACGATTCATTTCTCTTGCTCCCCGGCAGTGTCGCCGGCCTTGCCGTCCTCGCTGGCGGACGATGCCTCGACGGGCCCGGCCTGCGCTTCGGCGCCGTCTTCCGCGGCGGGTTCGGCCACTGCGCCGGCATCGTCGGCGGCCACGTCTTGTTCCGTTGCGGACGCATCAGCCATCTCTTCCGCCAACGCCTCGGGCGCGGCCTCTTCAGCGGGCGCTTCCTCCTCTACAGGAGCAGCCTCTTTTGATGGCGAGGCCTCTTCTGCCTGCGCCTCCGCGTTCTCCTGTTCTTTCGCAGCGTCGCTGGCGGCAGCCTTGTCCGTCTCGGCCGGGTCCGACGCCTCGGCATCCGGCTCAACCTTTGCTTGCGCGTCTTTGTCTTTATCCTTGTCCGCCGCATCCGCTCCATCCGCCGGGGCCTTTCGCCCATGCGCAAGCTCGCGGTCGTGCGGATACTCGCGGTTCTCCCTCGCCGCCTCTCTTTCCGCTGCCTTGGCCAGCGCCGATTGCCCGGAAACCGCCTCTTCGCGCCGGATGACTAAGTGGCGCAGCACAGCATCGCTGAAATGCAGCGCACCCACCAGCGCTTCCAGCGTTTCCTGGCCGCACTCCACGTTCATCAGCATGTAGTGCGCCTTGTGAACCTTGGCGATAGGATAAGCTAGCATCCGCCGGCCTAGGTCCTCGTTGCGGTGAACCCGGCCCTCGCCGCCTTCGATAATGCCCACATAGCGATCCATCATCACCCGGGCGCGCTCGCTCTGATCCGGGTGGATCAGGAGCATGATTTCGTAATGTCTCAAGAAAACTCCTCAATGGTCCTGGGCCGCCTGTCCAAGCAGTGCGGCTAAGGAGGCATCCGCAGAAACAAGCCTGCGGCGTGAACCGCGAATTATACGCAAACAAGCGGCGGCGCAGAAGCGAGCCGCGCCGGCAGGCCCTATAGAAGGTCGAGGTCCAGGTGGCCCTGCTCCTCAGCCACGCGCGCCACGCGAACCAACACGCGCTGGCCAAGCCTGAAGCCGTGCAACCGCATGCCCGAACGGTCCCGGCCTGCCTGCCCCCGCCCCCTGCGGCCCCGTGCCGCAGGAAGCCGCCAGCGTGGAATCAGGCCGCTCATACCCACTTCAGGAAGCTCCACGAAAAGGCCCTTGCCGATACCGTTGGACACCACGCCTTCAAAGTTGTCGCCCAGGCGCCCCGAGAGGTAGCGCAGCTTATAGGCTTTCACCGCGCCCCGCATCGCTGCCTCGGCCTGGCGCTCAAGCTCCGAGCACGACACCCCCAATCCGGCCAGTTGCGCGCCGCGCAGCCCGGCCGCCTCGCCCCGGCCTCCGTCGATCAAATGCTTGATGGCGCGATGCACGAGCAGATCCGGGTAGCGGCGGATCGGCGAGGTAAAGTGCGTGTAAGCCTTAAGGGCCAAACCGTAATGGCCAATATTGGCGGGCTGATAGCGCGCTTGCTGCATGCATCGAAGCATCCCCAAAGCCACCATTCCGTAGCTGGGAAGATCCTTGATCCGCTCAAGCGCGATATTGATTTCGCCGGGGCTGCGGCCCACGGCATCCGATAGCGAGCCCCCCACGCCGGCAAACAGGTTGCGCAACTCCTCAAGGCCGTCCGCGTCCGGCGGAGAGTGGACGCGATACAGCGCCGGCATCCGCGCGCGGCCCAGGAATCGCGCAGCGGCCACGTTGGCCGCAATCATGAATTCCTCGATGACCCGGTGGGCATTGTGGCGTTCGCTCTGATTCAGGCCCAGAACCTGCCCGTTGGGACCGAGGCGGACCAAGGTTTCCGGCAGCTCAAGCTCCAAGGCTCCCCGCCGGCGGCGCGCCATCGCCAGTGACCGCCATGCGCCGTACAGATTCCGCAGCGGCTCGAGCAGCGAGCCCAGTTCGCGTCGCGCCTTATTGTTTCCGGCCTCGACCGCAGCATGCACCCCGGAATAGGTGAGCCGCGCCGCCGAGCGCATGAGCGCTCGGAAAAAGCGCCAAGACTTAAGGTTTCCTCCGGAATCCAGGCGCAAATCACAGGCCAGGCACAAGCGTTCGGCCCCGGCCTTGAGCGAGCATAGGCCGTTGGAGAGGACTTCCGGCAGCATCGGCAGCACCGAGCCGGGGAAGTACGCCGATACGCCGCGCAACTGCGCCTCGGTATCCAGAGGATCGCCCGGCCTCACATAGTGGGCCACATCGGCTATAGCCACGACCACTCGCCAGCCATCGCCGAGCGGCTCGGCGAATACGGCATCATCAAAATCCCTCGCGCTCGCGCCGTCGATAGTCACCAGCGGCAGCGCGCGCAGGTCTTCGCGCTTGCCCGGCGGCGGCGGCTTCGCGGCGATGCGCTCGGCGTGAGTCGCAACCCCGCCGGGCCAGCGCGCGCGCAGGCCCGCCTCGGCGATAACGCGCTGCTCAATGGAGGGGGGCACAGGGCCGCCTCACCATTTGCGCAACGATGCCTTGAGTCCGCAGCCCTCGCCATTCCCCGCCGGAATCAATTGACATAAACGGGCGCAAAAAGCACAATTGGAAATTGTTCCATGCGCCTTGACGCGCCTCCGGCGGACATCCCCCCGCGGCTCGCAAGGCAACATCTTGGCCGAGGTGGCGGAATTTGGCAGACGCGCTGGCTTCAGGTGCCAGTGGGGGCAACCCCGTGGAGGTTCGAGTCCTCTTCTCGGCACCAGTTCGCACAGCAATCCTTAATGACCAAGGGGATGGCGGCGGATCACCGTCTGCTCCCGCGCCGGTCCAGTGGAGATGATGCAGGCTTCAAGGCCCACCAGTTCCTCCAGCCGCCTGATATAGGCGCGGGCCCGGACCGGCAGGTCTTCCCAGCGGGTGGCGCCGCAGGTGGACTCCTGCCATCCCTCGCATTCCTCATAGCGCGGCTCGCAATCGGCGTAGCGGTCCATGAAAGGAGGCAGCGTGTCGATATTCCTCCCTTCAAAGCGGTAGCCGATGCAGATGCGAAGCGTTTCCAAGCCGTCAAGCACATCCAGCTTGGTAATGCATAGGCTGCCGACGGAAGCGCATTGAGCCGCCGAGCGCACCGCGGCCGCGTCGAACCAGCCGCACCTTCGAGGCCGTCCCGTGGTTGCGCCAAACTCCGCGCCTTCCCGGGCCAGCTGTTCGCCGGTCTCGTCGTTCAGTTCGGTGGGGAAGGGACCCTCGCCCACTCTCGTGGTGTAGGCCTTCACCACGCCGATCACCTCCCCGATCTGCTCCAGCCGCGCCCCGGACCCCGCCAAGGCGCCGGCCGTTACCGTGCTGGACGATGTCACGTACGGATAGGTGCCGTGATCGATATCGAGCATCGCCCCTTGGGCGCCCTCGAAAAGCACGGATCCGCCCTCGGCATGCAACCGCCTCAGCCGGATGCCGATATCGTCGATCATGGGACGCAATTCCTCTGCCATGCCCAGCCATTGGTCCGCAATCCGATCAGGGTCGAGAGGTTCCGCGCCGTAATACTTCTCAAGCATGAAATTGTGCAAGCTCATAGCCGAACGCAGGCGTTGGCGAAACTCCCGCGGCGCAAACAGTTCCCCCGCCCGCAGCGCGCGGCGCGCGGCCCTGTCCTCGTAGGCGGGGCCGATGCCGCGCCCGGTGGTGCCGATGCGCCCCCGTCCGGCATGGCGTTCGCGCGCCTGGTCCAGGGCGATATGCGAGGGCAGGATCAGCGGGCAGCCAGGGCTGATGAACAGCCGTTTTTCCCCGCCGCCGGAAATGGACTCCAGCTCCTTGAAGAGTTGCGGCAGGTAAAGCGCAACTCCATTGCCGATCAGGCACTCCACGCCCGCGCAGAGAATGCCGCTGGGAAGCAGGTGCAGCACCCGGGTCCGGCCATCATCAATCACCGTGTGCCCGGCATTATGGCCGCCTTGGAAACGAACCACGGCATCGCAGCGCCCCGCCAGCAGGTCCACCACCTTGCCCTTGCCCTCGTCCCCCCACTGGGCGCCGATCAGAACAATGCCGCGGGCAGAGGTTGGGGCATCAATCATGGAGTTACGAGTCCGAGGGCGGAACGCCCTCGTTCGCCGGGAACGGCGAAACCAGGCAGCGGTTCTACTTTTGAGGTTCCGATTCTTTCAGGTAGCGGAAAAAATCGCTTTCCTTGTCCAGAACCAGCAGGTCGCCCTCGCTCCCGAACGCGTTGCGGTAGGCGTCGATGCTGCGGTAGAAGGAGTAGAACTCCGGATCCCTGCTGTATGCGTCGGCATAGGTTTCCGCCGCCCTGGCATCGCCCTCGCCGCGCAGAATCTCGGCATCGCGATAGGCCTCGGACAGAATCACCGTGCGCTGGCGGTCGGCATCGGCGCGAATCTGCTCCGCCGTCTCAGCGCCCTCGGCGCGCAGTTCCGAGGCCACCCGGGCGCGCTCCTGGCGCATCCGCTGAAATACCGATTCGCTCACTTCGTCCCGGAACTCGATGCGCTTGACCCGAACGTCCACCACGTCGATACCCAGTTCGCTGGCCGCGCGCCTGGCATTGCTGAGCATTTCGAACATCAGCTCGCGGCGTTCAGCCGAAACCACTTCGGGCACCGTGCGCTTGGCGAACTCGGCGCGGATATCGTCCTTGATGATTTCCAAAAGCCGCTGCTGCGCCCGGGTCTCATTGCCCAGCGTGGTGTAGTAATCGGCCACGCTGGAGATTTTCCACTTGACGAAGAAATCCACCAGCAGGTTCTTTTTCTCCGCCGTCAGGAAAGGCTCCTGAGGATTATTGATGGTGAGTATCTGCTTTGGGAAAAACTCCACGTTATTGACCACCGGCAATTTCAGGTGCAGCCCCGCTTCATAGTCCGCGTCCACGATTTCACCGAAACGGAACCGCACGGCGTATTCCCGCTCGTCCACCACGAACACGCTGTTCAAGACCAGCAGAACAGCCGCCACCGCAACAATGATCCAGCCTCCCAGTTTCATGATCCCGGCCCTCCCCGGCTAAGGCCTCTTTCCTGCGACGCGGAACCCGGGACGGGCGCCGCGCCGGATGACTGCCCCGCAGCGGCGCCGCGCCTCATCAGTTGATCCACCGGAAGGTAGAGAAGATTGCCGCTGCCCTCCGCCTCGAGCAGCACCTTGTTGGCGCCGCCGTAAAAATCCTCAAGCGCTTCGATATAGAGGCGCTCCCGGGTGACTGCCGGCGCTTTCTGATATTCAACCAGCAACTGCTCGAACCTCTGGGCTTCTCCCTCCGCGTCGGCAATGACCCGCGATTTGTAGGCCTCGGCATCCTGCAAGCGCCTGGCCGCTTCGCCTCGCGCCCTCGGCACCACATCGTTGGCGTAAGCCTGCGCCTCGAAGGCCAGCCGCTCCTTGTCCTCCCGCGCCTTGATGGCGTCCTGCACGGCCGCCTCCACCTGCTGCGGATAGTTGGCATCGCGCAGGTTCACCTGGGTAACGCCGATTCCGGCCCGGTAGTCGTTCAGAGTCTGCTGGATCAGCCCCTCCGTCCGCTCGGCAATATCGCTGCGGCCTTCGCCAAGGATGTAATCCATATCGTTCTTGCCGATGATCTCGCGGATGGCGCTCTCGCTCACGTCGCCCAGCGTCTCTTCGGCTTGCCGCACCTGGAACAGGAAATCCACCGGATCGCTGCGCTGGTACTGCACCACCAAGTCCACCACCACGATATTTTCGTCCGCCGTGAGCATTCGGGTTTGCTGGCTGAACTTGTTGACCTCGGCCACGTTGACCTTCTCCACCCGCTCGATCGGCCACGGCAGGTGCCAACGCAGCCCGGCGCCGCGGGTTGACGAGTATTCGCCGAAGCGCAGCACCACGGCGCGCTCGGCCTCATCGACACGATAGAGGCCGGTGAGCGCCCAAAGGGCAAGCACGGCGGCAAGAATCCAAATGAGGCTCCGCCGGGTCGGCTGGCCGCGCCCACCGCCGAATACGCCGAAGATCTTTTGCAGCGTGTCCCGAACGAGGTCTTCGAGGTCGGGCTGCTGGCGACTGCCCCGATTCCAGGAACCGTTTCCGCCGCCCGGTTCATTCCAGGCCATATCAGTATTTTCCGTGTTGTGTGCTTGGGCAGCGCTCAGGCCGCGCCGAGGTCCTCTCGGCTGGCCAGCTTGTCATAGGCCCGTCGCGTCATTTCCATGTCCAGTGTCCAGCCTCCGCCGGGCAGCAATTGTTCGCGGAGCACCCGGCCGCGGCGATAGAGCAATGCCCTTAGTCTTCCTTGGCTCGCGTCCAACCGAATCGTGCGTTGAAGGCGACTGGTCGATAAACACTCGGCAACCTTCGCCAGCAACGGTTCCACGCCGGCGCCGGTAAGCGCCGAAACCCGGGCCGCCGGGCCGGCCCAATCGCCCGCCTGCAGCCCGGTGGCGATTATATCCGCCTTGTTGAACACGCGGAGCACAGGTTTATCTCCCGCGCCGATTTGGCCGAGCGATCGTTCCACCTCGTCGATCCGCTCCATCTGATCGGGCAGCGAGGCGTCGATCACGTGCAGGATCAGATCCGCCGCCGCGATTTCCTCCAGCGTGGAGTGAAAAGCCGCAACCAGCTCGGGCGGCAAATCGCGGATAAATCCTACTGTGTCGGATAGCAAAACCACCTGCCCATCCGGCAAGCCCACCCGGCGAATGGTGGGATCGAGCGTGTCGAACGGCCGGTCGCGGGCCGTCACGCCGGCGCCCGCCAGCCGGTTGAACAGAGTGGATTTGCCCACGTTGGTATAGCCCGCAAGCGAAACCACGATGGCGCCGGAACGTTGCCGGCGCGCCCGGCCCCGGCGGCGGCGGGCCATCACCCCGGAAAGCTGCGACTCGAGGCGGCGTATGCGCTGCGACACCAGGCGCCGGTCGGTTTCCAGTTGCGTTTCGCCCGGTCCCCGAAGGCCGATGCCGCCCTTCTGCCGCTCCAAGTGGGTCCAACCGCCCACCAGGCGGGTGGACAAGTGGCGCAGCTGCGCCAGTTCCACCTGCAGCTTGCCCTCGCTGCTGCGGGCCCGCATCGCGAATATATCCAGGATCAGGCTTGTGCGGTTCACGATGGGACAGTCCAGCGCCTTTTGCAGATTGCGCTCCTGCGACGGGCTCAAGGGAAAGTCCACAATCACGATCGTGGGCGAAACAGCAAGGCACAGCCGCTTCAGCTCATTCAATTTACCGCTTCGGATCAGCGTGCGCGGATCCGGCCGGCGCAATGCCGCCGTCATGGTGCGCAGAACTTCCGCTCCCGCGGAAGCCGCCAGCGACTCGAACTCCCGTCGGCGGGCATCGTCGCCTGCCGGCGCCAGCAGGACGGCCCGCTCGCGGCGGTGCGGATCAGTCAAGCCGCGCAATCCCGGAGAGAGCGGGGATGCCCCCGTGCCGGGCTATGCGCTGGCGCGCGGGAGCATTCATCAGTCAAGAGGCTCGGCCTGCTCCTCGCGCAGGATGCCCTCCAAGTCTTGCTGGCGAACGGGAACGATAGCGGATATGGCGTGTTTGTACACGATCTGGCTCACTCCATTGTGCAGCAGGATCACGAACATATCAAAGCCCCCGATCACGCCCTTTAGCTTGATCCCGTTAACGAGAAACACGTACACCCGTGCCTGTCTCCGCCGAAGCAGGTTGAGAAATTTGTTTTGCAAGTCTTGTCGGGTGTCCATCATGCGCTCCTTTCCCGGCATCCGGAGCGCCCCGCAGGAAACGGGAAACACCGCCGCGCCGGCCTGCTCCGCAGGCTGCCCCAGTTGCCTGGCAGGAACAAGCGAAAATGCGCCGCAAATGAACAATTAGTCTCGCTGCCGTGAAATCGCGGCGCTCCCCGTCATATTTTTCCCCCGGCGCTGATCAAACCTTCCCCTGCCGATCTTCCAGTGGGCGCGAATCGCGCTCTCCAGGCGCGCATCGCAGCGAGGGGCTTCGGCAGTCAGTCGTTCAATATCGGCTTCGGCCCTCAGCCAGGTCAACTGCCGGCGCCCCAGCGCCTTGGTGGCCCTGATTCCGCGCGCAACGGCCTCGGCAAGCGGATAGCGGCCGTCCAGATGCTCAAGAAGCTGGCGGTAGCCGGCAATCCGGGTGGCCGGCAGGCCGGGATCCAGGCGCATCAAGCGCAGCGCCTGCGCCTCCTCCAGCCATCCCCGCTCAAGCATGCCGTGAAAGCGTTGCTCGATATGCCGGCGCCAGGCCTCGCGGTCGCCCGGAAGCAGCGCAAATTTAAGGTAGCCTCGCGCGGCGGCGCGGGGAGCGCCGGGCCAGTGCGAGCTGATTGAGCGCCCGGTCAGCTCCAGCACCTCGAGGGCGCGCTCTATGCGGGCGGCATCGTTGGGCGAGAGTCGATCCGCCGCCGCCGGATCCAGCGCCTTGAGCCGAACGTGCAGCGCCGGCCAGCCGTCCGCCGCGGCCTGCATGCGAATCCGGCGGCGCACAGCGGAATTGGCGCCCGGCATTTCCGCAAAGCCCCGCTCCAGCGCCCGGAAGTAGAGCATGGCGCCGCCCACCAGCAGCGGAATCCGTCCGGCAACCTTGGCGCGCGCAATCTCGCGCCGGGCGTCTTCGGCGAAACGCGCGGCCGAGTAGCGCTCCCGGGGCGAACAGATATCCACTAGGCGATGCGGCGCCGCCCGCTGTTCCTCGGCCGCTGGCTTGGCGGTGCCGATATCCAGCCCCCGGTAAACGCAAGCTGAATCCACGCTGATGATCCGCAATGGCAGCCGCTCGGACAAGCGCACCACCAGCCGCGTCTTGCCCACGCAGGTCGGGCCCTTGAGCAGCACCGCCTCCACGATCGAAGTTAGCGGCCGCGCTGGAAGATGCGGTCCAGTTCCCTGATGCTGAGCGCCCGCCAAGTGGGGCGGCCGTGATTGCACTGGTCGGCCCGCGGAGTCCGCTCCATATCCCGCAGAAGAGCGTTCATTTCCTCCAGCGTCAGGCGCCGGTTGGCGCGCACCGAGGTGTGGCAGGCCATGGTGCCCAGAATATGATGGATCCGCCCGGTAATCTCCTGGGCGGAATCCTCGCTGCCGGCTTCCGGCCCGGACTGCGCCCCGGACAGCAGGTCGCGCAGCAAGGCCTGCGCGTCGCCTCCGGCGAGCAGCGCCGGAACCTCGCGCACCGCCAAGGTGCGCGGTCCCACCTGATCCACAACAAAACCCAGCCGCCTCCAGGTTTCGCGCTGCTGTCTGGCCGTGGCGATTTCCTCCTGCCCGACACGCAGGCGGACCGGCTCCAGCAGCAGCTGCGAACCCATGCCCTGCTCGTCGAGCTGCGCCTTCATGCGCTCGTAAACCACACGTTCATGGGCGGCATGCGCATCCACAATGATCAGCCCGTCGCGATTCTGGGCCAGGAGATAGATTCCGCTCAATTGCGCCAGCGCATAGCCGAGCGGCGGCGCATCCTCCCCGGCATCCGGGAACGGCTCGCGCACCTCGCCCGCGCCAGATGGCGAACCTGGCGGCAGAGGGGAGGTTCCCAGCAAAAGGGAGAGGCTGCCGCTGCCGGCGCCGCCACTGCCGCCGAGGTGTGCGGAGCCTGCCATCCCCGGGGATGCCGGGACAACCCCGGCGGGCTGGCCGGCATCCGCAAGGGCGGCCGGCCGGGTGCCGGCCAGCACCGCCTCCAGGGTGCGGCGAACCGTATCGTGAACGGTCCGTCCCTCCCGAAACCGCACTTCGAGCTTGGCGGGATGGGCGTTCACATCCACCCCCGCCGGGTCCATATCCAGATACAACAGCCATGCGGGATGGCGCCCGTGAAACAGGATATCTTCGTAGGCTTGGCGCACCGCGTGCGCCACGGTGCGGTCGAAAATAGCCCGGCCGTTCAGAAACAAATGCTGCATATCGCCCTGGCTGCGCGAAAACTTCGGCCGCGCCAGCCAGCCATGCAGATGGATCCCCTGCCGATCCTCCTCGAAGTACAGGGCGTTGCTCAGAAACTCGGCGCCAAGAAGGCCGGCCAGGCGCTCCTCCTGTTCGGCCCGTCCGTCCGCCGCCGGCAGATCGTAGTTCAGGCGCCCATCCTTCTCGTAGCGCAGCCCCGCGGAGAACCGGCTCAAGGCCATGCGCAGCAGCACACGGTCGATATGGCGCGACTCCGTGACCGGTTTGCGCAGGAAGTTGCGCCTGGCCGGAGTGTTGTAGAACAGATCGCGCACCTCCACCGTGGTGCCCCGGGGATGCGCCGCGGGCAGAGGTTCGGAGGCGCTGCCGCCGACGCTTTTCACGGTCCAGGCGCTGCGTTCGCCAGCCACCCGGGAAGTCAGTTGCAGCCGGGAAACCGAGGCGATGCTCGGGAGCGCCTCGCCGCGAAATCCCAGCGTTGCAACCGTGCGCAGATCGTCAAGGCTGGCGATTTTGCTGGTGGCGTGCCGCGTGAGCGCAAGCGCCAGTTCAGCCAGGGAAATTCCAACGCCATCGTCACGCACCCGGCAGAGCTGCGAACCGCCTTTCTCCACCTGCACCTGGATTCGCCGCGCGCCGGCATCAAGGCTGTTCTCCATCAGCTCTTTAACCACCGATGCCGGCCGCTCCACCACCTCGCCGGCGGCGATCTGGTTGACCAGATGATCCGGCAGCAGCTGAATCGTCATCGCATGGCCGCAAAAACCCTGCGGGTATTGAGCGGACGCCCCTCCAGGTAGAAATCGATCGCGGCCCTAAGCAGGCGGCGGGCCGCCATCCTGATATCCCGGCTGCCCCATTTGCCGCCCGCCATGCCCAGTAGCTCGGCGCCGCTGAAGTTCATGGCTTTTCCGGTTGGGGTCCCGGCGGGCAGCGCCTGGGGGCCCTCCTCCATGCGGTAGCAGTAGGCCGCATCGGGGACCAGCGGCCGGCCTTCGGCATCGCGTTCCAGATCCAGCCCAAGGCCCAGCGAGGCCAGCAGGCTCAGCTCGAAGCGCCGCAGCACTGCTTCGATCGGGCGACCGCCGGACAGGGCGGCCAGCGCAACGCAGTAATGGTCGAACAACTCGGGATGCGGGTCCTCCCTGCGGGTCAGCTTGAGCAGTAATTCGTTCAGGTACATGGCCGGGAGAAGACTGGCTCCTTGCGGAATTTTGCCCGCGCGAGGGGGCGCTTCGCGATCCGCGCTCTCCTCCATCGCGCATTCGGCGCTCTCCTCCATCGCGCATTCAGCGCGATGGAGCGTCGCCAAGTCTCCGCGGCCGCCCCAGGAAAGCAGCAGGCGGCGGAACGGCTGCGCGGCAAGGCCAAGCGGAGAGCGGGGGCGGCGGCCCCCGCGAGCCACCAGCCCGATCCGGCCATGCTCGCGGGCGAAAGCCTCCACGACCAGGCTGGTCTCGCGAAAAGGACGGCTGTGCAGCACCCAAGCTTCCGCCAGCTCCACGCGACGAACACCGCTCACTGGCAAAACCGCGGGTTATTGAACCAGTTCTTTCGCACCCGAACATGGGCCCGGATATGGAATGGACGGCGGAAGATGCGCTGCAGTTCCAGCCGCGCCTGACGAGCAGCCGCTTTCAGCCGCAGCCCCCCGCGGCCAATCACAATGCCGCGCTGGGAAACGCGGTTCACCCGCACTTCCAGTTCAGCCACCACCGCCCGGCCGCGCGTTTCCAGCGTGGTCGCCACCACATCCAGATCGTAGGGCACTTCCCGGTGGGTATTAAGCGTTAGCTTCTCCCGCAGCATTTCCGCAATGCGGAATCCCATGTCGCGATCAGTCACCGAACCGTCAGGAAACAGAGGCTCGCCCTCCGGCAGATAGTCCGCCACGATCTGATGCAAACGCTCCAGATTATCGCCATGCAAGGCGGAAACCGGAATGATTTCGGCAAAATCGGCTTTCCCGCCGCACAGCTCCAGGTACGGAAAGAGGTCTTGCCGGCGCTGCATGCGATCGATCTTGTTAACCACCAGCACGCACTTCAATCGGGCCTTGACGGCTTCGTTCAGGACGCGGTCGTCCGCCCGGGTCCAGCGGCCCGCCTCCACCACTAAAAGAACAATGTCGGCCCCCGCCAGCGCGCCCAGCGCGGCGCGATTCATGTTGCGGGAAAGCAAACGCTTGTCCGGCGCGTGCAGTCCGGGCGTATCGACCAGCACGAGCTGGACATCGCCGTCGTTGCGCACGCCGGTAATGGCATGCCGGGTGGTTTGCGGCTTGCGCGTTTCGATGCTGATCTTTTCCTTGAGCATCCGGTTAAGAAGCGTGGATTTTCCTACGTTGGGGCGTCCCATGATCGGCGCCACTCCTGCCCGAAAGCTCATTTCGCCGGGTCCAGCCGGGCCAGCAGCGTGGCGGCGGCTTCGATCTCGGAAGCCTGTATTGTGCGGCCTTCGCCCTCGGCGCTCAGCGAAAGCTCCGGCACGCTGCAAACAGACCTGAAACTCGGTGCCTGCGGATCACGGCCGGACTCCGCCAGACAGTAATCGGGCGGCTTTAATCCGTGGCCCTGCAAATACTCCTGAAGCAGGCTTTTGGCATCGCGCGGCTGCTCCGGCACCGAATCGAGCCGCCCCGAAAACAGTTTCCTGAACAAGGCCGAAGCGGGCGCGATTCCGCCGTCCAGCCAGACAGCGGCAAAAACCGCCTCAAGAGCGTCCGCGAGCATGGCTTCGTGCGCCGCGCCGCCGGGCGCCAGGTCGGCGCCTTGGTAGCGCAGCCGACGGTTCAAATCCAACTCGCCCGCCACCTCAGCCAGAGTGGCGCGCTGCACCAGGCGCTGGCGCATGTGGGTCAGCCTGCCCTCCAGCGCGTCTTCATGGCGGCGATAGAGGATATCGGACGACACCAGCTCCAGCACCGCATCGCCAAGGAACTCAAGGCGGCGGTTATTGTTTTCGCCTTCGCTGGGATGAGTGAGCGCTTGGCTGAGTAATTCAGGCCGGGAAAAGGCGTAGCCGAGCCTGCCGGAGGCCCATTGAGCAAGCTGCCGGACATCAGTCAACGAATGGGGTCGCCTATCCTGCTCCATTCCGGCATGCTGCCGACAGCCCAATTGAACCAGATGCGCTCGGCGCGGCCTACCAGACGGTGCTCCGGGATAAACCCCACGCCCGGATAGCGGCTATCCCTGCTGTTGTCGCGGTTGTCTCCCATCACGAAGTAGTGTCCGGCCGGCACCTCGAAAACGCCCTCCCTGCCGCGCTGCCCCGGCATGAAATAGATATCGTGGCGCGCGCCGCCCAGCATTTCCTCCGCCTGCCGCAAGGAAAAAGGCGATTCGCCGCTCCTCGGCATGGGCATATCGACCTGAACCGGCTCGCCGTTGATGCTCAACCGCTTGTTGCGGTATTCGATCACGTCGCCGGGCAAGCCCACCAGGCGCTTGATGAAATTGGCGCTGGAGTCGGAAGGCAGTTTGAACACCACCACGTCGCCCCGCCGGGGCGAGCCCAACTCGACGATGCGCGTATTGGTGACCGGCAGTCGAAGGCCGTAAACAAACTTGTTCACGAAAATGAAATCGCCCACCTCAAGCGTGGGACGCATCGATCCGGACGGAATGCGGTACGGCTCGTAGAGAAACGAACGCGCGCAAAGCACGATCAGAAGAACCGGAAGAAAGGCCGCAGCGTACTCGAACACCTTGGCCCTGGGGCGCGGCTCGCCGCCGGCGGCCACGGCGCGCTTGTGTTTCGGGGCGACCACAAGCCGGTCGGTAAGCCATAGGACCAGCGCCAAGCCCGTGATCGCCACCAGAACGAAGGAAAAATCCATAGGAGCGCGATTTTAACCGCCTAGGGCAACCGCCAGACTAGGGATTGCGCAGCCGCACCTGCAGCCGCCGCCAATCCGTTTCGCTGAGCATCGAAGGCGTAAGCCACACCCTAAGCCGCCTGTGGCGGCCTCTTGCCCCACGGTCTGCTCGAAGAGTCAGCCCCACCAGCGCGCGCGTCACGAAGCCTTGCCGGCGGAGCAGTTCCGCGCGTTCCAGTTCGCCCGTATCCAGCACCAAGCGCCAGTCGCCGCCAGGAATCAGCCATATAGCGGCGATTCCCGGGGCGATGCCGCCGTGCCGCAGCGCCCGCCACTGCCGCGCGGCGGCAGCGGCCAGCGCGGCAAGGACCGCCAAGCGAAGCCACAGCGCCATCCCGGAAATCAGCACCGCGGCCGCCGCCAGCAGCAGCCCGGCAGTGATTGCAGGCACTCCCCAGGGCGGGAGGGCCGAGCGCAGCTCAATGGTTGCGGAGAATCCGCTCAACGACCCGCGCCTCCTGCGCAGAACCAGGCATCGCGCGTCCGGCCAGCAAATCCTCCAGTTGGGGATCGCTGAGCTCCAGCAGCGCTTCGAAACCCGACCGTTCGGCAGCGCCGGCATGAGGGTAGCGGCGGCACAGATAGCGCTCCAGCAAAAGATCCAGCTCGCGGCTGCCGCGGCGGCAGCGCCATTTCAGTCTTGAGGCGGCGGCGGTCAGACGCGGCGCTCCAGCAGCCGCTTCTTGGTTTCCGCGATCGCCCGCGCCGGATTAAGGTCCTTGGGGCAGGCCTCCGCGCAGTTCATGATGGTGTGGCAGCGGTAGAGCCGGAACGGGTCCTCAAGCTGGTCGAGCCGCTCTCCGGCGGCTTCGTCGCGGCTGTCCTCCAGCCAGCGGTAAGCGGCCAGCAGCGCGGCGGGCCCCAGGTAGCGGTCGCCGTTCCACCAGTAGCTGGGGCAGCTTGTGGAGCAGCAGGCGCACAGGATGCAGGCGGCGGGCGTATTGATCTTCTCCTGGTCTTGCCGCGATTGCAGGCGCTCCCGGTCCGGCGGCGGCGGGGTTTTGGTCTTGAGCCACGGCTCGACCGATGCGTACTGGGCGTAAAAATGGGTGAGATCGGGCACCAAGTCCTTCACCACCGGCAGGTGCGGCAGCGGATAGACCGCCACATCGCCCTTCAGATCGCTGACCGCCTGGGTGCAGGCCAAGGTATTGATCCCATTGATATTCATGGCGCAAGAACCGCAGATGCCCTCGCGGCAGGAGCGGCGGAAGGCGAGCGTGGAATCCATCGAGTCCTTGATATGGATCAGCGCGTCCAGCACCATGGGCGCGCAGTCGTTCATATCGACCTCATAGCTGTCCACCCGCGGGTTGTCGCCCAAATCCGGGTCGTAGCGATAGACCTTGAACCGCCGGAGCCGCCTTGGGCCATTGGAAGCCGCGCTTTCCGCCGCCGGATGGCGGCGGCCGCGCTTGACCCGGGAGTTCTTGGGCAGCAGGAATTGCGCCATGCGGAGGTCCTGTGTTGTTTCAGGCAGCCGGAAGGACCGGAATAAGGAAATGTTAGCAAAATCCAGCGGCGGCTGCCTTGAGCCGTACTGCTACACTCGCTCGAGTCGCCGCCAGCGCGGCGGCCAGCTTTGCATTCCGTGACGGGAGGTTCCCTATGCGTGCTGATTCAGTGTTTTTTGCGACGCTCGCCCTTGTGGCCGGATTGGCCCTGGCCGCCGACCAGCCGGATTCCGCAGCGCCTGCCGTCAAGGCCGACATGGACGCGTACTTGGCTATTGACTGGCACGACGGCACCGTGGAGGAGGCTTTCGCCGAGGCCGAACGTTCGGCCAAACCGCTTTTTCTCTATTGGGGCGCGATCTGGTGCCCGCCTTGCAACCTGATGAAAAGCACCCTGTTCCAGCAACCGGAATTCATCGCCAGCACACGCGATTTCGTGGCCGTGCACCTGGACGGCGACACCGAGCGCGCCCAGGTTTGGGGCGAGAAGCACGATGCGGTGGGCTACCCCACATTGATTGTGTTCGATTCCCAAGGAAACCAGCTGACCCGGCTGCCCGGCACACTAGCCGCCGAATCCTTCATGGCGGCGCTGGACGATGCCAGGTCCGACTTGGCGCCGGTGGCCGAGCTCGTGCAGGTAGCGCTCAATAGCGACCGGCCCCTCACGGATGCCGAGCATCGCAGGCTCGCTTACCACTCCTGGTACCAGGACAAGCGAACGCTGGCGCCGGAGCAATACCTGGCGCTATTCGAGCGGCTCGCCGCCCAGGCCCCGCAGGACGACCCTGTGCTGGCGCGGCGCGCGCATTCGCTGAGATTGTCCGAAGCCGCCGGTTCCGGGGAGGCCGCATTGGATGCCGAACACTATTCCGAACTCATGTTCGTGCTGGATGCGGAAGAACACGATCTGGATAACCTGATGATGTTTTCCGGCAAGCTGGCCGCCGTTTTCGACGCGCTGGCGGCGGATTCCGCGCAGCAGGAGGAACTGCGCCAAGCGTTCAGCGGCGCAATCGAGGCGGTGCTCGCCAGCCCTGCGGGCAACAAGTCCGCGCCGATCTTCTCCCTGGGAATGCTGCTGGAACTGGAGCGGCTCGATCACGCCGAAGCCCCGCCCTCGCCGCAGCTGCTCGAGAGGATTGTGGCCGCGGCCCGGCAAGCGGATGCGGTCGCTGAGAGCCAGCAGGAACGCCAGAGCCTGATCTACTACGCCTACAGCCTGCTGAGCAACGCCGGCCAATACGAGCGGGCGCGCATCCTGCTGGAGAAGGAGCTGGAGATTTCCGAGGAGCCTTACTATTTCATGTATCCGCTGGCCACGCTCAGCCACAAGACCGGCGATACCGAAGGCGCGGTGCGCTGGATGGAGCGCTACTACCGCGAATCCTACGGCCCCGCCACGCGCCTGCAGCACGGCGTGAACTACGCCCGCCGCATGATGCTGTGGATGCCCGGGGAAGTCGAAACCATACTGAGCGTGTCGCAGGAAGCGCTGGCCGAAATGCACGGCCAGCCGGACGCGCTCGCCAACCGCAACCTGCGCTCGCTGGGCTGGCTGGTCGATGCGCTGGAGGCGTGGCGCGCCGAGCACCACGCCGGCCTTTCGCTGGCCGCCCTGGACAGCGGAATCGCCACGATCTG
The DNA here is from genome assembly GCA_026708965.1 of Gammaproteobacteria bacterium. Taxonomy (GTDB): domain Bacteria; phylum Pseudomonadota; class Gammaproteobacteria; order Steroidobacterales; family Foliamicaceae; genus Foliamicus. Next base: position 2,703 of record JAPOTY010000030.1, on the reverse strand, counting down.
CGCCGAGCACGCGGCGGAGCGCCCCGCAAGCGCCTGCCTTGCCATGCAGCAACGCCTAAGCGCCCCCATCCCCGATATTTAGGAATAGCGGTTATGGTTCCGGGCAGTGGTTGCTTTGGGGCTTGGCGCCTCCAAACACGATCATCATGAATCTCTCGCCGCGCTTTGAAGAGTTCGCCGCCCGCCACGGCGCGGGCCAAAGTCAGGTGGCGTGGACCACGCTGGTGGCCGATCTGGAAACGCCGGTGTCGGCCATGCTCAAGCTGGCGGACGGCATGCCGAACAGCTTTCTGCTCGAATCCGTGGAGGGCGGGGAAGTGCGCGGTCGCTATTCCATCATCGGGCTGGATCCCGACTTGATCTGGCGGTGCCAAGGCAACCGCGCGGAAATCAACCGCAACGCCCTTGGCGACCCTGGCGCCTTCGAGCCATGCGTCGGCGAGCCGCTTGCCGAATTGCGCCGTTTGATCGCCGATTCGCGGATCGACTTGCCGGAAACGCTGCCGCCGATGGCTGCTGGCCTAGTGGGATATATGGCCTACGACACGGTTCGCCTGATGGAGCGGTTGCCGGAACCCAATCCGGATCCGCTGGGCCTGCCGGACGGCGTGTTCCTGCGGCCCACGGTGATGGCCATCTTCGATTCGGTGAAGGATGTCATTACATTTGTCACGCCTGTGCGTCCTGAGCCGGGTGCCGACGCGCACAGGGCTTACGGAAAGGCCTCGGATCGCTTGGAGAACGCCGTGGCGCGTCTGGCCAAAGGCCGCATTCAGCCGCGGCGGCGGGCGGAACGCGGATCGGCAGCGCAGGCACCGGTATCGAACATGAGCCGCGCGGCTTTTTGCGGGATGGTCGAGAAGGCAAAGGAACACATCGCCGCGGGCGATATCTTCCAGGCCGTGCTGTCGCAGCGCTTCAGCCTGCCGTTCGAGCTGCCGCCATTCGCCCTTTACCGGGCGTTGCGCCGCACCAACCCTTCCCCGTTCATGTACTTCCTCAACCTCGACGGCTTCGCCATTGTGGGCTCCAGCCCGGAAATCCTGGTGCGGCTGCGAGACGGCGCGGTGACCGTGCGGCCCATCGCGGGCACCCGCCCCCGCGGCCGCGGCCGCGCCGAGGACGAGGCGCTGGCCGCCGATCTGCTGGCCGACCCTAAGGAACGCGCCGAGCACCTGATGCTGCTTGATCTGGGCCGCAACGACGTGGGCCGGGTGGCGAAAATCGGCAGCGTGCGCGTCACCGAGCAAATGGTGATCGAGCATTACTCGCACGTCATGCATATCGTGTCCAACGTTGAAGGCGAAATCGACCGGCGCTACGGCGCTATGGACGCGCTGCGCGGCGCTTTCCCGGCCGGCACGGTGAGCGGCGCCCCCAAAGTGCGGGCGATGCAGATCATCGACGAGCTAGAGCCGGAGAAGCGCGGCGTTTACGCCGGCGCCATCGGCTATTTCTCGGCCAACGGCAGCATGGACACCTGCATCGCGCTGCGCACCGCCGTCGTCAAGGACAGGGCCATGCATGTGCAGGCCGGCGCGGGCATCGTGGCCGACAGCGACCCCGCCGCCGAATACGAGGAATGCCGCAACAAGGCCAACGCGCTGATGCGCGCCGCCGAGGAGGCGGTGCGCTTCGCCGCGCTGGACCACTGATGCCGAAACCGGCAAGCAAGCGCCCACCGAAGCTGGTCATCATCGATAACTACGACAGCTTCACTTGGAATCTCGTGCATCTGGCGGGCGAACTGGGCGCTGAACCGGAAGTTTTCCGGAATGACGCGATCGATGCCGCTGGCGTGCTGGCGCTGAATCCCAGCGCGATCATCCTATCCCCGGGCCCCGGCTACCCCGATAGCGCAGGAATCTGCCTGGAACTGGTGATTGAAGCCGTCGGCAGCGTGCCGGTGCTCGGCGTTTGCCTCGGCCACCAAGCCATCGGCCAGGCATTCGGCGGCCGCATCGTCCGCGCTCCGCGCATCATGCACGGCAAGCTCAGCGCCATCGGCCACTGCGGAAGCAGCCTTTTTGAAGGCGTGCCCGCCAATTTTCAGGCTACCCGCTACCATTCGCTGGTGGTGGAGCGCGAAACTCTGCCCGATTGCCTTGAAGTCACGGCGGAAACGGGCGACGGCCTCGTCATGGCCCTCGCGCACCGCGAACACCCGGTGTTCGGCATCCAGTTCCACCCCGAAAGCATCGCTTCGGAACACGGCCCCGCCCTGCTGTCGAATTTCCTTCGCATTGCGACGGCCGGTCCTGGAACTTGAAGCGCTATTCGAGGCCGTGCCCATCTCATCCTTGGCAACCGGCGGCCCGCTCTGCATCTTGATTTGCCCCCTAATCCGATCACTCCGATTTCAACTTCGCTGCTTGGCAGAATCCGCAGTTCGCCATTCACTCTTTCGTTTCTTCTCCGAGCAATTCCTTTAACTTAAGGACTGACTTTCTCTGCGGTCCGCGCTTTTGCGAATTGACAAATCCTTCGATTCGCAATTCTTTAATTATTGCGGCAATGGCTCCCTCGCTAGTAATGATCTCCGGGTTTTTCACGATGCCGTACCCAAGAAGCCATTTTTCGACGAATTCCATGTTATCCAATTGGAGTTGACCCGTTTTCGTGGGTACCTGATCCTTTGGGAAGGAGGCCCCCACGATGCAGAGAACAAGACCCCGGTATTCGCCGGAATTTCGCGAACAGATG
>JAPOTY010000024.1 GCA_026708965.1 Gammaproteobacteria bacterium | reverse complement strand
AATCAGCCGCATGAATCCCCAATACTTAACCGTCCACGAAAACGGGGCAACTCCATTCTTACATTTCCAAACAAAGGGGGAAATCAAATTGAGAGCTTTAACTGATACCGAGCTGCGTTGTGTTATAGGAGGAGAAGATCTTCATGGGGATTCTCAGGAGTTTTGTGAAGACAATCCAGACGGAACTTACGAAAGAGAGGATGGCGGTTGGGAAATTTCGCTCGGTCCATTTTCATTTTCTTGGGGCGGCGATAAGATCAAGGTGGTCTGCGGTGGTGAAAATGATGATGGCAACGACGATGATGACGAAGAGGAAATGCAAGATGATAACGCTGATCAGTAGCCGTTGAACTATCGGAGAACCATGACCAAATCCTGCGCGGCAGCGGCTAGCCTCGTGCTTCTTTCTGCGTTGGCCGCGTCAGGCGACGTTGTCAGGCGCGATATCGATTTATCATCAGGCAAGCAAGCCGGAGAGTTGCTTGACCGAGTGATTGAACAATACCAGAGGGGAGAATTGGAGGGCGCTTGGAAAGCCTATCGCGCCTTCTTCGACCATCCGGGGAAAAACAACGTAAGCGCAGATGCTTTTGGCCGCTGCTTTTATCAGAGCAAATGTCCTGGAATTGGTGTGCTGGCTTCAGTCCTCCAAAAAGAAATCCTGTCTGCCGGCGATTTTCGCAACTTTTGTCCTGATTGGAATGATCGCGCCCCGTTGGCCCAAAGCGACGAAAACTTTGGCGAATCCGAGCGGTTGCTTTGGCGTTTCCGCTACGGTGCCATGAATGGCACTTGCGAGGAGTGGGTGGAGGAGAATGCCGCATGGTTCGAACCTCTTCCGCCTCGGCAGGATGTTCCAGAACAAGCGCTATTGTTTGCGCCTGCTCTTGATGGCGAGATCAGCTCATTTGCCTTTGAGGGCGACATCCGCCCGTTTGTTGAAGTAGAAATTATTGGAACGCCCGTCAAAGCTCTTTTTGATACTGGCGCCACCATGTCGCGGGTTAACACCGAGCTGGCCCAGCGCGATCCAGATAAAGTTGAGATTATTGAGCAAGTTGAAGTGCATACTATATCCAAGCAAAGCCGCGAAGTTCTGGCGCGGGTTGATCGGATTCAGATCGGAGAGGCACGGTTTGCGCGCCCGGTTGTTACGCTCAATACCATGTATTGGGCCGGTAGCGACGAACGAGTGCCGGCCGAGGCCGGCAATTTGATCGGCATGAATCTGCTCCTTCAGTACGAAGAGGTGTGTTTCGCTTGGGAGGAAGGGAAGCTTCATCTCGGCGATTTGGGGCCTTGCGAGGATGGTGTGATTTCTCATAAGCAATGGCTGACGGGGCCTTTGGGGATAGCGGTTCCTGTAATGACACCTGCTGCTGACCGCGTTTGGGCGAAAATTGATACGGGTTCCCCTGAGACCTATTGCTCCGAGTGGTTTATGGAGAACAACGATGGGAGCGAGGCTTTTTCGTTCGGCGGCGGCGAGGCGTTGGTTGGTCAATGCGCTTACGATTCGCGGGTTTTCTTCAACAATCAGGAACGCGGTGCCGAATCGCCAAGCAGGCACATCCTGATTGGCATGGACACTTTGGGCCAGTTCGCAGCCTTCGGCTGGCGCTTGAATCCGCTTGGAGTCTATTTTGTCCCCAAACCTCAGGCTTCGGGCTTGGACAGCTCCTGAGGCCCAAGGGCGCACTTGACCGCCGCATTTGCTTATGCCTAAGAAAACGTCGCTATTTCGGGAAGAGGCTAGGCGCAAGTTTCGGGCCGAACCTTGGCAGCCGCCGCTGCTGTCCAAGGCGCCGTCGGGGCTGGTGATGGGGCTGCTCGCCGTGCTGGCAGCCGGGGGCCTCATGGCCTTTGCATCGACTTTCCGCTTTGCGCACAAGGAGCAGGTGCAAGGCTATTTGAGGCCAGCCTCGGGATGGTCCCGGGTTCTAGCCAGCAATTTTGCCATTGTGGAACGGTGTCTTGTGAGCGCGGGCGATGCGGTTCAAGCTGGCGATGTACTCATGGAGTTGTCCTCAGGACAGGGCATCGAACGGGCGCAAACCGTCTCGCGCAGGCTTCTAGAGGAAATAGGCGAGCGAAAAAGCCACTTGGATGCCCGGTTCGAGCTGGTCGGATCGCAATATGAAATCGAGAGCGCGCTTCATTTGCAGGAACAGGGGGCCAACCAGCAGGAGTTAGCCCGACTTGAGCGGGAACTGGCGTTTCAACGGTCGCGTCTGGACACGGCAAGGAAAAGGCTTAACGACAGCAGGAACTTGCAGGCATCCGGCCTGCTGTCCGGGCAGGACATTGCCGTGCTGAGGGATGACGTTGCCGCCCGCTCTTTGAGTGTTTCCGAAAAAGAGCGCCAAGCGGACAGGGTTCGGTTACTTTTGGAAACCGCCGACATGAGGTTGCGAAAGCTGTCTGTGGACACGCGGCGCGAGCAGGCCATGATCGCCGGTCAGATTCATGCATTGGCCATGGAGGAATCGCGTGTTCAGGCCCAAGGCGCGGCGCGCGTTCTCGCGCCTAGAGGCGGCGTGGTTGCCTCGGTTCAGGCCAAAGCGGGGGACCAATTGCGGCCCGGCGACATGCTGCTTGATATTGTCCCGGAGGACCAATCCTTTCGGGCGCGGCTTTTTGCGCGCTCCTCCGCGATGGGGCTTGTCGAACCGGGCCAACAAGTGAAGGTGCATCTCGATGCCTTTCCTTATCAGCGCCACGGTGCCCAAACCGGTCGAGTGCTGGCGATCTTCGAGACCACTTTGCAATCCGGCGAATCGGATATGGCGAACCTCTTGGGCATCGCTGCCGCCGAGCCGGTTTTTCAGATCGATGTTGAATTTCCGGAAGGATTTCAACTCGCGCCCCGGCAGCAATCCAACTTGCGTCCTGGCATGACCCTGACAGCCGATGTCGTTATCAATCGGAGGACACTGGTTGAATGGGCTCTGGAGCCGCTGCAAGGAGCCGCGCGCCGACTCTGACCGCCCCGGCCAAACTGTCCGAGCCATGCGGATTCCATTGGTTATGCAAGCCGACCGCGCCGAGTGCGGGCTTGCCTGCTTGGCCATGGTGGCGGGCTACTACGGACACCGCGCCTCGCTGCATGAGTACCGCTCTCGGTTCCATGTTTCGCAACGCGGCTCCAGTCTGAAGCACATCCGCGATTTCGCGGAAGTAATGGGCTTCAAGTGCCGGGGGGTGCGCTTGGAGATCGACGAATTGCCGCAGTTGCGCGCGCCTGCAATCCTGCACTGGAACCTGGATCATTTTGTTGTTCTGAAATCCCTTGATCGCAAGGCGGCGCGCATCCTTGATCCCGCTGTGGGCAGCCGCAAAATCGAAATGGATGAGTTTGGCAAGGCGTTTACAGGCATCGCCCTGGAGTTATCGCCCACTCCCGCTTTCAAGCCCCAGAAGAAGGCGGAGGTAATCGCGTTCTCGTCGTTTCTGTCGTCCCTGCGCGGGCTCGGCGGCACGCTTGGCGGGATTTTCGCAATGACGGTGGCGTTGCAGGCTTTTGCGCTCGTCATGCCGCTGAACACCCAGTTCACCATAGATCAGGGCATTCGCCAAGGCGATATGCACATTATCGCGGCGCTCGCGGTGGGCTTCGGCTTGATTGGCCTGACCTCTGCGGCTGTGGGCTATTTCCGGTCGCTGCTTATTCAGTTCGCGGGCAACACCTCGGCTTTCCGCATCGTGTCGGGCCTTGCCCACCACATGATCCGGCTGCCGGATTCCTGGTTTGAGGGCCGCCATACGGGGGATATCCTGTCGCGGTTCGGCTCCACCCAACCTATCCGGCAGTTCCTGATGACGGGCGCTTTCGCCATGCTTGTCGATGCGCTGATGGCTATTGGATCATTGTGCGTGCTTCTCGCCTACTCTTGGGAACTTACCTTGGCTGTGAGCGGATTTCTGGTCGTTTTCGCGAGCTTAAACCTCGGCACGTACGCGCCGCTTCGCAATCTGACGCATGAGTCCATTGCCGCCAAAGCCCAGGAAAACTCGAGCTTTATCGAGAACATCGAGCGTCACCGCGCCATCAAGCTGCTGGTAGCGGAAACCCACCGGGAAGATGCTTGGGGGGCGCGCTACGTTGAGTCGATCAACGCGGGGGCGCGCTTGGCCCGATTCCGCATTCATTTGGGATTCGCTGGTTCATCCATCGGCAGCATCCAGAGTGTTCTGATGCTCCTGCTTGGCGCTTCAAAGGTAGTGAGTGGCGAATTCACCCTTGGCATGCTGATGGCGTTCACGACTTACAGCGGCATGTTCAGCGGGCGAGTGCATGCGCTCATCAATGCCGCTCTCAACCTGCGGATTCTGCTGCTCCACCGCGAGCGTATCGCCGACATCGCCTTGGAGGAGCGCGAAACCTCGCCTGAGCAAGAGGGTATTCAGCACGAGTTGCGTGGAGCGGTGGATATTCGATCCGTATCCTTCGGCTATGACGAGGGATATGAGGTAATCAAGAAGCTCGATCTGGATACCAAGCCGGGGGAATTCGTGGCCATAAAGGGCGAATCCGGCGCGGGAAAATCGACGCTCGTAAAGCTGCTATGCAAGCTTCTCCGCCCGTCCGAGGGGCAAATACTCATCGACGGGCTTGAACTCGAAAGACTGGACACTGCCCACTATCGCGGGCAAATCGGCGTGGTCATGCAGGATGACGATTTGTTCTCCGGGTCTGTGTTTGAAAACATCGCCGTGGGCGAGAGCGGCGCTGATATGGAACGGGTCGAAGAGGTCTCTCGGCAAGCATGCATCCACGATGATATTGCGCGCATGCCGATGCAGTACCTGACTCTTATTGGGCACATGGGCTCCACGCTGTCCGGCGGGCAGCGTCAACGGATCATGATCGCCCGCGCCATCTACCGAAACCCCAAGCTGCTGATCCTCGACGAGGGAACAGCGCATTTGAATGAAACTCTTCAAGAGCGTGTGCTGGACAATCTGTTGCGGTCGGGCGCTACGATTATTGCCGTCACCCACCATGCGCGGGTGCTCGAACGGGCCGATCGCATAATCCGGCTTGTGTAGACAGGAGGTTTTCGCGTTCAGGCCAACTCAATCCGTTCCATGCGGCTGAAACCGCATATTAGGCCGCCGCTGTGATCGTTGCGGTAGCGGCATTGCAACAGGCTGCGCCAAAGCCGGGAAATGCCGCCGCATGCTATTTCTTGTGTAACTCGGACAATTGTTGTGCTGCAATTGGTTCCGGCTGTGGAATAATCGCTGCTTGAAGGCAGATGCGGGAGTGTGCAGGATAATGAATGAGAATCGGGAACGGGCGTTGGCGGCGGCGCTGTCGCAAATCGAGAAGCAGTACGGGAAAGGCTCGGTGATGCGGCTGGGCGGGGACGGCGCGGTGCGCGACGTGGAGGTTGTTTCCACCGGCAGCCTGGCGCTGGATCTGGCGCTGGGGATAGGCGGCCTGCCGCGCGGACGGGTGGTGGAGATATTCGGCCCGGAATCGTCGGGCAAAACCACGCTCACCCTGGGCGTGGTGGCGGAATGCCAGAAAGCCGGCGGCACCGCCGCGTTCGTGGATGCCGAGCACGCGCTCGATCCTGTCTATGCCCGGCGCCTCGGCATCAATGTGGACGACCTGCTGGTTTCGCAGCCGGACACCGGCGAGCAGGCGCTGGAGATCACCGATATGCTGGTGCGCTCGGGCGCGGTGGATGTGGTGGTGGTGGATTCGGTGGCCGCGCTCACGCCCAAGGCGGAGATCGAGGGCGAGATGGGCGACAGCCATGTGGGGCTGCATGCCCGGCTGATGTCGCAGGCGCTTCGCAAGCTCACCGGCAATATCAAGCGCTCCAACACTATCGTGATTTTTATCAACCAGTTGCGCATAAAGATCGGCGTGATGTTCGGCAATCCGGAAACCACCACCGGCGGCAACGCGCTCAAATTCTATTCCTCGGTGCGCTTGGATATACGGCGCATCGGCGCCATCAAGCAGAGCGACGAGGTTATCGGAAACCGCACCCGGGTGAAGGTGGTTAAGAACAAGCTGGCGCCGCCGTTCAAGATGGCCGAGTTCGATATCCTGTTCACCGGCAACCAGTACGGCGTGTCGCGGGCCGGCGAGATCATCGACTTGGGCCTGTCGAGGAATCTGATCGTGAAGTCCGGCGCCTGGTACAGCTACAAGGATGCCCATATCGGCCAGGGCAAGGAGAAGGCCCGCAGCTACTTAAGCGAGAATCCGGAGGTGGCCGACGAGATCGAGGCGCAGATCCGGGGGGCCGGGAATGCCGCGGAGGAGGCGGCCGAGGCTGCGGGTGCCTGAACGTTCCCCTCTCGATGCGGGGCTGGGGCTGCTGGCCCGGCGCGAGCATTCGGTGGCGGAGATGCGCGGCAAGCTGGCCGCCCGCGGCTACGGGGCCGGCGAGGTCGAGGAAGCGCTGCAAGCATTGGCCGCCCGCGGCTTGCTCAGCGATGCGCGGTTCGCCGATGTGTTTTCGCGCAGCCGCAGGGAGCGCGGCCAAGGGCCGCTTAAGATCCGGGCGCAATTGATGCGGCGCGGCGTGAGCGCCGGGCTGATCGACGCGGCATTGGACGGCGCTGAAGCCGATTGGGGACTGTGCGCTTCGGCGGCGCGCCGCAAGCGCTTCGGCGGCCCGCCGCCCGCCGACCACTCGGAGCGGGCGCGCCAGGCGCGGTTCCTGCAAGGGCGGGGCTTCTCTTCGGGCCAGGTGGCCCAGGCGCTGCTTTCGGACCCGCAGCCATGAAGACCGCCGAAATCCGTTCCGCCTTCGTTGACTATTTCGCCGCCCACGACCACCGGCGGCTGCCCGGCTCGCCGCTGGTGCCGCATAACGATCCCACGCTGCTGTTCACCAATGCCGGGATGGTGCAGTTCAAGGATATTTTTCTCGGCCGCGAGCCCGCGCCTTATCCGCGCGCCGTGACCGTGCAGCGCTGCCTGAGGGCCGGAGGCAAGCATAACGATCTCGAAAACGTGGGCTACACCGCCCGCCACCACACCTTCTTCGAGATGCTGGGCAATTTTAGCTTCGGCGATTATTTCAAGCGGCAGGCGGTGCGGCTGGCTTGGGAATTCGTCACCAAGGGCTTGGGCTTGGCGCCGGAAAAACTGCTCGTGACCATTTACGATAGCGATGACGAGGCGGCCCGGTGCTGGCGGGAGGAAGCCGGAATAAGGGATTCGCGGATCATCCGGCTGGGCGGTGCCGGCAATTTCTGGTCGATGGGCGATACCGGCCCCTGCGGCCCTTGCTCGGAAATTTTCTACGACCACGGCCCGGATGTGGCCGGCGGTCCGCCGGGCAGCGCGGAGGAGGACGGCGACCGCTTCGCGGAGATATGGAACCTCGTGTTCATGCAGCACGACCGCGATGCCGAAGGCCGTCTTATGGACCTGCCGAAGCCCTCGGTGGATACCGGCATGGGGCTGGAGCGCACCGCGGCGGTGCTGCAAGGCGTGGGCAGCAACTACGAAATCGATCTGTTCCGCGGCCTGATCGCCGCGGCCGCCGAGATCACGCAGACCAGCAACCGCGATTCCAGCGCGCTCAAGGTGATTGCCGACCATGCGCGCGCCGCGGCGTTCCTCGTGGCTGACGGCGTTTTTCCCTCCAACGAGGGGCGGGGCTACGTGCTGCGCCGCATTATTCGGCGGGCGCTGCGCCACGGCCATGATCTCGGCGTGAACGATGCCTTCCTGCACCGGATGGTGGGGGCCATCGAAGAAGCCATGGGCGAGGCTTTCCCGGAGCTGAGGGAATCGAGGGGGTTGGCCGAGCGCGTGCTGAAAGGCGAGGAGGAACGGTTCGCGGCCACGCTTGAGCAGGGCATGCGCTATCTGAACCGGGCCTTGGAGAAGGTGCGCGGCGATGTGATTCCGGGCGAGCAGGCCTTTGTGCTGCATGACACCTACGGCTTCCCGGTGGACCTCACCGCCGATATCGCCCGCAGTCGCGGGATGAGCGTGGACATGCCGGGCTACGAGGCCGCGATGGCCAAGCAGCGCGAGCGCTCGCGCGGCGCTTCGGGGCTGAGCGCTTCAGGCAAGCAGCAAGGCGCGGGCGCATCCGCCGCCGACAACGGTCAAGCCGATATTCCGCCCACCCGGTTCACGGGCTACGAGCGTTTGCAGGACACAGGCCGCGTGGTTGCCATCCGGGTGGACGGCGGGAACGCCGATCAGGCGAAAAAAGGCGAGACCGCCGAAGTGGTGCTGGACCGCACCCCGTTCTACGCGGAGAGCGGCGGCCAAGTGGGCGATACCGGAACGCTTATTGGCGCGGATTGCCGTTTCGATGTGGGCGATACGCAAAACTTGCCGGCCGGCCGCTGCCATATCGGCGTGGTGGCGGAAGGCGCCTTGCGGGTTGGCGACGAAGTGGCCGCCAAGGTGGATGCCGAGCGCCGCCGCGCCATCGTGCTGAACCACTCCGCCACCCATCTGATGAACGCGGCGCTGCGCCAAGTGCTGGGGAAGCATGTGGCGCAAAAAGGCTCGCTGGTGGCGCCGGACCGCCTGCGTTTCGATTTCTCGCATTTCGAGGCGGTCTCGGCGGACGATCTGGACCGCATCGAGGACCAGGTCAACGAGCAGATCCGGGCCAACCAGGCTGCGGAAACCACTGAGATGCCGCTTGGAGACGCCATTGAGGCCGGCGCTTTGGCGATGGCCGGAGAGGATTACGCCGAGCATGTGCGGGTGTTGAAGCTGGGCGGCTATTCCATGGAGCTTTGCGGCGGCACCCATGTGGCCCGCACCGGCGAGATCGGCCTGTTCGCGATCGTGTCGGAATCGTCGGCGGCCGCCGGCGTGCGCCGCATCGAAGCGATCACCGGCGCCCGGGCGCTGGACTGGATTCGCAACCTGCGCCGCCGGATGGGCCGTCTGTCTGGCCTGCTGAAGGGCGGGGCGGACGATTCGGAGGACAAGCTGTCCGCCCTGGTGAACCGCGCCAAGGACTTGGAGAAGAAGCTGGCGCAGGCGCAGGCGAAACTTGCCGAGGGCGGCGGCGCGGCGGAAACGCCGGTCACGAAGGTGGCGGATGCGAATCTTATCGCCATGCGGCTCGAAGACGATTCCGACATGAATACGATGCGCGGCGCCGTGGACCGCTACCGGGATCGATTCGCGCCGGCCGTGGTGGTGCTTGGAAGCCGCGGCGGCGGCGGCAAGGCGCGAGTGGTGGTCGGCGTGAGCAAGGTGCTGGAAGCGCGCGCCCCGGCTCGCGATTTGGCGCGCCTCGTGGCCGAGCGCCTAGGCGGCAAGGGCGGCGGCCGCGCCGATTTCGCGCAAGGCGGCGGCCCGCGGGGGGAAGCGCTCGACGAGGCGCTGGCCGCGCTTCCCGGCTGGCTTCAGGAGCGCCTGGGCGAATAGGCCGGGCAGCGGCGGGGATCGCAAATGCCACTCAACACGAATATCAAAATCATGTACCTGAATCCGGCGGGCTACTCCTCGGATGATCAGATATTTGCGGAGATGGCCAGAGCCTACAAGTACCCCGGAACCGCAGCGGATATTGTTTCCTTCAACCCCGCCACCGTTCCGCCGAAGATGACCGATCTGGAATTCCGCTCGTACGAGGCGCTGACCATTGCCGACACGGTGAAAGCCGCCCGCCAAGCATCCAAGGAAGGTTACGACGCGATGGTGATTGGATGCTTCTACGATCCCGCGCTGGCGGACGCGAGGGAGATTTCCGGCGACACGATCGTGGTGGCGCCCTGCCAAGCATCGATCATGCAAGCCATGACGATCGCCAATAATTTCTCAATCATCATAGGCGAGGATAAATGGCGCGACCAGATGAGGGATACGGTCTATCGCTACGGATACAGGGACAAGCTGGCATCGTTTGAGTCCGTCGGGCTGCGCGTGGAGGAGTTTCACACCGATCCCGAGCGCGCAATCGCCCTGATGAAGGAGGCTGGCCGCCGGGCGCTGACCCGAAGCCATGCGGAGGCGATCATCCTAGGCTGCACCATGGAGATCGGCTTTTACCGGGAGCTTCAGCAATTTCTGACGGAGGAATCCGGCGGCAGGAACGTTCCTGTCATCGATTGCTCCATAGCCGCGCTCAAAGCGGCCGAGGATGCCGCGCTGCGAAAGCGGATTGGCTGGACCAACAGCCGCGTTTGGGGCATGCGCCCGCCGCCGGAAGCGGAGCTTGCGAGGTTCGATATTTTTCAGGACGACTACCGATTCGGCAACATCATCCGCGTGCCGGCGGACAGCACGGCACACTAACAGCCTGTTATCATAATTTTCGGTCGTTGATGCGCGCGCGTTGGCGTCAGCCCACTATCAAGACAGCGGAGAATAGCTATGAGGCAGATAAACCGAATTTTCAAGCTGGCGGCCGGAGGAATCGCGCTGGTGCTTGTCCTGGAGCCCGGGCTTGCCCAGCAGACTCTCGAGGAGATCGTGGTGACAGCGCGCAAGCGCTCGGAAAGCCTTCAGGAAATCCCCGAGTCCGTCACTGTGATCGATGCCGATCTTGTGGAGGCGGCGCGAATCAACAATATCAAAGACTTCTCGGCGCTGGTGCCCAACCTTCACGTTTCGACCAACTTCCGGCAGGGATTGAGCTTTGTGACGATCCGCGGGCTGATCACTCCGCAGGTGGGCGAGGCGCCGATCGCCTTCGTGGTTGATGGCGTCACCGTGCCCAATCTCGAATTCATCAACCAGGACTTGGACCAGATTGAGCGCATCGAGGTGTTGCGCGGCTCGCAAGGCGCGCTGTACGGCAAGAACGCCATCGGCGGCGCCATCAATATCATCACCAAGCAGCCCGGCGAGGAGATCGAAGGATATGTGGATCTGTCCCTCGCCGAAGGCAATGACCGGCGCATCGCGGCTTCCATCGGAGGGCCGCTGGCGGGCAGCTCGGTTCGCTTTCGGCTTTCCGCCGACTACCGGGATTTCGATGGCCTGATCACCAACGACTTCCTTGACGAGAAAGCGGATTATGTCGATGGCGCCTTCGGCGTGCGGGGCCTCCTCGCGGCGGATATCGACGAAGCCTCGAGCCTCGTGCTGCATGGCCGCTATAGCGACACCACCCAGGGAACGAATTACATGTCCTTCATCACCCTGGAGCAATTGAATGATTTTTCCATCGGGCCGGACATGAACGCGGTGGGAATCGACGAGCAGGAGATCTGGACGGTATCGGCGAAATACGACCGGGAGCTGCCGGGAGGCGGCTTGCTCACCGCCATAGCCGGGCTGAACCACTCGCGCGACGACCAGTTCTCGGATGCGGATTTCACCAGCCTGCCTGCCGACGATGCCAATTTCGACTTCCCGAGCACTCAGATCAACCTGATCGAAGAGGATTCCCTCAACCTCGAAGCGCGCATCAGTTCGCCCGACGATGCGCGGCTGCGCTGGCTGGTCGGCGCGTTCTTCGAGACCCGCGACCGCATCGTTCAGTTCGACCAGATCTTTGACGATCCGGGCACCGCCCGGGTGACCCTCGCCGATGCCAAGCCGCTGCTCGTTAACAGCAACGACCACGATCCGGACGATCTGTTTGTTTCCGTGTTTCCCACCGACGGCGAACGAACCAACCAGGACACCTCCGCTTTCGCGTTTTTCGGGCAGGTGAACTACGACCTGTCGGATGCCTTGGAGGTGACGCTGGCGCTGCGCTACGACGAGGAGGAGCGCAAGGCGATCGACGAGCGGGTTCGTTTCACGGATGACTCGAGGGTGGAGGACACGTTCAGCGAACTGCAGCCGAAGGTGTCCGCCGCTTGGGCGATCGCGGATAACGCGCTGGCGTCGTTCACCTGGTCGCGCGGCTTCCGGTCCGGCGGATTCAACGAATACGCCCCCACTGTCACGCGCTTCTACGGAGAGGAAGTGTCCGACACCTTCGAGGTGGGCGTGAAGACCTCGTGGCTGGATGATCGCCTGACATTGAACGGGGCGGCTTTCTACATCACCCAAGACAATGCCCAGTTCACGCGCTTCAACTCCACCACCTTCACGCTGGAAAACCTGAATGTGGAGGAAGTGGAAATCAGCGGATTCGAGGCCGAGCTTGTGCTGCGCGCCACTGACACCGTCGATTTCCGGTTCGGCTTCGGCGTGATCGATAACGAAATCACGAAAAACAGCGGCACCGATCCGAACACGGGGCTTGATTTGGCCCAAACGGTGGGCAACACGATGCCGTACGTGTCCGACTACAACTTCACGGCGAGCGTCGATTTCAACCAGCCTCTGGCGAATGGCAGATGGTTGCGCGCGCGGCTTGCCGGGAACGCCATGGGGCCGCGGTCGTTCGATATCTTCAATGATCTGACCGGCGAGTCCGATTCGCACTTTTTCGCTGATGCCAGCATCGGGCTGCACAGCGATGACTGGACGGTTTCGCTGTATGCCAGCAACCTCACGGACGAAGACGCCGCGGAAACGGTATTTTTCTACAATCCGCTGATCCGGTTTCCGAATCAGCCCCGGCAGGCTGGCATTCGCGCACGCTATATGTTCTAGCCCTTATCCGTCCAGCTTGGTTCCCTCGCCCGTTGCTTGCCCCCGCCTCGCGGGAGACGCATGAACCCATCCATGGGGCTTGGCGGCGGCTGTCCTGCCGCCGACACTCCTGCGAGGCGGGGGCAAGCAACGGGCTTTAGCTGCTGCCGTCCTTGGGGGGTTGCGTCGGCTTGAGGACGGACGACTATTCGCGCAGCCGCGTTCCCGACAGCGCGACCGTCGGCGGTTTCCGCATCGCGGTGGTGGTGTTCGGAATCGGCGTGACCCTGCCGGTTTTCTTCGTCGGTTCCGAACTGGCCGCCGGGCTTGGTTTCCGGGCCGCGGCGCTGGCGATGGCGGGCGGCTGCGCCTTGGTGGCGGCATTGATGATCGTCACCTCCGTCATCGGCGCCCAAGCCCGGCTATCGACCTACATGCTGATCCAGTTCGCTTTCGGCACCACAGGCGTTCGCTGCGTCAATATCCTGCTTGCCGTGACCTATGTGGGCTATTTCGCGGCAACCGGCGATATATTCGGCCAAGCGATCCGGGAGGCGCTGCTGGAGTTCTACGCCCTCGATATTCCGCGTCCGATCTGCGCGGCGGCGGGCTGCGCGGCCATGACGCTCACGGCCATGTACGGATTCAGATTGATCGAGAAATTTTCCCGATGGACGGTTCCGGCGCTGGCCCTGTTCATGGGCTACGTGGTTTACCTCGTGGCGCGGCAAACCGATTTCCAAACCGTCCTGGGCGCAGCCGGGAGTGGCGGAATTTCCTTCGGGATGGCGGTCTCCACGGTGATTGGCACGAATATCCTGATGGCCGTCTCAGGGCCGGACCTGACCCGCTACGCGCGCACCGAATGGGAAGGGGTCAAATCGGTTTCCGGGCTGGCGGTGGGCTATCCGCTAATCATGCTGGCCTCGGCGATTCCCACGTTGGCGCTTGGCGAAACCGATATCATGCGAATCATGATCGGGCTGGGCATCGCCATTCCGGCGCTGTTTATCCTGGTATTCTCAACTTGGACCACCAACACGGTCAATCTCTATTCGGCAGTGCTCACTCTGGCCGCCTCGTTTGGCAAAGTGTCCGATCAGCGCCTCGCCATTGGCGCGAGCGTTCTCGGCACGGGTGCCGCAGTGATGGGCATCATGGATTTCTTCCTTCCCTTCGTGCTTTTCATCGGCATCGCGGCAACGCCCATTGCCGGCGTTTATATTGCCGATTACTTCATTGTGAATCGGCGGCGTTACGAGCTGGCCGATCTGTCGGCCCGACCGCGAATCGGCTACGCGGCGATTGCCGCCTGGCTTGGCGGATCGGCGATTTCCTTTATTTCCAGCGAACAGCACATCACCCTGTCCGCCGTTCCCGCGCTTGACGGCCTAGTCACCGCGTTCGCGCTCTACCTTGCCTTGAATGCGGCTCAATCGAGATTGGCCCCGCGTTCCTGAAACATCAGAGAGGCACAAATGAAAATCACCGCTGCATCCGCCACCCAATCCCAGCCTGCCCGCCTGCCGTGGATCGTCGCCCTATTGTTGGTTGCGGTGGCGGGCCATAGCCAACAGACCGTGGAAATGAATCTGAAGCTTGGCCCGATCGCTGATTACGGCGCGTCGCCCTGGCACACGGAAGATATCGGCATCGGCGCCAGCAAACTGAAGCTCGCGCTCGATAATGGAGCCGATTTCATCTGGGCCACTTCCGATCAATGCGCCACCCCGGCCTGCAATGCGCATGCGAAGGTCGATACTTCGCAAACCGGCTTTAAGTGGCTCGACAAAACGCCCACCACGCGATCATTTGGTTCGTGGGGCGATATGACCACATGGACGGGCACCGTCCCATTCGGCACGCCGGCAGGGGCGCTGCCAGCGTTGGCGTTCTTCCCGTCTGTCGATTACGAGGGGAGCCAGTTTCAATATCTCGCATGGGACGGCGGCATTGGGCTGCCCGCCCGCAGCGACAGGGCTACGGCTCCCAGCGCGTTTTTCCCGAAACTGCTGATGGATGCGGGCTATATCGCCAAACCCGTTTTTTCGCTGGTGACGAATCCTAGCGGCAAATCAGGCAAATTCGTCTTTGGCGGCATAAACGAAGCGCACATATCCGCCGGCGCCGTAACCACCTTGCCGCCCAAGCCGGAGCCGGGAACCGATGATGTATGGGGAACCGGGCTGTTCAGCCTTTCAGTGGGCGATATGGCGATCGATCCTCTGAACGGCGCGGTATTCTTCCTCGATACCGGCTCCTCCCGCTTCAAGGGGGATAGCAAGTACGTGCTTCCGATTCTGACCGAATTGATCCAATACAAGGACGCTTCGGGAAACGCGATTTTCGAGGAGGTTTTGCAGGACGGCGAGTGGGTCGGACTCGCCTATGCCTCCGGAACGCCGGGCGATTACGGAAACCTTCCTGCCATCATCCTTCGGCTGGGAACGGATTGCGGAAACGAAGCAGGAAAGAGAGCAGTTGTGACGCTCTCCCCGGCGCAGTATTCGTATCAGGTGGAGGCGGGCGATCGTGCCGGTCGATGGGTGGTTGCCTTTCGAATACTGAAGGATATCGGAGGGCTGCTTGTTGGCTCGACGTTTCTGGATTTATTCCACACAAGTTACGAATACGAAATCGATAACGAGGGCAACTACACTCAAGGGAATATGCGGCTCTACGCGAAATCGCCTGATTTCGGGCCGGGGCCAGCCGGGTATGAGTGCGAATCCTCTTTCCGGGTTATTAGTTCTTAGGCAGGAGATTGGCGCGGCCGGCGGTAATTGAAATCGCGCTTTGCCTGAGCGGGCGAGACATAGCCGTCGCGCAGGTCGTCGGCCACGGCTTGGGAGGGCCGCCGCTTTGGGTGGCCCCAACCGGCGCCGGTGGCCGTGTGCAGACGCACGCGGTCGCCCGGTTTGAGCGCCACCCGGCTGGCCATGGTGAGCGGCTCGGATTCCTTGCCGCCGGATAGGACCACGGCGTAATTGACCGACCCCGGCATCCCTCCGGCAATGGCGGCGGGCGGCGTTGCGCCGCGGCCGAAAAATGTTGAAAGCTCGACGCCCTCGCTGCTGATTTCGTATTCCAGCACAGCGCCAAGGCCGCCGCGGAATTCGCCCGCGCCGGCATCGGCGGCGTGCAAGGCGTATTCGTTCACCCGCACTCCGTAGCGGGCTTCCTGGATCTCCACGGGAATATTCGAGGTCTCGCCGTTGCCGACGCAGAACTGGGCGTTTTCGCCGTCCTTGTTAGCGCCCGCGCCCCATCCGCCCACCAACGGCTGCACCAGAATATAAGGCTCGCCTCCGTCCGGCCTGTTTCCGGACAGCACCATCGAGCATACCGAGCCGAACTGTCCCGCCGTCAAGCGGCCCGGCATGGCGGGCGCAAGCGCTTGGCGCATCACGTCCGCCGCCGCGACCATGGCCTCGAAATATGACGAGGTGGGCGTGGGCCGCGTGGCTGTCAGCACCGTGTTCTCGGGGCAAATCACGGAAAGCGCGCGGAAACAGCCGTCGTTCGCGGAGATGCCCGCGCCCGCGATGCCCATGAAAACTTCCCGGGCCGCCGATATCAAAGCGGGGCGGGTGCAGTTGATGGGGCCGGGCGCCGCTTCGGCGGTTCCGCTGAAATCGGCAATGAACCGTGAATCGTCGATGCGGATTTCCACCGCCACGTCGAAAGGGCCGTTGCCTAGCCCGTCGCTATCAATGCGGTCCCGCGCCGAGAATCGGCCTTTGGGCAAACGGGCGAAAGCCTCCCGCACCATCCGCTCGCCGTGGTCGAGCAGTGCCTCCGCCGCCCGCAGGGTGGTGCCGCGGCCGTATTTTTCCAGCAGCGCGGCCAGCCTTCGCTCGCCCACTCGAAGCGCAGCGATGCCGGACCAAAGGTCGCCCAGCGTCATGTCGGGCAGCCGCACATTGGCGCGCAGCATGTCGGTGAGGCCCGTGTTGGCCGCTCCCCGATGGCAGAGCTTGACCACCGGAAACTGAAGCCCTTCCTGGAAGATATCGGTGGTGGTGGTGCTGAAGCTGCCGGGATTGGCGCCGCCCATCTCGGTCCAGTGCGCCTTGTTCGCCATCCAGGCAACCAAGCGTTCCTCGAAGAATACCGGCTTGAGCAAGGTCACGTCCGACAGGTGGGTGCCCCCGCCGCCATACGGATCGTTGGTGATGAAGATATCGCCGGCATGAACGCCGTCGCCGCCGAACTTGCCGAGCACGTCGTGCACGGCGCCGTCAAGGGCGCCCACGAAGCCCGGTATGCCCATGCCTTGGGTGAGCAGCCGCCCTTCGGCATCGGTGATGCCAATGCCGAAATCCAGGGTTTCGTAGATGACTGGGCTCATGCTGGCGCGCTTTTGCGCCGCGAACATCTCCTCGCCGATCGCGTTTAGCGCGCCCTTGATGATTTCGCGAGTGAAGATGGCTTGGCCCATATTCTTCTCCTTTCGGACGCGGTCAGGCTGCGCGCAAGCGCAAATGAAGCCCGCCCCAGGCATCAACGGACGCGGATGTGCCCGGGGGCGCCAGAATCACTGAATCGGGCTCTTCAATGACTGCCGGGCCATGGATTTCCCCGTCGGCGGAAAGCGCGGACCTGTCGAATACCGAAGCTTGCAGCTCGCCGTGCCCGTCGAAATGCACAGCCCGGCTTCCAATCGCCGCGATCGGCGCATCGCCGCCGTTGGCGTTGCCCTCGGGCTCCGGGGCGGCGTCCGGCGTTCGGCTGATGACAGCCAGATGAAAATTAACAATCTCGGCGGGATTGTCGAGCCGGAAGGAAAACTCCCGCTCGTGAACCGAGTGGAACCTGTCCAGCAATTGCTCGAAATCGTCTTGGGCAGGATCGAATGGCACTTCCACGCTGTGCTCCTGCCCGCGGTACCGAATGTCCAGCAAGCGCAGGCAGTCAATCTCGCCCGCCATGGCCGCGTTGTCCGAGAATTCCCGCCGGGCATCGCGCTCCATGCTGGCGAAAGTATCAACGATCCAAGGCATGCAATCGGCATCGAGGCGGCGCATGGAAGTCATAATGCGGTCTTGGCGCGGATCCAGCGCCAGCATGGCCCAAGCCGAGAACACGGCGCTGTGCGGAGGGATCACCACTTTGCCGATTTCCAGTTCCCGGGCCAGCGAAGCGGCATGCAGGCCCGCGCCGCCGCCGAACGCGATCAGGGTGAAATCCCTCGGGTCGTGGCCGCGATTGACGGACACCAGTTTCAGGGCGTTCACCATACTGGCGTTGGCGATGCGGACGGTGCCCAGCGCCACGTCGAGCGCGTTCAAGCCAAGAGGCCCGGCCAAGGCGGAAAACGCCTTGCTCACGGCGGGCAGATCGGGAGGGCCGTCGCCGCCCGCGAGCTTGCGCGGGTCGATGCGCCCCAGCAAGAGGTGCGCGTCCGTGGTGGTGGGCTGCAAGCCGCCTCGGCCGTAAGCCACGGGGCCCGGTTCCGCGCCGGCGCTTTGCGGTCCCACCCGCAGGCTGCCGGCCGGGTCCAGCCATGCGATGCTGCCGCCGCCGTTGCCGATCTCCACGATATCGACCACGGGCGTGCTGATCGGATAACCGGCGCTGGCCGGGGTTTTTTCGATCTGGTATTCCTTGGCTATAAGGGCGACGCCTTCGCGGATCAGGGAGCATTTGGCGGTGGTTCCGCCAATATCCAAGGTAATGAGATTGCGCTCGCCGATTTTCCGGCCGTAGGCCGCCGCGCCCAGCACGCCTGCGGCGGGCCCGGATTCGACCAGGCTGATGGGGTTGGCCGCCGCGGCTTTAGGCGCCACCATTCCGCCGTTCGATTGCATGACGAGCATATCGGACTTGAGCCCGGCGCTGGAGAGGTCGCTTTGCAGCCCGTTCAGGTATGCGCGCGCGGCGGGAAGAACGTATGCGGACAGAACCGTGGTGTTGGTGCGTTCGTACTCGCGCCACTGCAAGCACACCTGATGGGACGCGATCACCTCGAGGTCCGGCATGGCGGCGGCGATGATTTCATGCGCCTGCCGCTCGTGGGCCGGATTCGCATAGGCATGCAGGAAGCAAACCGCAATGGCGGTTGCGCCGTCCTGCGCGAGCCGGCGGGCGGCCGAAAACAGCTCGTCCTCGTTGAGGGGAACGACCACCTCGCCGCGGTGATCCATGCGTTCGCCCACTTCCCGGCGCAGGTGGCGGGGCACGAAAGGCGGCGGCTTGCGGTAGTAGGCGTTGAAGATATCCGGCGTGTTGCCCCTGGCGATTTCGAGCACATCCTTGAAGCCGCGGGTTGTAATCAACCCTGTCTTGGCGCCTTTGCGCTCGGTGAGCGCATTGATAACGACGGTGGAGCCGTGGGCGAAAAAATCGATGCCTGCGAGGTCAACGCCTCCTGCGGCAAGCGCATCGGCGATGCCTTTCTCGAATTGCCCGGGCGTGCTGCGGCGCTTGATGGATATGGCGCGCCCGTTTTTGATATGGAACATATCCGTGAATGTTCCTCCCACATCGGTTGCGATTCGCCCGCCGCCGCCGGACCCTGCATTCATTGATAAATCCATCGAGCGCTCCCGCCCGATTGTACCGATTCCGCCGCGCCGCGCTCGGCGGCACTAAAATGGGCGCGTTGCGGACGGGGGCTGTCCCTATGAGCCTGCTGAGCGAGCAGCCTAGCTTCACGCTGGGAGTGGAAGAGGAGTACCTCCTCGTCGATGCCGAAACCCTCGAGCTGTCGGTGGATCCGCCCGACGGGTTCATGCCCGCCTGCCAGGAGCAGGTGACCGGCCAGGTCGTCAACGAGCTGATGCGCGCGCAGGTGGAAACGGCCACCAAGGTGTGCGGGAGCGTTGCGGAAGTGCGCCGCGAACTGACCCGGCAGCGGCGCGAGATCAACGCCGTGGCCGAGCAGTTCGGAATGCGCATCATCGCGGCGTCCACCCATCCCTCGGCTTTGTGGCGCGACCAGAAGCAAACCCCTTCGCAGCGCTATGTGACCCTGCAGGAGGAAATGCAGGCCACCGCCCGCCGCATGCTGATTTGCGGCATGCATGTCCACGTGGGGATCGAGGACAAGGACCTGCGGGTGGATCTGATGAACCAGTTTCGCTATTTCCTGCCCCATCTGCTGGCGCTGAGCGTGTCCTCGCCGTTCTGGGAAGGCGACGACACGGGGCTTAACAGTTTCCGCCTGACGATCTTCTCCGGCTTGCCGCGCACCGGCTTTCCCGAGGAGTTCAGCAGTTGGAGCGACTACCAGCGCCATATCGACACGCTGGTGCGCGCCCGCGTGATCGAGGATGCCTCGATGATCTGGTGGGATGTGCGCCCCAGCGCCCGCTTTCCCACGCTGGAAACGCGCATCTTCGATCTCTGCACCTTTGCCGAGGACACCGTTTGCCTGACGGCGTTTTGCGTATGCCTGATCCGCATGCTTTGGCGGCTGCGGATCAGCAACAGCCGCTGGCGCAGCTACAACCTGCTTCTTTTGGAGGAGAACCGCTGGCGGTCGATGCGCTACGGCGCCACCGACCGCCTGCTGGATTTCGGCAAGGGCAGCATGGCGCCGTTTGGCGAGTTGGTGGACGAGCTGATCGCAATGGTCCGGCAGGATGCCGAGTATTTCGATTGCATGGCCGAGATCGAACATGCCCGGGCCATCCTTGAGCGCGGCACCAGCGCCAGCCTGCAGTTGGCCGCCTACAGGAAGGCGCGGGAGGCGGGCGCCAGCGAACAGGAGGCCCTGCGCGAGGTGGTGCGCTTTCTGGTGGATGCCACTGTGAAAGGCCTTTGAGCGAAATGAGGCAAGTTCGCCGACCCTCCGGCCTTTGCGTTCCCCTGCTTGCGTGGAGACGCATGAACCCATCCATGGGGCTCGGCGGCGGCTGTCCTGCCGCCGACGCTCCACGCAAGCAGGGGAACGCAAAGGCCTTTAGCTCGTCTTTTTCATGAGCGAAATGGAACGCTTCCCCGCCGCTTGCCGCGTGTCGGTGGCGCCCATGATGCAGCGCACCGACCGGCACTGCCGCTATTTTCATCGGCTGCTGGCGCCGGACGCGGGCCTGTACACGGAAATGGTCCACGCCCAGGCCGTTGTGCATGCGCGCGACGGCCGCTTCCTCAGGCATCACCCCGCGGAACGCCCGCTGGCGCTGCAACTAGGCGGCAGCGATCCCGAAATGCTGGCGCGGGCAACCGCGCTTGCGGCCGGCGCGGGGTTCGACGAGATCAACCTGAACGTGGGCTGCCCCAGCCCGCGGGTGCGGGCCGGCCGCTTCGGCGCCTGCCTCATGCACGAGCCGGAGCTTGTAGCGGAATGCGTGGGGGCAATGCGCGAACGCTCGGCGGGGCGGCCTGTAACGGTCAAGACCCGCATCGGCACCAACCACCGGTCCGGCTTCGAGCCGTTGCTGGCATTCGCGCAGGCCATGCAGGAGGCAGGCGCTGCCGCTTTGGCGGTGCATGCGCGCATCGCGGTGCTGGAGGGGCTGTCGCCTAAGGAGAACCGCAACGTGCCGCCGCTGCGCTACGACATGGTTTACCGGCTCAAGCGGGAACTGCCGGGATTGCGCATCGTGTTGAACGGCGGCATTTCCGGCGCTGCGGAGGTTTCCGCGCATCTTAGGAGGGTCGATGGCGTGATGCTCGGCCGCGCGGCCTACGCCAACCCTTGGCTGCTGGCGGAACTTTCGGTCCCGGGCGCGGGATGCCCCGGGCGCGAGCATGCGCTGCGGGCCATGGTGGAATACGCTTGCCATGACGGCCAAGCCGGCAGGCCCTTGGGCGCGGTTACGCGGCATATGGCAGGTCTTTACGCCGGACAGCCGGGCGCAGGGGTTTGGCGCCGCGCGCTGGCCCGACATGCCGGCCTGCCGGCTAGCGACGCAGGCGTTCTGCTGGAGTGCGCGCCGGTCCATGCGCGCCGCGCCGCCAATCGATTAGCCGAGGGCGCGCGCTACGCGGGCATGCTCGTTTAGAAGCGCTTTGGGAAGGCGTTCGCCGTATTGCGCTAGGTATTGCGCGATGCTTTCCATTTCCTCGCGCCAGCCGGCGATATCCACGGCCAGAATGCTGTCAAGGGCCTCGCGGCCGATATTCAGCCCCTTCAGGTTCAGATCCTCGCGCCGCGGCAGATTGCCGATCGGCGTTTCGAGCGCATCGGCGCGTTTCCCGCAGCGGTCGAGAATCCATTGCAGCACCCGCAGGTTCTCGCCGAATCCGGGCCACAGGTAGTTGCCGCTGTCGTCCTGGCGGAACCAGTTGACATGGTAGATGCGCGGCAGCTTGTCGCTGCGTGGCGCGAAGCCCAGCCAGTGCGCGAAGTAGTCGGCGAAGTTATAGCCGCAAAACGGCTTCATGGCCATGGGGTCGCGCCGCAAGCCCTTGCCGGAGTCGCTGGAGGCCGCAGTGGATCCCGAAGCCATGGCGGCGCCCATCAGCACGCCGTGGCGCCAGTCGCGCGCCTCCATCACCAGCGGCGCCAGCCTTGCGCGGCGGCCGCCGAAGATCATCGCCGAAATGGGCACGCCGTCCTCGTGCTCGGCCATGGGGGAATAGACGGGATTGCAGCGCGCCGAAACCGTGAAGCGCGAGTTGGGATGCGCGGCCTTCTCGCCGCTTTTCATCGGCTCGCCCTTCCAGTTCAGCGCCGGGACGCCCGATTTTCGGCCTTCCCACCACGGCTCCATATCGCTGGTCAGCCCCACATTGGTGAAAATCGCGTCCTTTTGGAGCATCTCGAAGGCGTTATGGTTGGTGCGGCGGTTGGTGCCCGGCACCACGCCGAAATAGCCGGCTTCCGGGTTGATGGCGCGCATCACGCCGTCGTCGCCGAGATGCAGCCAGGCGATATCGTCGCCGATCGTGCGCACCTTCCAGCCCGCAAGTTCGTCGGGCGGAATCAGCATCGCCAGGTTGGTTTTGCCGCAGGCCGATGGGAAGGCGCCCGCGATATAGCGTTTTTCGCCCGCCGGATTCTCGATTTCCACAATCAGCATATGCTCCGCCAGCCAGCCCTCCTGGCGCGCCTGCCAGCTTGCGATTCGCAGCGCGTGGCATTTCTTGCCCAAAAGCGCGTTGCCGCCGTAGCCTGAGCCGAAGCTGCGGATGCTCAGCTCCTCCGGGAAATGCATGATGTAGCGCCGTTCGGGATCGAGCTCGCCGGTCGAGTGCATGCCTTTCACGAACCGGCCTTCGCTCTCGATTCGCTTCAGGGCCGCTGCGCCCATGCGCGTCATCAGGTGCATGTTCACCGCAACGTAGGCGCTGTCCGTCACTTCGATTCCGCAACGCGACAACGGCGAGTGGATCGGCCCCATGCAATACGGGACCACGTACATCACCCGGCCCCGCATGCAGCCCTCGAACAGCCCGTCGAGAAGCCGGTGCGCCTCGTCCGGCGCCATCCAGTGGTTATTGGGCCCCGCGTCCTCGCGGTCCGCCGTGCAAACGAAGGTGAGGTTCTCCACCCGGGCCACGTCGGAAGGATCGGAGCGGTGCAGGTAGCAGTTCTCGAACTGCCCGCCGCTGATTGGAATCAGCCCGCCATCGCGCACCAACCCGGCTACGAGCGCGTCGTATTCCTCCCGGGAGCCGTCGCACCAGTGGACCCGGTCGGGCCGCGTAAGGCGAGCAACCTCCTCCACCCACCGACGGGCGCTGGAAGCAGTATTGGGAATCACTCCGGTTATGGAACCGTTCAACGCGTGAAGCGCGCAAGAATATACGATTTACGCCTCCGAGTGGGCGCCTTTGGCGCGAAATCGGAAATTAATCATCCGCCAGCAGCAGTTTCATGGTGATAATGGCTGCGGGTTCTCTCTTGGCGGCCCGGTCATCGGAACTGGCATTGCTTCCATATATTGCAAAATTGCTTCCAATAATATTGAAAAAGTATTTACAATATCTCTGAAAATGTATTTCTATAAATTTTGCAAAAATGCTTCTATAATATTTGCGGGAATATCTACGGAGAGTTGAGTGGCAGTCGTGAAGAGCGGTTACCGGCCCCGATTGGTGGATGCGGAGTTGCGCGCGCGGCTCAAGGCCGCTGCTGCTGTGCTGATTGAGGGCCCCAAAGCCTGCGGAAAGACATCCACCGCCCGCGAATGCGCCGCCAGCGAGGTTTTTCTTGACCTGAACGCAAGCGCGCGCCAAGCGGTCGCCGTAGATCCCGAAACCGTGCTCAAGGGAGACAAGCCGAGACTGCTCGACGAGTGGCAGGTTGCCCCCGCAATCTGGAATCATGTGCGCCGCGCTGCCGATTTTGGCCAAGGAATGGGCAGATTCATTCTCACCGGTTCCGCAGTGCCTGCGGACGACCTTGCGCGCCATACTGGCGCCGGTCGGATTGCCCGGCTGCGCATGCGCACGATGTCGCTGTTCGAACAAGCGCGCTCCACGGGCGAAGTGTCATTGGGCGACCTGCTGGCCGGCCGCAAGGTTTCGGCTTCCGACCCCGGCCTGACACTGCCTGATTTGATCGAGTGCATTTGCCGAGGCGGATGGCCGGGCATGCTGGATTCCGATCTGGACGATGCGATGCGCTTTGTTCGAGACTATGTCGAGGAAGTTCGGCGGACCGATATCCAGCGCGCGGCAGGCACGCGGCACGATCCGAAAGGGGTGCTGCGCCTGATCCGCTCATTGGCGCGCAATATGTCCACAACCGTTTCAGCAGCGACGCTCGCGCGGGATGTTTCCGGTAGCGAGGGTAACGTCATGCAGGGGACGATAGCCGCATACCTGGGAGCGCTGGAGAGATTGTTCGTGGTCGATAATCAGCAGCCGTTTGCACCGCATTTGCGTTCGCGCTCGCGCTTGCAGAAGGCAGTCAAGCGTCATTTTGTTGATCCATCGCTGGCTGTGGCCGCGCTGCGCTCCAGTCCGGGCCAGCTCAGAGGCGACCTTGAGTGCCTTGGCTTGCTTTTTGAATCTCTGGTTGTAAGGGATTTGCGGATATACGCTGCTGTCCACGATGCCGAGGTAAGCCATTACAAGGACAACACAGGGCTTGAAGTCGATGCCGTCATCGAAACGGCGGCTGGCCAATGGCTGCCGGTGGAAGTCAAGCTGGGGGGAAGCCAGTGGATCGATGCGGCTGCTGCCAGCCTTATTAGGCTAAGTAAGCGCGTGGATACCGCGAAGATTGGCGCTCCACGCAAACTGTTGGTGATTACCGCCACAGGCTATGCTTATGAGCGCAACGATGGAGTGTCAGTGGTTCCTTTGGGGGCTCTCGGCCCCTGACTCGGGATCGACTGGATTGTTTCGGCTTTGCGCCGATTGAAAGATAGGCTTGTTATCGCAGTGAAGGGCGCTTTGTATTTTTGCACCGAATGCGGGGCGGAGAGCCTTAAGTGGCAGGGGCAGTGCGGGGCTTGCGGCGCTTGGAACACGCTGCGCGAGGCACCCGCCGGATCCGCCTCCGCGCGCCCGGCAGGGAGCGCCCGCAAGCCCGCCGCCGCTGCCGCCCCCGCCGAGGTGGTGCGCTTGAACGAAGTGGCCGCGCAGCCGGGCCAGCGCATGCCCACGGGGCTGGCCGAGTTCGACCGGGTTCTTGGCGGCGGCTTGGTGAAGGGTTCGGTGGTGCTGCTCGGCGGCGATCCCGGAATCGGCAAATCGACCATTCTTCTGCAAGTGGCCGGCGGCAATCCGGCCAACGCGCAAACGCTCTATGTGAGCGGCGAGGAATCGCTGGAGCAGCTGTCCCTGCGTTCGCAGCGGCTCGGGCTTGCCGAGGCCGGGGTGCGCGCCATCGCCGAAACGTCGCTGGATGCCGTGCTGACGGCGGTCGAGGCGGAGCGTCCCGCGTGGCTGATTATCGATTCCGTGCAAACCTTGAGCCTGAACGAGGTCGGTTCGGCGCCCGGCTCGCCGGTTCAGCTGCGCGAATGCACGGCCGCCCTGGTGCGGCTGGCCAAAACCCGGGGCGTGGCGGTGACGCTGGTGGGGCACGTCACCAAGGAGGGCCAGATCGCCGGGCCGCGCATGCTCGAGCACATGGTGGATGTGGTGCTGTATTTCGAGAGCGAATCCGGCAGCCGGTTCCGCGTGCTGCGGTCGGTCAAGAACCGCTTCGGCGCGGTGAACGAGCTGGGCGTGTTCGTGATGGATTCCGCAGGGCTCAAGCAGGTGCGGAATCCTTCGGCGATCTTCCTGACCGGCCGCCAGTCCGGCGCGCCCGGCAGCGCCGTGACCGCTTGCCACGAGGGCAGCCGACCGATGCTGCTGGAAGTCCAGGCGCTGGTGTCCGATGCCGGCGCCGGCATGGCAAGGCGGGTTAGCCCCGGCATGGACCATAACCGCCTCGCCATGCTGATGGCGGTGCTGGCGCGGCATTCGGGCGTGGCGGCCTACGACCGCGACGTGTTCGTGAATTTCGTGGGCGGTTTGCGGGTATCGGAAACCGCGGCCGATCTTGCGGTGGCGGCGGCGGTATGGTCGAGCGTCCGCCACCAGGCGCTGCCCGACGGCTTGGTGCTGTTCGGGGAACTCGGGCTTTCCGGCGAAGTGCGCCCCGCTCCCTACGGCGAGGAGCGCCTGCGCGAAGCCGCCAAGCTCGGCTTCGAGCGCGCCGTGGTTCCTGCGGCGAACCGTCCGCGCAAGCCGATAAAGGGCATGAAGACCGTCGGCGTGAAGCGGTTGGACGAAGCGCTGGAAGCGCTGGCGCAACCCGCCGCCTGAAAACCGCAGCGGCCAGCCGCGGAGAAGCGGGGCATGCGCTGGGCTGAAACTCGGAGCCTGATGTTTTGCCAAGATCGACAGGCTTCAATATGGATAGAATGGGAAAAACTTGAAAAGCCACTGCTCGGTTGAATGAGAATCTGACTTATGGGAAGCGATGAAGTTGTGGCGTTGCTCCGGGCGCACAAGTCCGAGATCATGTCGTGATCGGCATCGACGGGAGCCACCGCATGGTCGGCTGCACGGGAAACAGCGCCCCGTAGCCTTTGTTGTTAGACAGGGTCGCGGATGAAGGCGGGCTGATCGCGGGTGGAGCGCTCGGGATCGTAGCGGTAGCCCGCCTCGGAGAATTCGAGCAGGCCCTTGGCGAAGCGCAGCCGCCGCTCGATGATGAAGCGCGCCATCATGCCGCGCGCCCGCTTGCCCAGGAAGCTCACGAAGCGGTACTGGCCGCTGCGGAAATCGAGAAAGCGCGGGGTGATCACGCGCGCCTCCAGCGCTGCCAGGTCCACCGCGCTGAAGTACTCTTTCGAGGCCAGGTTCACCAGCACCGGCGTGCCGCTGGCCTGCACCGCCTCGCGGATGGTTCCGGTTAGCCGCTCGTCCCAGAAGTCGTAAAGGCTGGAGCCGGCCGGCGTGCCCAGCGGAGTGGACATCTCCAGGCGGTACGGCTGAATCAGGTCCAGCGGACGCAGCACTCCGTGCAGTCCGGACAGGATGCGGAGATGACGCTGCGCCCAGCCCAGGTCGCGCCCGGAGAACTCATGGGCGCGCAGGCCCTGGTAGGCATCGCCGTTGAAGGCCAGCACCGCCGGGCGCGCGTTTCGGCGGTTGAAAGGCGCTTTCCAGGCCGCGTAGCGATCCGCGTTCAACTGAGCCAGCTTATCGCTGATGCCCATGAGTTCCGATAAATCCTGCGGCGAGAATTCGCGCAGGCGGCCCACCAGTTGCGCGGAATCCTCAAGAAAGTCGGGCATCGTGTGCCTGCTTGGCGGCAGGCGGGACTCGAAGTCCAGTGATTTGGCGGGGGACAGGATGGCAAGCATGGTCAGTTCCCGGTTTCGGCATCAGCCGTCGGAGGGGCAGGATGCCCTCGCAGCCGACGGATGGCAAGCGGAATCGGCGGGTTCGGCATGGCCTGTCCGCCGCGCATTGCGCCGCGCGGCCATTGCGTGCCCGCCGGGATCATCATGCGGCGGCGGCTGTTGGAGCATCTGCGGGCGCCGTCCGCGTGACGCGCACCCGCTCGACCGCGTTCTCGGAGGTGTCCAGCACCTCCATCGGAAATCCCCCCAGTTCCAAGCGCTGGCCCTGCTCGGGAATCGTGCCGAGCTTGTCGAGGATCAGGCCATTGAGCGTTTTCGGGCCGTCGGTGGGCAGCCGCCAGCTCATGCGCCGGTTCAGAGCCCGGATGCTGGCGCCGGCATCCACCAGCCAGCCGCCATTGCCGTCGGGCTGCACCTCGTCGTCTTCCGCAAGCTGCGAGCTGTCGCCGATCAGGCCTCCGGAAATCTCGTGCAACAGGTCCTGCACGCTCACCAGCCCTTGGATATCGCCGTACTCGTCCACCACCAGGGAGGTGGCGCCGCCGCCGGCATCGAACTCGGAGAACATGCGCGTTAGCGAGGTGTGCTCGTACACATACCGCGGGGCTTCCAGGAACGCTTCCAGACGCTTGCGGTCGAGGCCGCTGGAGCCGTTGGCTTGAAACAGCTTGCGCACATGGAGCATGCCCGCCACGTTGTCGATCTGCCCGCGGAAGCAGGGGAGCACCGAGTGGCTGCTGGCGCGAAGCTGCCGGACGATTTCCGGCCATTCCTCCTCTAAGTCGATGCACTCGATCTCGCCGCGCGGCGTCATGATGTCCTCGATGGTCAGCGCCTCGAGCTCCAGCACCGCCAGCAGCATTTGCCGGCGACGGCTGGGAATGCGACCGCCGGATTCGGTGACCAGCGTGCGAAGCTCCGCCACGGTCAGGTCCTGCTCGTCGTCCTCGCCCGCCCGCACGCCGGTCAGGCGCACCAGGAACCCCGCGATCAGGTTCACGGCCCATACGACCGGCCACAGCAGCTTCTGCATCGGGTAGTAGATGCGGCTTGCGGTTAGCGCCAGTTTCTCCGGCCGCGCCGCCGCCCAGGTTTTGGGCGTGATTTCGGCGAATACCAGCACGATCAGCGTCAGCAGGATAGTGCCTGCCACCGCCCCCATCATGCCGCCCACGCGCAGCGCCAGCAGTGTCCAGATGAACGCGGCGAAAAAGTTCACCAGGTTGTTGCCGAACAGGATCAGGCCGAGCAGCCGGTCGGGGCGGTCCAAAAGCCTTTCCGCGAGCAGCGCGCCGCGATGCCCCTCGCGGGCGCGATGCTTGAGCTTGTACCGGTTGATCCGCATCAACGCGGTTTCGGTGCCGGAGAAAAAGGCCGACAGGGCCAGCAGCAAGGAGAATATGCCCAGCAGGGCAGGTAGTGGGATTTCGTCGCTACTCAAAACGAGTTACGAGGTAGCCAAACACGGGCGCAAGCAAAACACGACCAAGCGGCCCGTGTCAAGCGCAATCGGATATTCGGCGCGTCATTCCGGCGGCTGTCGTTCCCCGGCTAAAATCCTCGCCATGCCCGCTGAACCGGTTCCGCGCAATCTTTTTCGTCCCGGCGACGGAGGGTGGCCGCCCTATCTGGCCGGACGCGAGTCGGCGCTGGAGCGGCTGGCGCCGCTGGAGCATAGCCTAAGAGCCAATGCGGCGCCTGCTCGGAACGCCATTCTGCATGGCCCTCGGGGCAACGGAAAAACCGTATTGATGGAAGCGTTCCTGCGGAAGGTCAAGGATATTCCCAAACTACAGGCACTGAGGCTCACGCCCGATGAGATTGCGGACGCAGCGGCTTTATGTCGGCATCTTGCGCGCGCCAGGCCGGGGAGGCGCTTGCTTGAGCGGATCCAAGCGGTCAAGCGGATGGATGTGCGAATTTCCGAAGCAGGGATGCTAGGGCTGGGGATTGAGTTTGAGGATGCCGCCGATAGGCGGCTGCTCCCGGATCTGCTGATCGACCGGCTGGAGGCAGGCCCGGTGATATTGGCGGTGGACGAGGCGCATGTGCTGGATCTTGAGGTAGGGCGAATTTTGCTCAACATGGTACAGAAAATGCGCCAAAGCGACCGCCCGCTGCTGCTCATGCTTGCGGGAACGCCCGGGTTGAAATCGCGGCTCGGCGCCATGGATGCCACGTTTTGGGGACGGTGCGAAGACATGCCCGTGGGGTTGCTCGACCGGCGGGCATCGGCCGACGCGCTGGCCAAGCCCCTTGAGGAGCGCAACGTTGGATTCGAGCCGGCGGCGCTTGAGGAAGTGGTGGGCCAGAGCAGCGGCTATCCGTATTTCCTCCAGTTATGGGGAGAAGCGCTGACCGGTGTTTTGGATGCCTCGACAACGGTCTCAAGCGAGCATGTGCGGCTGGCATCGCCGAAAGTACAGACAGCGCAGGCGGCCTATTACCGCGACCGCTACAACGAGCTGCACGATGCCAATCTCTTAAGCGCTGCCTTGGCGGTGGGCAGGGCCTACGCTTCCGATTCTGTTTCGCAAATCAGCCGCGAGAGGCTGTACGAAATCATTGCCGGCACCTTGCCGAGCGGTGCCGGTCATTCGCATTCGATGGTGGCCGACGCGCTGGGGCATCTGGCTGCGCTAGGCTACGTTTGGGAAGCCGAAGGCGACTTCGAGGCGGGCATTCCCAGCCTGATGAGCTACGTGGCCAGCCGAGCTGCCGCCGCTACGCCGGCAGGCTAAGCGCTGGCCGCCGATCTCAAGGAGCTGCACGCCCTATCTTCTTTTATTTTCTCTTATTTTCGTTCTTTATGAATCTAATTTCTTCTAAAATCGTTCTATTGCGGGGTTAGCTCAAGTTTCGCCGCGCGAAGCGGTTGATGCCGCGCAAAAAAAAGATCGAATCACCCCTTTTCCTCTGCAAACTGCGGGGAGGATACTGAAAACATATTGGTAAGGTGCCGGAGGTTTATTTTCAGGCAGTTAGAATTTATTAAATTGGAATTGACTGCTTTTTCTGTATAATGCGCTGGTGATTGTTGACCGGGATCTTGGCGCCGAGTTGCTTGCGTCCGCCGAGGCGTTTCGCGCCATTACGCTTACCGGACCGCGCCAAAGCGGGAAGACCACCTTGTGCCAACATATCTTTCCCAGCCATGCCTATGTGTCGCTGGAGGATATCGCCATGCGGCAAAGAGCCACGGAGGATCCTAGGGGATTCTTGGCGGACTATCCGAACGGCGCCATTCTCGACGAAATCCAGCATGCTCCGCACCTGCTGTCTTACCTCCAGGGAATCCTCGATGAGAATCCCGTCCCCGGGCGCTGGATTCTGACCGGCTCTCAGAATTTCGCATTGATGAAAGAAGTCAGCCAATCGCTGGCCGGACGCACTGCCGTGCTTCATCTTTTGCCGCTCTCTTGGCAAGAGGTCAGCCGTTTTCCTTCGCCGCCCGCCAAGCTGGAGGAAGCCATTTTCGCCGGCAGTTACCCCGAAATTCTGGGAAATCCGAAAATGGATCCCGGCCGCTGGCACAGCGCCTATATGCGCACTTATATCGAACGCGATGTGCGCGGCATGATCCGCGAAGGAAACCTCCCGACCTTCCAGCGCTTCGTGCAACTGGCTGCCGGACGGGCTGCGCGCATCCTCAATTACGAAGCTCTGGCCAGCGATTGCGGCATATCCCACCATGCCGCAAGGAATTGGCTGAGCTTGCTTGAGACCAGCTATGTTGTTTTTCAGTTGCCGCCATTCTTTCGCAATATCCGAAAACGCTTGAGCAAGCGTCCCAAGCTTTTCTTCCACGATACCGGGCTTGTTTGCTGGCTTTTAGGCATCCAATCGGCCGGACAGCTTCGCTCGCATCCGCTGCGCGGACCGATTTTTGAGAACTGGGTGGTTTCGGAGGTTGTGAAGCAACGGTACAACCGTGGCCTAGCGGGCGGGCTTTGTTTTTATCACGAGAAAAACCGTGCCGAAGCCGATTTGGTGGTTGAGTCGCCGGAAGGCGTTTTACTGCTGGAATGCAAATCGTCGGCTACGCCGGCGCCAAGCCTGTTTCGCGGCGTGCGCCGCGTGCAAGCCCATTTCCGGGAGTTCGGGATCGCCGCCGAAGCCGCTGTCGCGTATGCCGGCGATCAACTTCAGCGGTGGCCTGCTGGCGCGCTGATTCCTTGGCGCTGCCTGGATTCCCACTGGGAGGCTATGCGGTGAGCTGCGAGGACTTCCTTGTCCTCGGCGTGGTTCGGAAAGCTTTTTTCGCCGTCTAGTCCATAAAGCCCGGGCGCCAGGTTCCGCGCACGTAGTAGTAGCCGCCGTTGAAGCCGAACGGGGACTGTTCCGGGTAGATGAGGCCCGCCACTTCGCCGTTGGGGTTGGTGCTCGGGTACTCGTCGAAGAGGTTCTGCACGCCTACCAGGACGGAGAAGTCCTCGCGCACGTCCCAGCCCACTTCGGCGTCCACTAGGATGCTCGTGTCCGGATAGAAGGATACCGACGCGTCGTTGGTGGGCGCGTCGTAGTATTCGCCGTAGTAGCGCGCCCGCGCCATGAACCGCCAAGGGCCTTGCAGATGCGTGAAGGTGGCCGTGAAGCGAACGTCCGGGCGGCCCTGCTCGATCTGAAGCCTGCGGTTATCGCTGGTGAACTCGGGATCGAATTTGGCCAGCTCGATATCCGACCAGTTGCCCACCACCGTGAGGCTGGAAGAGCCGCTGCCCAGGTCGAAGGGGTAGGTGGCCACCAAGTCGATGCCCGAGGCCTCAACCGTCTGCTGATTGGAGAAGAAACGCACCGAGGAGAAACTGGTGGCATCGGTCACGCCCGCCGCCAGCAGCGCGCTAATATCCTCTGGGGTGAGCGAGAATCGGCTGGTAAAGGCGATGCGGTCCTTGATTTCGATGCTGTAGTAGTCGATCGTCACGTCGAGATCGCCCACGTTGAACACCGCGCCCAGCGTCAAGTTCACCGATTCCTCGGGAGTCAGCGGCACGGCGCCTTTTTGCTGCGCCACCGGATTGGTGGGAGGCAGCGTGGCGATATCGGCCAGCATGCCGCTCTGGAACTCGGTGGTCACATTGCGAAGGTTCGCCTGCCCTGCGGTGGGCACCCGGAAGCCGGTGCTGGCCGCGCCGCGGATCGCAAACATGTCGTTGACCTGAAAGCGCGCCGCGACCTTGCCGTCCAAGGTGTCGCCGTACTCGGAGTAATCCTCGAAGCGCAGCGCGGCGCCCAGCAGCAGCTGGTCGGTGATATCCGATTCCAAATCGACGTAGGCGGCCTTGGCGCTGATCGAGCTCTCGCCGGCATCGCCGGGCTGGAAGCCCGGGAAGCCGTTGGAGCCCACGCCGAAGCCTTGCGAGGCCAGTCCGAATTCGAGGTTCGGGTCGATGAACCAGGAGTTCGGCTCGCCGCTTTCGATCTTGAAGTTCTCGTCGCGCCATTCCACGCCCAGCGCCACGTTGACGGGGCCGGCGAAGCCGAGGTCGTAGGTGCGCGCCAGATCGAAGTTCACCACCCGGTCGGTTTCGGTGTAGGCCCCGGCCTCGTAGTAGGTGTCGATATCGTTGCGCTGCGCCAGAAGCTGCGGGTTGATGGTGTTGTAGATATAGAACTGCGCGTTGCTGCGGCCGGCTACGACGCTAAAGTCGTAGCGCCAGTCGTTGCGCCATTCGCCGCGAATGCCGCCCGCCACGCTGGTGTCATGCACGTAGCCGCCGAACTGCGGCGTGAAGCCGCCGGGGAATCTCTCGATCAAAGAGTAGCAGTTCGGGTCGTTGGCGATCTGCGCTAGGGCGGCGCTGTCGGGCACATTGTTCACGATCCGCACCACCGGGCAGTTCCCCGTTCCGTCGCCGCTCAGATCCGCCACCTTGACGGTGGGCGTGCCATCCTCCAGCACCGGGCCGCGGAACACGCCGCCGCGGGTGTGCGGATTACGATAGTAGAAACCGCCTTCCACTTGGCGCTTGGCCCAGTTGCCGAAGGCGTAGAACTCGCTGCCGCCACCCATCTCGGCGCCTAGGTTGGCGAAGAATTTGATATCGTCGGAAATTTCCGGCGCTCCCCAGATCTGCGCGGCCGGCTGCCGCACTTGGGTGTTGCCGGCATCGATCAGCCCTTGGGCGTCGCCGCGCTGCGCGCTGCGGCTGGTGGGGTCCGCTTCCTTCCACTCCAGGCTCAGGTTCACGAAGCCCGAGCCGGCCAGCGGCAGGCCCACGTTCCCCGCCAAGGTCACGGCATCGCCGTCGCCCTCGAAGTGGGTGCCCCATTTGGCATCGAAGACGGCGCCCTCGGCATCGCTCTTGAGCACGAAGTTCATGATGCCGGCAATGGCGTCGGAGCCGTATTGCGCCGAGGCGCCGTCGCGCAGCACCTCAAGCCGGTCCAGCGCGATGGCCGGTATCGCCGAAAGGTCCGGGCCTTGCGAGCCGCCGGAAACGCCGGCGCCCAGCAGCGCGATCACTGCGGCGCGGTGGCGCCGTTTGCCGTTCACTAGAACCAGCGTGGCATCCGGCGGCAGGGAGCGCAGCGTGGCCGGGCGGATGAAGGTGGCCGCGTCGCTGATCGGCTCCTGGGCCACGTTGTAGGACGGCACCATGGCCGCGAGCAGCGCATCCATGTCGGAATCGCCGTGAGCCCGGAACTGGTCGCCGCTGATCACGTCCACCGGCACCGGGGAATCCGCGGCGGAGCGGTCGCGCCTGCGCGAGCCGACCACCAGGATTTCCTCGAGCGGCGCCGAGGAACCGGCTTGGGCGGAGTCCTCCTCCTGCGCGACCGCAGGACCAGCGGCAAACAGGGCAATAAGAGGCAAGGAAAGGGCTGAAGTAAGAAAGGCGAATCTTTTCATCGCTTGTCCCCCGAATAATATCTATTGGAACGGGCGGAATTATAGCACCGGGAATTAATGTCCGGCACCGGTTCGCGCCTGTTTCCAGATTGATTGCAGGCGATGCTTTGGGGTGGCTTTTTTGCCCTGCCGGCGGGTATCGGACGCGGCATCGAGGATGCGGATGCAGGCGGTCGGCTTTGCGGCTAGCGGTGGGGTATTCTTTAGTCCAAGGTTTTTCGGCGTATCTTGAGCAACGGCTATGAGGCAGGCAAGCACGGGAGCGGTGGCGATTCTTCTGACGGGATTACTTGCGGGGGGCGCTGAGGGCGCGGATTCCGAGGCGGAACTGCTGGAGCGCGCCCGCGCCATCCACGACCGCGTCATCGCCATCGATACCCATGTCGATATCCCGTCGGACTTCGGCACGGAGGCCTACGATCCGGCGCGGGCCAGGTATCCCGCCCAGCAGGTCGATCTGCCGGGCATGGAGCAGGGCGGGCTGGATGCGGCTTTTTTCATCGTTTTCGTGATGCAGCGCGAGCGCAGCGAGGCGGGCTACGCGCGCGCCATTGCCGATGCCTTCGTCAAGTACGCGGCTATCCGCAAAATGACCGATATCGACCACTCCGACCGGATCGGGCTGGCGCTCACGGCCGCGGATGTGCGCCGCATCCACGGCGAAGGCCGCCGCGTGGCGCTGATCGGCATCGAGAACGGCTTTTCCATTGGCCGCCACGTGAGCCTGCTCGATGTCCATTACGCGGCCGGCGCGCGCTATTTGGGCCTGGTGCATAACGGCCATAACGATATCGGCGATTCCGCCGTCCCCAATCTGCGGCTGGGCGATTCCGGCGCCGAGCACGGCGGATTGAGCAAGTTCGGCCGCGCGGTGGTCCGGCGCGCCAACGAACTGGGGATCATGGTCGATATTTCCCATGCCTCTGAAGCCATGGCGATGGAAGCCATCGAAGCATCCGAGGCGCCGGTGATCGCATCGCATTCGGCCGTCAAAGGCGCCTTCGCGCATGCGCGCAACCTCAGCGACCCGGCGCTCCTGGCGCTGCGGGATCATGGCGGCGTGGCGCAGATCGTGGCCTTCGATGCCTATTTGCGCGAGCCGGATCCGGAGAAAACCGCGGCCATCGGCGCGTTGTACCGGGAAGCGAGCCTCAGCAGCGGCGGCGATTTTTCCCGCATGTCCAGCGAACAGCGCGAAGTCTTCTATTCGCGCCTGAGAGGGATTGCCCGCACGCCGCCCCGCGCCTCGGTCAAGGATCTCGTTGACCACATTGATTACGCGGTCCGGCTGATCGGCGCGGACCATGTGGGGATTTCGTCCGACTTCAACGGCGGCGGGGGCATCGAGGGCTGGGACCACGCCGGCGAAACCCTCAACGTGACGGTTGAGCTGGTGCGGCGCGGCTACTCCGAGGCGCAAATCGCCAAGCTCTGGGGCGGCAACCTGCTGCGGGTGATGGAGGCGGTCGAGGCCGTGGCCGCCGGATCAGCAGAGGGGTAGCGAGCCCCCGCTTTCCTCCTTTTTGAGGGTGTGCGGATCGACCTCCTCAAGCATGCCCTCGCTCAGCACCTGAACCTTCTGCTCGGCCTCCTTGAGCACCGTTTGGCAGCGCCGGGTGAGCGCCACGCCGCGCTCGAACTGCTTGATCGCTTCGGCCAACGGCAGATCGCCCTTCTCAAGGCTCACCACGATCTGCTCCAAGTCCTTCAGCGACTGCTCCAGCCCCTGCACGCCCTCCGCCGCTTTCTCTCCGCTCATTCGCGCAAGCCCTCCATGAACCGCATTGTATCCCCGTCCGGCGAGGAGGCGGGAATGGCGGGATCGAAGCGCCGCTCCCCTGTCGCCAGCCGATGCTAGAATACGAAAAATCTTTCTCATCACCCTAAAACGGAGCCAGAAATGACCCTGAAGGACTCACGAACCGAACAAAATCTCAAAGACGCTTTCTCCGGGGAGTCGCAGGCGAACCGCCGTTATCTCTACTTCGCAGCCAAGGCCGATGTGGAGGGCTACAACGATGTGGCCGCCGTGTTCCGCTCCACGGCCGAAGGCGAAACCGGCCACGCCCATGGCCATATGGATTACCTCAAGGCAACGGGCGACCCGGCCACCGGCAAGCCCATCGGCGGCACTGCGGATAACCTGGCGGCGGCCATTGCCGGCGAAACCTACGAGTACACCGACATGTACCCCGGCATGGCGAAAACGGCGCGCGAAGAAGGCTTCGAGGAAATCGCCGACTGGTTCGAGACCCTGGCCAAGGCCGAGCGCAGCCACGCCAATCGCTTCCAAAAGGCACTCGACGGCTTGGATGGCTGATTGGCGGGACCATCGGGCGCTCAACGCCCGCAAACCAGTGCCCGTGCGTTCAACGCCCGCTTCCGTCGTCACGGAAGCGGGCGTTGATTCCATGCCGTGTCTGAAAGCGGCATGACCGAAACCGCAAATAGCGCGGTCGATCGCAGCATCGACTGGCGCTCCCCTGAGTATTACGACGAATCCGCGCTCCTCGCCGAGATGGAGCGGGTATTCGATATCTGCCACGGCTGCCGCCGCTGCTTCAATCT
Source organism: Gammaproteobacteria bacterium (assembly GCA_026708965.1). Taxonomy (GTDB): domain Bacteria; phylum Pseudomonadota; class Gammaproteobacteria; order Steroidobacterales; family Foliamicaceae; genus Foliamicus. Next base: position 114,997 of record JAPOTY010000024.1, on the reverse strand, counting down.
GTGCCATTCCTTCCCGCTGCTCTTCGATGCCATCGACGAGTCCGACAGCGGCGAACTCGACACCACGCCCAAGACCGTGTACTGGGAAGTCGCCGAGCAGTGCTACCTCTGCGATATGTGCTACCGGGCCAAGTGCCCGTACGTGCCGCCGCATCCTTTCATGGTCGATTTTCCGCGGCTGATGCTGCGCGCCAAGGCGCAGAGCTGGCGCAAGAACGGGGCAAGGCTGCGGGATCGCGTCCTGGCTTCGCCGCGCACCGTGGGGCGCCTGGCCGGCATCCCGGTGGTGGCCCAGGCTGTCAACGCCCTCAACCGCAACGCTGCGGCCCGCGCGGCGCTCGAGAACGTAGCGGGCATCAGCCGCCGCGCGCCGCTGCCGGAGTACCGCAAGGCCCGCGGAAGGCGCAGCCGCAGCCGCGCCGAAGGCGAAGTGCTGGTCTTCGCCACCTGCTATGGCGATTACAACAGCCCTGAAATCGTTGACGATCTGTTCGCGGTGCTGGCGCATAACGGCATTGGGGCCACGATGATGCAGTCCGAGGCTTGTTGCGGCATGCCAAAGCTGGAACTGGGCGATTTCGACGGCGTTGAGGCGCTGATGCGCAAGAATCTTCCGGCCTTGGCGGCCCACGCCCGCAGCGGCGGCGCCATTCTGGCGCCGGTGCCCTCCTGCGCGCTGATGTTCCAGCAGGAGCTGCCGGAAATGTTCCCGGACGACGAGGATGTGAAGCTTGTGGGCGAGGCCGTGCGCGATCCCATGCACTACTTGTGGCTGCGCAGCCGCGCTGAGGGGCTCAACACCGAATTTGCCAATAGCTTGGGGAAGGTGATGTACCACGCGCCCTGCCATACGCAGGTGCAGAACTTCGGACTGAAGACGCCCGACGTGCTGAAGCTCGCGCCGGACACCACGGTGGATACCATCGAGCGCTGTTCCGGCTTCGATGGCGTGTACGGCGTGCGCGCCGAGTCGCGCGATGCCTCGGAAAAGATCGCCCGGGCAGCGGTGCGATCGGCGAAAGAGGGCGAATGGGACCACTTCACCAGCGATTGCCCGCTGGCCGGCCGGCAAATCCTCAACGGCCTCAACCGCGCGGCGGACTACCGCCATCCTGTCAGCCTGCTGCGCCAGGCCTACGGCTGCTGAGGCAACGCCATGCCCGAACCGATCCGTCGGTCCGACCTGATGGGCCTGGAGCAGTATGCGGAAGCGCGCGAAGCCTTCCGCGCCCGCGTCATGGAGCACAAGAAAAGACGCCGGGTAGCCGTTGGCAACCACGTTACGCTGCTGTTTGAAGACCGCCTGACCATCCACTACCAGCTCCAGGAAATACTGCGCGTGGAACGGGTTTTCGAGCCTGAGGCTATCGATGAGGAGCTGCAAGCCTACAATCCGCTGATTCCCGACGGCCGCAACCTCAAAGCCACCATGCTGATCGAATACGATGATCCGGCCACGCGCCGCGAAGAGCTGTCGAAGCTGGTGGGGATCGAGGACGCTGTATGGATGCAGGCCGCCGGCCACGAGCGTTCCGCAGCCATCGCCGACGAGGACTTGGAGCGTTCCGAGGCCGACAAGACATCCGCGGTGCATTTCCTGCGCTTCGAGTTCTCCGAGGCCGCCGTGGCTGATTTGCGCGGCGGCGCGGCGCTGGCCGCAGGCGTGGATCATCCGTGCTACAGCCATCGGACCGATTCGCTTCCCGATTCCGTGCGAGCGAGCCTGCTCAAGGATTTTCAGGGCTAGCGTGCTGTCCGCGGCACGCTAGCAGCCCGTGAAAGCCGCCTATCGCGCTGACGATATTGAGGTCCTCAGCGGCCTTGACCCCGTGCGCCGCCGGCCGGGGATGTTCACCGACACCGCGCGCCCCAACCATTTGGCCCACGAGGTTATCGACAACAGTGTGGACGAGGCCTTGGCGGGCATGTGCAAGCGCATCGATGTGACTTTGCATGAGGACGGCTCGATGGCCGTGGAGGACGACGGCCGCGGCATGCCGGTGGATATCCACGAGGAAACCGGCCTGAGCGGAGTGGAGCTGATTCTGACCCGGCTGCATGCCGGGGCGAAGTTTTCGCGCGGGCAGTACCGCTACTCCGGCGGCTTGCATGGCGTGGGCGTGTCGGTGGTGAATGCCCTGTCCAGCCGCCTCAAGGCGCGGGTGAGGCGCGACGGCCGCGAATGGCGCATGGAATTTGCCGGCGGGGAGACTCAGCAGGCGCTGGAGGCGGCGGGGAGCGCCGCGAAAAATAATACCGGCACCTGGTTGAGGTTCTGGCCGGACCCGAAGTATTTCTCCAAAGCCAGCTTCCATGTGCCGTCATTGAAGCGGGTGCTGCGCGCCAAGGCGCTGCTTTGCCCCGGCTTGAAGGTTTCGCTCACGCTGGAGGCCGAGAGCTGGCATAAGGAATGGCAGTACGAGGACGGACTCGGCCAGTATCTCGGCGAGCGAATGGGCGAAGCCGAACGCTTGCCGGACCAGCCGCTGCGCTTCTCGCAGCTTGACGAGGAGGAGCGCGCGCTGGATTGCGTGGTGCAGTGGAGCGCCGACGGCGCCAAGCGGGTCGAGGAGAGCTACGTGAACCTAGTGCCCACGCCGCGCCACGGCACCCATGTGAACGGCTTGCGCAGCGGCCTCACCGAGGGCTTGAGGGAATTCTGCGAGTTCCACAAGCTGCTGCCGCGCGACGTGAAAATTGCGCCGGGCGATGTGTGGGAGGGAGTGAACTTTGTGCTGTCGATGAAGCTGGCTGAGCCGCAGTTCAGCGGCCAGATGAAGGAATCGCTGGCTTCGCGCGATTGCGCGGCGTTCGCCGCCGACGCGGTGAAAAGCGCGATGGCGCTGTGGCTTAACCAGCATTCCGATGTGGGCGAGCGCATTGCCCGCCAAGCGATCACGGCGGCGCAGCGCCGCATCCGGGCGGCGCGCAAGGTGACGCGGCGCGCGCCGACCGGCGGCCCCGCGCTTCCCGGGAAGCTGGCCGACTGCGCCAGCGCCGTGCCCGACGAATGCGAAATTTTTCTGGTGGAGGGCGATTCGGCGGGCGGCTCGGCGCGCCAGGCCCGCCACCGCGAGTACCAGGCGGTGCTGCCGCTGCGCGGCAAGATTCTCAACACTTGGGAAGTCGATTCCGCCGATTTGGCTTCGTCCCAGGAGGTCCACGATATCTCCGTGGCGCTGGGCGTCGAGGCGGGCGACGCGGACCTGCGTGCCTTGCGCTACCACAAGGTGTGCATTCTGGCGGATGCCGATTCCGACGGGCGGCATATCGCCACGCTGATCTGCGCGCTGTTCGCCCGGCATTTCCCCGAGCTGGTCCGGCAGGGCCATGTGCATGTGGTGATGCCGCCGCTGTACCGTTTGGATATCGGCAAGGAAACGCACTACGCGCTCACCGAGGGCGAGCGCGACGCGATCCTGCGTCGCGCCGCCGGGCGCAAGGCGGCGGTGACGCGGTTCAAGGGCCTGGGCGAAATGAGCGCCAGGCAGTTGCGCGAGACCGGCATGGCGCCGGATACCCGGCGGCTGCTTCGCCTGGAAATGGACGGCAGCGACGATGCCTTCGGAGTGCTGGACATGCTGCTGTCGAAAAAGCGCGCCGCCGACCGCCGCGCTTGGCTCGAAGACAAGGGCGATCTGGCCGCCGGCTGATGGGCGGTCCGCAGCTCAAGCTGGTGCCGGTCGACGGCGCGGAGCCTCGCCCGCTGGCCGAGTACGCCGAGCAGGCGTACCTGGATTATTCCATGTACGTGATCCTCGACCGGGCGCTGCCGCACTTGGGCGATGGCCTCAAGCCTGTGCAGCGGCGCATCGTGTATGCGATGAGCGAGCTGGGCTTGGCCGCCACCGCCAAGCCGCGCAAGAGCGCGCGCACCATCGGCGACGTGATCGGCAAGTTCCATCCGCACGGCGACGCGGCCTGCTACGAGGCCATGGTGCATTTGGCGCAGCCGTTCGCCTATCGCCACCCGCTGGTGGACGGCCACGGCAATTTCGGCGCGGTGGACGATCCGAAATCCTTCGCCGCGATGCGCTACACGGAGGCTCGGCTGACCGCGTACGCGCAAACGCTGCTGGCGGAGTTGGCCCAGGGCACGGTGGAATGGGCCGATAATTTCGACGGCACGCTCAAAGAGCCCCAGCGTCTGCCGGCGCCGCTGCCCAACCTGCTCATCAATGGATCTTCCGGCATTGCCGTTGGCATGTCCACGGATATACCGCCGCACAATATGCGGGAATTGGCGGTGGCGGTCGAGCGCCTCGCCAAGAGCCCCGGGATGAGCCTGGGGAAGCTTTGCAGCCTCGTGCCGGGGCCTGATTTCCCCACCGGCGGGCAATTGATCACCCCGCAGGAGGAACTCAGGGAGATTTACCGCAAGGGGCATGGCGTGATGCGCCTTAGGGCATCGTTCAGGCGCGAAGATTCGCTGATCGTCATTCACGAACTGCCTTGGCAGGTGTCCGGCAGCCGGGTGCTGGAGCAAATTGCCCGGCAAATGAACGCCAAGCGCCTGCCTATGCTGGAGACCCTGCGCGACGAAAGCGATCATGAGAACCCGGTGCGGCTGATCCTGGAGCCCCGGTCTTCGCGGGTGGACGCGGATGCCGTGATGGCGCACCTGTTTGCAACCACGGACCTGGAGAGGTCCGTGCGCGTGAACCTCAACGTGATCGGCCAGGACGGTCGCCCGAGGGTCCGCGATCTGAGGGGCTTGCTGCTGGAATGGCTCGCTTTCCGCCGCGCTACGCTGCGCCGCCGCCTCAAGCATCGCGAAGAGCAGGTCTCGCAGCGCCTGCATGTTCTCGAAGGGCTCATGATCGCCTACCTCAATCTCGACGAGGTTATCAGGATCGTCCGCTACGAGGACGATCCGAAGGCGCAACTGATGGCGGGCTTCAATCTGAGCGCCGAGCAGGCCGACGGCATTCTCAATATCCGCCTGCGCAACCTGGCGCGAATTGAGGAGGAGAAGCTGCTGGCCGAGCAGGAAAAACTCGAGGCCGAGCGCGGGGAGCTGCGCTCCACGCTGGCCGACTCGGCGAAATTCGACCAGCTGATGATTTCCGAATTCCGCGAGCTTGCAACAGCGCACGGCGACGAGCGCCGCACCCGCATCGTCGATGGCGCTCCGGCGGCGCAAGCTTTCCAAGAGGAAGACGTGGCGCCGGCCGAAGCGCTCACGGTGGTGCTGTCCCGCCATGGTTTCGCCCGCGCCGGCAAGGGGCACGAGCTCGATAGCGCGGCGCTGGGCTACCGGCCGGGCGACGAGCTGCTTTGCGATCTGCGCTGCCAATCCAACCAGCAGGTGGTGCTTCTCAGCAGCGAAGGGCGGGTTTATACGCTGCCCGCGCACAGCCTGCCGTCGGCGAGGACGCTGGGAGAGCCGCTTTCGAGCCGCTTCAACGTGGCCGACGGGGCCGTTTGGATCGGTTTGATGGGAGGCGGCCCGGACGGAAGCTGGCTGGTGTGCGCCACCGGCGGCCATGGTTTTATTGCCGCCACCGGCAAGCTGTATTCGCGTTCGCGCGCCGGCAAGGCATTTCTCAGGCTGGCCGAGGGCTCTGAGCCGATGCCCCCGGCCGCGGTGCCGGAGGCGGGCAGCCGGGTGGCGGTGGCTTCCAGCGACGGTCGCTTGCTCCTGTTCCCGGTTCAAGAGCTGCCCGAGTCGGCGGCGGCGCGGGGCGTGCTGCTGATGGGATTGAAAAAAGGCGAGCGCCTGGCCGCGGCAACCGTGATCGGCGCCCGGGACCGGCTGGGGGTGCATTGCGGCAAGCGCAGGATGACCCTGCGCGGCCAGGCGCTGGAAGACTACGCCGGCAAACGGGCGAGGCGCGGGCGGCTGCTGCCTCGCGGATGGCGGAACAACGTGACCCGACTGGCGCGCGAGGCCTTTCGCGGCGGATAATACAAAAATGCTGATCATTACCCAGGAACCTTGGCATGTGGAGACGGCCGCGCAGCGGCTGCTCAGCCTCGCGGAAGCGGCCTGCGGGCAGTTTGGAGAGATCGGGGGCGGCCTGCTGCTGCTGCCTCTGGGCGAGGCGGAGCCGAAGCGCTTGCGCCCGGAACAGGACGTTCTGGCCGATGCGGGCAGCGTGGCGGGCCGCCTCGGCATCCACATTGCCGGCGCGGCGCCGATGATTGCGGCGCATTCCGGCAAGCCGCAAACGGTGGGCTTCGTGGTGGGCCCCGACGGGGGCGTCGCGCTGCGCTGCCCAAAGATTACGCCGGACTTCCTGGAGGGCTTCAGCGACACCGCCTGCGAACTGGGCCGCCCGGCCGAACTGCCGGTGGCCGACACGCCGCTGGGCCGGCTGGGCCTGCTTACCGGCGAGGACGTGCTTTATCCGCACTATGCGCGGGTGCTGATCTATAACGGCGCCGAAGTGCTGCTGAATCCCTGCCGGGAGCGCCGCGACGCGGGCTTCGACAGCCGCCGGCGGGCACGGCGCACGCGCGCCTACGAAAGCTCCGCCTACGTGGCCGTGGCCAGCCCGCACTCGCTGGTTGGCGGCGGGGACCTGCCGGTGCGGCTGCCATGCGCTTCGGCGCTCTATTTGCACGACGAGCAGAACTACGAGGAGGCGGGGCCGGGCGAGAGCTTCCTGGCCCCGGATTTCAGCATCCAGCACCTGCGCCGCAAGCGCTCCACGCTGTTCATGAACCAGCCCGTGTACCTGCGCAGCATGCTCTATGCGCCCGGCTACCGGCAGGCTGCGGCCTCGGATGCCGCGCCCGCCCGCCCCATGCCGGAAACGCGCGCCCGCTGGCGCGCCGAGGCTGAGCGGCGCATTGCCGCCCAGGCGGATGCCAACCGGATTAAAGGCCCCCGCGAGGATCAGTACTCGGCGCTTCTGGTGCAAAACGAGTTTCGCGTCATCCACATGGACACGCCGGATCCCGATGAAGTTCTCAAGCGGAATCTGGACGAAGCGGTCGGCTTGGCGGCGCGCAGCGCTTTCATCCCTAATGTTCGTCTGGTCTGCTTTCCGGAGTTCTTCATGACTGGCTCCGGCGGCTTCGGCAAGCGCACGCCGAAGACGCTGGAGCGCATCGCGATTACCTATCCGGGCCCGGAAACGGACGTGTTGAGCGAATTCGCGCAGAAGAACCGGGTTTATGTGGCCGGTTCCACGTTCGAGAAGGATGCCCGCTTTCCCGAGCGCGTCTTTAACTCCGCCTTCATCCTCAACGATTCCGGCGATCTGATTCTGCACTACCGCAAGCTGCACTGCGCCGATATCTGGGGGCAGTTGCCCGACACCACGCCCGGCAGCATTTATTCAAGGCTGGTTGAAGAGCTGGGCTACGACGCGCTGTTCCCGGTGGTGGATACGCCGCTGGGCAAGCTCGCCGCCATGGTGTGCTTCGACCATACCGTGCCCGAGACCGCGCATATGCTGGCCAAACGCGGCGCGGAAGTCATCATCCACTGCACCTCGGACCCGCACGGCGCCGGACGCCGGCCTTGGGAGGAGTGCCGCATGACCCGCGCCCACGATGCCGGCGCCTATATCCTGGCGCCGAGGCCCGGCGGCGAGTATTTCGATCCGCGCGCCTCGCATCCGGGCACCTTCCTGCGCGGCTACACGCGCATCATCGGCTACGACGGCCGCCTGCTGGGCGAGGCCGACACCTCCGGCAAGCTGAGCTTCCAGGCCAACCTCGACCTGGCCGAATTGCGGCGCTACCGCGCCAAATCGTCCGCCAACATGCTGGTTTGGGACGAGCCGCGCAGCTACGTCGATTGGTACGAGAAAGGTCACGGCCTGCCGGGCGACCTCTGGGCCGGCGATCCGCAGGAGAACCCTTATGCGAATTTCGCCGCGATCAAGGCCTCGCTGGACCGCTTTTATGCCGAAGGCATCTACCTGCGTCCCGGCGAGTCGCGAACCGGCGCCCAAACCGATGCCCGCAGCCTCATATAATTGGCGTTGCGCGCCCGTAGCTTAGCCTGGATAGAGCATCTGGCTACGAACCAGAAGGTCGGGAGTTCGAATCTCTCCGGGCGCGCCATTTTCCGCCACACGTTGGCCCGCTCAATCGCCGCCGGCGCCGCTCCCGCGAGCCGCGTGTATACTCCAACGAGGTTGTTTACGCCTTATCTCCAAGGGCGATCGCTGGAAGCGGGAGGTGGCCACAGATGATGAATCGACGGACGATTTTAGGCGCGCTGGCGGCAGCGTTTTCCACATCCGCAGCGGCCCGCAAGGCGCAAGCTTCCTCTGCGCCGCCGGCCTCCTTGCCGTACGATGTGGAGCCGCGCGGAACCGTCGGCATCCAGGAGCGGCTGCCCAGCCTCGACTTGGAGAGCCGGCATGAGTTTCTCACCGGCTTCAGGGCTTGGACGCAGAGATCGCTGGGCAAAGCCGCAGAGGAACGGGCGAACGCCCTATTCCGGGCGAAGGGCATTGATCCCGACGGCGATGTTCCGCTGGAGCAGGTGCTGGCCGCCCTTGAGGGCGACCCGGTCGTAGGCGCCAGCGTCCGCTACTGGATCACCGGCCAGCAGCATTGCTGGAAGCTGGTTGCCGACCAATTTCACGCCAACGCCGAGGCCTACATGGCTGAGCTCGATGCCGCCGAGAAGGCCGGTCCCGGCTCGCTGAAGCTGGATCCGGGTTTCAAGGTGCCGGAATACGCTTCGCACGAGATCCATATTCAGCCCGGCGGCTACGTGGGCGATCCCTTCGCCGGCTACATCTATCACTATGGCACCAATCACTTCCGGGAGGGAACCAACGACCAGGACCAGCGGCAGAAGCTGGTCGTTTCCAAGGTGGAGCCGCCGGGGGATGGCCGCCTTATTCGCATTCTCGACTTGGGCTGCGGCCCGGGGCGCATGGCCACTGCCCTCAAGGACCGGTTCCCGAACGCGGAGGTGTGGGGCATTGATGTTTCCGGGCCGATGCTCCGCTACGCGCACATGCGCGCGGTCGATCTGGGCAAGGAGGTGCATTTCGTCCAGGGCCTAGCGGAAGACACCGGTTTCCCGGACGGCCATTTCGATCTGGTTTTTGCCTATATCCTGTTTCACGAGGTGCCTGCGTCCGTCGCCCGCGCGATCGTGAGGGAGGTGCATCGGGTGACCCGGCCGGGCGGCGTGTTTCAGTCGGGCGATTTTCGTGCCGAGCTGCGTCCGCCCAAACCGTACTTCAGCTTCCGCCGCTGGTGGGATCACCGCTGGAACAACGAGCCGTGGCGCAACGAATTCCAGAGCATGCATTTTGGCAATGAAATCACCAAAGCCGGGTTTACGGTGCGCGACGCCAAACAGGGCCTTGGATTTCTCGGGTCCCTGCACGCCACGCGAAACGCTTGAATACCCTCGCGCCCCGCTCCGGCGAAGATTAGGCGCCTCCGCTGCGCGCGGGTGGCAGCCCAGCCCGCGAACAGGCGGGGCTTGATGCGCCGCGCGCGCCCGAGCGTGAGCGCGCTCTTCGCGGACAGGGGCGGCTGAAATGAATCGGGGCAACAAGCGGCTGGTCATCTGCTGCGACGGCACCTGGAATGAGCCGGATCAGAAAGTGCATGGCAAGCCGGCGGACGAGACCGAGCCCACCAACGTGCTCAAGACGGTTCGCGGACTGGCGCCCGTTGGCGCGGACGGGGTTCCGCAGGTGGTGTATTACGACACCGGCGTGGGCACCCGCGGCGGTTTTGACAAGTACGTGGGCGGCGGCTTGGGTGTCGGCCTTTCGCGGAATATCCGCCAAGCCTACCGCTTTATCGCCAACAACTACCACGAGGGCGATCAGCTGTTCCTGTTCGGATTCAGCCGCGGCGCTTACACCGTGCGCTCGCTTGCGGGGTTCATCGATGCCGCGGGCCTGTTGGAAAAGGATAATCTCAGACTGCTGCCGGAAGCCTACGCCTTCTATCGGCTGGCCCCGGACCAGCGCGCCGGCTCGCTCGTTGAGCAGCGCCTCAGGGCGGCGGGCGAGCCTTTGGCCGGACAGGTTCCCATTCAGTTCATCGGCGTTTGGGACACGGTGGGCGCGCTAGGCGCCCCCACGCCATTCCTCGGGCGCCTTACTCGCAACTGGGTATCGTTTCACGACACCCAGTTGGGCGCGCAGGTGCGCCATGCTTGTCAGGCGCTGGCCGTTGACGAACGCCGCCGGCCTTTTCGCCCGGTGCTCTGGACGGGGGCTCCCGGCGACAATCAAATCATCGAGCAGGCTTGGTTTGCCGGCGTTCACTCGAATATCGGCGGCGGCTATCGCCATTGCGGATTATCGGATATCGCCTTGGCCTGGCTGACGAATCGGGCGGCAGGCCAGGGGCTCGCGTTCCGCGGCGCGATTGCCGATATGGCGCCGGCTCCGGCGCAGCAGTGCCGTTTGGAGGACTCGTTTTCCGCAGGCTACAAAGCGCTGCGCGCTGTGCGGGTTCGGCCCTATGAGCGGGAAATCGGCCCCAAGCAGCACGGCGATATTCGCCGCAGCGGCGAATGCGCGCCGGGCGAATGCGCGCATCCGAGTGTTGTGCAAGCCATCGGCAAGCGCTTCGCGGGCCATGCGCCCTACGCCCCGCGCAATCTCATGCGCGCCCTGGAGAACGGCTTGCCGGTTTGTCCTGAGGTTGTCTGATTTGCCGCAGCCTCCGCTCCCGCGCTGGCGGGGAAGGCGGTTGCTAGCCTCCGCGCTCGCAGGTGGTGGGCACGGGCGGGTAGATCCAGTTTTTCGGGTCTGTGCGGCGCGCCGGGGAGGGGATGGAGAAAACGCGGTAGCGGCCTTCGTCGGTCCACTTCTCGTAGTCGATTTCCCAGCCAGCCTTCACTTTCTCAAGCAGGTCCTTGCGGAACGCGGTTTCGAGCTGGTCGGACTCAACGATGAGCTGGTGCGCCATGGAGCGCGCCACAAACTTCGGCTCGGCATTGGAAACCGCCTGAAGGTCCTCCCGGAAGGCCTGCCGCACGCCCTCGCGCCGGGCCTCGTCGTGCTCCTCTTCCATCAGGTAGTTGCGCGCCTGATGCAGGAAGATGCGCGTGTTATACGGGTCGATGGGCGTGCGCGCGGATACCGTCACCTGGCGGATATCGCCTTGGCGGGTGATATCGATGCGGTGCGAAATGCCCGCCATGTAGTAGTCGGTGGAGGCCACGGTCTTGCCGCGTTTTTCAGATACCAGTTGGGCGATGTCGGCACTGATCTGGCTGCGCTTGGGGGGCACCCGCTCGCGGGTGGCGTTGTAGCCCATGAAGTTGTTCTTCACCAGCGGAACGATCTGCACTTCCGGGGCGCTGCGGCGACCGAAGCTGGCATGCACGAAAGCCGGATGGGCGCTGTCCAGCGAGTTCTCTTGGCCGCGTCCCCAGTTGACCTCGCCTTCGAATTCCATCGAAACCACGCGCCAGTTCTCCTTGTCGTGGTATTCGGGGAACTCGCTCGCCGGGATCGGCGGGCGGTCTTCTTCCGCGAGGTCTCCAAGAAACACCCACACCCAGTCGAAATGCTCTTCGGCGGGGTACGAATCCACCCGCGCGCGTTTCGGGATCTTCGCCTCTTTTCCCAGCGCCGGGATTTCCACGCATTGCCCTTGGGGATTGAATTTCCAGCCGTGGTAGCCGCAGGCAATGCAGCCGGCGCTGTCCAGCCTGCCCAGCCCCAGGGAGCCGCCGCGATGGCAACAGGCGTTGGCCAGGCACACGGCCTTGTTCTCCGGGGTGCGGAACAGCACGAATTTCTGGCCCAGCATCCGCACGATCAGGGGCTTTTCCCGGCTCACTTCGTGACTCCTGGCCGCCACGTACCAGTTATTCATCAACATGCTCGTCTCCTGTGCCGATCGCTGCGGATTGCCTGCATTGTACTTTCGCTCCCCAAATCCTCCGGATGCGGCGGATTCAGGCGTGGTGGCAGGCCACGCGCGCGCTGTTGCCAAGCTTCCTCAACGGAGGCGCCTGCTCGCTGCAGAGGTCCGTCGCGATGGAGCAGCGGGTGCGGAATACGCAGCCGGAGGGCGGGGCGGTGGGCGAGGGCAGTTCCCCCTTCAGAACAATACGCTGCCGGGCTGGCCGCGCGGCGAGGTCAAGCGCCGGAATGGCGCTGATCAGCGCCTGCGTGTAGGGGTGCGCAGGCGAATCGAACAGGGTGTTCCGGGGGGCAGCCTCCACGATGCGGCCCAAGTACATCACCAGGACCCGGTCGCACACCACCCGCACCACCGAAAGGTCGTGGCTGATGAAGATGATGGCCACCTCGTGCTTGCCCCCAAGCTCCTGGAGCAGCTTGATGATCTGCCTGCGCGTGGACATATCCAGCGAACTCACCGGCTCGTCGCATACCAGCAGCCTGGGCTTGAGGATCATGGCTCTGGCGATACTTACCCGCTGGCACTGGCCGCCGCTGAATTCATGCGGGTAGCGGCTGCGATGCTCGCGGTCCAGGCCCACGTCGCGCAGCGCCTTCAGCGCTGCGGCATCCCGCTCCTTACGGCCCATTTCCGGGTAAAAACGCCGCAACGGCTCGGCGATGATGCTGCCTATGGTCATTCGCGGGTTGAGGCTGGACAGCGGGTCCTGGAACACCACGCCTAGGTGCCTGCGCCGCTCGTTCATCGCCTTGCGGCTCAGGCCGGACAGGTCCTCGCCCTGCCAGACGATGCGCCCGCCGGTGGCGCCGATCAGTCGCAGCACGGCGCGCGACAGCGTCGATTTGCCGCAGCCCGATTCGCCCACGATGCCCACGGTTTCACCGGGGCCGATCCGGAAAGAAACATCGTCAACGGCTTTCAGCGGCACGGTTCGGGAGCGAAGCCCATGCTGCACGCGGGCGGGGAAATGCACCTTCAGGCCGTCAACGCGCAGCAGCGCCCTGTTTCCGGCGGCCGTTCCGGCCCGCAGGGCTGCGGACGGCCGGCTTGCGCTCCGGTCCGGGCGGGTCAGCGCGGCGAGCAGCGACTGCGTGTACGGGTGCTTCGATGCGTTGAATATCGCCTCCGTGGCGCCTCTTTCCACGATGCGGCCGTTTTGCATGACCAGCACCTTGTCGCAAAGCCCGGCCACCACGCCGAGATCATGCGTGATAATCACGATGGTGGTGCGTTTTTTCAACGACCTCAGGAAATCCAGAATCTGCGCCTGAATAGTGAGGTCCAGCGCCGTGGTGGGCTCGTCGGCGATCAGCAGGTCCGGCTCGCAAAGCAGCGCTTGGGCGATCATGACCCGCTGCCGCTGGCCGCCGGAAAGCTGGTGCGGATACATGCCGTAGCGTCGTCGCGGCTCGGGAATCTGCACGATTTCGAGCGCTTCGATCGCCCGGGCCTTCGCCTCCGGCCCGCTCATTCCGGAATGCTGGCGCAGCACTTCGCAAAGCTGCGCGCCAACGCGCATGAACGGAGTCAGCGAGGCCATCGGATCCTGGAAGATCATCGATATCCGCCGGCCTCGGATGCGGTTGAGCCGAGCGGCGGGCGCGTTGAGGATTTCCTCCCCGCGGAACCGCGCGCTGCCGCTTGCGGCGGCATTGCCGGCCAGCAGGCCCATCAGCGCCATCGTGGTTTGCGTCTTGCCCGATCCCGATTCGCCCACGATGCCGAGGCAGTCCCCGGCGCGAACCTCGAAATCCACGCCTTTGACCGCATGCACCTCGCCTTCATGCGTCTGAAAACGCACATGCAGATCCCGGCAGGCCAGCAGCGGCTCGCTCATCGCGAGCGGTCCCTGGGGTCCAGCGCGTCGCGCAGCCCGTCGCCGATAAAATTGAAGCAGAACAGCGTGACCGCCAGAAACGAGGCGGGAATGACCAGAAGCCACGGCGCGTTGCCGATCTCATCGGCGCCCTGCGAGATCAGCCGGCCCCAGCTGGTGTACGGCTCCTGCACACCCAGCCCCAAAAAGCTCAGGTAGCTTTCCACGATGATATTGATCGGGATCAGCAGCGTTACGTAAACGATCACTGGGCCGATCACATTGGGAACGATGTATTTCAGCAGTATCGTCGGCGTTGAAAGCCCGGCCGCCCTGGCCGATTGCACATACTCCTTCTCTTTGATGGACAGCGTTTGCCCGCGCACGATGCGCGCCAGCGTCAGCCATTCCACGGCTCCGATGCATAGGAAGATCAGCAGGAAGCTGTTGCCGAACACGGTCACCAGGATAATCACGAAAAATAGCGCCGGCAGCGAATAGAGCACGTCAACCAGGCGCATCATCAAGTCGCCCGGCAGCCCGCCCCGATAGCCGGCAATGGCGCCGTAGGCCACGCCGATGACCAGCGCCACGAGCGTGGTCAGCACGCCGATGGCCAGCGAAATCCGGGCGCCGTAGAAAGTGCGCGAAAACATGTCGCGTCCGTTCACGTCGGTGCCGAACCATAGGAAGTGATCGGTGGTGGGCGGAGATTCCAGGTAGTCCCAGTTCACGTCGTCAAGGCTGTTTGGCCAGAATTCAGGAACCAGCACCGCCAGCAGCGTGATCGCGCCTAGGACCCACATGCTGGCCATGGCCGCGCGATGGTCGCGGAACCGCGCCATTGCGTCCTGCCAGAGGGAGCGGCCCTGCGAATCCGGCGCGCCGCTGTTCATCGCTGCCGGTTCGCCGCTCGCCGCGGACGGCGGAGTCACTGCGGGCGCACCCTGGGGTCCAGCCAGCCGTAGATCATGTCCGCCAGCAGGTTGAGCAGGATGATGAGCGCGGCGTACACGATCACGATGCCCAGGATCAGGGAGTAGTCGCGGTTGAGGGCGCCTTCAACGAAGGCGCGCCCGATGCCGGGCAGGCCGAAGATGGTTTCGATCACCACCGAGCCGGTCATGGCTCCGGCGATGGCCGGCCCCAAGTAGCTGACCACCGGCATGCAGGCGGGCCGCAACACATGCCGGGCGATCACCTTCCATTCCGGCAGGCCCTTGGCGCGCGCCGTGCGAACGTGGTCGGCGCTCAGCGACTCCAGCATCGAGCCGCGGGTGATCCGCGCGATGCCCGCCATTGTGGGCAGCGCCAGCGCCACCACCGGCAGGATGATGTGCGCGAGCTGGCCGTTATTCCAGCCGGAAATGGGCAGCCAGCCCAGGTAAAGGCCAAAGAACAGCGTGAGCAGAGGCGCGGTCACGAAGGTGGGAATGGCCACGCCGGTCATGGCAACGGCCATGACGGTGAAATCCGCCGCCGAATTCTTGCGCAGCGCGGCCGCGATCCCGCACATCATTCCCCCGAACAAGCCCAGCAATATGGCCGTCAGCCCCAGTTGCGCGCTCACCGGCAGCCCTTCGGCGATCAGTTCGGCCACGTTCCGGTCGCGGTAGGCCAGCGACGGCCCCAAGTCGCCCCGGGCCAGCTTCGCCAAGTAGTTGCCGTACTGCTCCAGCAGCGGCTTGTCCAGATCGTAGGCTTTGCGCAGATTCTCCGCCGCCGCCGGGTCCATATTCGGGATCAGGTCGAACGGCCCGCCCGGCGCCACCCGGATCAGAAAAAACGAAACCGTGATAATCACGAACAGCGTGGGCGCCGCCACCGCCAGCCGTTTCAGCGCATACCTCAGCACACCGCTATCCGCCCCCGGACGATCACGAGTCCGTAGTGTTTCTTGTGGTGCAAGCTGGTCAACTTCATATCGTTGGTGGTGGGCAAAGGTAAAGCGAAAGAGCATTGCCCGCAAGGGAGCATTCAGATTCACGACATATTTGGTTCTTGACACTAAACTGTGCAGGTAATATGTTGCACAGCACTATGGACACTGTTAACGCCTTGGAACTTCGCCAGTCTCTGGGGACGGTGCTTGATCGCTTGGAACGCAACGGCGACCCCATCATGGTGTGCCGTCGGCGCACGCCCGTGGCCGCGCTCGTGAGCTTGAAAGATTACCGCGAGCGTTTCGTTGACCAAGAGGCTGACGAGCAACGCCGCCAAGTGGTTGCGCGGATCAAGCAAATCCAGTTCGACCCCCCGGCCACAGGCACGACTCTCGATATCCTCCGCGCCCTGCGCTCGTGATCGTTGTTGACGCCTCGGTGGCGATCAAGTGGTTTGTCCGAAACGAGCCGCTTGGCGCGGAGGCGGAGCAGGTGCTCGACGCGATCGAGCGCGATCCATCGGTTTACGCCGTGCCGGAATTGTTCATGAACGAGTTGCTGGCCGTGCTCTGCCGCTTGTCCTTGAAGAAGCCCGCCGCGGTAAAGGAGGCGCTTGCGCTGGTAGAGGCGCTGGGCTGGCATCGGGTTGGCAACGGGCACGAGCTGCTGGCCTTGGCCGCGGACTTTGCCATAAAGTGGAACCTATCCGGCTACGACGCGGTCTATGCTGCGCTCGCCGCCCTCACAAACGGCGTGTGGCTAACAGCCGATGCCCGCGCGGCCCGCCGCGTCGGGAACCAAGGCATCGTCCAATTGCTCGGCGCATAGGATTTCTCGCGGGCTTGCATCTGAAGGCTGCGCGGATGAGCAGATTGATAATGCCGCAGCATGTGCGGTGCGCTAATCCTCACGAGACGCATGGAGCGCGGCTGTCCGATATGTCTCCATATCCTCATCCGTAAGCTTTTCGGGTGCCACCAGAGAATAGTGCCGCTCCCTGGCGATTGAAATCTGCCCGCTTGGTTCCGAAAACTCGAATAGAACGATTGATTGGTCATCGAGAAATTGAGTCGCGATAGGACGGGCGGAAAGACTGGCGAATTTCTGCTCGGCCACTCGAAAGTCCTGCCAGATCTGAATGACGCTCAAACGGTCCGTGCCGCCCTTTGCCTGAACCGGCAGGATGTGATGGCTGCCGTGCCGGTCGATGCCCACGTAGAGTTCATCCGTTTCCACCTGCGATCTAGATGATTTGGCGCCGCTCGATCCTGTAACTTCGATGCTGGTTCGGTAGTGGTTTTGAAGCGAATAGCAAGCCATTCCCGTAAAAATATCAAGCAGCCGGTTATATCGAACCCTTGCCAATAAAGCCTGCTCGTCGGACATCGAGTAGCGCGCAATCAATCCGGGCGTGGAATCGGGCACCTTGATTTTGGCAAGCCCGGATCGTGGCTCGATCTGGTTGATGGCCACAGGACGAAATGCGTAGAAGCTTCGACCGGCCGGGAACAGCGCCCAAGTCATTCCCGCTGGTGCAAGATTGTCAATCTCCGTCGGCATATCGGTTCGGTACCGAATCGAATAAACAACATCTCCCAGATTCTTTGGAGCTTCCACGCCTAGGTCGAGAGCGGCCTCCGCGAGTTGCGTTCGGGGAAAACCTACTTCCTTGGACCCGCTCCGAAAATTCCGCTTGAATACCCACTTGATGATGTCGATATAGCGGTTATGCGATATTTCGTGATTCTCGGGCATTGCGTTCAACCGGGCCAGCGCAACAGCAGAACTTCTTCACGAAGTTGCTTGCCGGTCGCCGTTGCGTGCCGCGTCCGGAACAGATCGATTCCCTCCACCGCGTACCCTTGCGATGCAGCGACTTCCGCCAGCAGCTTGGCCGTGCGGATCATCACGCGCAAGTAGGAAGCCTGGTCGCCAACCACGTAAGCAAGGCGCGCTCCGGGTTTAAGGACTTTGGAAAGACTATGAAAATGGCGCGCCATGCCGCCGAAATAGAGCTTGGTAACCCGGTGGTAAGCCTTCTCGAACCCGGAGTCCTTGCCCAAGGCGATTCTGCGGGCTTCGATCGCCTTGGCGACTTTGGCGATGCTTCGATTCGAAAGGATCCATTGGTCGTCTTCGTCTCCTTTATAAATTCCCCGGGTGTTGGAGCGCACTAGGCGCTGCTTGAGAGTGCGAAGGTGATGCTTGTTGTCTATGAGCCCCAGCAGGACTGACTCAAGGCGAACAATTCGCAGATAGTCCTTTTCGTTCGGATACGGAGGGGAGCAAATCACCGCGTCAACACTCCGCGGGGCGATCGAGCCATCGATATTGCGCGCGTCGCCCAAAAGCGCCTCCGCCGGCGCGCTGTCCATTGCCTGCAAGGCGCCCATGTCGTTCGCCATCCGCCAAACCTGGCTTAGCCACGAACTGACAACGGGAGCGTCCTGCTTGATGGCTCCAACGCCCACCTCCGGCCCAAAACGCAAGTTGCCAATGTCCGACGGCAAGAGCTTGGCCAGCGCAAGCAACTCGTGGCGTTGGTAGGGGGAATCGTGCTCTTCCTTGAGCACTTCAAGCAGCACGAGAACCTTGTGAAGCGGAAGCGGGCTGATCGACCCTTTCAATAACAGCTTCGCGGTCTCTTCCCGCAACGAACGCAGGCTTGCCGCTCCAATGGCCTCTTGATTGTCCGCTGGATCATCGCTGACACGTTCGCGCTCAAGGATGGTCAGGACCCGCTCCGCCACGTTCTTCGCGTGCGCCTTGAAAAGGTCTGGATCGGGACTCCAATCCACTTTGGTTTGCGACGCGAGCAAGGGCAGGGGGACGGCCTCGATGCCCACTGAGGGTATTCCGAGCTTCTTCCCTTCAACAATGGTTGTTCCAGTGCCGCAAAACGGATCCAGGAGAAGCGAATCCGCGTTCAGTTCAAACCGATCCGCATAGTCGCGCACCAGGTGCGGCGGGAACGAAAGAACAAACCGGTACCAGTCATGCGCCGCCCGATCAGTTGGCAAGAGATTGTTGATTGAGCCGTTGGGGCGCGAAACACGCGCAACGGTTGGCTGGCGAGGCATCCGTTGCCTTTCGAAAAGCTCCTGCTGGTTGGCGCGCATCCCTAAGGAGCGGCGGGGATGCTAGGGACGCATCGAGGCATAAGCCTGATTCTAGACCAAGCGGCGTTTCGCAGGAAACAAATCCAGTTCGACCTTCCGACCCCGGGCACGGCTCTCGATAGCCTCCGCGACCTGCGCGCGTGATCGTTGTTGATGCATCAGGGGGCGGGCGGGTATTCGGCGAGGCTTAGGAGGGAGCATTTGAGGCCGGTGCGGAGTTCGGCGGCGACTTCTCCGGTGGCGATCTCGCGGCGTTGCAGGAGGCCGTGCAGGAAGTTGCTCAGGTAGAAGTGCTTGCCGTCGAGGGCGGGCTGGGCACGGGTCCAGCCGCTGTCGAAAGGCGCGTCGTAGGTTCTGGCGATATCGCCGCGCGGGCCGAGCAGCACGGCGCCGGAGCCGCAGGCCATCAGCACTTCGCCGCCGGGAAGCAGGCCGAGGCCGTAGGTGCGCATGGCCTCGCCGTCCCCTAAGGCGCGGAAATCGCCGAGCTGGCGGCGCGCTGCCGTGTCGTAGCGGCAAATCCGCCGGCCGGCTTCCGACACGTAATAGACGGTCGCATCGTCGTCGGCCAAGGCCAGATTGCTCACGCAGTGCTTGCCGCCGCGCCCGCCATCGATTTCAACGTCGAAAAAACGCACGGCCTCGGTTTGCGGATTGAAGCGGATCAGCTTGCCGTTGCCGTGCTCGTCCTCCGCCGCCGCCGCGCCGTAGAGCGAGTGGACGCCGATAACGATATCGCCGTTGCGCGCCAGCGCCATGTTCCCGTAGCGGCGCGGCGGCAGGCAGCCGCCCGCGAGCGGTCGCCATTCCCGCGCGCCGGACGGATCGCAGGCAAGGAGGCTGTTGAGCTGCGGGTTCGTGGCGTAAAGACGCTGGTCGTTGGGGTTGTAGAGCAGGCCCACCAGCATGCCTTCTTCGCCGGTCCAAAGCTCGCCTTTAGGGTTGAAGCGCTGGTCGTAATGCATGATCCGGCACCGCCCTGAAATGCCTTTGCGGTAGTCGATATTGCTCTGGTCGATCTCGTTGAGCACTAGGAACAGATCGCCGGGCGAGTGCGGCGCGTCCTCTACCATAGTTGGCCAACCTGCCTATCGCATCCGTGCTTGTCCTCGCCCTGCGCCTGCCCCCGCCTCGCGGGAGACGCATGAACCCATCCATGGGGCTCGGCGGCGGCTCCTGCCGCCGACGCTCCCGCGAGGCGGGGGCAGGCGCAGGGCTTTAGCTGGTCCAATGCAGGAATACGCAGCGCACAGGCTATGGGCCTGAGGCGAGCCGCAGGTCCTTGGCCATTTTCGGCGCGGGGGAGTTGGTCCAGCCTTGCACGCGCTTGCTCACCAGAAAGGCTCGGGACTGGTAGTGCGAGGGGATGACGGGGAAATCCGCCATCGCCTGCCGCTCGATATCGCGCAAATAGGCGGTTCGCTCCTCTCCCGAGCGAATCGTGTCGGCAACGGCCAGCTGCTGGTCGATTTCGGCATTGGCGTAGCCGGAATAGTTCCTGAAGCTGTCGCCGGCGATCAGCGCGAAGAACGATACCGGGTCGTCGAAAATGGCGTAGTAGGACAGCCGCATGACTTGGTATTCCTTCTCCGCCGCCTTCTTCATCAGCGCCCGCATGCCTGCGGTTTCCAGCTCCGCCTCCACCCCGGCCTGCTTCCACATGGCGCGGTAGGCCACCGCTAGGCGGCGGTCCTTCTCCACCGGCGAGAACAGGAAGGTGAATCGGAGCGGGTTGCCCTTGCTGAACCCCGCCTCGGCCAGCAGCCGCCGGGCCTCGGCCAGCCGCTCGGCCTGGCTCATGGCGGCGTGCGCCGGAGGCGCCGCCGGACGGTCGTCCCACACCGCTGTGGGCACAACCGACCAGGCGGGCTCCTCGCCGGTCTTGAGCAGCTTCTCCACGATCACGTCGCGGTCGATGGCCAGCGAAAGCGCCTTGCGCACCCGCACATCGTTGAACGGCGGCAGAGTGTTGTTCACCGACAGGTAGCCCAGCCCTATGCCGCGCGCCAGCTGGAATTCCTCGGGCCGGGTCCGCCGCAGCGTGTCGTACTGGTTGAACGGGATATTGAGAATCACGTCCAGCTCTCCGGCCAGATAGCGCTTCAGCGACGTGGCGGGCGAAGGAACCGGGTAGTAGATCACCTCGTCGATGGCCACCGTGTCGGCGGCGTGGTAGTGCGGGTTCCTGACCAGTTGGTAGTAGGTGTTGGTGACCACCTTGTTGAGCATGTAGGCGCCGCTGGTCGCCATCACGCCCGGCTGCGTCCATTTTCTGCCGTGCTCCTCGATCACGTGCGCGGGCACCGGCGCGTTGCTGTAGGAGGCCAGCAGGCTGATGAAGTAGGGCGCCGGGCCTTCCAGCGTGATTTCCAGCGTTCGCGGATCAAGCGCCTTCACGCCCAGCGAGTCCAGCGGCTTCTCGCCCAGGGAGATGGCTGTCGCATTGAGCACCGGGAACAGGGCGCTGGCGCCGCGGGTGCCGGATTGCGGATTAAGCATCCGCTTGAAGGAATAAACGAAATCGCCGGCGCTGATGGCCCGCCCGTCCGACCACCTGGCCGTTTTCCTGAGCCGGAAGGTGTAGACCGTGCCATCCTCGGAAATATCCCAGCTTTCAGCGATGGCGGGCACCACGCTGGCATCCGGGGCCCGCGAAACAAGGCCCTCGAAGAGGTCGTACATGATGGCCCCGGCGGAATTGCCCACCAGGTACTGCGGGTCGAACGTGGGCAGCTCGTCGTTGGTGCCGCGCCGCAGCACGCCCGCTTGCGATTCCGGCGCCGCAAGCGCAACCAGCAGCAGCGCCGCCAAAGCCCACCGAATGCTATTCAATCCCGTCATGTCCGCCGCCAATCTTACAGCGAGCGGGCGCCCGCGAACATCGCGGGGCGCGCCTTAGCGGCGTGCGCCGGCGGCGAGCGGGAGCAGTTCGCGGTAGATGGCGGTGTGCAGGGGGGTGGGCACGCCTGCTTGCTCGCCCATGCGATGGATGGCGCCGGACAGCCATTCGAGTTCCAGCGGGCGGCCATATTCGAGATCGGTGAGCAGAGAGGCCTTGCCGCCGTGGGCGAATACCTTGCGCAGAGTGGCGCGGGTACGCGCTTCGATGTTGGTCGGCAGGGGAACGGCCAGCGCATGCGCCACGGCCAGGGCTTCCTGCATGGCGATGTCCAATAGCCAGGGCATGGCGGGGTTGCCGGACATGGCGTCGAAGCCGCTGCGCATGGCCGCGTTGATGGAGCTGGAGCAGGCCACCATGAGGAATTTCAGCCACAGCATGGTTTCCATATTGCGGTGAATATCGCTGCTGATTTCGGTGGCGGCCAGCGCCGCGTGAAGCCGCTGCAGCCGTTCGGTGGTTTCGCCGTCCGGTCTGGCCAGGTTGATATGCAGCGCGCCGCCCTCGCGCAGGATAACGCCGGGCTCAAGGAGCTTCGCCACCACCTGAACGGTTCCGCCCACCACTTTCCCCGCCGGAAGCAGGCCGGCGGCGGTTCGCGGGGCGTCCAGGCCGTTTTGCAGCGTGATGACGCTGCCGCAGGAGGCGAGCCATCCGGCGTGCGTTTGCACGGCCTCGAAGAGGTCGTAGCGCTTCATGCATAGCAGCGCCGCTTCGACGGGCGGCTGTCCGGCGGGGTTCGCGACCACGTTGATGCGCCGCTGAGCGAACGAGCCTCTGGCGCTGCTCGAACGCTCTATGCCCGCAGGTTCCAAGGCGCTGCGGGACGCTCCGCCTCGACCGCCGCCTGGCCCTTCAAGCACGTGCCGGACGGCGAGCCCCCGGCGTTGCAAGGCACGCGCATTCTTGCCGCGGGCCACGAATAGCATGTCGTGGCCGGCCCGCAGCAGCGCTGCCCCTAGGCAGCCGCCCACGCCGCCCACGCCGATGATCGCAATCCGCATGCGGGCTATACTGCCTTTTTTTCCGCCGAATCAATACCTCCCTATAGCCGATGAAGACCGGCGAAACGAATAAGTCCAGCCACCGCTTTCCGCCCGAATGGGCGGCCCGGGCGCGTAAGGAGCTTAAGGGCGCCGATGCGGACAGCCTGATCTGGGAGACGCCGGAAGGCATTCCGGTGAAGCCGCTATACACCGCCGAGGACTTGGAGGGGCTGGAGCATGTGCGGGCGCTGCCTGGCGTGCCGCCTTATGTGCGCGGGCCGCGCGCCACGATGTACGCGGGACGCCCTTGGACAGTGCGCCAGTACTCGGGTTTTTCCACCGCCGAGGAGTCGAACGCGTTTTACAAGCGCAATATCGCGGCGGGCCAGACGGGCCTCAGCGTCGCCTTCGATCTGCCAACCCACCGCGGATACGACTCGGACCACCCGCGCGCGCTCGGCGATGTGGGCAAGGCGGGCGTGGCCATCGATTCCGTGGAGGACATGAAGCGCCTGTTCGACGGCATATCGCTTGAGCGCATGTCGGTTTCCATGACCATGAACGGCGCGGTGCTGCCGGTGCTGGCCATGTATATCGTGGCCGCCGAGGAGCAGGGAGCGCCGCTCGGCCAGCTGGCCGGCACCATGCAGAACGATATCCTCAAGGAGTTCATGGTCCGCAACACCTATATTTATCCGCCCGCGCCGTCGATGCGGATTGTGGGCGATATCATCGCTTTCAGCGCCCGCAACATGCCGCGTTTCAATCCTATTTCCATTTCCGGCTACCACATGCTGGAGGCCGGCGCCACCGCGGTGCAGGAGCTGGGCTACACGCTGGCCGACGGCCTCGAATACGTGCGCGCCGCCATCGCCGCAGGGCTGGACGTGGACGAATTCGCCCCCCGCTTGAGTTTCTTTTTCGGCATCGGCATGAATTTCTTCATGGAGGCCGCCAAGCTGCGCGCCGCGCGCCTTTTGTGGTCGGAGTTGCTCAAGGAGCGGTTCACGCCGCGCCATCCGCGCTCGCTGATGCTGCGCACCCATTGCCAGACTTCCGGAGTGAGCCTGACCAGCCAGGATCCCCATAACAACGTGATCCGCACAACCTTGGAGGCCTTGGCAGCCGTGCTGGGCGGAACCCAGTCGCTGCACACCAATAGTTTCGACGAGGCGCTGGCCCTCCCCAGCGACCACTCCGCGCATATCGCGCGCAACACCCAATTGGTTTTGCGCGAGGAAACCGGCGTGACCCGTGTTGCCGATCCTCTGGGAGGTTCGTACTATGTGGAGAGCCTGACCGCCTCGCTGGCCGCCGGCGCTCGCCAACTGATCCGCGAAGTGGAGGACTTGGGCGGCATGACCCGCGCCATAGAGGCAGGTGTGCCCAAGCTCCGCATCGAGGAGGCGGCGGCGCGGCGCCAGGCGCGCGTGGAGCGCGGCGAGGACGTGGTGGTGGGCGTGAACCGTTACCGGGTGGCGGAAGAGGCCGAGGTGGAGTTGCTTGATATCGATAATCGCAAGGTGCGCGACAGCCAGTTGCGGCGAATTGCCGAAGTGCGCGCGCAGCGCGACGAATCCGCCTGCGGCGCGTCGCTGGAGGCGCTCGGCAAGGCAGCCGGACAGAGCGGCGCCAGCTTGGTTGAGCCGGCCCTTGAGGCCGTGCGCCGCCGCGCCACGGTGGGCGAGATATCGCTGGCGTTGGAGCAGGCGTTCGGACGGCACCGGGCGGTATCGCAAATGGTGAGCGGCGTGTACGCGGCTTCCTACGACAACGACGAGGATTTCTCTGCCCTTCAGCGCCGGGTGCGCCAATTCGGTGCGCGGGAAGGGCGGCGGCCGCGGATCCTGGTGGCCAAGCTGGGCCAGGACGGGCATGATCGCGGCGCCCGGGTGGTGGCGTCCGCGCTCGCCGATCTGGGCTTCGATGTGGATATCGGGCCGCTGTTCCAAACGCCCGAGGAGGTGGCGCGGCAGGCGGTGGAGAACGATGTTCACTTGGTGGGTATTTCCTCGCTGGCGGCGGGGCACCGCGAGCTGGCGCCGCGCATGATTGAGGCGCTGCGCGCCGAAGGCGCTGGCGATGTGCGAGTGGTGATCGGCGGCATCATCCCTAGGCAGGATCGCGAGGCCTTGCGGGAGGCCGGCGTGGCGCTGATTTTCGAGCCGGGTTCCAATATCACCGCCGCTGCGGATGACATGCTGTCTTTGCTGGAAGGGGAGCGGAAATGAGTGAGCGCGGAAAGATGCTCAAGCGCCTTGAGGACAGGCGCGCCGCATCGCGCGCCGGCGGCGGCGAAGCGCGCGTCAAGCGGCAGCATGACAGAGGCAAGCTCACGGCCCGGGAACGGGTGGAGGTTTTGCTCGACGATGGCAGCTTCGAGGAGTGGGATGCCTTCGTGGAGCATCGTTGCGCCGATTTCGGCATGGAAAACCAGAAAGTGCCGGGTGACGGCGTGATCTCCGGCCACGGCCGCATCAATGGGCGGCTGGTATTCGTGTTCAGCCAGGATTTCACCGTATTCGGAGGCTCGCTGTCGGAAACCAACGCGCGCAAGATCTGCAAGGTCATGGACCAGGCCATGAAGGTGGGGGCGCCCATCATCGGGCTTAATGATTCCGGGGGCGCGCGCATCCAGGAAGGCGTGGCCTCGCTGGGGGGCTACGCGGAAGTCTTTCAGCGCAACGTGCTGGCCTCCGGGGTGGTGCCGCAGCTCTCGCTGGTGATGGGGCCCTGCGCCGGCGGCGCGGTGTATTCGCCAGCGATCACCGATTTCATCTTTATGGTGCGCGGCACTGCGTACATGTTCGTGACCGGTCCCGATGTCGTCAAGACAGTGACCGCCGAGGAGATCACCGCCGAGGCGCTGGGCGGCGCCGATACCCACAGCGCCCGCTCAGGCGTGGCCGACCGGGCCTTCGACGACGATGTGGAAGCGCTGCGCATGGCGCGCCTGCTGACGGGCTATCTGCCCTCCAGCAACCGCGAGCGCGCTCCGGCGCGTCCCACCGAGGATCCCGAAGACCGCCAGGAGCCGTCGCTGAACAGCCTGGTGCCTGCCGATCCGGCCAAGCCCTACGATATCAAGGAGCTGATCCATAAGGTGGCCGACGAGGGCGAATTCTTCGAGATGCAGCCGGACTATGCGCGCAATATCGTGACCGGCTTTGTGCGCATTGGCGGCGAGACGGCGGGCGTGGTGGCCAACCAGCCGGCCGTGCTGGCCGGCTGCTTGGATATCGAGGCGTCGGTGAAGGGCGCGCGTTTCGTTCGTTTTTGCGATGCGTTCTCGATTCCGCTTCTGACGCTGGTGGACGTTCCCGGATTCATGCCGGGTTCGCAGCAGGAATACGGCGGCATCATCCGCCACGGCGCCAAGCTTTTATACGCCTATGCGGAAGCCACGGTTCCAAAAGTTACAGTCATCACGCGGAAGGCCTATGGCGGCGCGTATGATGTCATGTCGTCGAAGCATCTGCGCGGCGATGTGAACCTGGCCTGGCCCAGCGCCGAGATTGCGGTGATGGGGCCGCAGGGCGCGGTGGAAATCATCTTCCGCCAGGATATCGGCGACGAGCGGAAGATCGCTGCCCGCACCGAGGAATACCGCCGCAAATTCGCCCATCCCTACGTGGCCGCGGGACGCGGCTATATCGATGACGTGATCGAGCCGCGCCTGACCCGCGCCCATTTATGCCGCTCATTCGCCATGCTGCGCAACAAGCGCCTTCGCAACCCTTGGCGCAAGCACGGCAATATCCCGCTTTGAAGAAGTTGCTGATTGCTAATCGGGGGGAGATCGCTTGCCGCGTGACGAGCGGGGCGCGGGCGCTCGGGATCCCTAGCGTGGCCGTTTATTCGGATGCCGATGCCGATGCGTTGCATGTGCGCATGGCGGATGAGGCCGTTTGCATCGGCGGCTTGAGCGCCGCCGAAAGCTATCTGGATATCGGGAAAATCATCGAAGCCTGTGCCGGAAGCGGGGCCGATGCGCTGCATCCGGGCTACGGCTTTTTATCCGAGAACGCCGCATTCGCCGCTGCGGTCGAGGCTGCCGGCATCACCTTTGTTGGCCCGCCGGCCGAAGCCATCCGGCTGATGGGCGACAAGCTCGAAGCCAAGCGGATTGCGGCCGAGGCTGGCGTGCCCACCATTCCGGGGCGTCCCGAGGCCCTTCACAGCGCTGACGCGGCCTGCGAGGCAGCTGCCGCGATCGGCTATCCGGTGCTGCTGAAGGCCCAAGCGGGCGGCGGCGGTCGCGGCATGCGCATTGCGCACGACCAAGGCGAGTGCCGCGAGGGGTTCGAGCAGGCCGTGCGCGAGGCCCAGGCCGCATTCGGCGACGGTCGGGTTTTCGTGGAGAAATACCTTCAGCGGCCGCGCCATATCGAAGTGCAGATTCTGGCTGATTCGCACGGCAACGTTGTGTATCTGGGCGAGCGCGAATGCTCGATCCAGCGCCGCCACCAGAAAGTGATCGAGGAGGCGCCTTCGCCCTTCGTAACGCCGGAAATGCGCGCCGCCATGGGGGAGGCCTCGGTTTCGCTCGCCAAGGCCATCGGCTACCGCTCGGCCGGCACGGTGGAATTCGTGGCGGATGCCCACGGCAGTTTTCATCTGCTGGAAATGAACACCCGTTTGCAGGTGGAGCATCCGGTGACCGAATGGGTGTCCGGGATCGATCTGGTGCAGTGGATGTTGCGGATTGCCGACGGCGGGAAACTGGATTTCAGCCAGGACGACGTGCGGTTGACCGGCTGGTCCATGGAGGCGCGGGTCTGCGCGGAGGATCCGCAGCGCGGCTTTTTGCCCTCCGCAGGCCGGTTGAAAACTTGGCGGCCCCCGGCGGCCGGCGCCCGCGCCATGCCGGCCGCCGCGGATCCGAAAAAGGCAGGCCCGGGCTCCGGCGCGGTGCGTCTGGATGCCGGAGTGGAAGAGGGCGACGAAGCCTCGGTTTACTACGATTCGCTGATCGCCAAGCTGATTGTGTGCGGCGCCACGCGCGCTCAGGCCGCCGCGCGTCTGGCGCGGGCGCTGGACGAGTTCGCGGTGGACGGCCCGGCCACCAATCTTTTGTTTCTGGCATCCTTGGCAAGGCATCCGAAATTCATCGAAGGCGATATGTCCACCGCCTTCATCGCCGAGGAATACCCTGACGGCTTCGATCCCGAGGCGGAGTGCCCGCGGGAAATGGCCGAACTGCTGGCCGCCGTTGCCGTGATGGCCCAGGACCGCTGCGCGCGGCATACGCCGCGGGAATGGAGCGAAGCGGTGGCGATATCCGGCGGCCAGGAGCGGAAGCTCGCCAGGGCCTGGGGCAGCGGCGGCCTTGAGGTGCGCTTCGGCAGAAGAACGTACCGCTTAAACAGCGCGTGGCGCCCGTTCGAGCCCGTTGCCCGCTGCGAGGTGGTGGTTGGCGCGGCCAAGCGCAAGAAGCCGGAAATCTTGAGCTTCGGATTGGAACGTGCGGGGCTGGGCGTGACGGTGAGCCACGCTGGTCGGCAGCAGCATTGCGCGCTGCTGCCGCCGCGGTCGGCTCGGTTGAAGCGGCGCATGGCGGCGCGCCCGAGGTCGTCCGGCATCAGCCTGCTGAGCGCGCCCATGCCCGGAGTGCTCACGAAATTGCGGGTGGAGGAAGGCCAGGAGGTCAAGGCGGGCGAGGAGGTTGGCGTGATCGAGGCCATGAAGATGGAAAACAGCCTGCGCTCTCCCCGTGACGGGACAGTCCGGCGCATCGAGGTGCGCCAGGGCGATAATCTCGATACTGGCCAGGTGATCCTTCACTACGCGTGAATCACGATACCAGAAGCCTCGCGCAAGGCGTTCTCGTCGGCGACCGTCGCAGCCTCGCGCGCGCGCTCACTTTGGTGGAATCGGCGCGCCTTGCCGACGGCGCTGCGGCGCGCGACCTTCTTTCCCGGCTGCGCGCATCAAGGCGCCCGCTGGCGCGGATCGGCATTACCGGGCCGCCGGGGGCCGGCAAGTCAACGCTGATCGAGCAATTGGGTTTGCGCCTGGTGGATGCCGGTAAGCGCGTCTGCGTTCTGGCGGTGGATCCCACCTCGTCGCGCACCGGCGGCTCGATATTGGGCGACAAGACCCGCATGATGGAACTATCCCGCAAGGCGGGGGTGTTCATTCGGCCTTCGCCCACCGGCGGCGGCCCCGGGGCGCTGAGCGCGCGCGCCCGCCAAGCGCTGGAGGTGCTGGCCAGCGGGCCGTTCGACTACGTTTTGCTGGAGACCGCAGGCGCGGGGCAGGCGGATACCGGCGTGGCCGACTTGGTGGATGTGCTGGTGCTGGTGATCGCGCCGGGCGGCGGCGACGAGCTGCAAGGGATGAAGCGGGGCGTGCGCGAACTGGCGGATCTGATCGTGGTCAACAAGGCCGATGGCGAATTATTGAAGCTGGCGCAATCCACTGCTGCCGACTACGCCCGCTCGGTGCCGGCCGCCGAGCACGCGGCCACGGTCTCTTGCTGCTCGGCGCTGGAGGGCCAGGGCATCGACGAATTGGCGCAAAAGCTCTCCGATCTGGCCGGGTCCCGGGTCAGGGACGAGTGGCCCGGCACAACGCCGGCTGCGGCTGGCGCCTTGGGCCGCTTGAATCATGTGGCGCTGGCCGCTCCGGACTTGGCCAAGGCCGCCGCTTTCTACCGCGACGTGCTGGGCGCTGAGGTTTCCGCCCCCAAGGCGTTGCCGGAACACGGCGTGACCACGGTTTTCGTGCGCCTTCCCAACACCGCGCTGGAATTGCTCGAGCCGTTGGGCGATGAGTCGCCGCTCAGCGGTTTTCTTGATCGGAAACCGAAGGGAGGGATGCACCATATCTGCTGCGAGGTGGACGATATTCTCGCCGCTCGCGACCGGATGCGCGAGCACGGCGTGCGGATTCTTGGCGACGGGGAGCCGCGCACTGGCGCGCATGGCTTGCCGGTATTGTTTCTGCATCCCGCCGACTGCTTCGGAGTGCTGATCGAGCTGGAGCAAAGCTCCGCTTAGGCGAGCTTGCCATGGCTCGGGTATTTGCGGTTTTGGGCGCGCTGCTGCTGGCGGCATCGGTTTTTCTGGGGGCTTACGGCACCCATGGCCTGTATCAGGGGGGCGCTGCCGCCGCTGAGGTGCGCGCCTGGGACTGGGCCAACCAGATGCATTTGGCGCATTCGCTGGGCTTGCTGCTTGTGGCGATGCTGGCGCGGCGACAGCCGCACAGCCTGTTCTACAAGCTGGCGGGCTGCCTTCTGATTGCCGGCTTGGCGCTGTTTTCGGGCACGATTTACCTCAAGGCGCTCGGCGGGCCGGACCTCGCGGCATTGACGCCCTACGGCGGCATGGCGCTGGCGCTGGCCTGGCTCAGCGCCGCCGTGGCCACCTGGCGCGATATGCGGGTTAAGCCTTAGTGAGGGCTTGGGCGGTGGGGGTGTTGATGACGGCTTGGATTTCGGCTTCGTGGTTGGCGCTGCGGCAGTATTTCCTGAGCATGGCCTGGAGGTTGGGGCGCTTTTCGGCGGGGCTTTCGCCGCGGCCGATGCCGCCGCCCAACTCCAGGAACGAATCGGCGCCGTTCTCCGCCGCCCATTGCATGCATCCCACCCAGTTGACCGGGTTGATGAGCTGGAAGAATAGCCGGGTCCGCATCGCGCCGGGTGCCGGATCGTGGGGGCTGGCCGTGTAGTTCGACAGCACCGGGTAGCGCGGCGCCGAGAATTCCGTGGCCTCCAGCACCGCCCGGAACTGGCGCGCCGCCGTCACCATCAGATAGGTATGGAACGCGCCCTCAGTGGCCAGCGGCGTTGCCCGCTTGCGAGGATGGTTCTCCGCCAGATCCGCCGTCAGCTTCTCAAGGTCCGCGCGGGTGCCGCCCACCACGGTCTGGGCCGGCAGGTTCAGCCCCGCGATCTGGCAGCAATGCCGGTCGGCAAGCTCAAGCGCCTCCTCGGGGGGCATGGCCAGCGCCAGCATCCCTCCCTCGCCATGCTCGCCCATCAGCCGCCCGCGCTCGCTCACCAGGCGCAGAGCGTCCTTGAAGCGCAGGGCGCCGGCGGCCACCAGCGCGCTGTATTCGCCGAGGCTGTGGCCGGCGGTCGCCAGCGGCGCGAACGCCCCGCCCCGCAAGGATTCGGCAACCCGCAAACAGGCGATCGAGTGGGTGAGGAGGGCAGGCTGGGTGTAGCGCGTCAGACCGATCCGCTGGCCAGGGTCCGAGAAGCTCAGTTCCCGAATATCGTAGCCAAGCGCCTCGCAGGCCTCGTCATAGACCGCGCGCGCGGCGGCGAACGATGCATGCAGATCGCTTCCCATCCCGGCGTATTGGGCGCCTTGGCCCGGGAACACCAGCATCAGCGAGGGCATGGCCGCAGGCCCTCAGGCGGCCCGCGCCTGTAGGCGGGCGGCTTCCTCGCCGATAATTCTCAGGCCGCCGGAAACCATCCCGGCATCGCCGCACACGTTGATCCTGATGCATTCGCGCGAATGGCTCCAAGGCTCGCGCAGCCCCGGGAAGAATTCGCTGCCGGACAGGATCATCACCCCGCGCGCCTTGAGCCGACGGTACAGCGCCCGGTTATCGTTCAGCCCCGGGAACCACAGCCACAGAAACATCGACCCCTCCGGCTTGTGGATGTAGTAGTCGCAGGCCGCGAGGGCTTCATGGCAAAAGCCGATGGCCTCGGAAATCTTGCGCTGGTAGAACGGCTTGATCATCTCGCGCGCGATCCGCAGCAATTCCCGATTCTCCAGCAGGGGCGCCAGCAGCGCCGCCCCGGCCGCCCCCACCGCCAGCTGGGTAAGCGCGTTGATGCGCCCGAGAATCTCCGTGACCTCCTCGTTCGCCACCACGATTCCCGTGCGCAGCGCGGGCAGGCCGATCTTCGACAGGCTCATGGTGAGGATCGTGTTTTCGTTCCATTTCGGCGCCGCGTCCACGTAGATCATGCCGGGAAAGGGAAGGCCATAGGCGTTATCGACGATGAGCGGCACCTTTCGCGCTCTGGCCACCTCGTCGAGCCGCGCCAGCTCCCCCTCGCTGATCACGTTGCCGGTGGGATTGGTGGGCCGCGACACCACGATCGCGCCCATGTCCTCCACATCCTCCAAGCCGTCCATGCTCAGCCCGTACTTGAACTGTCGGTCGGGGAGCTTGCGGATGACCGAGCGCCTTGACGCGATATCCTCCTCGTTGGCAAGCAGGCCCTTGTAGCCGATGTACTCGGGACACAGCGGAATAATGATGCGCCGCCGCTTGCCGTCGGGACCCACGCCGCCGAACAGGTTGAAAAGGAAATAGAAGCCGAGCTGGCTGCCCGGCGTAAGCGCTATGTTCTTCGCTGTGAGCGGCCAGCCGTACTCGTCGCGCAGAAAGTCGGCCAAGGCTTCGCGGAATGGCGCGTCGCCGAGCGGCTCCGAGTAGATCGAAGCCATCTGGTCGAAACGGCCGGCATCGGATGCGATCTTCGCCAGTTCGGCGCGGAAGCGCTCGGCCACTTCGGGGATGATCGCCGGATTGCCGCCGCCCAGGCGATACACGGTGTCGATGCCGGGCGGATTGCAGGACATGTCTTCCATCAACTCCTTCGCGCCGCTGTGGGCGTTGAAGATGCGGACAAAATTGGAGAACTGCATGGAAAGCAACCTCTGGAGCGTTCGGCGATTGGCGCTTCTACCTGAAACCCGTATTCCCACTTAACCCGTTCAGGAATACGCTTTATTGAAAACGGCTCAAGCATAGCATAGCGCCGCCAGCCCGCATATTGCACCGAGGGTCGCTTCGATCCCGCCAGTTCTTGTCCCTTCCTTCCGGGAGACGCATGGACCATCCATGGGCTTGGTTCCGCTCTGCGCGCCAAGCCATTGGCGCGCAGTGGCTCCACATACTCCCGGAAGGAAGGGACAAGAACTGGCTACGGGGGCGGGGGAAGCACGCGGCCTCCGGGAAGGGCTAGGGCGGTGGGCGGGAGGCTTCGGTGAGCAGGGCGCCGCCCGCCGTGACGGCTTGCAGCCTGTTCTTGACTCCGAGCTTGCGGAAAATATTCTTCAGATGGAACCGCACGGTGTGCTCCGTCACCCCTAGGCTTCGGGCGATGATCTTGTCCGGCAATCCTTTCGATAGCTCCTCCAGCACCTGCCGCTCCCGCTTGCTCAGCTTCGTGGTTTGCGGGTTCGCGGCGCCCTTATCCAGAAGATGCAGCAGATGCGCGGCATGATCGGATTCCGTCGCGTTGCGCGATTTCGCATAGGCTCGCAGCAGCTCCGCGATGAACGGCGCTTCATCCAGAACCAGCCGCACAAAGCCCTGCCTGCGGACCGCGCCCAGCACTTCGTTGAGCGTTGCGAACGCCCGCCGCCGCTTCCTCGAGAGATATTGCGCCAGCGACAACAGCAGCGAATACTTCAGCGCGGCCCGCTGATGCCCGATTCCCTCTTCCATTGCGATGAATGCGGATAATTCGTCGGCCGCTTTCTTGTAGCGCTTCTCGGCAATCAGCAGCCGGCACAGGGAGGGCACGACGCCAAAGCGCTCGCGGATCACGATATTCCCGTCCGCGGGCGCCTTGTATTCATCCAGCGAAAGCCCGCCTTCCTGGACCAGCGCGCGGGCCCGCGCGGTTTCACCCGAGCGTGTCAAGTATCCGCAGCGGTTCGCCACGATCAGGTTCCTGGTCCGTTTCAGGCCCTCTCTTTGGACGTAGGCCAGCGCGCCTTCGGTTTCCTTGGCGGCTTCCTCCCAGCCGCCGAGCTCGTAGGCGATGGCCGACGATGTGGTGTATCCCGCAGCGTAAATCTCGTGCCAGGCCTCGCCATGCACCAGACGCTCGCTGGCCTCTCCCAGAAGGCTGCTTGCGCGGTTGAGGTCATTGCGCTCGAAATGCCATTCGGCCATCAGCATATCCGCCACCAGATGCATGTCTTTATCCTCCTTGAAGTCCCTTCTGATGATGGCCATTCCCTTGCGGTACTGGGCCATCGCTTCGCGAACATCGGCCTGTGCAAGGCTCACTGCGCCAAGGTGCAAATGGAAATAGGCGTTGACAAAGGAGTTCCCTGCGGCGATGCCCGCAAGCGCGGCCTCGCGCGCTTCGTCCAAGCGCCCGTACTGCAAAGCCGACACGCAAAGCGTCGTGTACAGGAAAGGCCGCTCCGCTTCAACCTGGCTGTGCGCCGAAGCCAGAAAGCGCTTCAAATCGGCAATATGCGCCGCCGGATCGGAGCCTTCATAGAAGCTCATCGTGTATGCCAGCATCGCGATCTCGTATTTCAGGCGCGCGTCGCTGGATGCCGCGCTGCGTTCGCGTACCTGCTCGATGATTCTTCCCGCTTCGGTCAGACGGCCGTCCTTGAGCAGCACCAGCGCGCGGATCAGAAGCAGCCGGGGGCGATGCATGACGATATCGTCCGGCAGCAAGGAATGGGCGGCGCGCAGCCGCATCATGCCTTCGCGGTCCCAGCGGGCGATGCCGCCGGCCGATTCAATAATCTCCGCGGCGGCCTCCTTGTCGCCTGCTTCCAGCGCGTGCTTCATGGCCCGGATCACTTGCCCGTTCCGCGCCGCCCAGGCGGCGGCGCGCCGATGCAAGGCGCTGTAGCGGACTGGATGGTGCAGCTTGAGGTGGTGCCGCAAAAATTCCCTGAGCAGCGGATGCAGGCGATAGCGGCCGCGGCCGGGTTTTTGCCGCGCTACGAAGCCGCGCAGATCCTCCATTTGATTGAGGAGCAGCCGGCTGTCTGTTCTGTCGCGCACGAAATCCGCCGATTCCGGGCCGATGCGGTCCAAGATGCTGGCCTCAATGAGAAAATCCTGCTGCGCCTGCGGGACGCCGTGCAGAAAGTGTTCCGAGAAATAGCCGCGAAGATCTTGCCGGGTTCCGCTGAATCCGCGCAGCAGCGCCTTGCGGTCGTGGCTCTTTCCGAGCGCGATTTTCATGAACTGAAGCGCCGCCGGCCATCCTGCGGAAATCCGCGCCACCTGCTTGATCTGCGTTCTGTCCAGCAGCGGCTCGAGAAAATTTTCCATCTCAAGCAAGGTGAATTCGAGGTCTTCAGCGTTGAGTTCGGAGACCGCCCCGCCCAAGCGGTAGCTGGATAACCGCAGCAGGCCGCTGGTCCGGCCTGCAATGGCAATATGGATATTGCCGGGGAAGTACTTAAGCATGGGCTCGATCACGCATTTCGCGCTTTCGGCCCGGAGCGCCTCGAAGCTGTCGAGCATCAGAACGAATGGCTGCCCGCTTTTCTCCAGGGCCGCGGCAAGGATTCCCAATGCGGCCCGGGGATCCAGCCGGGGGCCGAAATCCTCGCGAGAAAACTCGTCGATCGCGCTGCCCAGCCCCGCGCGGTGCAGAGCGAAAGCGATATAGGCGGCCAGCGCGCCCGGCGCGTTGTCGTCCTCGTCCAAACCGAGCCAGGCCACCCTTCTGCCCTGGTCGAGGAGCGCTTGGCGCCAGCTGCGCATCAGCGCGGACTTGCCGTAGCCCGCCGCTGCCGAGATCAGCGTCAGCCTGCGGTCCAGACCCTCGTTGAGGCGTTGAATCAGCCGGTTCCGCCTCATCAAGGCCGCCCCTCGAGGCTCAGGCTCGATTTTCGAGCGGATCAGCCCGATCGGGAAAAATGATTCCCGGCTTGCCTGCCGCTGGCCCTCGAAGCTCAATATGCTGCTCATATCAACTACCGAAAACAATAGTAAATTAAAGCGTGGGGACTGATTCTATAACCTACTTGAAAAAGTAGTTTTCCTACTGCTTGAGCGAGGCCTCCGGCGGCCTTGCGGATGTTAGTTTTATCAATTGGCCAGCTAGGCGGGCGGAAAGCGGATTCAATGATTATTGGCGTTGACGTGGGGGGCACTAATACCGATGCCGTGCTTATGGATGGCGCGGCCCTGATCGCTTCCCGGAAGCTGCCCACCACCGCCGATGTGGGGGACGGCATCGTCGATGCTATTCGGGAAGTCCTCAAGCGCTCCGAAATTCCTTCGGAGCGCATTCGGTGCGTGGCCATAGGCACTACGCATTTCACCAATGCGTTCGTGGCCAGGGAAGGGCTGTTGAATGTGGGGCTGATCCGCATTGCGCTGCCGGCCTCCTCGGGCGTCCTGCCTCTGAGCGGCTGGCCGTCCGGCCTCGCATCCGCGATTGGCGACAGCATGGTGCTGGTGGGCGGCGGCTACCATGTGGACGGGAGCGTCGATTCGGAGCTGGATGAGCTGGCGGTGCGCGACGCCGCTAGGCAATTCCGCCGCAAAGGCTTGAAAACCGTCGCAATCAGCGCCCTTTTTTCTCCCGTCAACGACAGCATGGAAAAGCGCGCGGAGGAAATTGTCCACAACGAGATGCCCGGGGTTTCGGTGACCCGCTCGTCCGAAATCGGCAGCCTCGGCCTGCTGGAGCGCGAAAACGCCGCCATTATGAACGCCAGCCTTGCGGAGCTGTCGTCCAAGGTGGTGAAGTCGATCGGCCGCGCCTTGAGCGAGCTCGAAATCGAGGCGCCGTTCTTTCTCAGCCAGAACGACGGAACGCTGATGACGGCGGAGGCTGCGGAGGATTATCCCGTCCTCACTTTCGCCTCCGGCCCCACCAATTCCATGCGGGGCGCGGCCTTTTTGTCCGGTGCCACCGATGCCTTGGTGGCGGATATCGGCGGAACCACCACCGATATCGGCAGCTTGTCCAACGGCTTTCCGCGCGAATCTTCGATGACTGCGGATATCGGCGGAGTCCGAACCAATTTCCGCATGCCCGATATCCTCGCTCTGGGCTTGGGGGGCGGCAGCCTGGTATCGCAGCGCGGCGGCGGCGTGGCCATCGGGCCGCGATCGGTGGGCTACCGATTGCTTGAGCAAGCCAAGGTCTTCGGCGGCGGCACTTTCACCGCCAGCGATGCGGCGGTTGCCGCCGGCTACGCGCGAATGGGCGAGCCCTCGCGGGTCGCCGATTTGCCGAGGGATGCCGTTGAAGCGGTCGTTGGCGAAATCCACAGGATGCTGGCCGAAGGCGTGGACCGGATGAAGACCAGCGCCGAGCCGATACCGCTGGTTTTGGTGGGCGGCGGCTCGGTGCTTATTTCCGAGGAGATTCCCGGCGTTTCCGAAATCATCGTTCCGGACAGCGCGGCGGTGGCCAACGCCGTGGGCGCCTCCATCGCGCTGGTCGGCGGCGAGGTCGATAGCGTCTATTCCTATGAGGCGATGGGGCGGGACGCGGCGCTGGAGGCGGCCCGGGAGCAGGCCAGCCAGGCCGCCATCGATGCCGGCGCGAAGTCCGGCACGGTGCAGATCACCAATATCGAGGAAATTCCGCTCAGCTATGTGCCGGGCGCGCTGGTGCGGCTGCGCATCAAGGCCGCCGGCGAACTGGCGCTTTCAGGCATGAGCGCCTGACCTAAGGAGAAGCGAGATGAAGAAAGAGTCCATCCATTTGCGCGCGCCGCTTGCTGCGGGGATCGCTATTGCCGCCGCCGTGGTTTCCATTCCGGCGCCGGCCCAGCAGGCATCCGCCGATATTCTGGAGGAGATCGTGGTGACTGCGCGGCAGCGGGCCGAGCGGCTGCAGGACGTGCCCGACGCCATCACCGCGTTCAGCGGCCCGGAGATTGAGAGGCTGGGCATCGACAGCTTCGAGTCGTACGTGAACCGGACGCCCAATTTCCTGGCCAGGCAGGGTTTCCGCGCCGGCGTGGTGTTCGTGACCATTCGGGGCATCACCACCGGGCAGCAGGGCTTTCCGCCGATCTCCTACACCGTGGACGGCGTGAAGGCCGGCATGCTCGATGCGCTGAACCCCGGCACTTTGTTCGACTTGGAGCGGATCGAAATCCTGCGCGGGCCGCAGGGCGCCCTCTACGGCAATGGCGCCATCGCCGGCGCGGTCAATATCGTCACCAAAGGCCCTCGCGACGAATTCGGCGGCGAGGCCCGCATCTCCTACGCCGAGGGCAACGACCTGACGCTGCAAGGCACGGTCTCAGGGCCGCTCGTGGAGGACACGGTGGCATTCCGTCTGACAGGCTTTATGCGCGACAGCGACGGCCTGATTGATTCCACCACCGGCGATGATATCGACTTCATCGATCAGGGCTCCGTGCGGGCGCAACTGCTGTTCACGCCCTCGGAGCGCTTCCGCATCGACTTGCGCGCTGCCTATTCCGACGTGAACGCCGGAGCGGCCATGCAGGAGCGCTTCGAGACCATCGGCCAGGTGAACAGCTTCTCAAGCGCCGATTTCACCTTGGACCGCGGCATTGTGGGCGAGGAGAACCGGGAATCGACCAAGCTGTCGGCCAAAATCGATATCGAATTGCCGTTCGCCGCGCTCACGTCGGTCACCAGCTCCGTGGATCTCGACCAGGATATCTTCGGCTCCATCAGCTGGACCCGCCCTCCGGCGCGGGGCGAACCGCCCATCGCCGCTCTCTTTGGTCCGATTCTTGGCGAAAACGCCATGCCGGGAGAGACGATCGATCAATACCAGGACCTGGCGGATAATTTCGAGGTCTTCTTCCAGGATCTTCGCCTGACATCGTCGGGCGACGCATCGCTGCGCTGGATCGCCGGCGTCGAATGGCTGCGGCGCACGACGGTCAACCATCTCGATATCGGCCTGGTGCGGGCGCCCGCGCCGGGCGCTCTGGCGCAAATATTCGGTCGGTTCGACGAGAAGGAGGACGAGATTTTCGGCATTTACGGACAGCTGAATTTCGATTTGAGCGCCGCTTTGGAATTAACGGTGGCGGGCCGCTACGACGAAAACGAATACGACACCCGCCAATTCAACCTGGCGACAGGCGCGACGATCCAGAACTTGGACGCCGGCGGCAATCCGGTGGACCGGCTGGCGGCGAAAGACAGCCAGTTCCAGCCGAAAGTGCAGCTGTCCTATGACTGGTCGGACGATCTGATGACCTACGTGACGTATGCCAAGGGATTCCGCTTCGGCTTCTACAATACCGGCAATCTGACCCGGCCCGAAACCACCGATAATTTCGAGCTGGGCTTCAAGGCCACGCTGGCAGGCAATCTCCTGACGGTCAACGGCGCCGTGTTCAGCATCGATTATTCCGATCAGCAGCAGTCCAGCATTATCGCGGAACCCCCGTTCAGGACCACCACCAATGTGCCCAGCACCGATATCAACGGGGTCGAGCTGGAGTTCGTGTGGCGCGCCGCCGAGCGGCTTGAATTGAGCGGCGGCTTTGGATACCTGGATGCCGAGATATCGGAACTCAATACCCGGCCCGACAGCGTGCCGGAATGGACCTCGAATCTGGCGGGCGAGTACCGGCAGCCCCTCGGCAACGACCGCGAACTGTTCGCCCGCGCCGATTGGCGCCATCAGGGCAATTTCCTTATCAACGACGCCGGGTTCCTCTTCGATATCGATCCTGTCGATCTGGTCAGCCTGCGCGCCGGCGTGGAGAGCGAGCGCTGGTCGGTTTCGGCCTATATGAAGAACGCCCTCGACGAGCAGTACGCCAGCGACCCCGGCTTCCTAGGCTATTTCATTCGCGCCTACAGCCTGCCGCGGTCGATCGGCGCCGAATTGCGCTACCGGTTCTAGGGGGCGGCCCATGCAGGCAAGCGACAAGGCGGACAGCCTCCGCCGGCTCGAAATCGACCATGTGGCGCGCATTGCGCTGGGCGCCACGCTGCTAGGGGCCGGCGGCGGCGGCGATCCCTATATTTCGCTGCTCGCGGCGCGGCAGATTTATGCCGATGGCGACCGCGCCGCGGATCTGATCCCGCTGGCCGAGCTCGACGACGAGGCGCAGGTGATCTGCGTGGCCGGTTTCGGCGCCCCCACGGTCGAGAAGGAGCGGCTGTTCGAGCTGCCGCATCTTCTGCATGGGATGCGCACGCTGGAGCAGCACTTGGGCCGCAAGGCGGATGCGCTGATTGCCGCCGAGATGGGCGGCTTCAACGCGCTGGTTCCGATCATGGCTGCGGCGGCCTGCGGCCTGCCGGTGATCGATGGCGACGGCATGGGGCGCGCTTTTCCCGAACTCCAGATGACCAGCTTCTCGCTGCATGGGATTTCGGCATCGCCCTTCGTGATGACCGACGAGCATCGCGATACGGTGCTCTGCCGCAGCAATGACAACGGCAAGGGAGAGAGGCTGGCGCGGGCCATATGCATGGGAATGGGCCTGTTCTGCTTTCTTGCCGCCTACCCGATGACGGGCCGCGAGGCCAAGCGCGTGGCGATTGCCGATACGGTCACGCTCGCCCACGCTTTAGGCGGCGCCATCGAGAGCGCAAGGTCCGGCAAGTCTTCCATTGAAGCGCTGATGGGAGGCATCCGGGAGAGCGCCCAAGGCATCGAAGTGGCACGGCTGTTCGACGGCAAGGTGGTCGATGTGTGGCGCTCCACCGAGCGCGGCTTCGTGATCGGCTGGCTGGATCTGGCGCCCCTGAACGGAGCGGGGCAAAAGGTTCGCATTGAGTTTCGCAACGAGTACCTGGCCTGCACCTTGGACGGCAAGCCCCGCGCCTTGACCCCGGATCTGATCTGCCTGGTCGATAGCGAAACCGCCGAACCGATTCCAACGCCGGATGTGCGCTACGGCCAGAGGGTAACGGCGCTGGGCCTGTCCTGCGACCCGGTGTTCCGCACCGGCAGCGCGCTGCAAGTGGTGGGCCCCCAGGCGTTCGGCATGGACTACGCCTATCGACCGCTTGAGGAACTCGGCCGCGCCTAGCCGGCCTATCGCGCCGAGCCGCTTTTTGACCTCCCGCCGCCTGACCGACAACCATTCGCGCGGCCGGGTTCCGGCGGCTGAATCCGTCAGCGGCCTGGCCATCGCCGTTGTGATTATCGGCGTGGGCATCACGCTGCCGGCTTTTCTTATCGGCACCGAGCTGGTCGGCTCTTTGGGGCTGGCCGACGGCGCGCTGGCGATCTTTCTCGGCGGATTCCTGATGGCTTGCATCGGCTACCTGACCATGCGCGTGGGCGCCGAGACCCGGCTTTCGACTTACAGCGTTATCCGGTTCTGCTTCGGCGGCAAAGGCTCGCACCTGGTTAATCTGATACTCGCCATCACGCTGTTCGGCTGGTACGGCGTGACCGCGGCCTTGTTCGGCCGGGCGCTTGCACAGGCGGCGGGCGATACGCTCGGCGCCGATGCGCCGCCCTGGCTTTTCACGATCGCGGGCGGCGTTTTGATGGTGGCGACCACCATCTACGGATTCCGCGCCATCGACCGCTTGAGCCGCATTGCGGTGCCCCTGCTCGCCGCGCTGCTTCTCTACGGAGTCTGGAAGGTATTGGGCGGGACCAGTCTGGCGGCGCTTAGCGCGGTGCCGGCGCGGGCCGATGCGGCCATCGCATCGGTTTCCGCCGGCGTTTCCATCGTGATCGGAAGCTTTTTCGTGGGCGTGACCCTGGTTCCCGACCTGTCCCGTTTCGCGCGGCGGCGCGGCGATGCCGTCACCGGCGCTTTTTTGAGCTACGGCATGGGCTATCCTCTGGTTTTGCTGCTGGCCGGATTGCCGGTTCTTGTGTCCGCCGATACGGACCTGATTTCGTCCATGGCCAGCCTGGGGTTGGGCGTTCCGGCGCTGGCCGTGCTGGTTTTCGCTACTTGGACCACCAATGTCAATAATCTGTACTCCGCCTCGCTCAGCGTTGCCCGGATACTGCCGGACGCTCGGGATTGGCTGATCACGCTCGTTTGCGGCGCAATCGGCACGCTGCTGGCTCTCGCCGGGATCATGGACCACTTTATCGATTTCCTGATTCTGCTCGGCATCATCGTTCCGCCGATCGCCGGAATCTATTTGGCGGACTACTTCCTGCTCCGGCTCACCCGCATCAACGCCGGCCGGGACGGCCCGGTGCCGGATTTCCGATGGGACGCGGTCGCGGCGTGGGCCTTAGGCTGCGCGGTCGGTTTTCTGGAAAGCGCTTCGGGGTGGAGCGTCACCACCGTTACCGCGATCGATACCCTGCTCGCGGCAATGGCCGCCCTATGGCTCTGGAACGCGCTCCGCCCAAGCCCCAGGAATTAGGAGCCTTGCACTTGCACGCAGGCGCCGCCCGCCGCTTGCTGCAGCAGCCACTCCTGCGGCCATTCCGAAGGAGGGGGAGGGCCGGTGAAGCCCGCGTCCGAAGCGGCTCCGGCAGCCCTTCTGAGGCTTCTGGGAGTGATGCTTCCAGTTTTCCCCGCTGCTCCCTCTCGCATGTATGAGGCAAGCTGTTGCGGCTCCGCCTCGGGAATTTCAACCCACTGGCTGGCCGGCTTAGGAGCGTACGCCGCCAGCCGGGAGTCGGGCGCTGTCGAGTTGGGAGCCGGCGCCGCCGGCTTGGTGCTAGGCGCCGTCGGCTTTTTCGGTTTGGGCGCGCCTGGCTTTGGAAGCACGGCTTCAACCAGTTTGCCGCCGGCGCTCGCCGCCGCCTTTGCGGTTTGCGTCTCGGGATCGTTGCGCAGCGCATTCTTCCCCAGCTCCACGGCGCCGTCCCACAGCGCGCCGGCCACCTTGCCTGCCAGCTTGTCGGCCACCTTGTCGGCCACGCGCGAATCTCCGCCCGAGTTTCTGTATTCGTATGCGCGGGTTGCCCTGGGGCGATCGGCGGAGGCGAATGCCTGCCCGTCCGGCTTCACCCACGTCCCTTCAGCGACTTCTTCCGGCCTCGGCGCGGGCGCCGTATTCGTATAAGCCTGCACGGAGGGCGGCTGCGCGCCAGCTGGAGGCTCAACCCCCTTCGCCTTCGCCGGGCCGGCCTGCGGCTGCGCGCCCCCGCCGGAGCCGGCGGGAGAGGAGTTAGCCTGCTTTGCGGAGCTTTCAGCGCCGCCAGCCTTCGGGCGGTTGATATCGATATCGATCTTGGCGTTATCGGCGCTCATCGGTCGCTCGCCTTCGGCCAGCGGCGGAATCGATTCGGCCAGCACGATACGGAAATGCTGCGCCACCGCCGGCATCTCCACTTCGATATCCTCCAAGAGCGTGCGGCCGTCCAGCCCGATGGCGCTGTCGTAGAACTCGACATTGGAGTCCTTTTCGATCCGCAGAACGCCGCCTTCCAGCGCGACCCCGGCGAACAGGCCCTTGGAGCGCGCCACCGCCACGATTTCGTTGCGGAAGCGGCTGTCGGTGCCCGCGCCGGCCATGCCGCCCAGTTCGCCCGCCGCGTAGCCTGCGTCGGCGCCAATCGTGAACTGCCCTCCGGAGATTGCCTCGACGGCTTTCGGATCCTTGAACACGATCAGCAATTGCGATATCGACACGCCGAACTGCAAGCCGAGGCTGCCGCTGGTGATTCGCACGAATGCCGGTTTGCTCCAGTCTCCGGAAGGCAGCCGTTTGGCCAAAACGCCGCGCCCGTGCCTCACTCCGCCGAGCAGCCCCACTTTCACGAACTCCGGAAACACCGCCACCGCATAGGCGTTGCCCAGCACTCCGGGCGCTTCCTCATCCAGCGAGCCTCGGATCTCATGAATGATCGACGCGGCATGCATCATCCGGTCGTCCAGCTTGTTGTCGGCAAGCAGCGGGACGGCGAGCAGGAAAAGGGCAAGCCCAATAACCGATTTGCGAATCATGGTGGCCCCCGATATGGCGTTTTCGGTTCAGCAAATATATATTATTTCATTGACTTGTCAATATTTCCTTCACCAAATTTTAGAAACTGCCCACGCCCGCACCCTTCATTAAGGCGCATGCGGACCACGCATTCCTCGCCGCAGCAAGCGATGCAGCCTTATAGGCCTTGATGCCGCACAGGAACGATAAAGCGCAATGCCGGCGGCATGTCGAAATAGGCCCGCGGCACAAAAGTGCCATCGTCCAGCAGCAGCAACCCATCGGAATTAGGCGACAAGGACGGCATGTATTTCAAGATATGCTTCGACTCCTCCCAAGTGGTCAGCCGAGACTGATCTTTTTCCCACGAGTACGAGTAATCCTGCATCTTTTGGTTTTCCCAAAGAATATGTCCGCCAGCTGCAATGACGAGCCCCGTAATCACCCCGATCAACCAAACACTCCTCCATTTCATGGCGTCTTCCCCGCTTATAGGTTGATGCAGGCATGGTGCGCTATATGCACTTGCCATTCATAAAAGCAGTAGCCATAGCTTCTGAGCTTGGCTTCGAACGCGGTCTGATTGCTCGAATAACTGCCCACAACATTGGTGCCTACTCCTTGGCAGTGCAATTGCCGATACGCCACGCCATAGTTGGGGGAGCCTTGGGTGTGTGCCGTGGATGCAATCAATAGCCCCGCCAACATGCCACACGCCGCCAACACGCCAACAGACCATTTCTTGATTCCTT
The DNA here is from genome assembly GCA_026708965.1 of Gammaproteobacteria bacterium. Classification (GTDB taxonomy): domain Bacteria; phylum Pseudomonadota; class Gammaproteobacteria; order Steroidobacterales; family Foliamicaceae; genus Foliamicus. The sequence goes on along the minus strand of JAPOTY010000024.1, from coordinate 71,214 downwards.
TCATTCTCCTTACCTCCTTGCTTTGGGCATCGGCTCATCATACCTGCATCAAATCGATGTCTCGGCGGAAGGCGTTTCGACCGTGCTGGAGATTGCGCGAATCTTTTTTCCTTGGCGGATTGATGGTCGGGGTGACTGGATTTGAACCAGCGACTCCTGCCACCCGAAGACAGTGCTCTACCAGGCTGAGCTACACCCCGACCGTTGGGCGAAAGGCCGCCCGGACGCTAAAAGGCACGCTGCGCCGAGAAGCGAGCCAACGATTCGAGCAGGTCGCGAAACTTTGAATCGGGCAGGCCGGCCAATGCGTCCACGGCGCGTCCGGCGGCTTCCCCGGCGCGCTTGGCGGCGTATTGTAGCGCCCCCGTGGATTCAATCGCTTCCATCACCTCCGGCAGGTTGTCCAGTCCGCCTGTGCGCAGGGCATTGCGCAGGGCTGCCTGCTGGTAGGGCGAGCCGGCATGCATCGCATAAATTATCGGGAGCGTGGTCTTGCCTTCCTTGAGGTCGGCGCCCACGCTCTTGCCGAAGGCGCTTGCTCCGCCTGAGTAGTCCAGCACGTCATCCGTGATCTGGTAGGCCATGCCGAGCTCAAGCCCGTAAGTGGTCGCCGCTTTCTCAAAGGCGGGATCCGCATCGGCGAGGATGGCGCCAATTTGAGCGCAGGCCTGGAACAGCGATGCCGTCTTGCGGCGGATCACTTCCAGGTACTGGTGCTCGGTTACGGCGGCCTGCTTGAGATTCATCAGCTGCAGAACCTCGCCCTCGGCAATCCGGTTGGTGGTGGCCGCCAGCACCTCCACGGCGCGATCCTTCTTGAGCGTTTTCACGATCAATTCAAAGGCGCGGGAATAGAGGAAATCGCCCACCAGCACACTCGCCGCCGGACCGTGGAGCACGTTGGCGGCGGTCTTCCCGCGGCGCAATTCCGCTTCATCCACCACGTCGTCGTGAAGCAGCGTTGCCGAGTGGATGTATTCCACGATCACGCCGGCGCGCACCTGCGGGCCGCCGGGCGGACAACCCAGGGCGCGGGCCGCGAGCATCAACAACATGGGCCGGATGCGCTTGCCACCGGAACTGAGAAGATACTGCGCCACCCGCCCCACCAGCGGAACATCGCTGCGCAGGCTTTCGTAGATGAGCCGATTCAGCAGGTTCCAATCCTTGCCCACAAGCCGGATCGCCTGCTTGAATACATCCGTGCCGGTCACCCTGACAATCATATCAACTCGCCACGCGGCAGGCGGGCTAGAATGCGCAGCTACGCAAGATTCGAGTACACCTATGCGCAAAGCAACAACCCTTCTTGCCGTGGCGGTTCTGGCGGGCGGATGCGCCCCCGGCGCGGATAAAGGACCCCAGTATCCCGATTCCCGGCGCTCGGATCAGAGCGACGATTATTTCGGCGCGGAGGTGTCCGACCCGTACCGCTGGATGGAGGATTTGGACTCCGAGGAAACGGCCGAGTGGGTCGCATCGCAGAATGCGCTCGCTGAGCCTTTCCTCAAGAACCTGCCACTCACCGAAGCGCTGCGGGCGCGGCTGACCGAAGCCCGCAACTATTCCCGCCGCTTTGCGCCATGGCGCCATGGGCCGTGGTACTTCGAGTTTCGCAACGATGGCTTGCAGGATCACAACGTGCTTTACGTGCGGGCGGGAATTGACGGCGCCCCGCGGGTGCTGATCGATCCCAACACATGGACGGAAGACGGCACGGTGAGTCTGGCAGGCCATGCGGCAAGCCCGGGCGGGCGCTACATCGCCTACGCGCAGTCCGACGGCGGTTCGGATTGGCGCGACTGGCGGGTGCGCGAAGTGGCGGATGGCGCGGATCTTCCGGACCGCATCACATTCACCAAGTTCACCGGCATTTCCTGGGCGCCGGACGAATCCGGTTTCTACTACAGCCGCTATCCGCTCGATGGCCAGGGCCGCGGCGACGACCAGAAGGCTGTATCGGTGTATTTTCATGCGCTGGGAACGGATCAATCCGAGGACCGCTTGGTTTTGCGGATGCCTCCGGACGAGGAGCGAAACGCTTATGCGTCCGTCACGGAGGACGGACAATTCCTTGTGGTGGCGCTGCAGGAGGGCTACCTCGCCAACGCGATCCACTTTCGGCGCATGAGCGAACCGGATTCGGAGATCCGGCCGCTGCTCAACGGCTGGGACGCGATTTACCGCTATCTCGCCAACGAAGGCGACACGTTCTATTTTGCGACCAACAAGGATGCGCCGCGCCGCAAGGTGATCGCGCTGGACATCACCAGGCCGGGGGAATGGGCGGAGATCGTGCCGCAGGCCGAGAACGTGCTGGCGGACGTGAGCGCGGTGGGCGGGCGCTTCATCGCCTCGTATCTGAAGGATGTGCAGCCGCTGGTCCGGGTCCATGAGCGCGACGGATCGCTGGTGGAGGACATCGAGTTACCCGGCGTTGGTTCGGTGAGAGGCTTTTCGGGCCGTTGGGACGATCCGGAGACCTTCTACACGTTTTCCGGCTTTACCGATCCCGGCGCCGTGTACCGGTACGACGCAAGCACTGGCGAGGGCCGCCTGCACCACCGCATCGATACGGTCATCGACGGCTCGCAGTTTCTGACCCGGCAGGTGTTCTACGCCAGCAGCGACGGAACCCGCATTCCCATGTTCCTTGTGCGCCGCAAGGATCTGGAGGCGACCGGCGATCAGCCCACGCTGCTTTACGGCTACGGCGGATTCAATATATCGCTGCGGCCGAGCTACAACAGCGCTTGGCTGGTGTGGCTGGAGATGGGCGGGATGGTGGCGATTCCGAATCTTCGCGGCGGCGGCGAATACGGTCGCGAGTGGCACTTGGCGGGCACCCGCGAGCGCAAGCAGAACGTATTCGACGACTTTATCGCCGCCGCCGAATGGCTCGTTGACCAAGGCTACACCATGCCCGGCCGGCTGGTCATACAAGGACGCAGCAATGGCGGCCTGCTGGTGGGCGCGGTAATGACGCAGCGCCCGGAACTGTTTGGGGCGGCGTTGCCCGGCGTTGGAGTGCTCGATATGCTGCGCTACCACACGGCCAGCGCCAACGCGCGGGCCTGGGCCGACGACTACGGCCTGTCGGAGAACGAGGCGGATTTTCACGCCCAGCACGCTTACTCGCCCGTGCACCGCGTGGCCGAAGGGGTCTGCTATCCGCCCACGCTGGTCACCACCGGCGACCATGACGACCGCGTGGCGCCTTGGCACAGCTACAAGTTCGCGGCCGCGCTCCAGCATGCCCAGAATTGCGCCAATCCCGTGCTGATCCGCATAGAAACGCGCGCGGGCCACGGCGCCGGCACCCCCACTTGGATGCGCATCGAAGATATCGCCAACCAGTTCGCCTTCGCCGCCGAAGCCGTTGGCCTGGCCACCGGGCCGGCCCAGTAGCGCACAGGCGAAGCGGAACCGGGCATGGCGCAGCTTACCTTTGAGGACAGCGCGGCGATATCCGCCCTGATTCATCGCTATTGCTCGATTCTCGACCGCATGGAGCTGGATTGCCTGGGCGAAGTCTTCACCGAGGATTGCCGGGTCACTTATGGCGAGAAGGAGCCTTACATCGTGCGGGGCCGCTCCCGGCTGCGCTCAAGCCTTCGCCGGATGTGGCGGTTTCGGGCCACTTCGCACCACACCTCGAATATCCACGTTCGCGCCATCGACCAAAGCGCTGCGGAAGTGGAGAGTTATTTCATCGCATGGCAGAGTCCGACCGAAGGCGAGGATACCGTGATCTATGGCCGCTACGTGGATCAATTCGTTCGCACCGCTGCCGGCTGGCGGATTCGCGAGCGCGTCATGTCCATCCAAGGCGCGAGCTCGAATTACCGCAACCCCTTGCATCGAAGCCCTCGCAATCCGCCTGAGCCTGGATGGGAAGCATCGCTGGAGGGCTGGCTTTAGCGGCAGCCGTTGCGTGGGGCCGGGCGGGCGCGCAGACTGCTGGCTTCCAGCGGACGTATGGAACGCGTTGCGGATATAATCGTGGTCCGGCCATAGGGTCGCGGAGAATCCAGATGTTTGCGGTGATCAGCACCGGCGGTAAGCAGTATCGCGTGAGCGAGGGGCAGCGTTTGCGCGTGGAGCGCCTCAGCGCGGAAGTGGGCGACGAATTGCGGTTCGACGCCATGCTGATCGGCGGCGATGAAGGCAGTGAGACCCGCATCGGGACCGCTGCGGCGCCGGTCGGGCAGGTGCGGGCAACCGTTTGCGACCATGGAAGGGCGAAGAAGATCGAAGTGATCAAGTTCAAGCGGCGCAAGGATTATCGCCGCACGCTGGGGCACCGGCAGCTATTCACTATGCTGGAGATCGGCGGGATCGAACCGTCCGCGAAGGCCGGGGCGGCGCCGGCGCCGTCCACGAAAGGCAAGGTGAAAAAGGCCGCAGCCAGAAAAACCCCGGCGAAGAAAAAAGCGGCGGCCAAAGCGCCCGAGAATAAAGCAAGCGAGGAGAGTTGACCGATGGCTCACAAGAAAGCAGCAGGCAGTTCCCGAAACGGGCGCGATTCCGAATCCAAACGGCTCGGAATCAAGAAATACGGCGGCGAGCAGGTGCTGGCGGGCAATATCCTGGTCCGCCAGCGCGGCACCGCCTTCCATGCCGGCGATAACGTTGGGCTGGGCCGCGACCACACCCTGTTCGCGACCTCCACCGGCGTGGTCAAGTACGAACGCAAGGGTGCGGCAAACCGGCGCTTCGTTTCAGTCGTTCCCTCCTAGCGCGCTGCAACGCAAGGAACTGGCCGGAGCGCGCTTTGCCCGCGTTCTGTCCGATGCGGAGCGTGCTTTCTCCGCCCTTTCTCCGCCCCTTTCCCGCAGGAGACGCATGAACCCGTCCATGGGGCTTGCCGACGGCTGTCCTGCCGCCGACACTCCTGCGGGAAAGGGGCGGAGAAAGGGCTTGCGCCGGCGCTGGCGCGGCGGATCAGGTTATGCGATTTGCTGACGAAGCGCTGATCCGTGTGCGCGCCGGCGACGGCGGCGACGGCTGCGTGAGCTTCCGCCGCGAGAAATATATTCCGCGCGGCGGCCCCGATGGCGGCGATGGCGGCGATGGCGGCGATGTGATGCTGGTGCTGGCGCCCGGCATCAATACGCTGGCGGACTTTCGCGCCCGCAAGGTTTTCCAAGCCGGAAACGGCAAGGGCGGGGCAGGGCGCGAACGCAGCGGCGCGGCAGGCGCCGGCCTCGAGATTCCGGTGCCCGCCGGCACCCGGGTCACGGAAGCGGAGACCCTCGAAGTTCTCGGCGAACTGAACGCTGATCGGCCTGCGTTGCTGGTTGCTCGGGGCGGCCGGGGAGGGCGGGGCAATGCGCGGTTCAAATCCAGCGTCAACCGCGCCCCGCGCCAGCACACGCCGGGCGCGCCGGGGGAGGCGCGACAGCTGGCGCTGGAATTGACGCTGCTCGCGGATGTGGGGCTTTTGGGATTGCCCAACGCAGGCAAATCGACCTTGCTGAGGGCGGTCTCCGATGCCCGTCCCAAGGTTGCCGACTATCCTTTCACCACGCTGCATCCGCAATTGGGCGTGGTGGCCGTGGGGCCGATGCAGAGCTTCGTGATGGCTGATATTCCGGGACTGCTGCCCGGCGCTGCCGCCGGCGTGGGCCTAGGCGCGCGTTTCCTGCGGCATTTGCGGCGCACCCGGCTGCTATTGCATCTGGTTGACCTCTCCGATCCCGAAGGCGGCCCGGCGAACGTGGAGGCGCTGGCCGAAGCCGTAACCCGGATCGCCGCCGAGCTGGCCGCGTTCGACGACCGGCTGGCGAGCCTGGAACGCTGGCTGGTATTGAACAAGGCCGATCTCGTTCCGGCAGAGGAGGCGGCGGAGCTAGCCGGGCGTTTGCGGCGGCGCCTCGATTGGCAAGCGCCGCTGTTCACGATTTCGGCCCTGGCCGGCCAAGGGACGGCATCGCTGACCGCCGCCGCCATGCGGAAACTCGAACAGCAGGGAGCGGACGCATGGTGACCGCCAATTCCAACGCCGCCGCCGCGCGCCTGCGCTAACTCTTGGAAACGGCGGCTTCCAGCCCTCGCTTCCAGCATCATGCCAGCCGTATTAGATGCTCTGCGCCACGCCGCCGCCGCGCTAATTTGAGTGAAATTAGCGAGTTTATAATTCCAGCATAAACTTCCTAATTTAGATATAAATCGCCATGGACCCTATCCGAAACCCCTATTCGCCCGGAGCGGGAACGCCGCCCGTGGATTTGGCCGGACGCGACGAGCTGCTGGAGCGGGCGCGAATCGCTACGCAGCGAATCATGCGCGGGCGCCCTGCCAAGAGCGTCATCATGATTGGTTTGCGCGGAGTGGGAAAAACGGTTTTGCTGAACCGGATGCGAAGCGATGCCGAATCGGCAGGCATTCAGGGGTTATTCGTGGAGGCCCCGGAAGACCGATCGCTGCCAGCCCTTCTCGCCCCCGAATTACGCAAGTCGCTAAATCGGCTATCACGCAATGAGCAGGCGCGGGAACTGGCGCGCAGGGCTCAGCGCGCGCTGGCTGGATTCGTTGGCGCGCTGAAGGTTCAATACGGCGATATTCAGGTGAGCTTGGACTTGGATCCGGAGCCGGGGCTCGCGGATAACGGCGATCTCACGCTCGATTTGCAGGCTCTTCTTGAGGCATCGGGCCGAGCCGCGTCCAGCGCAGGCACAGCCTTGGCGCTGTTCGTTGACGAGCTCCAGTACGTGCCGGAGAACCAATTGGCGGCATTGATCACCGCGCTGCACAGGGCCTCTCAGCGCAGCCTTCCTGTTGTGCTCGTGGCGGCCGGGTTGCCGCAACTGCGAGGGCGCACCGGGCAGGCAAGGTCCTACGCGGAACGCTTGTTCGACTTCCCGGAAGTGGGGCCGCTATCCGCTGATGCGGCGCGCCAAGCCATTGAGCGGCCTGCGGCAGCCGAGAATGAGCGCTTTGCCGAGGATGCGGTGCGGTACATTGTTGAAGTGACCCATCGCTATCCTTACTTTCTACAGGAGTGGGGCAAGCATGCTTGGGATATTGCCGAAGCATCCCCGATTACGCTAAGCGACGCGCAGCAAGGCACAAGAAGCGCGGTGGCCGCTTTGGACGAAGGCTTTTTCCGCGTTCGCTTCGACCGCCTTGCGCCGTCCGAAAAACGCTACCTGCGCGCCATGGCCGAATTAGGCGGCGGTCCGCATCGTTCGGGCGATGTCGCCGCAACGCTCAGCCGTGAAGTGACCTCGCTCGGCCCCACTCGAAGCCAACTGATCGCCAAGGGCATGATCTGGAGCCCCAGCCACGGCGACACCGCCTTCACGGTGCCGCTATTCGGCCAATTCATGAAACGCATCATGCCCGGCAGCGATTGGAAAACCAGCTAGATTGCCGCTCCCCAACTTTCAGAATTGCTCTCTCCCGGCTTCGATATATCGAACGGTAAAGAAACCGGATTGATTCGTGCGGGACAACACCTCAGGCCAAATCGCCGAGGTCCAGATTCAGCGCCTGCGCAAGCGCCTTCATGGTGGGCAAAGCTCCCGCGCGGCTTCCGTTCTCAATTTGCGACAAGTAGGCGCGGCTGATTCCAACCTGCCGGGACAGCTCCTTGGCGTTGATCCGCCGGAATTCGCGCCAAACCCGAATCGCGCTCTCACCCTCCAGAATCCGCTCCGCGAATTGGGCGGGAAGCATTTCATCCTGCCCCGCAGCGAGCCGCTGCGCCGCTTCATCGTAGGCCCGCAGATCCGCCAGCTCCGTGAACCAAGGAACCCAGTCGTAAATTTCTTTCATGGGCGCCTGCTGAGGGGAAGGGGTGCGGCGCGTTTAGGAAGCTACGCCCGACATGGCAGCGTTTAGTTGGAGGAGAGGGATTTGAGGCGTTTGTTGAGGCGGGTTTTGTGGCGGGCGGCTTTGTTGGCGTGGATGATGCCTTTGTCGGCCATGGAATCGATGACGGGCGCGGCTTCGCGGTAGGCGGCCGCCGCCTCTTCCGCGTTGCCGGAATCGAGCGCGCGGACTGCCTTGCCGATGGCGGAGCGAAGCTTTGAGCGTGCCGACATGTTGCGGGCACGGCGGCCAACGGCTTGGCGGGCGCGCTTTGCGGCTTGGAGTGAATTGGCCATGGGCGCGCATTGTAGCCGAAGCGTTTGCGCTAGTGGGCCTGTTGGCGCGCGGTTTGCGTGGGTTGATCGGGCCTCGCGCCCGTGCGGTTCCGCAAGGGCGGAGGCAGGTGGGATCAGAAAGAGGATGCGGCCCAACTCCCTCTAGCCGCGCCGATGGCTTGGACAAGTGGCGGCGCAGCGCGTACAGTTCTCGTGCAGTGGCCCTAAGGAAGCAGTGCGCTGGTTACTCGCTCCGAACTCGTCAACCGCAATCTCGCGATCCTGATCCTGGCGCAGGTCGCCTCCGTGACCGGAGCGGTGGCCGTGGTCACCATCGGAGGCATTATCGGGCGGGAATTGGCTGCCGATCCGGCGCTGGCCACCTTGCCGGTTTCGCTGCTGATCGTGGGCACGGCGCTATGCACGGTCATTGCCTCGTGGACCATGGCCCGCATCGGCCGCGCCCGGGGTTTTGCGCTGGGCGCAGGCGCGGGGGCGCTGGGCTCGGCGCTGGCGATCGCAGCCATTGCCTATCAAGACTTTGTCTTGTTCTGCGCTGCCGCGGCATTGATTGGATGCGCGGCGGCGTTCTCGCAGCAATACCGCTTCGCCGCGATGGAGAGCGTAAGCGAGGCGGCAGGGCCGAAGGCCGTTTCGGTGGTGCTGGTGGGGTCCATGCTGGGAGCCGTGCTCGGGCCGGGCCTCGCCGCCCGCGGTGAATCATGGATGCCGGATATACCGTTTGGCGGCGCATTCGCGGCGATTGCCGGCTGCTATCTGCTGGCCGCCAGCGCTTTGATGGCGCTGCGCCCGGCAGCCCATGCGACCGGCGGCGACAGTCCCGAAGCGGCGCGCCCGCTGCGCGCCATCACGGGCAGCCGGCTGTTTGTCGTGGCGGTGATGGGGGCTGCGATCGGGCAGGGCGTGATGTCGTTCGTGATGACCGCCGCGCCGCTGGCCATGCATCTTGTCGATCAGTATTCGCTTGAGGTGACCGCGAACATCATCCAGACCCACGTGCTGGCCATGTACCTTCCTTCGCTCATCAGCGGCTACTTGATCACGCGCTTCGGCGTGGGCCGGATCATGCTGGCCGGCGCGGCGCTGCTGGGCGCGACGCTGGCGGCCGGCCTGGCGGGCCGGCATATTCTTCATTACGGCGCGGCAATGGTGCTGCTGGGCTTCGGCTGGAACTTCCTCTACGTGGGCGGTACGGCCCTGCTGGCGCGAACCCACCGTCCGACCGAGCGCTTCCGCGTCCAGGCGCTTAACGATTTCGCTATCTTCGGCATTGCCGCCATCGGATCGCTCAGCGCCGGCTTGGTCATGCAAACGCTGGGCTGGGATGCCGTGCTCTACGCTTCGCTCGCGCCTGTCGCGGCGGTGGCCGCGGCCATCTTCTGGGCGCCGCCGGACCGAAGCGCCGCGACCGCGCGTTGATTCGATCTTTGGCGAGAAGCTTCGCGGCCGTTTGGCTTCGCGGATAGAATTCTTGGATGCCGTATGCGATTCAGGTGGACCGGGCGGGCGGCCCGGAAGTTATGGAGTGGCGCGCCGTTGAGGTGGGCGCTCCAGGGCCCGGACAGGTGCTTGTGCGCAACCGGGCGCTCGGTTTCAATTTCATCGATATCTATTTCCGCACCGGCGTGTATCCCCTTGAATACCCCAGCGGCCTGGGTTCGGAGGGCGCTGGCGATGTGCTCGCGGCGGGCGAGGGCGTGGAGGGCATCAGCGCCGGCGATCGCGTCGCCTATTGCACACCCCCGGTTGGCGCCTATGCCGAGGAACGGATCTACCCGGCCAACCGCCTGGTGCCGCTGCCCCGGGAAGTAAGCTACGAGCAGGCGGCCTCGATGATGCTCAAGGGCCTGACCAGCTGGTACTTGTTGCACCGCAGCTACCCCGTCCAAGCGGGCGACCCGGTTCTTCTGTACGCCGCTGCGGGCGGCGTGGGGCAGATTGCGGCGCAATGGGCGGCGGCGCTCGGCGCGCATGTGATCGGCGTGGTGGGCAGCGGCGCCAAGGTCGATACCGCTCGAAAGGCCGGCTGCGCCGACGTGGTGCTAGGCGACGATCCCGATTTCGTGGAACGGGTTCGGGAATTGAGCGGGGGCGGAGTGGCTGCGGTCTATGATTCGCTGGGCAAGGATTCCTTCCGCCAGTCGCTGGATTGCCTGCGCCGCCACGGCACCATGGTGACCTTCGGCAATGCGACGGGCGTGGTGGAGCCGTTCGCGCCCATGGAGCTGGCGCGGCGCGGCTCGCTGAAGCTCACCCGGCCGGTGCTGTTCGATTTCGTGACCACGCAGGATGAATTGCGCGCCGCCGCCGCCACGCTCTTCGAGCAAGTGGCCTCAGGCACCCTGTCGATCACGGTCGGGCAGCGCTACGCCTTGCGGAATGCGGCCCGCGCGCACGAGGATGCCGCCGCTCGGCGCACCACGGGCTCGACCATCCTTCTGCCCTGACCGAAGCGCCGGATAATCAGCGCGCTGCCTGCCTTTCAGGCTCTTCGCCGACCGTAGCCTCTTTGAGCGCATTCCTCTCGTGGGAGCGTTGAAGCAGGGATAGCGGAACCGAGCCAAGGATGGCGCCTTCCACGAGAGGAATGCGCTCAAAGAGGCGGATTCGAAGCGCTGCTCTACCCGTTTGGAAGCACGATGATCTTGCCGTCGCGGGCCGAACCGGTGCGGGCGGCGTGGGCGAAGGCTTCGCGCCACTGGTCGAGCCTGTAGCGGGCGGCGATCTTGGCGCTCAAGCGCCCGTCCGACGCCATCCGCGCAATCTCGTTTTGCAGCTTTTCGATCTCTTCTCTGGAACGCGCCGCAAAGCAGCGCGTGGTTGACATGCCGCACAGGCGGATATCGCGCAGGAACATCTGCCAGAAATCGATTTGGCAGGGCTGGTCGGTCAATGCCCCGTAGTTGACGATCAGGCCGCCGTCGGCCAGGCAGTCGGCCATGCGCATGACGCCTTCGCCGGCAATGGCATCGATGCCGAGGCGGATATCGGCTCCGCCGGTTGCCTCGCGGATGCGCGCCGGCAGGCCCGGTCCGTCCAGAACCACGGCATCGGCGCCTAGATCCTTCAGTTCCTGAACGACCTCCTCCCGCCGCACCAGATTCACCGTGCGATAACCCCATTTTGCGGCCAGCGCAATCAGATACCGCCCGACATTCGAATTCGCTGCGTCCTGCAGCACCCATTCGCCCTGCTTGAGGTCCACGAAGTCCTGTAGAAGGGTCCAGGCGGTGGCGCCGTTGATATTCGACAGCACGAGTTGCTCCGCATCGCCCGACGGCGCGCTGCGGATGCCCATATCGCTATTGCGGACCCGCACATGCTCGGAGAACGTGCCGCAGCCCAGCGGAAGAAACACGCGCTCCCCCGCCTCGTATCCGCAATCAGGGCCGGTCTCGACCACTTCTCCCACGCCCTCGAAGCCGGGCGTGGCGGGCAGGGGGCGGCGGAGGGCGTCAATGCCCTGAACCAGCTTGATATCGGCGATATGCATCGCGCTGGCCTCCATCCGGACGATCATTTCGCCGGCGCCGGGGATGCCTAGCTCAATCTCCTCCAGCCGGACCACTTCGGCCGGCTCGCCGTTGCGGTCGAACCTAAGCCGACGTATCAGCATGGGCGCGGTATCTTTGCAGCATTTGCTTGCGCGTCCATGCTGCGGGAGTATAGCCGCCAATCGAATCCACGCGCGCCGCGCCCTCCCGTTAAACTGCCCGCTGCGATGAACGAGGCATCGACAAAGCGGGGATTGCTGGGCTCCTGGTCGCTGGTGGCGGGACTCACCACGGTTTCCCGCGTGCTGGGGCTGGCGCGCGAGATCGCCTTTGCATGGTTCGTTGGCGCCGGCGTGATCATGGACGCGTTCATCGTCGCCTTCCGGATCCCTAGCCTGTTCCGGCACTTCTTTGCCGAGGGGGCGCTATCGCAGAGCTTCGTGCCGGTCTATTCCCAGCGCATGGAGGCGGGAGACGGCAGGGAAGCGCTGAGCGATCTGCTGGGCCGCGTCATGGGCACCCTGGGCGCGGCCGTGGCGCTGGTGTCGCTGGCGGGAGTGGTATTCGCGCCGATCTTTGTGTGGCTTTGCGCGCCCGGATTCGCGATGCAGGGCGGCGAGTCGTACGAACAGGCGGTCACGATGCTGCGCCGCACCTTTCCTTATCTGTTCTTCATCTCGATTACAGCGATGCTGGCCGCGGCGCTCAACGCCCACCGCAAGTTTGCCGCCGCAGCCTTCACTCCCGTTTTGATGAATATCAGCCTGATTGCGGCGGCCAGCCTTTACGCCATGCAGCCGCAAACGCAGGGCGCAGTGCTCGGCTGGGGCGTTTTCGCCGCGGGGCTGGCGCAGATGGTGTTCCTGCTCTTCTTCGCCCGCTCCACCTGTGGCTCGTTCCGCCTCCAGTGGGGTTGGCGCGACTCGAAAGTGCGGCGAATCCTGACCTTGATGGCGCCGGTCATCATCGGTTCGTCGGCGGCCCAGGTGGGCGTGGTGCTGGACACGATACTCGCCAGCTTTCTCATGTCCGGGAGCATCAGTTGGCTGAACTTTTCCCAGCGCCTGATGGAATTCCCCCTAGGCGTGTTCGGCGTGGCCCTGGCCACGGTGGCGCTACCCCGGCTGTCGCGCTTGCACGCCGCCGGAGAACGCGACGAGTACCTGGCATCGACAGGCTGGGCGATCCGTTCGGGCCTGGCTATTTCGCTGCCCTGCGCCGCCGGCCTGTTTATCCTCGCCGAGCCCATCATGGCAACCCTGTTCCTCGGCGGAAAATTCAATCTCCAGGATGTCGAAATGGCGGCCGTGAGCCTCAAGGCCTATGCCGCGGGGCTGCCCGGACTGATCGGAATCAAGACGCTGGCGCCGTCGTTCTTCGCCCGCCAGGACATGAAGACTCCCGTGAAGGTGGCGATCATGGCGCTCGGCTGCAAATTTCTTGTGACGCTGCCTTTGCTCTGGTACTGGGTGGCCGGCGGCCTGCATGCGCCGCACGCGGTGCTGGCGGGCGGCACGGCGTTGGGCGCCACGGTCAATGCGGCGGTCTTGTGGCTGTTGTTCAAGCGCCAGGACCTTGATGGCAAGCGGGGCGCCATGCTCAAGCCTTTATTGCGGATCGCGGTGGCGGCGGGGGTGATCGCGATGCTGCTGTTTGAATTCGCGCCGGCGCCCGCGCTCTGGCCGGAGGTTGCCCGGATGGTCCGGGTGCTGTGGATGCTGGCCTGCGTCGGCGCCGCCGCGGCGGCGTATTTCCTTTGCCTGTTTCTGACCGGCCACCGCTGGCGCGACTCTGCGTAGGGCGCCCCGGGAGCGGAGGGCATGCCTCGCTTGCCAAGCTGTTTCTCGTGCGAGACTTCTATAATCGCTCCACTGGAGCAATTATTCGTTCAACCACAGGTTTCAGGATCCGCAAGCGATGCTTCTCCTCCGCCGAATTTCCCGCTTGCCGGCCTCCATCGACAAGGGATGCGCCGTCACCATAGGCGGCTTCGACGGCATGCATGTCGGCCATCGGGAACTCTTAAGCCGCGTCCTTAAGGCAGCCCGCGAGCGGCATCTGGCGGCAGTTGTTTTCAGCTTCGAGCCGCCTGCCAAGGAATTCATGGCTCAAGGCTCGCCCCCGCCCCGGCTGATGACCCTGCGCGAGAAATGCGCCGCGCTCAACGCCGCCGGCATGGACGCCTTCTACTGCCCGCCCTTCAACGATGCCATTCGCACGCTCTCGCCCGATGAGTTCATGCAAAAGCTGCTGGCCGGACTGCTCAAGGCGCGCCACGTGATCCAGGGTCCGGATTTCCGCTTCGGCCACAAGCGCAGCGGCGGGATGGACGAGCTTGCGGCCGGCGGGCGCCGACTCGGCTTCAGCGTGGAGCAGGCGCCGCCCGTGAGCGTGGACGGCGAGCGCGTGTCGAGCACCGGCGTGCGCCAGGCGCTGGCGGCTTCCGATCTGGCCAAGGCCGCCAGGCTTCTGGGCCGCCGCTACTTTATGGGCGGGCGTGTTATCCACGGGCTGAAGATCGGCGCGGCCAAGCTCGGCTACCCTACCGCCAATATTCCGCTGAAAGGCCGGGTGAGTCCGCTGGACGGCATCTTCGCAGTGCGCGTGCATGGCGTGGAGGATGAGCCGCTGGCCGGCGTGGCCAGCATCGGCTGCCGACCCACTGTGGGCGGCAAGGACAAAATACTGGAAGCCCATATCTTTAATTTCAGCGGCGATCTGTACGGGCGTTTCCTCGATATCGAACCGGTGGCGAAGCTGCGCGACGAGGCGCATTTCGGAAACCTGGACGAGTTGCGCGAGCAAATGGATCGCGACGCCCATCAGGCCCGTGCTCTCTTGCGTGCCGCTTAGCGCTTCGTCACACTTCCGCCCCGGAGCCCAGCCGCTTGACATGCCCGACTACCGCCACACCCTGAACCTGCCGCGCACGGCCTTCCCGATGCGCGCCAACCTGGCGCGCCGCGAGCCGGAAATGCTGCGCGAGTGGGAGAGCGGCGGCCGCTACCGGCGCATCCGCGAGCACATGGCCGGCCGGCGGAAGTTCACGCTGCTGGATGGCCCGCCGTATGCCAACGGCTCGATCCATATCGGCCATGCCTATAACAAAGTGCTTAAGGATCTGATTGTGAAATCGAAGATCCTGGACGGTTACGACGCGCCTTACGTGCCGGGCTGGGATTGCCACGGCCTGCCGATCGAAGTGCGGGTGGAGCGCGAGCTGGGCCACGATGCCGCCGCCATCGACGGCGCGGCCTTCCGCCAGGCTTGCCGCCGCTACGCGGCCAGCCAGGTCGAAGGCCAGCGCGAGGCTTTTCGGCGGCTTGGCGTGCTGGGGGAATGGGAGCGGCCGTACCTGACCATGGCGGCCCGCTACGAGGCCAACCAGATTCGAGCGTTCGCGGAGATTTTCTCGCGCGGGCACGTTTATCGCGGCCAAAAGCCGGTCCACTGGTGCCTGGATTGCGGGTCGGCGCTGGCGGAAGCCGAGGTCGAATACGAAGACAAAACCTCGATTGCCGTGGATGTGCGTTTCCCCGCCAATGATCCCGCCGATTTCCATGCCCGCATTCCAGGCGTGGAGGACAACGGCGCGCCGCTTTATATCCCGATCTGGACCACCACGCCGTGGACTTTGCCGGCCAACCGCGCCGTGGTGCTCAGCGATACTTTCGACTACGCGCTCATGGAAGCGGAAATCGGCGGGCGAACCGAGCGGCTGGTGCTGGCGCGCGGACTCGCCGACAGCGCCCTCAAGCGCTACGGCGCGGTTGGCGCGCGGGAGCTGGCGGCGCTCAAGGGCGGGCAGCTGGCCGGCCTCAGCCTGCGGCATCCCCTCTACGATCGCCAGGCGCCTGTGCTGACCGCCAACCACGTCACGCTGGACGCGGGCACCGGCGCCGTGCATACAGCGCCGGCCCACGGCCAGGACGATTTTGAGATCGGCCGCAAGGCGGGCCTGCCAATGGAAAATCCGCTGGGGATGGACGGCCATTTTCGGCAAGACACCGGCCTTGTGGGCGGCTTGCACGTGGAAGAGGCCGACAAGCGCATCCCCGGCCTGCTGGCTGAGCGCGGCATGCTGCTTTGCCGTGAAAGCTACCGGCACAGCTATCCGCACTGCTGGAGGCACCATCGGCCGCTGTTGTTCACCGCCACGCCGCAGTGGTTCGTGGGGCTTGACCGGGAAGGGCTGCGCGGCAAAGCCGTTGCCGCCATCGGCGAAGTCGATTGGCACCCGGGCTGGGCCGAGCAGCGCATCGCCTCGATGGTCGAGACCCGTCCGGACTGGTGCATTTCGCGCAGCCGCGCCTGGGGCGTGCCGCTGCCGCTTCTGGTCGATAGGGAAACCGGCGAGCCGCACCCGGATTCCCCCCGGCTGATGGCGGAGATCGCCGAGCGGATGGACAAAGAGGGCATCGAGGCTTGGTTTGCCCTGGATCCGGGCGAGCTTCTGGGGGATCAAGGCGCGCGCTACCGCAAGGTCACGGACGTGATGGATGTTTGGATGGATTCAGGATTGGTGCATCGCTGCGTGGGCGCTGAGCACCCGGAGCTTGAAAATCCTGCCGACCTCTATGTGGAGGGCTCCGACCAGCACCGCGGCTGGTTCCAGTCGTCCCTGTTGACCTCGGTGGCCATTGACGGGCGGGCCCCGTACCGCGCGGTGCTTACGCACGGTTTCGCGGTGGACGAGCAAGGCCGCAAGCAGTCCAAATCGCTGGGCAATGTGGTGGATCCGGGCGAGGTGGTCGAAAAGCTGGGCGCGGATGTGCTCCGGCTGTGGGTAATGACCACCGACTACCGCCGCGAAATGAGCATTTCCCCGGAAATCCTAAGGCGCGTTTCCGATGCTTACCGGCGGATGAGGAATACCGCCCGTTTTTTGCTTGGAAACCTGCACGATTTCGATCCGCAACAGCACGCGGTGGCGCCGGAGCAAGCGGTGGATATCGACCTGTGGGCGCTGCGCCGGGCCCGCGATATCGACCACGATGTGCGGAAGCACTATCGCGGCTACGAGTTCCATCCGATTTTTCAGCAGGTGCATAATTTCTGCGTGGTCGATATGGGCAATTTCTACTTGGATGTGATCAAGGACCGGCTCTACACGATGCCCGCCGACAGCCATGGCCGCCGCTCGGCTCAAACCACGCTGTGGCATTTGGCGGAGTGCCTGGTGCGCTGGCTGGCGCCGGCGCTCAGTTTCACCGCCGAGGAAATGTGGGGCGAGATGCCCGGCGATCGCCCCGAATCGGTGTTCATGGGCGCGCCGCACCCGCTGCCGGAGCTGCCTGAATGCCGGGCGGATTGGGCCAAGCTCCGGGAGGTCCGCTCCGAGGTGCTGGGGGTGATGGAGGAAGCGCGCCAAGCCGGCCGCGTGGGTTCTTCCCTAGCGGCAGAATTGACGGTGCCGGCGGACGAGGCCACGCTCAAGGCGTTGCGGCAGCTTGGAGACGAACTGCGCTTCGTGTTTATTTCAGCCTCCGTGGAGCTGGAGGAAGGAGCGCCTGGCCAAGCGCCTGAATGCCGGCCCAGCCCGCACCCCAAGTGCGAGCGCTGCTGGCACCGGGCGCCGGTTCGCGCGGCGGATGATGAGCACGCCGGTTTGTGCGACCGCTGCGTGATGAATATCGGGGGCGGCGGCGAGGTGCGCGTATGGGCCTGAGGACGCCGCGCTTCGGCGCGCTGCTGGCGATTTCCGCCGTGGTGGCGGTATTCGACCAAGCGGTCAAATGGCTGGTCGCGGCGCGGCTGGCCGAGCTTGACCGCATTGCCGTGCTGCCTTTTTTTGATCTGGTGCGCTGGCACAACACGGGCGCCGCCTTCGGAATCCTGTCGAACGCCCCCGGGTGGCAGAACAGCTTGTTTTTTGCGCTCGGGCTGGGCTTGCTTGCGTTTCTGGGGGTTCTCATGCGCCAAGCGGCGCGCGGGAACGACCCGCTATGGGCTGCGGGCTTGTCGCTGATGGCCGGCGGCGCGGTCGGCAACCTCATTGATCGCGCGGCGCGCGGATACGTGTTGGATTTCGTGTCGCTGCATTACGGCGGCTGGTATTTTCCGGCCTTTAACGTGGCCGATTCCGCGATCACTGCGGGCGTGGCGCTGGCGCTGGTGAACGTGGTCCTCGGCAAACGCTCCCGCTAGGGCCAGCAGGCTTCGCTGCTGTTTGCGCCCCCGGAGGTTTCGGCGGATCGCCTGCCGGTGGAATCGAGCGCGAGCATCCGGCACTGCTCGTCTTCCGCCTGCGCTCCGGGCTGCCGCGCCACCGCCCGCGCCTCGTAGCCTGAATCCGCGTCGCCTGCCAGTGCCCGCAGTTCCAAGGCGTAGTATCCGCGCTCTGTTCCGGCAACCCCCAGTCCCGCCGGCGGCGCGGCCTGCAGCTCGCTGGAGCCGGCGTAGCGCCCGTTTTCAAGATAAAAGCGCTCCTGCGCCACGGCGATGCGCAGCAGCGCGTCGATGGCATCCAGCCGCCGGGTTCGCTCAATCTGGCGCTGCCACAGCGGCGCGGCGGCGGCGGCCAGCAGAGCCAGGATCGCCAGCGCAACCAGCAACTCCGTGAGGCTGAAGCCGCGTTTACAGGCCGCGTCGGGCATGGCGCGAGCCTTGCGCATTCCGCAGCGGAGCCCGCTCACTCGGCAGCCTCGCGCCAATAGCGGCGGACCGGAGGCTTGGCTGCGTTCTGGGGGCAGCCGTCCTGATCGCCGCACACCACGATTTCGTTGGCAGCCGGGTCGGTCGGCGAGCCGGATGCAACCATAACAAACCCCAGCGCCGCAGCGGCGCGCGCATGCCTGCCGGCGCGGGCCTCGGCGTTCACCTCAAAGTGCAATGCGCGCTGCGGGCCCGCGCCTTGCTCCAGTCCTGGCGGGACCGCGGTGGTTTCCATGTGGCGAACGGTCCATTGCACGCATCGCGACTGAGTGCGGCAATAGCGTCCGGACTCGCTCGAATCGAGGCGGAAGCTTTGCGCGGCCAGCGCCCTGGCCATCCCCGTTTCGGCAAGCCCCACGGCATCGGCGTAATCCCGGGCGTTGCGAACCTGCGCCCATTGCAGCGCCGCATCTCCCTTGCCGGCAGCCGCTATCATCGACAACGCCGCCAAGATCATCAGGACCGCCGAAATGGCGATGCCGCTTTCGGGCCGTAAGCGCTCAAAGCGCATTGGCCACCACCTCGCTTCCCGCCACCAGCAAGCGCCGCCGTCCGTCGTTGAAAATCCTAGGGGGCCGGTTGGCGTAGGCGTAGGCACGGGGGTCCTTGTAGCCTGTTTCAGGCGCTTCGCTTCGCAGCAGCAGCCAGAACCGCACTGCGACGACCCGCTCATCAGCACTCAGGGGCACGGCGGGATCGACCACTCGATCGGCCGCTCCGTCGAGATTGGAATCCACCGCCAGCCGGATTTGCAGGTCTTCGATATCAGTAAGTATTTCCTCGTCCCTGAGCAGCCTGCCGCCTATCAGCGTCTTGCGCCGGAGAGACGGCACTTGCGAGCTGCGGCTGGAGGCCGCCGCCACGTACCAGGCATGCACCCGCAGGTCGCGAAGTTCCGTGGAACCCTCCAGCGTTGGCGGCGCGGCGGCGGAGAAGATCACGGCCTCGCGGCGGGATGACAGAATCTGGACGCTGCGGGCATCCGCGCCGGAAGTGGCGAGGCTGGCGCGCCGGATTTCGAGCACGTCCGCGCCTGGCTGGCGGCGATTCCGGAAGGGCGGGCAGGGCAGGTTCCAGGCATCATCCGCCGCCGCGGCGGGATGCGTCAGCCGCAAGGCCCAGCCGGTGGCATCGGCGCGGCCGCAGCGGACCGTTGCGCCGCTGCCGCGCCTCACGGCCTGCCGATCGGCATGCAATCCCCAGAAACCCGCCAGCCGGATATCGGCGCGCAGCAAGTCCAGCACGAAACGCGCCCGTTCCTCCAGTTGGTGCAGATTGTCCGCCGCGCGGGCCGCGTGGCGGAGTTGCTGCGATGACGCGAATACGCCTAAAAGCAGCATGCTGGATACCCCCAAGGCCACAAGCAATTCCGCCAGGCTGCTCCCGCGCTCGCCGCCTCGGCCTAGCCCGCAGCCAAAGCTTTTCCCCGCCCCTTGACGCGATATGCGGGCTAGCGGCCCAGCCATACCACTAGGCGCCCCGAGTCCTCCGAGCTGAGCGGCCACCTCAATTCCAAGCGGAAGGCCGATGCGCCGCCTGCGGGCGTGACCGCGCATTGCAGGCCGGGCAGGCGCCTTGCGGCCTCTGCCTGCCAGCTCTGGTAATCGCTCCCGGCAGCGGCCTGCGGGTTGGCCCGGATGCGCGCCGCAAGGTCTTCGGCGAGCATGCCGGCCAGGAAGTAGCTGTGCGCCGCCCGGGTCTCGCGCACGCGTTCCGTGACCATCGCTGCCGCGCCGAGCAGCCCGAGGCTGAAGATCGCCGCCGCCAGCAGGCATTCGGCAAGGCTGAACCCGCGTTCGCGTTTACCCGGAGGAGCATTCAAGGGGAGTGCCGCTACTGCTGGTTCGGGCTAGGCGCGGGCGCCCGATATTGCTAACGATCACGGCGCGGGCCTCGGTGCCGCCGCGCCGGTCGCACACGATCAGCGTGCCGTTGGTGGAGCGCCCGCGGAACGGCCGGAACACGAACTGGGTGCGGTTGGCGCTTATGGCAAGACCGGTTCCGCCTCGTGATCGGTAAAGGATCGAGCCTGACGGCGGCGCATAAGGCGCCGCTTGGAGGAAGTTGTCATGCACGATCCACCCGGAGCTCCAGTGCTCGCTGCCGCTGCACCGCTGGCCATCGGAGCTGGCGCACACAACGGTGCTCCTGCCCCTTTCAGCGGCCGACCGGCGAGCGAAGTGCAGGCTGCGGATCAATCCGTTGATCGTTGTGCTCCGCTGCAAGTTGAGCGTTCCGGTTGCGATAACGGGCTGTGTCAGGAGCACCGCAATGGTGGTGATAGTCAGTGCGACCAGAATTTCCATTAGCGTAAAGCCACGCATCTTGCGATCCCTTGCGTGCGCCGTTACCGCGGGCGCGAAAGCAAAGATAAGCGCAAGGGCCGCTGCCTTGAAGGCGGAAATCGTGCGTATTCGCCGATAAATCGCTCAGAGCGCTATTGCGCTACAATCCGCCCCTTCAAGCACGGCGGCGAGCGCGGCGCGCCCGCGCCAGCCTAGGCCGTTGGCGGACCGGCCGGAATAGCTCAGCTGGTAGAGCAACGCATTCGTAATGCGTAGGTCGTCAGTTCGAATCTGACTTCCGGCACCAATCCCCGCTGCGCCACCTTCATCCGGGCCGGACGCATCCCGGTCGGCACCTCGGGGCGGCATAGGCCCAGGTCAATCGGGTGTTGGCAACGGGGATAGCCCAAGTTCCTTGAGGAAAGCGTTGTGCTTGGCCGTTGATTGCCGGACCTGCTTGGTCGTTTCGACCAGCTCGGTGTGCGTGGCGGAGAGATCGACGGGGGTTTCCGGCTTGGCGGTGCTCACGTAGCGGGAGATATTGAGGTTGAAGTCGTTGCGCTCGATCTCATCCATCCGCACGCGCCGGGCGTAGCGCTCGACATGCTCCGGGCGCTCCCGGTAAGCGGCGATGATCTTCGCGATATGCGCGTCGGACAGGGAGTTCTGGCGCTTGCCTTTCTCGAAATGCTCGGCCGCGTTGATGAACAGCACATCGTCGGGCTTCTTGCACTTTTTCAGCACCAGGATGCAAACCGGAATGCCGGTTGAATAGAACAGGTTGGCCGGCAGGCCGATCACGGTGTCGATGCGCCCGTCTTCCAAGAGCTTGCGGCGGATCCTCGCCTCCGCGCCGCTGCGGAACAGCACGCCGTGCGGAAGGATGATGGCCATCACGCCGTCGTCCTTGAGGTAGTGGAAGCCGTGCAGCAGGAACGCGAAATCCGCCGCCGACTTGGGGGCCAGCCCGTGGCTCTTGAAGCGCATATCCTCGCCCAGCGCCTCGCTCGGGGTCCAGCGGTAGCTGAACGGCGGATTGGCCACCACGGCATCGAATCGGGGCTTCCTGGCCGGGTTCGCCTCGCGCAGCAGGTCCCAGTCGTTGGTGAGCGTGTCGCCGTGGAAGATCTGGAACTCCGAGTCCTTCACCCCGTGCAGCAGCATGTTCATCCGGGCGAGGTTGTAGGTGGTGACGTTCTTCTCCTGCCCGTAAACCCTGCCGATGCCGCGCGGCCCCATGCGCTTGCGCACGTTCAGCAGCAGCGAGCCCGAGCCGCAGGCGAAGTCCATCACGCTGGCGAGGCGCGTCCGCTGGCCGGTGCTCGGCGCCTGGCTGTCGAGCGCGACGATGGCGGAGAGGATGTCCGATATGCGCTGCGGCGTGTAGAACTCGCCGGCCTTCTTGCCCGAGCCGGCGGCGAACTGGCCGATCAGGTACTCGTAGGCGTCGCCCAAGGCATCGCTGTCCGCGGAGAACTCCGCGAAGCCCTCGGCGATCTTGGTGATGATGGCGCAGAGCTTGGCGTTCCTCTCCTCGTAGGTTTTGCCGAGCTTGTCCGAGCCGAGGTTGATTTCCGAGAACAGCCCCGAGAACGTGCTCCGGAACGACTCGTTCTCGATGTACTTGAAGCCCGCTTGCAGCGTGTTGAGCAGCTCGCCGTTTTGGGTGCGGGCCATGCGGGCGATGCCGCTCCAGAGGAACTCCGGACGGATCACGTAATGCGCTTTGAGCCGCATCTGCTGCTCGAACACCGGCCCGTCGGCGGGATTGCGCTCGTACCAAGCGGACAGCGGGGAGCGGCCGCTATTGCCCGCATCGCCTGCGGCCGGATCGGGCCAGTCGCGCCCAAGCTCCTTCCTCGCGGCCCGCTCGTAGTTGTCCGAAAGGTAGCGGAGAAACAGAAACGCCAGCATGTAGTCGCGGAAATCGTCCGCGTTCATCGCCCCGCGAAGCTGGTCGGCGATGGCCCACAGCGTCTTGCCGAGTTGCTGCTGGCGCTGCCCGTTCATGCCCTACTTTTCACGCCCCGGAAAAACAGATGCGCCACAGCGCAGTCTCCTAGCTGGCAACCGCCATCAACCCATGCTCGGTCTGCTCAAATAAAGGCAGCGCGACAGAATCGATATGGGCTTTCAACGGCAAATGCCCGATAGCAGCATAATTTTTCACATCGACGGAAAAAGGCAAGGGACTGTCCTGCAATAGAGTTCGCAATCGGTCGCAGACGGCTTCGTCGGCGCAGCCGTAAAGCACCAGATCCAAATCGGAGTTGGGCCGCTGCCGCCCTACGGCGCGCGATCCGAAAACGGCCACGCTCTCAAACTGGCCGCTGAGAGTGGCCAATATCTCTCTCAGTGTCTCTCGCTGGGTTGCGGACAAACCAAAGTCATTGCTCATAGTTCACCAGCCCGCCGGGTCAGCAGAAATTCGTGCAATTCTTCGAATGCCGCCAGATAACCGCCGCGAATATCGGCAACGACCTGCTGGAAAGTTTCAAAGTCGTAGGTGTGCGACATGCGATTGCGCGCATCAAGCGCCTTTTGCAAAATCTCGCCCTGCCGAACGATGCCTGCCTCGAAAGCATGGCGAATCACGGTGCGCGGCGTCATTTGATCCAGCACTGCGTTTTCGCTCTCCAAGTAGTCTTTCAAGGTTTTCCATGCCAGTTCCATAGTGTATTCGAAGCGCTGGATAACGCCCTCCGTTTCCAGTTGCGTCAGCGGCGCTTCCCGTTCAACAGCTTCGCGCAACAGATTGAATGCGCGGCGATAATTGTCAAACCGGTAATGCCAGCGGGGCGTCGGATCAATCATGGCATGCCTCCTTCTCGGGTATTCGGCGCACGTTCAGAATATCCAATCGGGAAACCGCCACCAGCCCTTCGGCGAACACTTGCAAGTCGAGCGGGTTGAGCGGGGCTTGCAACCACCGGTAGAGCACGCCATTGGCCTCTTCGATGGCGTGCTCGGAGCAAAGCCGCCTGAGATGGCCTTGTACCGCATCGGCGGCAATGTTTTGCCCTTGCCCCAGCAGCCAAGCCAGCGTCTTGCCCCCATCGCTCAAGTAAAACCCGGCGGGGGTCTTCTGGCGCAACTCCATCGTCACCTGCCAGCCGTCGGGATAGGACATGGGCATGGTGAACGCCACCCCCTCCGGGAGCGGCTCCATCTCCAGAGCCTCATTCCAGAATCCATTCAGGAGCCCGCGTAATTCGGCTTTCAAGTCCGTGGCGCTGGTCATGAGAATAGTTCTCCTTCCTGTGTTCGGCCAAGATCTATTTTCCAGAGTTTTGTCGTTTTTCGTATGAAGTCCTTGAAATCGGTTGTCGTGAATTCCGGCAGGGGCTGGTGGATGTTCTGCTTGGGATCGTTGGTCGGCAGGTTCGGATCGCAAACATTGAGATGCCAGCCCTTGGGGATGCGTTGCTTGAAACGGAAGTTCCAGCGACCCACTGAATGATAGCCTACGCCGCGCACCCGCTGATTGGCGAGCAGAAAGCTGGCCTCGCAAGTCGTCACCTCAGTCAGCACGGGCGCCTTGGCGATATAGCGCATGTCCACGAACGGCCCGTCTATCAATTCCGGGCGGGTTTCGTAAAGGCCGCTTTTGCCGACCTTCTTCGACTCGTCGGCATCGCCCTCGGGCAAGCGCTTTTCCGCTTTGAGGATTTCGTGAATCCGGTGGGTGCTGTAGGGATAGCTCATGCATGACCCTCCTTGGGATTCGGAAAAAGCTGCTGCATCAGCCCTCGCTTGTGCTGTCGCAGCGCTTCGAGCTTCCGGCCCCCCGCCGCGATCAAGGCATCCAGCGAGCCGAGGCACTCGGCGATCTTCCGCTGCTCCGCAATGCTAGGCAGTGCCAATTGCAGTTGCGCGAGGTCACGGTAGTAGATTCGCACACGTACTCCACCATCACCGGCTTCGTTTACGAACACGTGCCATTGCCAACAACTGCGAAAGCTATCGAGATATTCTGGAAGAAGCCCTGTTGGCATGGATCGCTCAAGGCAGCGGAATACGACGTAGTCCGGGCTCACGAGGATATTGCCGTTGCCTTGGTATCGCGCAATAGAGCCAATGTTCAGTCGCATCGGGTTATAGGCGAACCAATTGCTGCGGACAAGTTTGTAACGGGAAATGTCCGCAGCAACCAACCGCTTCTTCATCGGAACAATGCCATGCTCTTTATTCACTCCCATCACTGCTTCCAACGAGAGTTTCTTGCCATTTCTTGCCGTGGATTGTTCCGTCAAATCGCGGAGTCGAACGTGATGCAACGGCTGCCCCACGAACTCGGGGAAGCGGAGGCGGGGGGCGGTTTCGCCGGGTTGGGGGAAGAGTTGCTGCATCAGCCCTTTCTTGTGCTGGCGCAGGGCTTCGAGCTTGCGGGCCTCCGCCGCGATCAGATCGTCCAGCGAGCCGAGGCAGTCGGCGATCTTCCGCTGCTCGCCTTCCTTCGGCAGCAACACTTCAATTGATGCGAGAGCTGAAGGGTTTATTGCAGGGTAGTTTGATCCCGTGCATCGGGCTAGGACACTCCTCACAAATGAATCTGTGTGAAGTAGCTGGTACAGAAACCTTGGACTTCCATATGCTCGAATCTGCGCATAGCCCGTTGAAGCCACGTATTCGCGCCCGTCGTCAATGTCGAAAAAGAGGTTGTTTCGTTGATAGGGGCGTACCGTTTGGTAAATGATGTCCTTGCGACTCAGTAGTCGCTGAGCACGGCTCGGGGCAGCGTCTCGACTGATTTCTTTTCGCTCGATAAGTGTGCTGTTCTTGACCGATTCGAGGTCGATATAGATGAACTGCTTCGGCAACCCGCCATTTTTTGGGTTTACATCACTAGCGGACGACAACGTCAGTAAATCCCATTTGGGCCATTCTCGAAACTCCGGGAAGCGGAGTTTCGGTGTCAATGCTTTCGCTGCTCGCGTCATTCTTCCAGTCCGGGCGGGTGTTTCGGCGCTTTTTCTCTGCTGATGCCAGTTGTTGATCGACTCTCTTTGGGCATGATCCGCCTGACCACGCAAAGCCTCCGGCTACTATATACTCCGGGGTATGAACAAGACGTTGATCGGATGCACTCTTGGCTTGGGTGCCACTGTTGTTGCCAGCACTGCCACCATCCTGGTTGCTATATGGATGGCGTGGGGAAATACCAGCAATCGGATTGATCGGCTCAGCGACCGCGTGACGGGTTTAGAGATTCGCCTCGCAGTCATTGAGAATCGGCTGATCGGCGGCGAAAACTCAAGCGGTGCGGCGGCGAGCCAATAACTGCGCTTGGTGAGCAGGCGGGGCGGCGCGAAGTCGCCGGTTTTTCGCTTGCTGCCAGAGCCGGGTTCGGCCATTTTCCCGGCATCGGCAAAATGGTCGGCGAGGCTGCCGCCCGACACCCCGAAGGCCGCTGGCTGACGGACCATTTGCTAATCATACGCGGCGAGGCCGGAGATTTCCCGGCCTTCCGCTCGCTTCCTCAGCAGCGGGGCGAGATCGGCCATCAGCGCGAGCTCGCGCTCGCGGCGTTCGCGCCAGCTTAGGCCCAGCGGCTCCATCAGGTCGGTGAGCCGCTCGCCGTCGAAGACCATGCGCTGGAGGATGGTTTCGACGAAGGCCGACAGCGAATCGGTCGCCAGGCCGTGGGCCCGGGCGAGATCGTCGATCTCCTGCGCCTGCTTCCCGGCCTTGAACCGCTGGTAGCCGGCGCGGACCTCGTTCTCGTCCAAGCCCTCGCCCTCCTCGATGGAATGGACGTACTCGGCGATCTCCTCGCGCACGCCGAGGAATTTGGCGTCGGAGCGGATCAGCCCGATCAGTTGCTCGCGGCTGATCTCGACCTTTTTCGGGTCCTGCCGGGAATACTTGGCGATCAGCGCCATGATGTAGTCGTAGTCGATCAGCGCGGAGGCGAACAGCACGAACTCGAAATCGAGCTGGTCGATATCGGGATTGGCCGGCCCGCCGTCCGGGCCGCTCCTGCCCTGCTGGTCCTTCAGGCGCCGGGCGGTTTCGAGGTAGGCGCCGCGGAAGGCCCGGAGGTCGTCCTTCGGAAGAACCCGCTCGATTTGCTCCCGCTGCTCGTCGGCGAGGTCGGTGTACTGGTCGAGCTGGGTCTGGAGGCGCTGCACCTCCTTGAACCGCTTGATGAACTGGACGCGGGCATCGTCGCCCCTCAGGTTGCCCACCTGGTCGGGCTTCGCCTCCAGCCCTTGCGAGCGCATCAACCCGTCGAGTTCGGCGACGGCCTTCCCGAAGCGCTCGATCACCACGGGAGCTTTATCGACCAGCCATATTTCGCGGGCGCGGTCGGCTTGGGCGCCGGAGAACAGCGCGATGGCGGCATCCACGCTTTCCTGCTGCTGGCGGAAATCGAGGATCTGGCCGTAGGGCTTGGCGGCGTTGAGCACGCGGTTGGTGCGCGAGAAGGCCTGGATCAGGCCGTGGTGCTTGAGGTTCTTATCAACGTAGAGCGTGTTCAGATACTTGGCGTCGAACCCGGTGAGAAGCATATCGACCACGATGGCGATATCGATCTTCTCCGCGCCCTTTAGAGGCAAATCGCGGTTGGGGAACTGCTGGCTTTTTATGCGCTGCTGGATGTCTTGGTAGTAGAGGTCGAAGTTGCTGAGGTCGTGGTTGGCGCCGTAGCGCTCGTTGTAGTCGCGGATGATGGCCGCGAGCGCGGCCTTCTTGCCCTCGGGGTCGTGCCGGTTGTCCGCCTGCTCCTGCGGCAGGTCCTCCTGGATCTGCTGGATGTCCTTGTTGCCCTCCGCGGGCGGCGAGAACACGGCGGCGATTTTGAGAGGGACGAAGCCGGGGTTGGCGGCGCTACGCTCGGCTTGCAGCGCCTTGAACACCTCGAAGTACTCGATGGCGTCGTTGATCGAGGCGGTGGCCAGCAGCGCGTTGAAGCGCCGGCCGCCGGTGGCGGCATCGTGCTTGCCGAGAATGGCCTGGGCGACCGCCTGCTTGGCGAGCGTCTGCCCCGGCTTGGGGGCCGGGGCGTCCTTGGGCTTGTAGTAATCGACATGGAAGCGCAGGACGTTGCGGTCCTCGATGGCGTGGGTGATGGTATAGGCGTGGAGTTGCTTCTGGAACAGGTCCTCCGTGGTCCGCAGGGTGGCGGCATCCCCCTCGATCTTCCTCGCGGCCGCGTTGTCCTCGAAGATCGGCGTGCCGGTGAAGCCGAATAGCTGGGAGTTCGGGAAGAACGCCTTGATGGCCTTGTGGTTCTCGCCGAACTGCGAGCGGTGGCATTCGTCGAAGATGAACACCATCCGCTGGCCGCGGAGATGCTCAAGCCGCCGCTTGAACGTTGGCCGGCCCCGCGCGGCGCTCCGCTTGTTGCGCTTGCCGCTCTCGCCGAGCGCCAGCCCGAGCTTCTGGATGGTGGTGACGATCACCTTGTCCGCATAGTCGTCGGAAAGGAGGCGGCGGACCAGCGCGGCGGTGCTGGTGTTTTCCTCCACGCAGTTCTCCTGGAAACGGTTGAACTCCTCGCGGGTCTGCCGGTCGAGATCCTTGCGGTCAACCACGAACAGGCACTTGCGGATGCTGCCGTTGGCCTTGAGCAGCGTCGCGGCCTTGAAGGAGGTGAGCGTCTTGCCCGAGCCGGTGGTGTGCCAGATATAGCCGTTGCCGCGGTTCTGCTCGATGCAATCGACGATGGCCTTCACCGCGTAGATCTGGTACGGGCGCATCATCATCAGCTTCCGTTCGGTCGCGATCAGCACCATGTGCTTGCTGATCGTCTCGCCGAGCGCGCATTTGGCGAGGAAACGCTCGGCGAAATCGTCGAGATGGGTGATTTTGGCATTGTCCTCGTCGGCGAACTGATAGACCGGAAGGAACCGCTCGTCCGCGTCGAAGGCGAAGTGCGGCGCGTTGTTGTTGGCGAAGTACCAGGTGTCCGCGCGGTTGCTGACGATGAAGAGCTGGACGAAGCAGAGCAGCGTGCGGGCGTAGCCGTTGCCGGGATCGTTCTTGTAATCGACGATCTGCTCCATGGCCCGCCGGGGGCTGATCCCGAGCGACTTCAACTCGATCTGCGCCGCCGGAATGCCGTTGATCAGGACGATCACGTCGTAGCGGTGATGGCTGTAGTCGGTATTGATGCGGAGCTGGTTGACCACCTCGAAGGTGTTCTTGCACCAGTCGTTGATATTGACCAGCGTGTAGTTGAGCGGCGTGCCGTCGTCGCGGAGGAACGCTTCCCGGTTGCGGAGCGAGCGCGCGGCTTCGTACGCGTCGGGCGTGACGATATTGTCGAGAAGCCGCCGGAACTCGCCGTCGCTGAGCTGGACCCGGTTCAGCGCCTCGAATTTCTCCCTGAAATTCGCTTCGAGCGCCGCCCGGTCGCGGATATCGGGGCGGTATTCGTAGTTGAGGCGCCGGAGCTTGGCGACAAGCGCCTCCTCAAGCTCCCGTTCGTGCGTATTCATCGCCATAGAGAGAACTGTCTCCATGCATTCTTGGCCAAATGAGCGGATGACACAATAGCAGCGTTGCGCATAGTCGCTGGAATTCCCGGAAGAAGAGGGCGGGAAAAGGCTTCATCTGCGAGCTTAAGGCATGGACGCGCCTCATTCACCTGATGTCAAATCGGCCGACCGTGCAGCCCACGGCGAAAATCGGCAGCTTTTCGGTGTAGAACTGCAGGCGCAGCGGCCCGCCTGCGGCGGCGGCGGCGGCGATATAGGTCCGGATCTCGAAAGCGCCCTGGCCGCCCTCGCGGTAAGTCGCTTCATCGGTGTAGGACAGCAGCGCTTTTTTATCGGCGCGGCCAAGGCGGTGGAGAAACTCAAGATCCCACTTGGCGTTTATTTTTCCGGAATCCGGCGTTGCCGGCCAATGGGAAATCCCTCCGGTTCCCACAACCGCCACTCGTTCCGGGACCGCGGCGCAGGCGCGCTTCAAGGCTTGGCCGAATGCCCACGCCCGATGCAGCGGCGTGAGCGGAGGGCCTTGGCAATTAATGTTCACGGGGATCACGGGCAGGTCGTAGCGGGGGGTGAGGAAATGCAGCGGAACCATGATGCCGTGGTCCAGCTTCCATTCCTCCGCATAAGCGAGATCAACCGACTGCATGATCTCGGTGCAGAGCCGGCGGCCGAGATCAGCATGGCCCGGCACCGTCGTGGCCGGGATTTTGAGCCACTGCGGATCTTCTATAGGGCCAGTGTGCTGCGCGCCGATTCCGATGCAGAAAGCAGGCATATTGCTCATGAAGAAATTCGCGAAGTGCTCCGCGGCGACCACAACCAGGGCATCGGGCTTCGCTGTTTCGATCTCTTGGCGCTGCTGGTCCAGTTTCTCGTAGAACTCGTTTCTAACCGCTACGTTTTTGACCAGATCGGCCCGCCCGGTAATGCCCGGCGCATGGCTTAAGACGCCCACGTAAACGAGGCTCATCGCGCCCTCTCCTCCGCAGTGAAGCGCTCGCCGCCGCCGGTCATCGCGTACACGCCGGCGCGCACGGGGCCGTGCTTGCGAATGCCTTGCCGCATGAGCTCCAGGTAATCGAACCACTCGATTCCGAGGAAGGCCGCAAAATGCATCAGGATCTGTCCATTCACGCCCAGAACGTAGAGCAAGCCGATATCGCCCTCGATGAGTGCGGTCCGCTCCTCATCGCTTAAGTCGAAATCATTCAAAAGCTCATGGATATTATCGCGGCATCTTCGCTTTGACGCTTCGTCTCGATTAAGCGCGTAGAGGAATTTTTGCAGTTGATACAGGCTCACGAGCCCGCGCCCATCCGGGGAATTCGATGCCTGTCGAAGGCCACGCATATATTCTTCGTTTCCATATAGAACTCGAAGCTGTAGTCCCCGCCGTCCCGGCCGATGCCGCTGGCCTTCATGCCGCCGAAAGGGGACGGAAGATGGCGGTTGTTCTCCGAATTCACCCACACCATGCCGACATCAAGCCCCTGGGCCATGCGATGGGCCCGGCCCGCATCGCTCGACCAGATGTACCCCGCCAGGCCGTATTCGGTTTCATTGGCGATCCGCAACGCTTCGTCTTCGCCTGCAAAGGGGATCACGGTCAATACGGGGCCGAAGATCTCCTGCCGGGCAATACGCATGCGGTTGGATGCGCCTGCAATGACCGTTGGTTGAACGTAGTTTCCGGGGCCTTCGATGGGCGACCCTCCCGCAACAATATCGGCGCCGTCTTCAATCGCGTATTTGAAAAAACCGCAAACCTTCTCGTGATGCTCGGGATGGATCAGCGGGCCGATCTCGGTATCGGGATCCAGGGGATTGCCCACCTTTAGCCTGCTCACCCGCTCGATCAGCCTGTCGATGAAACGGCGCTCGATCGATTTTTCAATCAAAAGGCGGCTGGATGAAGTGCAGCGTTCGCCATTCAGGCTGAAAATCATAAAAACGACGGCATCCAGCGCCCGTTCGAGGTCCGCGTCGGCGAAGACGATGACCGGGTTTTTCCCGCCCAATTCGAGATGCACGCGCTTGAGGGTATCGGCGCCCTGTTTGATGATGCGGCGGCCTGTGAGTGATTCGCCAATGAACGCGACAGCCTTGATGGCGGGATGCTCAGTGAGCATCCTGCCGGCCTGCCCGCCCAATCCCTGAACGCAGTTGAGCACCCCGGGCGGCAACCCCGCGTCATGCGCGATTTCCGCAAGCAGCATGGCCGTGTAAGGCGACCATTCGGCCGGCTTGTGAACCACCGTGCAGCCGGCGGCCAGGGCCGGAGCGATTTTCCATGTTGACAACATGAACGGGGTGTTCCAAGGCGTGATCACAGCAATCGGGCCGATGGGCTGGCGCTGCGTGAAATTAACGTGCTGCTCGGCCGGGAGCGACAGCCCGTCCCTGGCGCTCGGCGCCCTGTCGGCGAAAAAACGGAAATTCTCCGCGCCCCGAATGGCGGCCTTGGACATGAACTTGAGGGGTTGCCCGCAATCCCAGCTTTCAATCAATGCGATTTCCTTCGCATTCGCCTCGATCGCGTCGGCTATCTTGCGCAGGATTCGGCGGCGCTCTCCGCCGGCCATCGCCTTCCATTCATCGAACGCATTCGCGGCCGCCTGGCATGCGAGGTCGATATCCGCGGCGCTTCCCGCGTCAACAGAGCCGATGGGCGAGTTATCGATCGGAGACAAGCTCTCGAAGGTGGCGCCCGATACGCCAGGCGCTGGCCGGCCATTGATAAAGTGCGGCAAGACCGCCGATTGAAACCGAGCCGCCAGCCCGGTCACCGCCTGCAGCCTCTCGTCGATCCTTGGCACTGGACGATCCTTCTTATCGTTGCCCGCGCGCGGCGGCGGCGCGACGCTTGAGGTGGTCCCGGATGTTGCCGTCCTTCCAGCGCGCGATTGGATCGATTTCCTGTATTTCCAGCGACAAAGCAACGGGAAAGGAATCGCCGGACGGCCCGATATGCTTTTTGAGCGCTGCAAACAGCTGCTCGCCGACTGCCGTCTTCGCTTCGCGCGATCGTCCGGCGGCGAGGCGAAGCGTTACATGGACGAAGGTGTTCTCGGCATGGCCGTCCGCGATTTTGCATAGGTCGCGTCGAACCGCTCTTGTGCGCATGCCCGCCTGCGGAAGCGCCTCGAGTCCGATAGCGGCGGCATGCAGGATATCCACCAGTCGCTTGATATTGATCCTGTCCTCCAAATTGGACGAGTACTCGATGATCTGGTGGGGCACGATTGGCGGGGATCCGGATAGCCATTGACAATGCTTAACATGTTAAGCATACTGCCTTCCGCCATGATGTCAAACCATCCGGGGGTGGATCGTGAGCGACGTAACGCTGGAAACAACGAGAGCATTCAGGAGAGAGTCCGCCCCGTCTTTTTCGCATGAACGGCGCGGCCAATAAATACGGTCGTGCGTTTTCTGAGTTTCACGCATTCCGGCAAGGCATCCTTTGGCGCGGTCGTTGGCAGCGGCGTGATCGATCTCGGCCGGAAATTTCCTGACTTGGCCCATTTGCGCGAAGCGATTGGCGGCGGCAAGCTTGAATTGCTGTCCAAGCATGCCTCGACCGCCCCGATCGACTACTCGCTCGATGAAATTGAATTCCTGCCGACCATTCCGAATCCCGAAAAGATTATCTGCATCGGCATCAATTACGCCAACAGGCATGCCGAGTACCAGGATGCAT
Source organism: Gammaproteobacteria bacterium (assembly GCA_026708965.1). Taxonomy (GTDB): domain Bacteria; phylum Pseudomonadota; class Gammaproteobacteria; order Steroidobacterales; family Foliamicaceae; genus Foliamicus. Next base: position 38,526 of record JAPOTY010000024.1, on the reverse strand, counting down.
CGCCCGCCCGGTACCCCAGCGTCTTCATGCGAACCCGCGGATCGCTCGTTGGCCACGAAGTTCCGCTGCTCGACCCGCCGGAATCGGACCAGCTCGATTACGAGGGCGAAATCGTGATGGTGATCGGCAAGGAAGGGCGCCGGATCCCGGAAGCGGCCGCGCCTGAGCATGTTGCGGGCCTCACCATCATGAATGAAGGCTGCTTGCGCGATTTTCTCAGGCACGCCAAGTTCAATGTCACGCAAGGCAAGAACTTTGAAAAATCAGGCGCCTTAGGACCGTGGCTGGTGACTGCGGACCAATTGAATCCGTTCGGCAACCTTCGCGTTATGACGCGCGTTAACGGAGAGGAGCGCCAAAACGATGTCACTGCCAATCTCCGGTTTTCTTTTCGCTATCTAATCAGCTATTTGTCGATATTCTTCAGGTTGAAGCCGGGCGATATCATCGCCACCGGAACCCCTAATGGAGCGGGCGCCCGACTCGATCCTCCTCAATATCTGACGAGCGGCGATATGGTGGACGTTGAAGTGCCCGGCATCGGAATCCTGACCAACCCGGTCGCCGCAGAGGAGCTGTGATGGCAAAAGCCCGCATGGCGCCTGCGCCCGGGCTTCGGGACTTTCGGCATTCCCTGCCCATGGAACTCCTGAAGGCCCGCGAGGCCGCGATGGCGCGATTCCGCCCGTTGCTGAAAGCGTGGGGCTTTACCGAACAACAATGGCGAGTGATCCGCGCGCTGGCCGACTCGGAACCGATGGATGCCAGGCAACTGGCTTCGCGAAGCCTGTTGCTGGCGCCGAGCCTGACTCGAATCCTCCGGCACCTTGAAAACGAAGGTATGGTGCGGCGGTCCGTTGACGGGAGCGATCAGCGCAGGCAAATCGTGTCGCTGACCGATTCCGGGCGGCAACGCTTCGAAGCGGCCGCGCCCGATTCGGAAGCCGCCTATGCGCGAATCGAATCGGACTTTGGGCGCGAGCGGCTGGAGCGGCTCTACCGACTGTTGGCGGAATTCCATTCGCGGATGGAAAAAACCAAGCCGCAATGATTGCGTAGGAGGATTTGAATATGGCAGCGCGAACGGGCGCCGAACTCATACAGGCACTGAAGGAGTCTCCGATGGAATTATGGCATCGGGGACGAAAAGTCGAAGATATCACCGCCGAAGACGGCATCGCCGGCGGGGTTCGCAGCTTGGCGGCACGCTACGATTTCCAGCACAGCGAACCGGAGCGGTTGCTGTTCCCCTCGCCGGACACGGGCGATCCCGTGGGCATGAGCTTCATGATTCCGCGCACCCGCGAGGATCTGGCGCGGGTGGGCGATTCCATGCACCGCCTGGCGGATTTCAGCTTCGGCATGGCGGGGCGCGATCCCAGCTACCTGAACCGCGCCATGAGCGCCTACGCCGCCGGCGCCGACTGGCTGGATTCCGCGCACTCGGGCGGCGGCGCCAATGCCCGGGCCTACCACCGCGAAATGCGCGAGAGCGACTTGGCGCTCACCCATACCCTGATTAATCCGCAGATCAACCGCGCCGTGAGCGCCGCGAAGCAGGCCGACCCGTTCCTGGCCGCCCGCGTGAAGAAGGAAACCGACGCCGGCCTCATTATCAAGGGCGCCCGGATGCTGGCCACGCTGCCGATTTCCGATTCGATCATGGTGTTCCCTTCCACGCTGCTCAAGAACCCGGAAAAGGATGCGCCCTACTCATTCGCGTTCTGCCTGCCCAACGCCACGCCCGGACTCAAGTTCATCTGCCGCGAGTCGGTGGATTACGGCCGCAACCGCTTCGACCACCCCTTGGGTTCCCGGTTCGAGGAAATGGACGCGCTGGTGGTGTTCGACGATGTGCTGGTGCCTTGGGAGAACGTGTTCCTGTACCGCGACGTGAAAGCCTGCAACGAGGCCTACGCCGCCACTTCGGCGGTGGTCCATATGTCGCATCAGGTGATCTGCAAGAATATTGCCAAGACCGAATACCTGCTGGGGCTGGTGTCGCTGATGATCGATGCCGTGGGCATCGAGATTTTTCAGCATGTGCAGGAAAAGGTGGCCGAGATCTGGGTCAACCTTGAAACCATGAGGGCCTTTCGCCGGGCGGCCGAGGCCGACGCTGCGCTGAACGGGCACGGCATGATGACGCCGGCTTTCGATCCGCTGGATGCGGCCCGCAACCTGTATCCCCGCCTTTACCCGCGCATGATCGAGATCGTGCGCCTGCTTGGCGCCAGCGGCCTGGTCGCCATGCCCACGCGGGCGGATCTGGAAGGCCCCTTGAGCGACGAAGTGAACCGCTACTACCAGGCGGCGCGGCTTGAAGCGAAGGAGCGCATTCCGCTCTACCGCCTGGCCTGGGACACCGCTCTTTCGGCGTTCGCGGCGCGCCAAGTGCAATACGAAACCTATTTCTTCGGCGATCCCGTGCGCATGGCGGGCGCCATTTTCCACGGCAAGGACCGCACGCCCTATATGGAACGAGTGCGCGAGTTCCTTCGCTCTTCTTCGCAGGAAGACGGCTAGAGACCGCATGTTAGAGTCCGGCTTCCGGCACTAGGCTAAGGGATCGCATGCGGCTCATTATTGGAATTTCCGGCGCCAGCGGCGTGATTTACGGCATCCGGCTGCTCGAAGCTCTGCGGCAGGCCGACGGGGTGGAGACCCACCTCGTTATCAGCAATGGAGGCAAGGTCAATATCGCGCTGGAGACGCCCTGGAAAGTTCGGGACGTGAAGGCGCTGGCCGATGTGGTGCATTCCGACAGCGATGTGGCGGCCACCATTGCCAGCGGCTCGTTTCGCGCTGCCGGAATGATTGTGGCGCCTTGCTCGATGAAGACTCTGGGCGCCATCGTGAATTCCTATGCGGCCAATCTGCTTGCGCGCGCGGCGGATGTCACGCTGAAGGAGGGCCGCCGGCTGGTGCTGGCGCCGCGCGAAACGCCGCTGCATTCCGGCCATCTGCGTTTGATGCATGAAGCATCGCTGATGGGCGCGATGATCGCCCCGCCGGTTCCGGGGTTCTATGCTAAACCGGCCAGCGTGGATGATATCGTCAACCATACTGTGGGCAGGCTGCTGGATCTGTTCGGCCTCGATACGGACCTCGTGCGCCGCTGGCCCGGCGGCAAGGAAGCCGCGAAGGGCTAGCCGTCTATTCGGTGTTGCGGCCCCCTAGGAGGTGGGCGGTCGCCGCGCGCAGGTGGTCCAGTGGCGGATGCGCCAGTCGCCCTCGATTTTCTCGGCCACCAGGGTGCCCATGCCTTCCTTGGCGCGCCTTTGCCCATCCCTCACGGCGGAGGCGCGGAAAACGAAAACGCCGTAGGAAAGGCCGTCATTGCCAAAGGCATGCACCAGCTGCGCCTTGTATTCCATATCCTTGAGCATGCCCAGCTCAAGGCTCAAGTGATTGTTGTTGTAGTCCGCCCAGCCGTAATTCGGGAAGCTGGATTCGACGCTCAGGAACGCCTCGTCGGTGCGCATGCAGGCTTCGACTTCGGCCAGCTGCGCCGATTCGACGGCGCTTGCGTAGCGATCCAGCAGCGCCTGCAATTCCTTCTGTATCCCGCTCAGCGACTCTGCCGGGCCGAGCACGGGCATATCGGATATCGGGCGTGTTACCCACGCCGGCATTTCTCTTCCGCCAAGTGCGGCCATAACGAGGTTCCCTAAGATTGGTGGATCCGCTGCAACTTTAACGCAATCTTGGCGCAGCGGCTAAAATCGCGTGTGATGAACGAGCGAAAAACGGCCATCGTAACGGGATCGGCCACAGGCGTCGGCGCGGCAACCGCCGAGTTATTGGCGGCCCGCGGTTGCAATGTTGTGGTGAACTACACGCGCAGCGGGAAGGAGGCGCGCCAAACCGCTGACCGCTGCGAGGCCTCAGGCGCCGAAACAAGGATGGTGCGCGGCGATGTGTCCGAGGATGCCGATTGCCAGGCGCTGGCGGCGGCCGCTATGGATGCCTGGGGGCGGATCGACTACCTCGTCAATAACGCCGGGCGGACCAAGTTCAATCCGTTCGCCAATCTTCACGGCATCGACAAGAGGGACTTTCTCGATATCTACGCGGTCAACGTGGTCGGCGCCTACCAGATGATCCGCGCCGTGGAGCCGCATATGCGGGCTTTGGGCAGCGGCGCCGTGGTCAATAATTCCTCCATCGGCGGCGTGACCGGCATCGCGTCGTCGATTCCCTATGCCGCCTCCAAGGCCGCGCTGAACCTGATGACCAAATCCCTGGCCCATGTGCTGGGCCCGGAAATCCGCATCAATAGCGTGGCCCCCGGCATGATACAGACCCGCTGGCTGAAGGGCGGCATGGGCGATGCGGCCTACGAAGGCATGCTGGATATGGCCGGTTCCATCCTCCCGCTTAAGCAGGTTGCCGAGCCGCGGCATGTGGCCGAGGTGATTGTCTGGTTCCTTGAAGGCGCTCCGCTGGTGACCGGCGAGACTCTGATCGCCGACAGCGGCGCGCATCTGGGTCAATTGCCGCCGCTGTCCAGCGGCGATTCCGGCTAGCCCGGATATTGCGCCAAGGGGCGCGGAGGCACCGCAGGATTTTGCCTGCCCTTCGCCTTTCCGCGCCCCCCTCTTCCGGGAGACGCATCAACCCTTCCATGGGGCTTGCTCCGGCATCCTGCCTCCGATACTCCCGGAAGAGGGGGGCGCGGAAAGGCTTTATTTGCGGGGTCAGGGCATAGCCGTGCCTGTGGCGCCAATCAAGGCGCGGCTGCGCCTGCCGGTTTTCGCTGCGCCCATGTTTCTGGTTTCCGGGCCGGATCTGGTGATCGCGGCCTGCCGGGAGGGGGTGGTCGGCGCCTTTCCCTCGCTGAACGCCCGGCCTCTGGAAACGCTGGAGGAATGGCTTGAGCGGATTTCATCGACGCTGGCTAGCGATGAGGAGCGCCGCCCCGGGAAGATTGCGCCCTGGGCGGTCAATCTGATCGTGCATCGCAGCAACAAGCGGCTGGCCGACGATCTCAAGCTCGCCGTGCGATACCGCGCGCCGGTGGTCATCACATCGCTGGGCACGCCCAGGCGGGTCCGCGACGAGGTGCATGCCTATGGCGGACTGCTGTTCTGCGATGTCAATAGCTTGTTCTATGCGCGCAAGGCGGTCGATGCCGGGGTCGATGGGCTGGTGCTGGTGGCGGCCGGCGCGGGCGGGCATACCGGCACGATCACGCCATTCGCGTTTCTCGCTGAGGTGCGCAAGTTCTTTGACGGCCCCATTGCGCTGGCCGGAGGCATTTCCTCGGGAGCGGACGTGGCGGCGGCAATCGCTATGGGGGCGGATTTCGCCTATATCGGCACCCGTTTCATTGCCGTGCGCGAGAGTCTCGCCTCGGACAGCTACCGGCAGATGCTGGTGGAAAGCAGCGTGGACGACTTGGCGCTCTCGCCGTATTTCACCGGCGTGCCTGCGAATTTCCTCAAGCCCAGCTTGGAGCGCGCGGGCATTGACCGCGCGGATCTGGACCGCCCCAGCCCGCCAATCCAGTTCGGTCCCGACGATAGGCCCTCGCGGGTTTGGCGCGATATCTGGTCGGCGGGCCAGGGCGTGGGTTCGGTCGAGCGAGTGCAGTCCACATCCGAACTGGTGGCGGAGCTTGAAGCCGGCTATTGCCAGGCCATCAAGCGGCTTAAAGGCTTCGAGTAATCCGGCCGGCTCGCGATGAACCGGGCGCGCCGCTTCGTGCGTTGCCTTAGCGAGCCGGAAAGGCAAGCCCCGCAGCGTGTGCTTTAGCCTTCCTGCAGGAATTCCTGCTGTGCGTTCGCCTGAACGTCCATGTCCGCAGGCAGCGCGAGATGCCCTTCGATTCTTGCCACCCGTTCTCGCAAATTCGCTACATCGCGGCCAATATCGTCAAGCCGCCCGCTAATCATTGTGAAGCCGCCGCGCATTTCGGCCCGGACATCCGCCATGTCGCTTCGCTGCTGGGCATACCCTTGGAAATCGGCTCCGAGCAACAAAGCGATCGCCGCGATCGCTGCCGAAACCTTGCCGACGCTGATCCATGTTTCCTTGCTCATTTGTCTGTGCTCATAGCGAACGCTGCCACGATAGCATAAGGAAGCCGGACCGAAAGATCGGAAATGAGACGCGTTCGCCTAATTTTTTGCGCCGCTGGTTTTCCTCAGCCGGCGGGCCAGCGGGTATGGTGCAGGTCGATCACGTAGTCGTGCGAATGCCGCACCGGCGGGTGGCGGTGCGGGTGGCTGTGCGGCTCCTCGGCCTCGCCGCCCTGGTGGGCATGCTGATGATGGCGGTCGTGGGAGTGCTTGTGGGTGTGTTCCACCGCCTCATGCTCGTGGGCGATTTCGTCTTGCTCCTGGCGCGGCCATAGCCGTGCGCCCGCCAGCGCCAGCGCGATGCAGACCAGCCCGAGAATCAAGCCGGTCGCGGGCAGCCCCAGCATCGTTCCCAGCCATCCCGCCAACGGATAACTCGCCAGCCATGCTAAATGGGAAAGGGAGAAATGCGCCGAGAAATAGGCTGGCAGGTCGGCCGGGCTGGAGGAGCGGTTGATGATCCCTCCCGAGGGCGTATAAACCCAGGCGCCGCCAGCGCCCATCGCCATCCATATAACCAGCGCCGGGAACAGACCGGGCGAGAAAATCAGGCACAGGGCGGCGAAACCGGCCAGCAGCGCGCCGCGCGACACCAGCTGGCGGCTGCTGATGCGGCGCAAGATCAACGGCGTGGCGAGGGCGGCGGCCATCGATCCGGCGCCGTAGGCCAGCATGGTTACGGCCACCAGATAGTCCGCTCCGCCGAGCACGGTGCGAACGTAATCGACATTGTTCACCAGCACCGCGCCACTCACCATGGCGGCGCCGGAATAGAGCGCCAGCAGCGCCCGCAGCCTGGGCGTGGCCATGTACGAACGCAGGCCGAAGGTGATGTCGTCGAGGATCCGGCCTGTGCGCTCGGCCGGGGCGGCTTTCGGCAGGCGGGTGAAGATGATGAGCAAGGCCGAAAGCAGGAAGGCGCCGGAATTCAGTTCGAACAACAGCTCGAATCCGCTGCCGGCGGCCATCAGCGCAATAGCCAGCATCATGCTGCCCGCGGTCTCCAGGTCGTAGGCCAAGCGGGTCCAGGAAAGCGCCCGCATGTAGGTGGCCTGGTCCGGCAGCACGGTGGGAATGATTGCCTGGAGCGCCGGCTTGGACGCCGCCGCCAGCGCCTGGATTCCGAAGATCAGCAGGTAGATCTGCCATTCCGCGGCCACCAAGGGCAGCAGCAGGACCAGGCCCGCCCGCAGCGCGTCGCTGGCCACCAAAATGGACTTGCGCGAGGTTCGATGCGCCAGTCCGCCGCAGATCGGCGCCAGGAAGACATAGGCGATCATCTTGATCGACAGGGCCGTAGCCAGCACTGGCGCCGCTTGGCCGCCTGTCAGACGGTAGGCCAGCAGTTGCAGGCCCACCGTGCTCAGGCCGGTTCCCGCCAGCGCAACGGCTTGGGCCGCGAACAGCCGCCTAAAGCCCGCGTGGCGGAACGGATTGTCCTGCGGGCTGACGGAAAGCTCGCTCATGGTTCTTGCCTGCTGGCGGATCTTATAGCGCGCCAGGTTGGATCAGCATTGCGCATGAGTTATTCAGCAGGATGCTCCTTGTCGGCGCCCGTGGAAAGAAACGCTAAATTGCATTAGGCTGCGCTTTTACGCAAGTGCCCAAGAGAGGAACTGATGGCCTTTGAAGATTTTCGCGCCTACTTGAAGCTGCTCGAGGAGCGGGACGATCTGCGCCGCATCAGCGAACCCCTGAGCGTGGCCCTGGACAGCTCCGATCTGCAGCCGCTGATGGCGCTGCTGCACTCCGGCCCCAACCGGGCGCTGATCCTCGAAAACCTGACCGGCTACAACACGCCGGGCGTGCCGGTGGCGTTTAATCCCTACGGAACCCGCGAACGCACCAGCCTGTGTATCGACGAGGAGGATCCTCTCGAGGCCAAACGCAAGCTCGCCCGCATTCTTGCCAACCCGGCCCAATGGCACAAGCCGGTCATGGTGGATGCCGCCGAGGCGCCGTGCAAGGAGGTGGTGATCCCTGAGGACGAGGTGTCGCTGGGCCAGCAAATTCCGCATGTTTGGTTCGGCAAGGAGGGGCCGGCCTATATCACCAATGGCATCGCCATTACCAAGGATCCCGAAACCGGCGCCCGCAACGTGGGCTGGTACCGCCACACGCAGCTCTGGAACGCCCGGCATCCGGCGGGCGGCGAATATTCGCAGCACAACCAGGACCGCTGTCTGGCGGTGTTCGTGTACTGGAACCCGCCGATGAACCACGGCGGCCTGCACCTGGCCAAGGCGGTTGCCGCCGGTAAGAAGCTTGAAATAGCGATTGCCTGCAATTGCGATCCGGCGCTGCATCTGGCGTCGGCCACCGGGCTGCCCTACGGCCAGGACGAGTACGAGCTTGCCGGCGGATTGCGCGGGGCGCCGCTTGAGCTGGTGAAATGCGACACGGTGGATCTGGAGGTTCCCGCCACCGCCGAGTACGTGCTCGAAGGCGAGTTCCTTCCCGGCCAGCAGGAGCAGATCGGCTGGCACTCCAACCCGCTGGGCTACTACGACAAGGTGCAGGTGTTTCCGCTCATGCAGGTCAACCGCATCACCCACCGCAGGAATCCGATCTGGCATTCCACCATGGAGATGGTGCCGCCGTTCGATCATAACTACTTGGCGCTGGTGCCGGTGGAAGGCGAGGTGCTGAGCGATCTTTCGCGCAAGATTCCCGAGGTGAAAGATGTGGTGGTGACGCCCAACATGACCTATATCGTGCAGCTGAGCGTGGACGGCGCCGCCAAGCCGCACTCGGAATTCGGCAAGTACGTGCTGCACGCCGTTTGGGGCGCTGCCGGGCGTTGGGGGCGCACCGCCAAAATTGTGATTGTGGTGGGCCCGGACGTGAATCCCTACGATATGGATTCGGTGGAGTGGGCCATCTCAAGCCGCGTTCAGCCGGTGTCGGACATCATCATGAACCCCTCCGGCCAGGCATTCGTGCTGGATCCCTCGGCGCCCAAATCGGCCCAGGGCGTTCCGGTGCAGTCGGAGCAGATGGGCATCGACGCCACGATCAAGATTCCGGAGCGTTTCACCGACTACCCTGAAGTGAGCCAGGCCGATCCGGCGGATGTGGCGGCATTGGCCAAGCGCCTCGGCGGCGCGCTCGATTAACCTGCGGATGAAGCCATTTCCCTCTCCCCTCTTCCGGGAGACGCATGACTGCTTGCAGCTAAGGAATGGGAAACAAGAGCCGCTCCGCGCTTGAGTTGCCGCTCGCCGCCGTTCGCGAAGACGCGCGGCGGGCGTTGCGCGAGGATATCGGGGCCGGCGATGTTTCGGCCCGGCTTCTCCCGGAAGCCGCGCAGGCCTGCGCGGCGGTGACGGCGCGCGAGGAATGCGTGCTGTGCGGGCGCGACTGGTTCGAGGAAGTGTTTCGCGCCCTTGATGAGCGTGTCGTCGTTCGCTGGCGGGTCGAGGAGGGCGCGCCCGCAACGGCGGATCAAGCCGTATGCGAGTTGCGCGGCCCGGTGCGGGGACTGCTGAGCGGCGAGCGGTCGGCCCTGAATTTCCTGCAGTTGCTGTCGGGCGTGGCTACCCGGGCCCGCGAGATGGCGGCGGCCATTCGCGGAACCTCCGCCCAATTGCTCGATACCCGCAAAACGCTCCCCGGCCTGCGGCTGGCCCAGAAGTATGCGGTCCGCGTGGGCGGCGGGAGCAATCACCGCATGGGTCTTTACGATGCCGTGCTGCTCAAGGAAAACCATATCGCCGCCGCCGGAGGGATTCGAGCGGCCCTTCGAGCGGCTTCATCCGCCGAAGCCAGCCTCCCGGTTACCGTGGAAGTGCGGAATCTGGATGAATTGGCCCAAGCGCTGGATGCCGGCGCCCGCTGGGTGATGCTGGATAATTTCTCCTTGGACCAGATGGCGGCGGCGGTCCGGGAGCGCGACCGGCAGGGCCGCGATGTGATCCTTGAGGCTTCAGGCGGGATCGACAGGAGCCGCATCGCCGCCGTCGCCGCCACCGGCGTGGACCGCATTTCCTGCGGCGACCTCACCAAGAACGTCCGGGCCTGCGATTTCTCCATGCGCATCGCTCCCTGATCCTGCAACCGACCGCCGACGGAAAAGGATGACGGGTATTATCGGCAACTGGCAGTATCAGCCATGGCGGCTTGACTCAAACTAATCAGCCTCCGGCTAATCCGGGCCGATTCAGTCATGGCGAATAAGGTGAGACAATGAATGCCACCATGAAGATCCGCAAATTACACCTTCGCAACTGGAAGAACTTTCTTGATGTGGAAGTTTCGGTTACGGATCGTGTCTTTCTCATAGGCCCAAATGCCTCGGGGAAATCCAACCTTCTTGATTCTCTGCGGTTTTTGCGGGACCTCGCCTCCACAGGCGGCGGTTTTCGAGAAGCTGTGCGGCGGCGCGGCGGCGTGGGTTCTATTCGTTGTCTGGCAGCGCGCCGGAAACCGGACATCGAGGTCCGTGTCGAGCTGCACGACGAAAAAGAAGATTCTCAATGGACTTATGGAGTCGTCTTCTCGCAGGACAATCGTAGCCGACCGTTTCTACGCAGGGAACGTGTTACCCACAATAGCCATCTGATCGTCGATCGTCCTGACCAAGAAGATGAGGCTGACCGCACACGGCTCATACAGACTCATTTGGAGCAGGTGAACGTCAACAAGCGGTTCCGCGCCCTGGCTGATTTCTTCAAGTCAATCAAATACCTTCACATTGTTCCGCAATTGGTGCGCGAACCCGATCGTTCGATTGGGCGAACTAACGATCCTTTTGGCGGCAATTTCCTAGAGCAGATAACAAAAACACACACACGAACGCGCGACGTGCGCCTAAAGCGCATACGCTAGGCGCTCAGCGCCGCATTGCCCCAACTGGAGGAGATTGATCTCCAACGGGATCACCGCGGCAAGCCACATCTGCGCGGCAAGTACCAGCACTGGCGGCCGCGAGGCGCTTGGCAAACGGAAGAGCAATTCTCGGACGGGACGCTACGGCTTATGGGACTCTTGTGGGCAATCATGGAAAAAGGCGGCCCCTTGCTTCTTGAAGAACCGGAACTTTCCTTGCATCCCGAAATCGTTCGTGCGCTGCCCCAGATGCTAGCCCGGGTTCAGCGAAAATCCAATCGACAGATATTGATCAGCACTCACTCGCCCGATCTACTGCGTGATGAGGGAATCGGGCTTGATGAAACACTGCTGATTACTCCGGGCAAGGAAGGCGCCTCAATAGAACCAGCGTCAGCCATTAGCGAGGCGCGTCATCTGTTGGAAGGCGGACTTACGCTTGCCGATATCGTGATTCCCAAAACCCGGCCGGCGCAGGTGGAGCAACTTGCCTTATTCGAGGGCACCTGAGCCTGCGATGTCCATGGCCATCTCCGCGGCAGTCGAAGGCGCTGCCGCTGCGGAAATCGCGCTGAAACTTTGGCTGGAACCTAGAACATGGTGCCGTGCCCGGCGCCGATCATGCTGGCCAGCATGGGGATGGATAGCAGGGTGTTGGTGCGGGAGAACACGAACGCCGTGCGCCGGGACTTGTTGATTTCCTCCGCGCTGGCTTCCACGATGCCCAGTACCCGTTTCTGATTGGGCCAGATCACGAACCAGACATTGAAAAGCATGATGCTGCCCAGCCAGGCGCCGATTCCGATGGTCAGGCCGTACATCGCGTCGCCGCCGCCCGCAACCAAGCCTAGGGTGAACGCGTTGATGAAGTCGCCCTTGTGGAGCAGGAAGGTGGCCCCGGCCAGCCATGTGACGAGCGCCGACCAGCGGAACCACCAAAGCGCTCGCGGCGCCACATAGCGGGTAATGGCCGCGCCGCTCGGCCCGTCGTCGTCCGATGCGGCATCCGCCAGAGCCTGCACTTGCACGAAATTGAAATAGTAGAGCAGGCCGATCCAGGTAATGCCGGCAAACACATGGAGCCAAATCAGCATTGAGTTGACCCAGTTGGCGCCAGCCATTGAACTGCCTGTGCCCGCGGCAATCCCCATAATGACCAGTGAAAGCACCAGGCCGCCGACAAGCGTGCCGGTTAGGGTATTCAATGGGTTCATAACTTCCCCTCGCATTCCAATCCAAAGCACCGATTGTGCCACAAGCGTTCGCGGCGCATTATTTCCGGAAATTAACGGCAGGCTGCGGCCATGCGCCTGCCGCCGTGCCGTGGGCGGTGCCGCGGGGGCAGGTGTCCTATAATTGCGGGCCTATTCCGCAAAGTCATTCACGGTTATGCCAGACAAGCAGTTGGAGCAGCGCATCAGCAAGCAGATCGGGGAGTTTCCGCTGTTGCTGTACATGAAAGGATCGCCGGATTTTCCGCAGTGCGGGTTCTCCGCGCAGGTCGTGGCCGCGCTCAGGCAGTGCGGCAAGCGCTTTGCCTACGTGGATATTCTCCAGGATCCGGATTTGCGCCAAGGGCTGAAGGAATTCTCGAACTGGCCCACTTTCCCGCAGCTTTACGTGCGCGGGGAGCTGGTGGGCGGCGCCGATATCGTCACGCAGATGGCGCGCTCGGGCGAGTTGCTCGAGCGGGTCCAGGATCTGGACTAAGCGCGCGTTCGGGAAAGCGCGGGATTGGACTGATCGTGGATCCGGTTGATGGCCTCGCAGAACAGTTGCGCGCAGATTTGGGCATCGTACAGAGCGGAATGAGCGCGCTCCTCGTTCCATTTCAGGCCGGCGGCCTGGGCCGCCAGGCTCATCACGGTTTGGCCGAACATCGCCCCGCCCAGCGTGCAGGTGTCGAACACGCTGAACCGATGGAACGGGTTGCGCTTGATGCCGCTGCGCTTGATTGCGGCGTTTAGGACCGCCAAGTCGAAGTGCGCGTTATGGCCCACCAGTATGGCGCGTGAGCAACCGGTGGCCTTGAGCTCTCTGCGCACCACTCGAAATACGCGCCGCAGCGCCTCGCGCTCCGGCACCGCCGGGCGCAGCGGATGGTTGGGCTTTATTTCATTGATGCGCAGCGCTTCTGGATCGATCGCGGCGCCCTCGAACGGCTGCACATGGAGCCACACATGCTCCGAAGGCGCCAGCTGGCCATCGTCGCATACGCTGAGCAGAACCGCCGAGATTTCCAGCAGCGCGTGTGTTTCCGGTTCGAGGCCGCCGGTCTCCACGTCCACGGCCACGGGCATGAAGCTGCGGAAGCGATCTTTCAGGTTCCAAGGCGCTTGCATGGGGAATTCCGGTCTCGTTGCTTGCGACGCAGTCGATTGCGTCAATTCGCGGGCTGCGGCGAAAGGCCGCCGCCGCGCTTGCGGGTAAGGCGCGGGCCAGATTGTATGCCAGACGATCCCGCAGCGCGCACCACACGGTTCCACGACAGCGATCCGCTGGAAACGCGCGAGTGGCTGGAATCCATTGATTCCGTGCTTCGCGCCGAGGGTCCGGAGCGGGCCGCTTTCCTGCTTAACCGCATCACCGACCGGGCCCGCCGCTCCGGCGCGCATATGGCCTATGCCGCCAATACCGCCTACCTCAACACCATCGACCGCGCCGACCAGTCCGAGTATCCCGGCGATGCGGCGATGGAGCGGCGGATCGAAAACTATATCCGCTGGAACGCCATGGCGATGGTGGTTCACGCCAACCGCAAGAGTTCCGAATACGGCGGGCATATCGCCACCTATGCCTCCGCCGCCACGCTCTACGAAGTGGGCTTCAACCATTTCTGGCGGGCGCCGACCAAGGAGAACCGCGGCGATCTGGTGTACTTCCAAGGGCATTCCTCGCCGGGCATCTACGCCCGCGCCTTCCTCGAGGGGCGGTTGACCAATAAACAGCTTGCCCGCTTTCGCCAGGAAGTGGGCGGCGGCGGCTTGTCGTCGTATCCGCATCCCTGGCTGATGCCGGATTTTTGGCAATTCCCCACGGTTTCAATGGGCCTGGGGCCGATGATGGCGATCTTCCAGGCTCGCTTCATGCGCTATCTGGAGCATCGCGGGCTGGCCGACATGGGCGACCGCCGGGTCTGGTGCATGCTGGGCGACGGCGAGATGGACGAGCCCGAGTCGCTGGGCGCCATCACCGTTCCGGTGCGCGAGCGCCTGGACAACCTGATCTTCGTGGTCAACTGCAATCTGCAGCGGCTGGACGGGCCGGTGCGCGGCAACGGCAAGATCATCCAGGAGCTGGAGGCGGCTTTCCTAGGCGCGGGCTGGAACGTGATCAAGGCCATCTGGGGTTCGCGCTGGGATCCGCTGCTGGCGCGCGACCGCAACGGCCTTTTGCGCCGCCGCATGGAAGAGTGCGTGGACGGCGAGTACCAGAATTGCAAGGCGTTGGGCGGCGAGTACACGCGCGAGAATTTTTTCGGCGGGATCGAGGGGCTCAAGGAACTCGTGTCGCACATGTCCACTGAGGATATCGAGCTGCTGAACCGGGGCGGCCACGACCGGGTCAAGATGTACGCCGCCTACGAACGCGCGACCAAGCAGAAGGGCCGGCCTACGGTGATCCTGGCCAAAACCGTGAAGGGTTTCGGGATGGGCGAGGGCGGGGAGAGCCGGATGACCGCCCACCAGGCCAAGAAGCTCGACCTCGCGGCGCTGCGCGAGTTCCGCGACCGGTTCAAAATCCCGGTCACCGACGAGCAGCTCAAAAGCAGCAGGATTCCGTTTAGGATGCCGGACGAGGACAGCGAGGAAATCCGCTATCTCAAGGAGCGCCGCCGCCGGCTGGGCGGTTTCATGCCGCGGCGGCTGACCAATGCGGCGCGGTTGAAGGCGCCGGCGCTGAGCAACTTCAAGTCCATTACCGGCGGCTCCGGCGCCCGCTCCATCTCCACCACCATGGCGCTGGTGCGGATGCTGCAGATGCTGGTGCGCGACAAGGAAATCGGCAAGCATGTGGTTCCCATCATCCCCGACGAGGCCCGCACCTTCGGCATGGAGGGCATGTTCAAGCAGCTCGGCATCTATTCCTCGGTGGGCCAGCTGTACACGCCGCAGGATTTCGAGCAACTGATGGCCTACCGCGAAGACCTGAAGGGGCAGATCCTGGAGGAGGGCATCAACGAGGCCGGCTCCTTCTGTTCCTGGCTGGCCGCGGGAACCTCGTATTCCAACCACGGCCTGCCGATGATCCCGTTCTATATCTTCTATTCGATGTTTGGTTTTCAGCGGATCGGCGATTTCATCTGGGCCGGCGGCGACTCGCAGGCGCGGGGCTTTCTGATTGGCGGCACCGCGGGCCGCACCACGCTGGCGGGGGAGGGGCTTCAGCACCAGGACGGCCACAGCCATCTGGCGGCGGCCACGGTGCCGAACTGCCTGAGCTACGACCCTGCCTATGCCTACGAGCTGGCCGTGATCGTTCAGGACGGATTGCGGCGCATGATGGAGAAGCAGGAGAACGTTTTCTACTACATCACCACGATGAACGACAACTATCGCCAGCCGCGGATGCGCAGGGACATGCGCGAAGGCATTCTCAAGGGCATCTACCGGCTGCCGCGCGCGGCGGAAGGCGCGGGGTCCGGCGAGCGCGTGCAGCTGTTCGGCTCCGGCGCCATTCTGAACGAGGCTGTTGGCGCGGCCGAACTTTTGCGCGGCGAGTGCGGAGTCGAGGCGGATGTGTGGTCCGTTACCAGCTATAACCAGCTGCGCCGCGACGGGCTGGCCTGCGAGCGCTACAACCGCATGAATCCCGGCAAGCCTCCCCGCCGCACATACTTGGCCGAGGCACTCGGCGACGCAGCCGGCCCCTTCGTGGCGGCCAGCGACTATATGGCGGCTTTGCCCGACTCGATCCGGCAATGGGTGCCGGGCGCTTATATCACGCTGGGCACGGACGGGTTCGGCCGCAGCGACGCGCGCTCGGCGCTGCGGAACCACTTCGAGGTGGACGCGCGCTATATTGCGGCTGCGGCGCTCTCGGCCCTCGCCGCGCAGGGACGGATTGATCCGGGCAAGGTATCCGAGGCGATGGAAAAATGGGAAATCGATTCTGAAAAAGCCGATCCGGTGACTTTATGATTGACGAAAATAAAAGAAGTTAGATTATAAATAAGTGCAAAAGAGCGATTTAGCAAGAAGTTAGAAGGAATAGACCGAATTGAGCCATGCCTGAATTCAATCAAGTTCGCGTGCCCGGCTTAGGCGAGTTCACCGATGTGGAAGTGGTGGAGGTGGCCGTTTCCGCCGGCGACGAGGTGGCGGCCAACGACCCGCTGATCACGCTGGAGACCGACAAGGCCGCCATGGATGTGCCGTCGCCAGGCGGCGGGCGCATCGTGAGCCTGAAGGTGGATGTGGGCGACCGGGTCAACGAGGGCGACATCATCGCGGAACTGGAAGGCGAGGCCGCAGCGGCGGATGCCGGGGAACCGGTCGCTCCGATGGCCGGACAGCCGTCCGCCGATGCCGCGCCTGCTTCGCCTTCCCGAACCGCGCCGCCTTCCCGAACCGCTGCTGCGCCGCCCGCTCCGTCGGCTGCCCAAAAGCTCCCCTCAGGTCCCGGCGCGCTGCCGCCCATTGACGAGGAGGGCTTCTCGAAGGCGCATGCCTCGCCGGCGGTTCGCAAGTTCGCCCGCGAGCTGGGCGTGAATCTGGCGGCGGTTGCGGGATCCGGCGACAAGGGTCGGATCCGCAAGGCCGACGTGAAGGCTTGGGTGAAACTGGCGCTAGAACGCGGCGCGCCCGGGGGCGGTTTGCCGCAGGTGCCGGAGGTGGATTTCTCCGCGCACGGAGAAATCGAAGTGGTGCCGCTGGGCCGCGTGCAGAAGATTTCCGGGCCGCGCCTGTGGGCAAGCTGGGTGAATATTCCGCATGTCACGCAGCACGACGAGGCCGATATCACCGAGGTGGAGGCGCGCCGCAAGGCCATGAAGGCGCGGCTCGCCGCCAACGGCGTGCGGCTTACGCTGCTGGCTTTTGTGGCCCGCGCCACGGTGCTGTGCCTGAAGGAATTCCCGGCGCTGAACGCCTCGCTGACGGAGGGCGGCGCTTCGCTGGCGCTCAAGAAATTCGTACATTTGGGCTTTGCCGCCGATACCGAGCGCGGCCTGCTGGTGCCGGTCATCCGCAACGCCGACAAGCTGGGCATCGACGGCTTGGCGCGGGGGTTGCAGGCGCTTTCCGGCAAGGCTCGCGACGGCAAGCTGGCGCCGGACGAGATGCAGGGCGGCTCGTTCACGATTTCCAGCCTAGGCGGAATTGGCGGCACCGCGTTCACGCCTGTGATCAACGCGCCTGAAGTGGCTATTCTCGGCGTGTCGCGGGCCCGCATGACCCCGGTTTACGCGAACGGCGGGTTTCAACCCAGGCTGCTGGCGCCGCTGTCGCTTTCCTACGACCACCGCGTGATCGACGGCGCCACGGCGGTGCGCTTCACCACCCGCCTGCGCGCCTTGCTGGCGGATCCCGGGCGACTGCTGGCGCCTGTCACCGACGATAAGGAAGCGGAGAGCGAAGAATGAAAACGCAACTTGCAGTGCTGGGCTCAGGCCCCGGGGGTTACACGGCGGCCTTCCGCGCTGCCGATCTCGGCATGGACGTGACGCTGGTGGAGCGCTATCCCGCGCTGGGCGGCGTGTGCCTGAACGTGGGCTGCATTCCCTCGAAGGCGCTGCTGCATATCGCGCGGGTGATGGAGGAGGCGGAACAGCTCGCTGAGGCAGGCATCGAATACGCGCCGCCAAAGGTGGATTCCGCGGCTTCGCGCGCCTGGGTGGAGAGCGTGGTTGGCCGCTTGACCGGCGGGCTGTCGGGCATGGCCGCCAAGCGCAAGGTGAGGGTGCTGGAGGGCACCGGGCGTTTTTCAGGCGGGAACGCGCTGGCCGTGGAGACCGGCGAGGGCGCCGAGGCTCTTGAATTTGAGCAGTGCATCATCGCCGCTGGCTCTCAGAGCCGCGCGCTCCCCGGCTTGCCGGACGATCCGCGCATCATGGATTCCACCGGCGCGCTCAAGCTCGACCCTATTCCCAAGCGCTTGCTGGTGATCGGCGGAGGCATCATCGGCCTGGAAATGGCTACGGTCTATGCGGCGCTGGGCAGCGAGATCACGGTGGTCGAAGCGCTCGACCGGCTGATGCCGGGCCCCGATGCGGATTTGCTCAAGCCGTTGGAGCGGCGCATCCGCAGGCAGTACGCAGCCATCCATACCGGCGTGATGGTGGCGTCCGCGAAAGCCTCGGCCAAGGGCATAGCGGTCGAGTTCGAGGGCGCGGCGCCTTCGTTTCCGGCGCGCAAGGTTCCGCAACCGGACACCTTCGATGCCGTGCTGGTGGCGGTGGGCCGGGTGCCCAATGGCGACAGGATCGATGCCGGGAAGGCCGGCGTGGATGTGGATGAGCGCGGCTTCATCGCGGCGGACAAGCAGCTTCGCACCAGCCAGCCGCATATTTTCGCGATCGGCGATATCATCGGCCACCCTATGCTGGCCCACAAGGCCGCGCACGAGGGCAAGGTGGCGGCGGAGGCGGCGGCTGGCATGAAGGTCGCCTTCGATGCCCGCGTGGTGCCGTCCGTGGCCTATACCGATCCGGAAGTCGCTTGGGCGGGCCTCACTGAGGCCGAAGCCAAGGCGCAGGGCGTGGACTACGGCAAGGGCGTGTTCCCTTGGGCCGCCAGCGGCCGGGCCATCTCCATGCAGCGCTCCGAAGGCATCACCAAACTGCTGTTCGATGCCGAAGGCGGCCGCGTTATCGGTGGCGGCATTGTGGGCGTGAATGCCGGCGACCTTATCTCCGAAGTGGCCCACGCTATCGAAATGGGCGCCGAGGCCGAAGACCTTGCGCTCACCATCCACCCGCACCCCACGCTGTCCGAATCCGTCGGCCTGGCCGCCGAAGCCTACCTGGGCACCATCACCGACCTCTATCTCCCCCGCCGCTCCCGCAAATAAAGCTTGATTCGCTCTGTGCGCCGACGCCGGCGTGAGCCCTTTCTCCGCCCCTTTCCCGCAGGAGTGTCGGCGACAGGGATGTCGCCGCCAAGCCCCATGGATGGGTTCATGCGTCTCCTGCGGGAAAGGGGCGGAGAAAGGGCGGGGGAAGCACACGGCCTCCGCGAGGGAAGGAGCGCCAAAATCAGGAAGGCAGGTGCAATATGAGGGTTAATCCGCGAGCCAGCGGAGGAGGGGAAGGATGGTTGCGGCGAGTATGGCTGTCGTCAGGAAAGTGACGGAGCGCACGGCCTTGCTGAGAAAATCGGCGATCAGGGCGATGGCCTGGTCCAGCCAGCTGCCGAAGTTGGCCAGCGCGCTCCCATCCATGCTGTTCCAACCGGCCGCCCACTCTGTCAAGGCGCTCGATAATTCCCACAATGCAGGCAAGGCGAATATCAACGCGAGCGCGGCGCTGCCGCCCAGCACCCATAATCGCATCCGCTGGCGAAGATGAATATGCCCGATCACTCCCGCCACGAACCGCGGGTCTGATTCCGGCGGCGTGTCGGCTGCCGCGAACAGCGCCGCCAGATCGCGATCGCCCGTTCGTTTGTTTTCAATCTCGTGCATCGAAGCGCTCCCTTACTTTCAGGCTGCCGCGATGGATCAGCGACTTGACTGTTCCCAGCGGAATCCCGGTCAGTTCGCTGACCTCGCCGTGCGAGTAGCCGTAAGCATAATTCAATACCACTGCGGCGCGTTCCTTCTCCGATAGAAGCGAAAGAGCCTGCCGCAACTCCAAGTCGTGCGCCGGCGCCTCTTCCGTTGCGGCGCTCTCGAGCGCTTTCCGCTCCAGCGCATACCGTTCCATTATCCGGTTCCGGCGGTCCGAAGAGCGCCGGCTTTGCAGGAATTCGTTGTAGGCGATCTTCATCAGCCAGGAGGAGAACCGCTTCGCATCCTTGAGGCTGCCGAGCCGCGTCCAAGCCCGAACGAAGGCTTCCTGCGCCAGATCGTCCGCTTCGGCGTGATCGCCGCATAAATGGCGCAGCCAGCCCCGCACCCGGCTCTGATGGCGCGCGACCAGCTCGCCGTACGCCGCGTGGTCGCCCACCTGCGCTTGGAGCACGCATTGCTGGTCGCTTCGCCGCATGGCATGCGTTGCGCAGAGCTACTGGTCGTGGCGCGTTCGCAATACCCACAAGGCAGTCAGCCCCGCTCCGATCAAAAACGGAATCGATCCGATGCCCATTAAAGGCCCAACGGCATCGTCTTCTCCCACAAGAAGGCCAAAAGACGCTATTCCCAAGCCCACCGCGATCAGAACCACGCCCCGGCGCAAATCCTGGTCCTTCCTAGGCTTGGCTTCTTTTTCCGGTGTGCTGATGGTCTCAAGGAATTCCGTGGGCAGCTCCTGCCCCTTCTCGATCGCTATGCGGATCGTTTCCTGCACATCGCGCCGCCGGCGAAACCGGTAATAGGTGATCAATCCGATAATCCCGCCAAGCGCCAGTATGGGCACCGTGATCGCCAGGATCGGAATCAGCAGAGCTAAGTTGGCAGGGTCCATAGCGATATCTCCCTTTTTAGGTTGGATTGTTCATCTTAACGATGCCCGCCCGCCGCCTTTTGGATGCATATAGGGGGCGCGGATGCCGCGCTGCGCGGCAATCGTTGCATGGCCCGCCTCGGCACGCGCCGCAGCGGACGCGCCGGGACGGCAAGGAACCGAGGGGGCGGCGTATTAGCGCCGCCAAGCCCGGGCGATGTAGTGGTCGAGGCTTAAGTAGCGGCCGCCGCCCAGGTAGAAGAGGGCCAGCAGCATCACGAAGTAGGTCACCCCCAGCGCCACGCCGTTGTTCAGAATCACGATGCTGCCGAACTCGGTGAACCAGCCGGAATCGCCGTGCAGGGCCTCGCCCTGTTCGCGCAGGATGCGCCGCGCTTCGCCCAGGCGCTCGCGCGCCGCGTCGATATCCTCGCCCGGAAACGGACTGCGCGGATCGGCGGTGATTTGCCAGCCGTTTTTCCAGTGAACGGTCGTGATGGCAATCGCCATCACAAACATCAGCGGAATGCACGCCAGCCGCGTGGCCAGCCCCAGCAGCAGGGCGATGGCGCCGCCGATTTCGGTCGCGGTGGCCAGGAAAGCCATCAGATCGGGCAGCGGGTAGCCAAGGCGGTCGAAATAGCGGGCGGTGAAATCAAAGCCCCGTTCGGGGTGCCATTTGTTCCAGCCGGCCACCCAGAAGACCGGGGCCAAATAAAGGCGTATCGCCAGCGGCGCCAGCCAGTCGAGGGTTTGCAGGCGTTTCATTGCGCCGCCTGCCTGTCGCAGCAGAAAACTCAGAAAACCGACCATGGATCGGCACCATAGCATAGTTGGCCGCTGCTGCTGTCAGCAGGACAAGATCCGTGTTCCTAAGTGTTGATGCTCCCGGTTGGGGCGTGATCGCGATAGGTGCCCCGCAGCACGCCGGAGCGCCGGAAATGCTGAAGCTGCTCCCGGCCCTGCTTGAGCAGGGGCTCGCGGGAGTCCGGGGGGGCTTGCTGAAGCATCGTTTCCAGAAGGGCGCTGCCGGTCTGGCGGGTGTTATCGAGCGCCAGGGCCAGCAGTCCGGCGCTCAGAACGCCGAGTTCCTGGGTTAGGACACGGCCGCCGCGGTCGCGGCGAAGAAGCAGAAAAGAGGGAGTTTCAGGCGGTGCGTTGCCGAGCTCGCGCTTCCGGCTCTTGTGGACGGGATAGCGCAGCGTGAGCAGGCGGAGCAGCGGCGAGGGCGCCGGAACCCCGGCAACCACATTGCCTTGCGGATCAATCGCCGGATCCGCCGGCGGATCGGGCAGGCGCTGGAGGATGCGCTTTTCGGTTTCGTAGAGGATCAGATCACCGAGCCACGGCGGGTCGTTCGGGCGGCCCGACCGCGCCTTTTCGTGCCACTGCCTGAATTCGCCGGAAAGGCGCGGAAAGTAGGGTGTGGCGGCGCGGTGCTCGCGCAGGAAGTCCCGCACCAGCAACCCGAAGCGACTCTTTCCCAACTGTTCCCGGGTGAGCGGCAGGCCTGCGCCGAGCAGCCGCGACAGATTGCCGAACACGAGCCGGCGGTAGATGCCGATTCGGCGGTCCTCAACGCCTTCGGGGGCGGGATGCGCATCGGGATCGCGCAGATGCGCGGTCAGCTGCCGTTGCAGATCCTGAAAGCCGCTCATTTGCCACTGCCTGGGAGCGACTGCATTGTCCTCACGGTGTCTTGCCGCCGCTTGGGGCCGCAATCTTCTGGTTCTTCGTTCCCGAGGCCTGCTGGATATCGCGGATGCGCGCGACCTCGGCCAGCAGCTCAGGCAGGGGGGGCTGGTTGAAGTCGCGTTCCAGCACGGTTGGACGGGGGCCTAGGCGCGAGTAGGCGTGCTCCAGCAGCGCCCAGACTTCGTCCTTGACGGCGGCTCCGTGGGTATCGATGAGCAGATCCGGCGCTTCGTCGTAGTGTCCCGCTGTATGCAGGTAGAGCACCCGCTCGGCTGGAATGGCATCCAGGAAGGCGTACGGATCGTAGCTATGGTTGACGCTATTGACAAAGATATTGTTCACATCCAGAAGCAGGCCGCAGTCGGCCTCTTCGAGCACGGCGCGCAGAAATTCCGGCTCGTCCATCTCCGCGCCCATAGACGCATAGTAGGAGACGTTTTCCACGGCGATTCGCCGCTCCAGGATATCCTGCACGCGGCGTATCCGCTCGGCAACGTAGCGCACCGCCTCGCTGGTGAAGGGAATGGGCAGCAGGTCGTAAAGCTGGCCCTCGTCGCTGGTGTAGCTCAAGTGCTCGGAATAAAGGCGCACGCCGTGCTTGTCCAGCCATTCGCCCACATCGCGCACCAGCGATTCGTTGAGCGGATGGGGGCCGCCGATGGACAGCGATAGGCCATGCGCGATGACCGGCCAGCGCTCGGTGAAGAACCCGAGCTGGCCGCCTAGCGAGCCGCCCACGCCGATCCAGTTTTCCGGGGCCAGCTCGAGGAAATCGACTTCCTCGGGCGGCTCCTCCCGGAACGCCTTCAAGTACGGGCGCCGCAGACCCAGCCCGGCGCCGGCGATTCCGTCAATGACAGGCATCATGATTGCGGCGATTCTACTCTTGGGGGCGCTGGCGCTTGGGGTATTCGCAAAGGTCGGCAATGACGCAGCGACCGCAGCGCGGCTTGCGGGCTTGGCAAACGTAGCGGCCGTGCAGAATCAGCCAGTGGTGGGCATGCTCCAGGAACTCCGGCGGGATCAGCCTGGTTAGGCGTTTCTCCACTTCCAGAACCGTTTTGCCGGATGCCAGCCGGGTGCGGTTGGCCAGCCGGAAAACATGCGTATCGACGGCGATGACCGGCTCGCCGAAAGCGGTATTGAGGATCACGTTGGCGGTTTTGCGGCCAACGCCCGGCAGGGCTTCCAGCGCTTCGCGATCGCGCGGCACCTGGCCCTCATGCTGGTCCAGAAGAATGCGGCTCAAGGCAAACAGGTGGCCGGCCTTGGCGTTGAACAGGCCGATATGGCGAATATGCCTGCGGATGCCGTCTTCGCCGAGCGCCAGCAGCGCCTCCGGCGTGTTGGCATCGGCGAAAAGCGAGACGGTGGCCTTGTTGACGCTCACATCGGTGGCCTGGGCCGATAGCACCACGGCCACCAGCAGCTCAAAAGGCGAGCTGTAATGAAGCTCCGTGGCGGGGCGCGGATTGGCCCGGCGCAGCCGCCGGAAGATTTCCGCTCGCTTCGCGGCGTTCAGCGCTGGGCGGTGGTCAGTCCCGGCTGGTCGGCGTAGAACTGGACCAGCTCGTCGAGTTGCTCGTCGGTCAGCAGGTTGAGGAAGGCATTCATCGAGATATCGCTGCGCTCGCCTTCCAAGTACTGGCGGATAGTCTCGTGCAGGTAGTCGGCATGCTGTCCCGCCAGATGCGGAAACTCGGTGGTGATGCTCACTCCGTTGGCGCCATGGCAGGACACGCAATAAATGCCGGATTCGGGCGGAGTGGCTTCGGCATTCGCCTCCACGGCGGCCTGGCTTGCGAACCAGGCAGCGATATTGCGGATATCCTCGTCGCTCAAGTCGGCCGCCTGGGCGTGCATGCCGTCATGCTCGCGGTCGCCGGCGGCGTAGCCTTTGAGCGCCTTGGCGATGTAGTTGGCGTTTTGCCCCCCTAGCCGCGGCACATGGTACGGCGGATAGGTGGTCATGTTGCCTTCAATCCCATGGCAGCCGAGGCAGGAATCGGCCAATACGCGGCCGCGCTCCGGGTCGCCCGCGCTCGGAGCGTCCTGGGCCGCGAGCGAAGATGAAAAGGCCGCCGCCAACACAAAGGCCGCCGCTTGAAGTTTCTTGTTGATGCTCACGAATTCCTCCGCTATAGCACGTAAACAAAGATAAACAGGCATACCCACACCACGTCCACGAAGTGCCAGTACCAGGAAACGGCTTGGAAGCCGAAATGCTCGCGGGGAGTGAAATGCCCGCGCAGAATGCGCAACCAGGTCACGATCAGCATGATGAGGCCCAAGGTCACGTGGGCGCCGTGGAAGCCGGTCAGCATGAAGAACGTGGAACCGTAGATCCCCGTGCTCAGGCGCAGATCAAGATCCTGGTAGGCATGCGCATATTCCACCCCCTGCACATACAGGAACACGCCGCCCAGCACAATCGTAAGCAGCGTTCCGATATTGAGCAGCAGGCGGTTATTGTTTTTCAGCGCGTGGTGGGCAATCGTGATGGTCACGCTGGAGGCGAGCAGCAGGGCGGTGTTCAGAAGCGGCAATCCCGACCAGCCTATCGTCTCAAAACCGCCTTGAGCGTTGCCGCCTATCGCGCCTGGGCCATTGGTGGGCCAGCTGGCATCGAATTCCGGCCACAGAACGCTATTGGTGGCCTCGCCCGCGCCTTCGCCGCCCAGCCAGGGAACAGCCAGCGTGCGGGCATAGAACAGGGCGCCGAAGAAAGCAAAGAAGAACATCACTTCCGAGAAGATGAACCACGCCATTCCCTGACGGAAAGAGGCATCAACCTGGCCGCTGTAGAGCCCGGCGATATTCTCCCGGATCACCGCTCCCAGCCAGCCGAACATCATCACTGTGAGTCCCGCCAGGCCCAGCAAAAGCACAGTGCGCCCGCCGCCGGTTCCGTTCAGCCACATCGCGCCTCCCAGCGCCATCACGAACATCGACACCGAGGCCACGACGGGCCAGGGGCTGCCGTGCGGCACGTAGTAATCCGCCTTGGTGTTGGCCATTATCAGCTCCTCCTCAACCGGGCTGTGCGGTAAACAGCGTGTAGGCCAGCGTCACGGTATCGACGTGCGCCGGCAAATCGGGATCAATCGTAAAACGCACCGCGAGTTCGCGCTGCTCGCCGGCCGCAAACGGCTGTTCCTCGAAGCAGAAGCAGACCTGCTTGCTGACGTGGCTGACGGCTTCCACCGGCCGCACCGAGGGGCGGGTCACCGAAATCACGTTGCGGGCGACTAGGTTGCGAGCGAGAAAGCGGGTTTCCGCAGTCCTGCCCGGCGTGACCTCGATGCTGAGATCGCCGGGCTCGAATTCCCAAGCCGCAGGATTGGGCGTGTGGGCAAGAAACTCGACCTTCACCACGCGGTTCTGGTCGATTTCCGCCGCGTCGGCCGGGGCTGCCGGCTCGCTGGCCTGGCTCAGGCGCGCCGAATCGATTCCGGTCAATTCGCAAAACACCTCGTAAAGCGGCGCCAGCAGGAAGGCGAAAGCGAACATGCCGACCGCCGCTCCGCCCAGCGTAAGGATCAGCCGCCGGTTGCCGCCGGGCAGTTTCATGCGCCGCTCCTCACCCACTGCATGAGGATGAAGCCGCCGTAGAAAGCCGCCGCCAGCAGCAGCAGAGCGGCCACATGCAGGCGCTTGCGGGACTTGGATTGCATGGCTGCGAGCAAAAGGCTAGACCTTGGGCGGCGTCTCAAAGGTATGGTACGGGGCCGGCGAGGGCACGGTCCACTCCAGCCCGTTCGGCTCGTCCCATACCTTGGCGCTGGCCTTCGCTCCGCCCCTGACGCACTTGACCAGCACCCACACGAACAGCAGCTGCGAAAGCCCGAAACCGAAAGCGCCGATGGACGAGATCATGTTGAATTCGGTGAATTGCACCGAGTAGTCCGGAATCCGCCGCGGCATGCTGGCCAGCCCTAGGAAGTGCTGCGGGAAGAACAGCACGTTCACGAAGATGGTTGATAGCCAGAAATGCCATTTGCCCAGGGTTTCGTCGTACCTATGGCCGGTCCATTTGGGCAGCCAGTAATAGACCGCCGCGATCACCGAGAAGATCGCCCCCGGCACCAGCACGTAGTGGAAGTGCGCCACCACGAAATAGGTGTCGTGGTACTGGATATCCGCCGGCACCAGCGCCAGCATCAGCCCGGAGAACCCGCCGATGGTGAACAGGATCACGAAGGCGAGAGCGAACAGCATCGGCGTCTCAAAGCTGATCGATCCGCGCCAAAGCGTGGCCAGCCAGTTGAATATCTTCACGCCGGTGGGCACCGCGATGAACATGGTGGAGATCATGAAGAACAGCATTCCCGCCTGCGGCATGCCGGTGGTGAACATGTGGTGCGCCCATACCACGTAGGACAGGAACGCGATCGCCGAGGTGGCCACCACCATCGAGGTGTAGCCGAACAGCGGCTTGCGCGAGAAGGTGGGGATGATCTGCGAAATAATGCCGAAGGCCGGCAGGATGAGGATGTACACCTCGGGGTGGCCGAAGAACCAGAAAATATGCTGGAACATGACCGGATCGCCGCCGCCGGCCGCCAGGAAGAAAGTGGTGCCGAAATAGCGGTCGGTCAGCAGCATGGTGATGGCGCCGGCCAGCACCGGCATGGCGCCGATCAGCAGGTAGGCGGTGATCAGCCAGGTCCACACGAACATCGGCATTTTCATAAAGCCCATGCCGGGCGCCCGCATGTTGGTGATGGTCACGATGATATTGATCGCGCCGAGGATCGAGGATGCGCCCAGCAGGTGCAGCGAGAACACCACGAAGGGGAAGGCTTCGCCGGTTTGCAGGATCAGCGGCGGATACAGGGTCCAGCCGCCCGCCGGAGCGCCCCCCGGCATGAACAGCGTGGCAATCAGCAGCAGGAAAGCTGGCGGCAGGATCCAGAAGCTCCAGTTGTTCATGCGCGGCAGCGCCATGTCCGGCGCGCCCACCATCAGCGGGATCTGCCAGTTGGCCAGCCCCACGAAGGCCGGCATCAGCGCGCCGAAGATCATCACCAGCGCATGCATGGTGGTCATTTGATTGAAGAAGTGCGGGTCCACCAGCTGCAACCCCGGCTGGAACAGCTCGGAGCGGATGATCAGCGCCATGGCGCCGCCCACGAGGAACATGACCAGGCTGAACACCAGGTACAGCGTGCCGATATCCTTGTGGTTGGTGGTGGTGAGCCACCGCCAAAGGCCCTTGGCGTGCGGGCCGTCGTGATGTTCTGCTGCGTGCGTGCTATCGCTCATGTTGGATTCCCCCGGCTTATTGAGCGTTGGGGCCGCTAGCCACGGCCACGGATGCTGTTTTCAAGGCGGTTTCGGAAGATCCGGCCATCGTTTGAGCGGCCGCCCATGCGTCGAATTCCTCCGGCGGAAGGGCTTCCACCACGATCGGCATGAAGCCGTGCCCGCGCCCGCATAACTCGGCGCATTGGCCGCGATACACGCCGGGCTCCCCCACTTCGAACCAGGTTTCGTTGATGGTGCCCGGCACGGCGTCGCGCTTGACGTACAGATCCGGAATCCACCAAGCGTGGATCACGTCGTTGGAAGTTAGTTGCAGCTTCACCTTGCGTCCCGCCGGAACCACCATCGGATTGTCCACGTCGCGCAGGTAGTGCTCGTGCAGCTCATGGCCGGCGCCCACAATCGCCGCCGCCTTGCTTTCCTCGGTCATATTGCTGAAGAAGCTGATGCCATGGTCCGGATACTCGTAGCGCCATTTCCACTGGTAGCCGGTCACCACGACCCGCAGATCGGCCGACTGCGTGTCCTCCATTTCGATCAGCACCCGCGCCGAGGGAATGGCCAGCCCAACGAGGATCAGCACCGGGATGACGGTCCAGATGACCTCGGCCTTGGTGCTATGGCTGAATTTGGCCGGCTGCGCGCCTTGCGATTTGCGGAATTTCATCAGCGAGTAGCCCAGCACGCCAAACACAATGACCCCGATGACTACGCAAATGATCAGCGCGGTGTGGTGGAGTCCGCGTATCTTGCCGCCGAGTTCCGTGGCGCTGGCCGGAAAGTCCAGCGCCCACTCGGCCGCCGCCGGGCCAGCCGCGCACAGCGTGGTTGCCGCGAGCGCCGCGATGATCCAGCCGCTATATGCCTTGCTACGATTCATCAATGAGTTGCTCCTCAGTTTTCGGGTAACGCCGGAGCGCGCGTGAGTTCGCGCAAACGCCGGCATAAGGAATGCCTTTCCTCCTCCGTGAGGCATGCGGCCAGTTCGCAGCGCGAACCGCTTGCCCCCAGGAAAAGTCGTCCTGGCATGGCAGGTTTCGCACCGGGTTCAATCCAAGCTCGGGTCCATGGCCGGGCGAATTCTACATGCTCCTGACGCTCGGCATAACCTCGCCGCACACGAACATGGCGCCGGTCGAAGCGAATAACCTCGCGATAGCGCCCGCGGCGCACGGTGATCGCCAGCGCGGCGCCCAGCAGGAGCAGCTCGAGGCCGGCGAAAGGCAGGACCAGCCAATAGCCCTTCAACGCCCAGAAGGCGGCTACAACGAGCACCGGAAGCGTCATCACGCAGAAGATCAAAGCAGCGCCGCGGCCGGAGAAATTGCAGTTGGGGCGGATGACGATGCGGGGGGCAGGGTCGCCAGTATCCATCGTTTCGCAATTCTACCCGGTTGCCTTCGGCGATATCGGGGCGGACGAGCGTGCGGGGGCGCCGGTATTCATCATCCTGCGATTTTACCGTCCGCGGCGCGCGCTTCCACCTCCATGTCCGCTCGCACTGCGCTTTGCACGGCGGCGCGCTTTTGGTACAGTTCGCGCCTGACGTAATCAGTATCGGTCATCCGCATTTTGTCCATGAAAAGAGTATTCGTGCTGGGCCTGCTGGCCTGCGCCGCGCCGCTGTCGTCTTTCGCTGCCGAGCCGGATCTCGAGCGCGGCAAGCAGCTGTATTTCTTCTGCGGCACCTGCCATGGCCAGGCGGGCGAGGGCAATGCGCTGCTCAATACGCCGGCCGCCGCCCGCCAGGACTCCTGGTACGTCGAGCGGCAGTTGGTCAACTACCGCGCCAATCTGCGCGGCTACTGGGGGCCGATGGAGGATATCTACGGCAACCAGATGAAGAATATGGCGATCGCGCAGGTGCCCGATGAGCAGGCGATCATCGACATGGCGGCCTATATGGAATCCATGGATCCGCCGGAATCGCTGCCGATCACGGTGGACGGCGATCCGGAAGCGGGTCGCGAGGTGTACGAGGCCAGCTGCATTGCCTGCCACGGCGAGAACGGCGAGGGCTCCACTCTGCTGGGCGCGCCGCGGCTGTCCAACCAGCACGACTGGTACCTGCTGCGCCAGATCAAGGATTTCCTGAGCGGCGCCCGGGGCGCGCCGCGCGACGATATCTTCGGCACCCAGATGCGCTACATGGCGAAATTGCTGGACACGGAGAAGAAGCAGAACGACGTCACTGCTTACATCGCCACGTTCCAGTACGCCGAACAGCGCGACTGAATTTCAGGCGGCTGCCTGTCTGGCTTGCTGGCTTGCGGCTGGCCCTTCGGCCTATGCGTTGTCCTCCCTTGCGCGGAGACGCATGAACCCGTCCATGGGGCTCGGCGGCGACTGTCCTGTCGCCGACGCTCCGCGCAAGGGAGGACAACGCATAGGCCTTTAGTTTTGCCGATGCAAGGGATGCGTTCAAGCGGCGGGGCTGGCGGGCGCCTTGCCTAGGTAGAGCGAAGGGCCGTACGTTTGCGCGCCATTCACTTCCAGCCGCACGCGGTAGCGGCCCGGCTCGGGGAAGGTCACATCTTCCAGCGGCAGGTTGAGCTGGGTTCGGGGCGGCGCCGCCGATCCCGGCGTCTTCTCCACTTCGCTGAAGCCTTGTATGGTGAATACCGCCTTCTCTCCCGGATCGAGCAGCTCGATGAGGAACGGCACGCGGCCGCGCTCGCCCTCGTTCCAGCTCACTAGGCCGGCCAGCCGCATTCGGGGCTGGCGCGCCGGAAAGGAAGGCGCGCGCAGTTCGTCGAAGATGCCGCCGATATCGAGCTGGCCCGACTCGTCCGAGCCGGCCCGGTGGCAGAAAAAAAGCATGCATTCCATGTGTGCAGTGTACCTACGACTCGGCATAAAATAGAAACATTGACAGTGTGCGGTTATTGCCCCGGTTCACGGAATCGGATACCTTTCGCGCCGTTTTTCAACCTAAGCAGAGGAGCAGTATGAAGCGTCTTTCCTACCTGATGATCAGCGCCGCCGCCATGGCCGCGGCGGCAACCGCCCATGCCGCCGGCGACCCCGCGCGCGGCCAGGCCGAATATGAAGTATGCGCCGTTTGCCACGGCGACCAAGGCGAGGGTTTCGAGAAATACGGAGCGCCGAAGATCGGAGGCCGGGAAGACTGGTACATGGTCACTTCATTGAAGAATTTCCGCGCCGGTTTGCGCGCCAAGGATAACTGCGATGTGGCGGATGTCGCCGGCACTTTCGAGCGAGCCAAGGCATCGTCGCCGGATTACGCCGATATCGAGGCGGAACTGGCAAGCCATTTTGATGGCGCGCTGCCTGCGGGCGGCGATTGCAGCCAGCCCTCGCCG
Source organism: Gammaproteobacteria bacterium (assembly GCA_026708965.1). Taxonomy (GTDB): domain Bacteria; phylum Pseudomonadota; class Gammaproteobacteria; order Steroidobacterales; family Foliamicaceae; genus Foliamicus. The sequence continues at coordinate 7,792 of JAPOTY010000024.1, read as the reverse complement.
GACGTTTACGGCCCGCTGATGCGCGCAATCGCGCTCACGCTGGCCGACGACCAGGCCGTGGAGGACCTGGCCGCCTACGCCGCCGCGCTGACGCCGCCGCCGGCGCCCGCCACGATCGAAGGCGACGCCGCCGCCGGCGCGGTCGGCTACGCCACTTGCATCGCCTGCCATGGCGCGGCGGGCGAAGGCAACCAAGCGCTCAACGCGCCGGCCCTCGCCGGGCAGCACGACTGGTACACGGTGCGGCAGATGGAGCACTATCAGACCGGCATTCGCGGCACCGACCCGCGCAATATCTTCGATACGCAGATGCGCCCCATGGCCATGGTTCTGCCCACGCCCGAAGCGATCCGCAACGTAGCCGCCTACATCAACACCTTCACCGCGAGCGAATAGGGCGCCCGCGTTTTCATCCCGTGGGCAACGAGGGCTGCCGGCCCTCGTTGTCCATGTTCTTAATCAGCTTGCTTGAAGGGCGTGTGCTCGCCAGCCATCTCCACGTAGCGCGCCACTTGCTCCCGCTCCCTGGCCAAGTAGCCGGTCAGCGCGTTGGCGAAGCCCTCATGCCGCACCCAGTGCGTGGAGAACGAGGTTTCCGGGTCGAAGCCGCGCGCCAGCTTATGCTCGCCTTGCACGCCCGGATCGAATAGCGCCAATCCTTCGCGCACGCAGTAGTCGATGCCCTGGTAGTAGCAGGTCTCGAAGTGCAGGCTGTGGTGGAAGCCTGCGCTGCCCCAGTAGCGTCCGTAGAGCGCGGCATCGCCACGGAAACAGATCGCCAGCGCGATGGCTTTGCCGTCCAGGCGCGCCACGAACAGCACCATGGCTTCGGGCATCGAGCGGGTGATGCGCTCGAAGAAATTGCGGTTCAGGTACGGAGGCTGCCCGCGCTTAAGGTAGCTGGCGGCGTACAGCGGATACAGCGTTTCCCATAGTCCGGGAGTTAAACCGTCTCCGGTGAGCGTCTCGAAGGCGATGCCCGCTTCGCGCACCCGCCGGCGCTCGCGGTTCACTTTCTTGCGCTTGGCCGCGCTGAACATGCGGAGGAATTCGCCGAAGTTGCCGTAGCCCTCGTTCTTCCAGTGGAACTGGCAGTCGGTGCGCAGCATCATGCCTTTTTGCTTCATCCACTCGGCATCCTCAGGCGAAGGGAAAAGGCAGTGCAGCGAACTGGCCGCCAGGCGCTCGCCGAGTTCGACGGCCGCCGCCAGCAGCATCGAGCGGGCGCGCTCCCGCTGCTGTTCGCCGTTCGCCTGGAGAAAGCGCGGCCCGGTGACCGGAGTGAAGGGCACGGCGCTGAGCAGCTTGGGGTAGTAGGCGTGGCCGGCGCGCTGGTAGGCCGATGCCCAAGCCCAATCGAACACGAACTCGCCGCGCGAATGGCTTTTAATGTATAGCGGCATGGCGGCGGCGGGGCGGTCCTCGCCGTTCAGCAGCAGCAGATGGCAGGGCTGCCAGCCTGTCTCCCTCGAAGCGCACCCGGATGCCTCCAGCGCGTGAATGAACTCGTGGCGCAGGAAAGGATTCGAGTTGCCCGCAAACGCGTTCCAGTCGCTCGCCGCGACTTCCGAAATTTCGTTAAGGACCCGTATCCGCACAGGCTAAAGAGTAGCGCCTGATCCGCGGCGATTCCGCGCGGCATTAAAGGGGGTTGGCGTCGCAGAACTTTTCCGCGTCCAGCGCCGCCATGCAGCCGGTTCCGGCCGAGGTGATGGCTTGGCGATAGACTGAATCGGCCACGTCGCCGGCGGCGAATACGCCCGGCACGCTGGTGGCGGTGGCGCTGCCGGAATCTCCGCCATGCACCGCAAGGTAGCCGTTGTTGTGCTTGAGCGCGTCCGCGAACAGCTTGGTGTTGGGGTCGTGGCCGATGGCGATGAACACGCCGTCCGCCGGCACCTCCTCGACCACGCCCGCTTGCTTCGTACTCCTTATCTTCACGCCCGTCACCTGGTTGCCGTCGCCTAGCACCTCTTCCACCACGCGGTCCCAGCGGATATCGATAGGGCCGTCGGGACCGGCACGCTCGAAAAGCTGCTGCTGCATCATCTTCTCGGCGCGCAGCGCGTCGCGGCGGTGGATCAGCGTGACCCGGGAGCAGATATTGGACAGGTAAAGCGCCTCTTCCACAGCGGTGTTGCCGCCGCCCACCACGGCCACTGGCCGGCCCTTGAAGAAGAAGCCGTCGCAGGTGGCGCAGGCCGACACGCCCTTGCCCAAGTGATTCTGCTCGCTCTCCAGGCCCAGGTAGCGCGCCGTGGCGCCGGTGGCGATGATCAGCGATTCGGCGCGGTATTCGCTTAAGCCCCCCTTGAGCGTGAAAGGCCGCCGCGAAAGGTCCGCCTCCTCAATATGGTCATGGATGATCTCGGCGCCTAGGCGCTCGGCGTGCTGGCGCAACTCGTCCATCAGCTGCGGCCCCAGCAATCCTTCGCGCCCGCCGGGCCAGTTGTCCACGTCGGTGGTGGTCATCAGCTGGCCGCCAGGCTCGCTGCCGGTGAGCAGCACGGGCGACATATTGGCGCGGGCGCCGTAAACGGCGGCGGAATAACCGGCGGGGCCGGAACCGAGAATCAGCAGACGGGCGATGGAGTTCGGCATGGGCGCAAGTTTATCCGGGTTTGTGTTCGCCTCGCAGCGGCATAACATTAGGCGCTGCATGAAAGGCGAGGAACGCAGCCGGATCGAGCGCGCCGTGCGCGAGGGCGCGCTTTGGTTATGCCTGGCGTTGGGGCTGCTGATGTTTGTGGCCCTGGTCAGCCATGTGCCCGAGGCTGCCGAGGCGGGCCTTTCGGGGGCCAACGTGATCGGCGCGGCAGGCGCCGCGTTCGCCTTATCCGCTTTTTTCCTGGCCGGACAGGCCTCGTATCTGTTTCCCGCCGCGTTCATGGGTTTCAGCGCCTGGTACTTGGCGCCCGCGAAGGCGCGCCAAGGCTGGTCATGGCCGGATGCGGGCATCCGCGCCGCCGGCTGGCTGCTGCTGGTGGTGTGCGGCTGCGGCCTCTTGCAGCTCTCGGCGCGCAGCGGCATCGGCGGCGGGATCGTGGGGTTATGGCTTGCTGGCTCGCTTGGCCCGGTATTGGGGGGCTTCGGCAGCCTGGTGCTGCTGCTGTCGCTCTGGATGACCGGCGTCACGCTGCTGACCGGGCTGTCGTGGCTGGCGCTGGCGCAAATAACCGGCCGGCTCACTATTCGGGGCGGGCAGTGGCTGTGGGAACGCGGGCTGAAGCTGTGGGAACGCGGGCGTAAGAGGATATCGCCTGCGCGCCGGGGCGCGACTGCCCGGGTGAGGCCAGCCGCTAGAAAGCGCCCGCCCGCCGCCAAGGCGCCGCCCCCGAAGGCCGCTGCGTCTCCGCAGGCATCGCGGCTGGATCTGCCGCCTGATGTGATCGATAGCGTTGGCCTGCCTCCGCTGAGCCTGCTTTCCGACCCGCCGCTGGACACCGCCAGGGAATCGGACCAGTTCCTGCGCGAACAGGCCCAGCGGCTTGAGGAAAAGTTGCAGGAATTCGGCGTGGGCGCCTCGGTCACGGCGGTCTCGCCCGGGCCGGTGGTCACGCTGTTCGCGGTCCAGCCCGCCGCAGGCGTTCGCGCCAGCCGGATTTCCAGCCTCGCCAGCGATCTGGCGCGCTCGCTCAAGGCGCACAGCGTGCGGGTGGTGGAGTCCATGCCCGGCAAATCGACCGTGGGGCTGGAAATCGCCAACCGCGAGCGCGCGCTCGTGACGCTGGGCGAGACGCTTCGCTCGCAGGCCTATGCGCAGGACCAGTCCACGCTCACGCTCGGTCTGGGCATGGATATTGCCGGCGACCCGGTGGTGGCGGATCTGGAGAAAATGCCGCATTTGCTGGTGGCCGGCGCAACGGGCTCGGGCAAGTCCGTGGCCATCAACGCCATGGTGCTGAGTCTGCTCTACAAATCCACGCCGGAATCCGTGCGCCTGATTATGATCGACCCCAAGATGCTGGAACTCTCGGTGTACGAGGGCATTCCGCATCTTTTGTGCCCGGTGGTGACCGACGTGAGCCAGGCCGCCAACGCGCTGCGCTGGTGCGTGGCGGAAATGGACCGCCGCTACCGGCTCATGTCTTGGGTGAAGACGCGCAGCCTGGAGGGTTTCAATAACCGCATCGAGGTTGCCCGGGAGGCTGGCGAGCCGTTGCATGGTCCGCCGGAAGGCGACGGCGAGGAGCAAGGCCCGGAGCTTGAGCGCCTGCCGCGAATCGTGGTGGTGATCGACGAGCTGGCCGATTTGATGATGGTGGTGGGCAAGAAGCTGGAAACCCTGATCGCGCGGCTCACCCAGAAGGCCCGCGCCGCCGGCCTGCATCTCATCGTGGCCACGCAGCGGCCTTCCGTGGATGTGATCACGGGGCTGATCAAGGCCAATATCCCGGCGCGGATCGGGTTTCGGGTGGCCTCGCAGGTGGATTCCCGCACCATCCTCGACCAGGTGGGCGCCGAAACGCTGCTTGGCAAGGGCGACATGCTGTTTCTCCCCGCCGGCTCGGCCAATCTGCTGCGCGTGCATGGCGCGTTCGTGGAGGATGCCGAGGTGCTGAAGGTGGTGGAGGTGCTCAAGCGCAGCGGCGGGCCCAGTTACGACGAACAGGTCACCCAAGGGCCTGCGGATGCGGCGGAGTCCGATGCCGGTGCCGCCGACGATGGCGAAGTGGACGAACTTTACGCGCAAGCGCGCGAAATCGTTACCGAGAGCGGCCGCGCGTCGATTTCCTACGTGCAGCGGCGCTTGCGCGTGGGCTATAACCGCGCCGCGCGATTGATCGAGGAGCTGGAGCGCGCCGGCGTGGTTTCCGAGCCGGACGGCCGCGGCGAGCGCCGCGTGGTGGCCGGCGAGGCCGAATGATGCGTCGATGCATTGCGCTGATCGCCCTCGCGCTCTTTTGGCTCGGGCCTGCCGCATCTTCTCGGGAAGCGCCCCCCGCCAACGCTGATGCCGTCCTCAAACGCTTCTTCCATGAGGTGCGGCAGCTTCAGGCCGATTTCACCCAACTGGAATTCGACGGCGACGGCGTGTTCCGCAAGGAAAGCATCGGCCGCCTCTACCTTTCCCGCCCCGGGCGGTTCCGGCTTGACTATCTGGAGCCCGACGAGTTGCTGATCTGGGCCAACGGCGAGACTCTCTCGATATTCGACAAGGAACTGGAGCAGGTGACGGTGTACAGGCAGGCCGGACAGCTGAGGGAATCCGCCGCCGCGCTGCTGGCCGGCGATGCATCGGCGCTGGAGAACTACGAAGTCAAGGCCGCCGAATTCGAGGACGGACTGCAATGGTTCAACCTGGCCAGCGCCGATACGGAGCAGGGCAGCCTGCGCCTGGCTCTGCGCGGAAGCGTGCCCGCGGCGCTCGAGTACTCCGACGAACTCGGCAGCCGCGTGCGGTTGCTCCTGTCCCGGCTCGATGGCGACAGCGAGCTTGACGGCAAGCTGTTCGATCCCGATATCCCTGCGGGCGTGGATATCTTCGAGGCGGCGGAATCGTGATTGATCCCAAACTGCTGCGCGAGCAGCCGGAGCGCGTGGCGCGCAACCTCGCGCTCCGCGGGGCCGGTTTCGATTCGGTCGCTTACGCGGAGTTGGAAGCGCGCCGCAAGCATTGGCAGGTGCATACGGAGAAGCTGCGCGCCGAGCGCAACAAGCTTTCCAGGGAGATCGGCTTGGCCGCCCGCGAAGGCGGCGACGTGGATGCGCTGAAGCGCCAGGCGGAGAAGGCGACTTCGGGTCTGTCGGATGCCGATCTCGAGCTCAAGTCTGTCCTAGCCAGCCTCCGCAAGATCGAGCTGGACCTGCCCAATCTGCTCGATGAAGCCGTTCCGAACGGCGCCGACGAGAGCGCCAACCGCGAATTGAAGCGCTGGGGCGAGCCGCGCCCCGCCGGCCCGGATATCAAGGACCACGCAGCCCTCGGCGAGGCGCTGGGCCAGATGGACTTCGCCGCCGCCGCCCGCTTGTCCGGAGCGCGCTACACCGTCCTGACCGGCGAGCTTGCGACGCTGCACCGCGCCCTGATCCAGTTCATGCTGGAATTGCACGTGCGCGAGCACGGCTACACCGAAGCCTACGTGCCTTTTATCGTCAACTCCGAATCGCTGCTCGGCACCGGCCAGCTGCCCAAGTTCGAGCAGGACCTTTTCCGCATCGAAAGCGAACGCTCCGGCTACCTGGTTCCCACCGGCGAAGTTCCGCTCACCAACCTGGCCGCCGGCCAAACCGTGAACGAAGCCGCCCTGCCGCTCAAGTTCACCGCGCACACGCCCTGTTTCCGCTCCGAGGCCGGCGCCTACGGCAAGGACACCCGCGGCATGCTCCGCCAGCACCAGTTCGAGAAGGTCGAGCTGGTGCAGATCACGCACCCCGATCATTCCGCCAGCGCTTTGGAAGAGCTGGCCCGCCACGCCGAAATCGTGCTGGAGCGCCTGGAGCTGCCATACCGCCGGATGGCCCTATGCTCCGGCGATACCGGCTTCGCGTCGTCCATGACCTACGACCTCGAAGTTTGGCTTCCCGGCCAGAACGCCTACCGCGAGATCTCCTCGTGCAGCAACTGCAAGGACTTCCAGGCCCGCCGCATGGGCGCGCGCTTCAAGGGCAAGGACGCGCGCGGTTACGTGCATACCCTTAACGGCTCCGGCATTGCCGCCGGCCGCGCCCTTATCGCCGTGCTGGAAAACCACCAGCAGCCCGACGGCAGCATTGTCATTCCCGAAGTCCTGCGCCCCTGGATGGGCGGCGCGGATAGAATCTCCGCCTGACTGCCCGCAATCGGAGAGGTGGCAGAGTGGTCGAATGCGGAGGTCTTGAAAACCTCTGACGGTTTACGCCGTCCGTGGGTTCGAATCCCACCCTCTCCGCCAACTATCGATTTCAGGCTCCGCCTCGGAGGCCATTTCGAAGCGGATGATGCGGGTCGAACTAGCCGCTAACCGTATGCCGGTATAACTAAAGTTAAAAAGCCCAGGAGATATTGCTTCTAGGTCGGCGCTCCTCCGTGCGAAGCTGCCTGTGTTTGCAATGGTCGTATTACATGGGGCTTATATACTTGACTAGTTACAGCCGTCTCCCGCTTCATTTCCTTGCGCGGTACATCCACTACACGCTCCGGAACTGACATACCTTCGGATTTCCGGCAGGGTGGGATTTGGAAAGAACATCTCAGCCCTTTCGTCGTTGGAAGCGATCCGCCGTCCCGGATCGTCTGGAGTCGTTTTCAGAGACCGGAGGCACACATACGGATGGACAATGATCTGGCCGCCAGAGACATAGAGTTTCTGTGGCGCGACCTTGCCCTTGTCTCGTGCGGTGTATCCTATCACCCATCCAGTCTGGCCAGCCTCTATCAGGTTATCCCCGCTGGCGTCAAGATTCGGGTCCTTAACCCAAGTGTCGCCCTCAAAGTCTTGACCTCCTTGAGCATCGAGCCATCCCGCGTGCATGCAGGAACGATACCAGTCCCTCGCGCACCAAGAGCCCTTGCCTTGGTTATACCAGACAAACCGCTGGTAGCATTCATAATGGTCGCTAACTGGCATGGGGAGCGCCGGGTTATAGAACGTCTGGCAGTTCTGCGCCTCAACCGGCTCGGCTAACCCCACCATCAACAGCGCGGCAGCTAGCATCATCCCTAGCCTCATCCCTAGCCTCCGCATAGCGGGCACTCTGGAATCGGGGGGGGGGGGGGGGGGGTGGTTTTTTTTTTTTTTTTTTTGGGTTGGGCGCCTGGGAAAAGAAAAACGACAGTTCGCATACTTGTGTTGTGGCGGGCCCTATTTTT
>JAPOTY010000042.1 GCA_026708965.1 Gammaproteobacteria bacterium | reverse complement strand
CATCTGTTCGCGAAATTCCGGCGAATACCGGGGTCTTGTTCTCTGCATCGTGGGGTCCTCCTTCCCAAAGGATCAGGTACCCACGAAAACGGGTCAACTCCACTCTGTTGGTGTGACTTGTTGGAGGCCAATGGCACATGCATACAACCTTGACAGTCTCTCCTCCACCTCGGCGCAGAGCCAGTCCTTTGTGTATGTTTTAATCCTTGGAGGAAATTCCACATGCTTGATTTGCCCACGTAGCGCTTCCGTAAGAGCGCAAGCAAACAACGTGAGCGTTGTAAGTCGTTGCTGGCCATCAACGACTGCTACAGATTCGCCACCAAAATGCGGCTCCTTCTGTCTCTCCTCAACCAGAATCAGTGTGCCTAGGAAGGTAAAGGCATTCGTATCAGCGCTGAACGCCAACCGTTGAAATCCATTAAGTGTATCGAACCACAGTCGCTTTATATTTTCCTGTTGCCAATCGTATTGCCGCTGATAGTCCGGTATAACAAAGCCGACGCGCCCGTCATAAAGCATGGCCGTTTCCAAGGGACTTGCTGCTTCGGCCCTGAACAGATGCTCAATCTTTTTCATAAGATCGCAGGCTTTGCCATATCGCACTGTGTATGGTTCACGAATTGAGGCACTCTATATTCGCATTCGCTGTATCTGCGCCTGAATCGAACCGGGTTTATCGGAGGCCTTATTAATTTAAGTTGGACAGCGGCTGCTAAGCGAACAAGCCGAAAGCGGCGACGGTTGCGGCCAGTCCTATTGCGACGGCGTAGATGCGGTTGGTCAGGCGCGTTTCCAGCGATGCCATGTCGCCTCGCAACTCCATCCGAAGCTCCGCAAGGTCCGATTTCGTCGCGTGGTCCGGGCGGAGCCGTATCGCTTCGGCTATCGCTTCCGCTTGAGCGCGGTCCACGCCGGCGGATTCAAGCGCATGTGCGGCTTGGAAGGTGTCGAAGGCGGTGGAAGCCATGTGCCGCATTGTAACGCTCAAAGGCGCAAAGGCCTGATAGGAATTGAGCGCGAGCGCGCATATTCGCCTCGACAGGCCCAAACGACTGCAAATACGCCGCTTTTCTGCAAGCGGCGCGGGATCGCTCCGGATGCTGCGCTGTTGTCTTGCTCGGCGGGCTTGGTTTGCCGCCATGCCGCTGCTCTTTGAGGCGGCGGGGTCTCATCTGCGTAACGCTTTGAACGTTTGCTAGCTGTAACAGTGCGTTCACCGGTGCAAAACCAAGCCATAATGTCGCTAGGGCGTTGCGGCGCTCCGGTCGGTTAGCGAAGTTCCGCCGGCCCGAGCGCTCCGAATCCCGAACCAGCCATGCTCACGAAGATCACTATTCGCAACTTCAAGCGCTTCGGCGAGGTTGAGGTTGAGCTGGGCAGCCCGGTGGTGTTTATCGGGCCGAATAATTCGGGGAAGACCTCCGCGATGCAGGCGCTGGCGTTGTGGGATATTGGCCTCAAGCGCTGGAACGAGAAGCGGGCGGGCAAGAGCGCGCCGGAGCGGCGGCCGGGCGTGACTGTTAACCGCAAGGATTTGCTGGCTATTCCTGTTCCTAGCGCGTCGCTCTTGTGGCGGTCGCTTCGGGTGCGGAATATTCGTCGGGCGAACGGACAGCAGCGCACCGAGAACGTGCGCATCGACCTGATCGTTGAGGGTGTCACAGCCGACAAGGCGTGGTCTTGCGGATTGGAATTCGATTACGCCAACGAGGAGTCCTTCTACTGCCGTCCGCTGCGGTTGTCCGGAGGAAAGACGCCGGACCGCATGGCGATTCCGGACGAGGCGGGCGCGGCGCAAATCGTGTTTCTGCCGCCCATGTCGGGCTTGGCGGCCACCGAAACGCGGCTCGACCAGGGGGCGGTGAATGTGCGGATCGGCGAAGGGCGCACGGCGGAGGTGCTGCGCAATCTTTGCCTGCGGATCAGCGACGAAACCCCCGAACTATGGCAACGGCTGGCGGAGCAAATCAGGGGCCTCTTCGGCACCGAGCTTGACGAGCCGCGCTATATCTCCGAGCGGGGCGAAATCGTGATGGCCTATCGCGAAGAGGGGACGAAGCTGGATCTGTCCTCAAGCGGCCGGGGGTTGCAGCAAACCCTTCTCATACTGGCCTACATGTATGCCAACCCGGGGGCGATCATTCTTTTCGACGAACCGGACGCGCATCTCGAAATTCTTCGCCAGCGTCAGATCTACAAGCTCATCGCCGATGCCGCGCTGGAAAACGGCAATCAGATCATTGCGGCGAGCCATTCCGAGGTGCTTTTGAACGAAGCGGCCAGCCGCGACATGGTCATTGCTTTTGTGGGCCAGCCGCATCGCCTGCAAGGCCGGCCCAGCCAGGTTCACAAGGCGCTCGGCGAAATCGGATTCGACCAGTACTACCAAGCCGCGCAGGCAGGCTGGGTGCTGTATCTGGAAGGCGCATCGGACTTGGCGATCTTGCAATCTTTCGCCGAGCGCCTGGGCAACGAAGCGGCAGCGCAGGCGTTGCAGCGCCCATTCGTGCGCTACGTGGGCAACCAGCCGAGGGCGGCGGCGCAGCACTTCTACGGTTTGCGGGAGGCGCTTCCGGAGCTTTCCGGCGTGGCGCTGTTTGATCGACTCGACAGTGAGCCGGAGCCGGATGGCGCCCTGCGATCCATGATGTGGGAACGGCGGGAAATCGAGAACTATTTGTGCTCGCGGGCAACGCTCGAAGCCTATGCCATCGCTTCGGCGCGAACGGATGAGCCTGCGCCGCTTTTCTCGGACATGGAAAAGGACGGGCGCCTATCGGCTATGCGGGAAGCGGTCGCCGAGGTGGGGGAAGCCATGGACACGCTCGGCAAAGGCTCGCCTTGGGATCCGGAAGTGAAGGCAAGCGACGATTTTCTCATCCCGCTTTTCAAGGCGTACTTCAGGAAACTTGAATTGCCGAACCTGATGGACAAGAAGCAGTTCTATGAGCTTGCCATGCATGTGCCGGAGGAAGATATCACCCCGGAAATCAACGAAAAGCTGGAGCACATCGCCAGCGTTTGCTTATCCGCCCGGCCCATATCGTCAACCAGCTAGCCACCACCGTTACTGAGCTGCTAAAGGCTGCGATGAAGTGGCTAGTTTTGGCCGTTCTCCTCTAATCCGAGCCGTTTCAGAGATGATTTCTGGCGACCGTTCTCTTGAATCCGAGCCACAACGAAGGTTCATTAGCCACCTAATGCCATGTTGTGCAAGAACGAAAAGGCCGCCCCTGCCGCGCGTCTTACCGCTATCGGATACTACTTCGCCCATTCGGACGCTTGTGGCCTAAAACCAGGGAGACGCGAAATGGGAGATGGGCCATCCGCGATACTATCGACAACAAAATCTGCCGACACTATAGAAATGAGGCGCGTATATGCGTATTTCCGCATAGTCGTCGCCAGCCTCGCGCAGCAATGCCGGTAACTGGAGCGTCAGGCGCTAGGCGGGAGCAGCCGCGAGCGCTGGCGTTCTATGTGGCGCTGAATGTCGCTTGCCTGCTCTTTCGGGATCGGAAAGGCCGGCGCGTCCTTGGCCCACGCGGAGAACGCGTCGCACACCTCGTCGAGGATGCGCTTAGCGGCGCTGCGGGGGATGGACGACGTGTGCGCCAGCTTCAAGAGGTCGTCGCGAACCAAGCCCCGGCCTTTGCCTTGAATGGTCATGCTGTGATGCCCGGCCAAGCCTGTGTTGTAAGTGAGATCGTAGGCGGGCGCGTTGATCCACTCGCCGCCCGGCTTCATCTCGAAAGCGAAGTTTTTGCTGTGGTCGTCGCGATTGCCGCCAACCACGTTAAACACCATGCGCCGGAAAAGCTCGGTCTTCTCGGCGTGGGACCGCGTGAGCCAATCGCTGAGCTTGAGCAGATCGAGGTAGTCGAAGTCCGGCATGCGGAAGTTGGAATGCACCAGTCCGGCAACGCTGTGGATATGCCGCCGAGGGTTGCCGGCGCTGCGGTCGAAGCGGCGGGTGATGAAGTAGGCGTTGCCCTTCTGGCCCGGGATCAGCCGTGTTTCGGCCATTTTGATCCCTGCCGTGCGGGCTATCCGCGAGTACAGGTACTCGATCGCGCCGGCGGACCGGTCGGTCGCCGACATGCCTGTCGGGAACTTGGCCAGCCAGTGGCTGTGGCCTTCCGGCAGGTCATCGGCGCCGGTAACGGCGCTGCCGTCGGCTTCGCGGATTCCAACTAGGATTTTTGGGCGGGCGCCGCCGGAGGGGGAGGCGTGGCGGACGAGGGAGTCGAGTATTTCGGAAGCGTCGCCCAAGTATTGCCGGGTGGCCTCAAGTCCGATGGCCGGCAGATCCAGGGGAGCCGCCTGGCCATCCGAGCCGTGGGCATCGGGCACGTATGACAACGCCCCCATGGCGCGGGCGCCGATCGCAGCCAAGCGGTGCAATGGAGTGATGCCGTCAAGGTCCAGGCCGCGTTGGCGGAAGGCCCGGTCCATCAAGTAGCGCCCCCATCCGTCGGGCAGCGAATCGTTGAAAAGCCCATGCAGCCCTTCAAAAGGATGCATGGGCGCGGGTTGCAGGCCGGTCCGGCTTTCCAGGCGCAGCGGGGAAGGATCGACGCCGAGGCGCAGAAATGCAGGATCCATCTCGAAGTGCGTGTGGCGTTGCCCGCGGCCATAGCCCAGCCGACCAAGGAGCGCAGGCGCGCCGTCGCCCAGCCCGTGGAAATAGACTCGCAGCTCTTTCACGCTTTGTCGTGCGTGGCCAGCAGCTCATCCATGGTGGCGGGGCCGGGCTCGGGAAACAGCCCCTCGGCATGCTTCAGATCGCCATAAAAGGCGCACAACATCAGGAATTGGCGCAGCGAAATTTCGCCGCGGGTCTCAAACCGGCGAATGGTGGGGGCTGGCACCCCGCTTACCTTCGCTGCCTCTTGCCGGCTGTGCTTGCGGGCGCGCCGCCGTTGCCGCAGCACCGCCGCCAAATGATTTTGCACTTCCCGAGAGGTTCTAAAAAAGAATATCGGAGTGTTCATAGCGTTAAAAAATTGCTTATTTAAGATACTATTATATCAATTTTCAGGAGAGTATGGAAGCTTGTGATGGCCGAGGCTAAGCGCATTGCGCAAACCCAAGCTCGTGCGCCGAAGCTGCGGAACGGCTGATAACCGCTCGCCCGGGCGATCTATCGGGCTGTCGGAGGCGAATGCCTGGGTGCCGCGTGAGCCGGTTGAAGCTGCTAGAATGCTTCCGCTGCTGAGCGGTCGGTTCCGCGAATGGGGATCCGGCCTGCGGGCGCGCTGCTTACAACCCGCAAGGCGGCGCGCTTGCAACGCGAGGCGGACTGTCCCGGCCCATGCAAACGAGCCTCCGGAAACCGCTTAAATCCCGCCCGAAAGCGGGGTTGGCGCTGCTCGTCGGCGTGGTGGTTGCGCAAGCCGCGCTGTGGACGCCGCCTGCTTTCGCCCAGCAGGCCAAAGCTCACCGCCCGCCTGCGCGCATCGCCTTCGTGGCCGACCGCGAGGACGCGCTGGCGGCGGAGATCCGCGCGCTGGTGCGCAACGAGCTGCTGGCGCTGGCGCGGGACGAATTCGATGTGCGTTTGCCCGATGAACTCGTGCTCGCTGCGGATGGCGGCACGGCGGGCGCCGCCGCAGCCTTGGAGCGGCTGGTTGGGAATGATGAAGTCGCAATCATCGTGACCCAAGGCCTTCTTTCCTCCGAACTGGCGGCCCGCGGCGCGCCTTGGCCCAAACCGGTTATCGCCTCCACGGTGTTCGATGCGCGTTTTCAGGGCTTCCCCGATCGCTCGGGCGCCAGCGGCGTTGCCAATTTCACCTATATTGCCTATTCCTCGCCGGGGCCGATCCTGCGCGACCTCGGCAAGTTTCGGGAGCTGGCGGCCTTTTCCAGCGCTGTCCTTATGGTCGATGAAGAGGCGGCGGCCACCTTCGCCGGGCTTGTGGGGCGGTTGCAGGAAATTTCGGCGAACATGGGCATTGCGCTGCAAGTGGCGCCGGTGGGCGCAACCGCCGCAAGCGCGCTCGCCAGCCTGCCTGTCGGCGCCGAGGCCGTTTACCTCACGCCTCTCAACGGCCTGGCCCCGGGCGAGTTCGAGCGCCTCGCCGATGGCCTCGCCGAGCGCGGGCTGCCGTCCTTCTCCTATGCCGCGGCGGATGTCAGCCGCGGGATCATGGCTTCGCTGGATGCCATCGATGTTTCGCTGCTGGCCCGCCGGATTGCCATGAACGCCTACCGCATCCTGCTCGGCGACGACCCGGCCATGCTTCCGGTCGCCATCATTCCGCCGGAGAACCTAGTGGTGAACATGCGCACCGTGCGGCGGCTGGGCATCATGCCGCCGCTGCAAGCGCTGCTTGAGGCCACGCGGCTGTTTGAAACGCCCGAGGGCATTGAGCGCAGCGTGACCATCGAGAGCGTCATGCGCGAGGCGCTGGCCGCCAATCTATCGCTGGCGACCGAAGAGCAGGCGGTTCGGGCGGGCGCCGAGGAGGTCCGCTTGGCGCGCGCCAGACGGCTGCCGGCGCTTGAGGCCGGGATGACGGGTTCGGCTATTTCCAAGCGCGCCGCGGAATCGTCCTTCGGCCTGCAGCCGCGGCGCAACGTGGATGGCGCGCTCACTCTCAGCCAGCTCGTCTTCTCGCATGAAGCCAACGCCAACGTGGCGGTGCAGCAGTGGCTGCAAGCGTCCAGGGAATGGGACCAGACGGCCTTGGAGCTCGATGTGGTGCTCCAAGCGGTCGAGGCCTACTTGAACGTTCTGCGCGGCAAGTCGCTGGAGCAGGTTCAGCAGAATAACCTCGATCTTACGATGGCGTCGCTGCGCTTGGCGCGGGAGCGGGAGCGCATCGGCGCCGCCGGGCCGGGCGAGCGGCTGCGGCTTGAGAGCGAGCTGGCCCGCCGTCGGGCAGAGCGGATCCATGCCTACGCGACGCGCATGGCTGCGGAAATGTCGCTCAACCAAGTGCTCGACCGCCCAATCAACGAGCCGTTCGCCACGCCGGAAGCCGAACTTGAGGGCCGCGCCCTGATGAAGGGCAGCTTGGCCCCCCGCTACTTGGCCGACCTCAGCCGGTTCGGCACACTGGGCGATTTCCTCGTGGATGCGGCAGTGGATCTGGCGCCGGAAATCCGCAGCCTCGACGCTTTAATCGCGGCCCAGCAGCGGCGCCTCGATTCCGCCCGCCAAGCCTTCTATCTTCCCAAGGTGGCGTTGCAGGGCAATATTTCGGACAATCTGCTGCGCGAGAACGCTGGCGGAAGCGGCCCGCCGCTGCCCTCCGGCTTGGCCGCGCCGGCGCTGGCGGACGAGTCCTGGCAGCTTGGGCTGTCCGTTACGCTGCCCCTCTTTGAAGGCAACGCCCGCGCCGCCCGCCGCTCGCAAACCGCGGCCACGCTCAACCGGGCTCGGCGCCAGCGCGAGCTGGCGGCGCAGCGCATCGAGCAGAACGTGCGTGTGCAGCTTTTGTTCGCCCGCGCCAGCTTAGCGGTTGTGGGCCAAACCGAGGCGGCGGCGGAGAGCGCACGGCAGTCGCTGGCGCTGGTCACGCAGTCGTACGGGCAGGGCGTGGTTGGCGTGGTCGATCTTCTCGAGGCGCAAAATAGCGCTCTGGCGAGCGAACGCGGGGTGGCCAATGCCGTGTACGACTATCTGGTGAATCTCAAGCGCGTTGAGCGCGCCGTGGGCCAGTTCGAGGCGCTGGCCGCGCCCGAGGAGCGCGCCGGCTTTCTGCAACGGCTTGCGGACCACGAGCGCGGCGGCGAGGCGGGATGATGGCCCGAACGGCGGCCGGGCAGGCGGAAATTCTCCGGGCGTGGCATTGGGCGCCTGCGCTTGCCTTTGTTTTGCTGGCTTCGGGTTTGGCTTTTGGGTGCGCCGAGCAGCAGCCCGCGGTTGCCAGCGAGATCAGGCCGGTGCGCTACGCCCGCGCCTTCCTGGCGGGGAACGAGCGCGCCCGCACTTTTGCGGGCGTGGCCCAGGCGGCTTCGGAACAGGATTTGGCCTTCCGAGTGGCTGGAACGGTCATCGCCGTGGAAGTGGAGGTGGGCAGCCAGATTCGGCGTGGGCAGGTGCTGGCGCAACTCGATTCCGGCGATTTGGAACTCAAACGCCAGCAGGCTGAGGCCGGCGTGGCCCAGGCTCATGCCCAGGCCCGCAATGCGCGGGCCGCCTACGAGCGGGTGGTGGCGCTCTACGAGGGCGGCATCGCCTCGATGAGCGATCTTGATGCCGCGCGGGCCGCCTACGAGTCGGCGAATGCGTCGGAGAAATCGGCGGCCACGGCGTTGCGTTTGGCCGAGCAGCAAGTGGCTTACGCCCGCCTTGCGGCGCCGGACGACGGCTCGGTAGCGCAGGTGGCCGTGGATGTTAACGAGGCGGTTGGGGCAGGGCAGCCGGTGATCGTGGTGATCGACACCCAGGGCAGCCCCGAAGTGCGGGTGATGGTGCCGGAGGCCTTTATTGGCGGCCTCAAAGCGGGCCGTTCGGCGCAAGTGGTTTTCGGCGCGGTGCCGGACCGGGTGTTCGATGCCACCGTCGCCGAAGTCGGCACGGCAGCGGCGGGGGCCGCGGGTTTTCCTGCGCTGGTGCGGCTCAACGCAACCCCCGATGCCGCCGCCGTGCGCCCCGGAATGGCGGCGGAAGTCACCTTCGCGGTTGAAGGCCGGCCTGATGCGTCCGGGGTGCTGGTGCCGCCGGAGGCGGTGGGGCAGGACCAAAAGGGGCGCTTCGTATTCGTGCTGGCGCTGGCCGCGTCCGACAACGCGCCCGAGGCCGGCAATATCGCCACCGCCGAGCGCCGCAACGTGCGCACCGGCGCGCTTACGCCGGAGGGCCTTGAGGTGGTTGATGGCGTCAGCGACGGCGAATACGTGGCAACCGCCGGCCTGGCGATGCTAGCGCCCGGCCAGCGCGTGCGCCTGCTCGCTGCGCCGTAGGCGCGGCGCATGGTTCCGCGCCGCCCCGCCCCATGAACCTGACCCGCCACGCGATCGATAACCGGATCGTGACCTTCGTGGCCCTTGCGGCGGTCGCGGCGGCCGGCATTTCGGCTTACGGGATGCTGCCGCGCGCGGAGGATCCCGGGTTCATCGTCCGCAACGCCATCGTCAAGACGCGGTTCCCCGGCGCCTCCCCCGAGCGCGTGGAGCTGCTGGTGACCGACAAGCTGGAGAAGGCGATTCAGGAAATCCCCGAAGTGGCCCATATCACCAGCGAATCGCGCACCGGCCAATCCATCGTCACGGTGGAGGTTCGCGAGAGCGTCACTGATTTGCGCCCGGTGTGGGACAGCCTCCGCCGCAAGGTCGATAGGGCTGCCGACGAACTGCCCGAAGGCGTGGCGCCGGTGGTGGACGACGAGCTCGGCGAGGTGTTCGGAACCGTGCTGGCGCTTACCTCCGACGGATTCTCCTACGCGGAGCTGCAGGAGATCGCCGAGCAGGCGCGGGATTTCCTGCTCAAAATCGAAGATGTCGCCAAGGTCGATATCCACGGCGCCCAGGAGGAGCGGGTGTATGTGGATTTCGACAATGCGCGCCTAGCCGGGCTGGGGCTTTCGGCCGCCCAGCTCCAGAGCATCCTGCAATCGAGCAACATCATTATTCCGGGCGGCGCGGTGGAGACTTCCGCGGAGCGCATCGTGCTCGATCCCACCGGCAACTTCACCTCCTTAGACGACATGCGCCGCACCCTGCTCACCCTGCCGGGCACCTCGGAAACCGTGTATTTGGGCGACGTGGCCCAAATCCGCCGCGGCTATGCGGATCCGCCGCAAGCCCGGGTGCGGGCCAACGGGCGGCCGGCGCTGGCGCTGGCTGTTTCGATGCGCGAGGGCGGCAATATCGTGCAGCTGGGCCTCAACATTCGCGCCGCGGTGGCCGAGCTCGGGGGGCGCTACCCGGTGGGCGTGGACTTCGATATTCTCGCGTTCCAGCCCGACGTGGTTGAGCGCGCCGTATCGACCTTCGAGAACTCCATCTTGCAGGCGGTAGGGATCGTGCTGGCCTGCATGCTGCTGTTTCTGGGGCTGCGCACAGGGCTGGTGGTGGCCGCGCTGGTGCCCATGACCATCCTGGCCACCTTGATGCTGATGCGGTTTTTCGGCATTGGCCTGGACAAGATGTCCCTGGTTTCGCTGATCATCGCGCTGGGGCTGCTGGTCGATAACGCCATCGTGATGAGCGAGTCCATCCTGGTTCGCAGGCAGGAGGGCAGCAACGCGCGCGAAGCCGCCTTGGCTTCGGCGAAGGAGCTGCGCTTTCCGCTGCTCGTTTCCTCGCTCACCACCATCGCCGCCTTTCTGCCCATTGTGCTGGCCGAGAGCGCGGTGGGCGAGTACACGGCGCCGCTGGCGCAGGTGATCGCCATTACGCTGCTGTCCTCCTGGCTGTTGGCGATCACGATGATCCCGCTGCTGTGCATGATGTTTCTCAAGGTGAAGCGTCGCAGTGGCGCAGCGGCGGCGGACGGCAAGGATCAGACGAAATTCGATACGATCTTCTACCGCCGCTATCGCGTTGTTCTCCGGGCTTTTCTGCGCCGCCCGCTGATCACGGTTCTAGGCGCGCTTGGGCTGCTGGCCGCGGCGCTGGGGATGTTCCGCTTCGTCGAGCAGAGCTTCTTCCCCGACAGCACCGAAGTGTTGTTCACGGGCGATTTCGAGCTGCCTTACGGAACCTCCTTCGCCTATACCGAGCGCGCCATGCTTGATATCGAGCGCTTCCTTTCCGAGCAGCTGGCTGCGAGCGACGGCCGCGAGGGGGTGCGCAACTGGGCTTTCTTCGTGGGCGCGGCCGCGCCGCGCTTCGCCTTGGGCTACCAGCCTGTGCAGGGCCATGCCGGCTACGCGGCGCTCATCGCCAACGCCTCCTCGCTGGAGGCGCTGCCTGGCCTGATGGAGCGCTTGGGCGGCTACGTTGAGGCCAACCATCCGGGAATCGACGCAACGCTCAAGCCGCTGGCCTCAGGCCCGGGCGGCGGCAGTCCGGTGGGGATCCGCCTTGCCGGCGAAGACGAGGCGGTGCTGTTCGATTTGGCGGCCGATGTAAAGGCCCATCTCGCTTCGCTGCCGGGCACCCGCAATATCAGCGATAATTGGGGCGCGCAAACCAAAAAGCTGGTGGTGAAGATCGATAACGCCCGGGCGCGCCGGTTCGGCATCACCAATAGGGATATCGCGGTTTCGCTGCGCACCGCGCTTTCGGGCTCCACGGTGACCGAGTACCGCGAGGGCGACAAGGCCATCCCCGTGGTGCTCCGGTCGGAAGCGGGCGGCCGCGACGATATCGGCAAACTCGAATCCATCAACGTTTATGCCCAATCCGGCCGCAACGTGGCGCTGCGGCAGGTGGCGGATATCGAGCTTAAGTTCGAGCCGTCAAGGATTTTGCGCCGCGATCTTTCCAGAACGCTGTCGGTGCTGGCCGATCTCGATCCCGGCTCCGGCGCCACGGCCTTCAGCATCGCGGCGGCGGCAGGCGCATGGCTGGCGGGGCAGCAGGCCCAATGGCCGCCGGGCTACGGCTATGAAATTGGCGGCACCTTCGAGAGTTCCGCCAGCGCCAACGATGCCATCGCCGCGAAGCTGCCTTTGGCGGGCCTGCTCATCCTGCTGCTGCTCGTTGGCCAGTTCAACTCTATTCGCAAGCCGCTGATCGTGGCGCTCACAATTCCCTTCGGCCTCATCGGCGTGGTGGCCGGCCTTTTGCTCACCGGCCAATCCTTCGGATTTATGACGCTGCTGGGGGTGATTTCGCTGGCCGGCATCGTTATCAATAACGCCATTGTGCTGCTCGACCGCATCCGCATCGAAATCGAGGATAACGGGCTTGATCCGCCCCGGGCCGTGCTGGAAGCGGCGCAGCGGCGCCTGCGGCCCATCGTGCTCACCACCGCCACCACCGCAGGCGGCCTGCTGCCGCTATGGTTCGGCGGCGATCCGCTATTCGTTTCGATGGCCGTGGCCATTTTCTTCGGCCTTGTATTCGCCACCTTCCTGACGCTGAGCGTGGTGCCCGCGTTCTACTGCCTGCTGTTCGGAATCCGCTACAGGCCCGCGCAATAGGCCAGCTAGCGCCAAGGGGCGGGAAAAGGCTTCACCTGCGCTAGGAGCTTGCGCCGGTGAAGCGCGGCGGCCGCTTCTCCAGGAACGCCGCGATGCCCTCGGCGGCATCCGCCGTGGCGCTGCAGGCTTCCTGCGCTTCGGCCTCGGCCATGAACATATCGTTGAAGGAAAGCTTTGCCGCCTTGCGGAAGAGCTTTTTGGTGGCTGCCAGCGCCAGCGGCGCCTTGAGCGCTAGCTCCGCGGCCCAGGCTTCAGCGGTTTCGAGCGTCTTTCCCGGCTCGGCTAGGCGGTTGACCAGGCTCATTTCCCGGGCTCGGGATGCCGGCATGCGGTCGCCGCTGATGGCGAACTCAAAGGCCGCTCGCTGGCCCAGGGCTTGGGTGAGCGTCCAGGTGGAACCGCCATCCGGAACCAGGCCAATGCTCAAGAACGGGCAAAGCAGGAACGCGCTCTTCTCCATCACCACCAGATCGCAGGCCAGCGCCAGGGACATGCCGATTCCGGCAGCGCCGCCCTGGACGGCGGCGACCACGGGCTGCGGGGCCTTGAGCACCGCATCGAAAACAGGCTTGTATTCCTTGAGAAGGATCTCGCGGATCGACTGCGCCCCCGCGCCGCCCTGCTTAAGGTTCGCTCCGGCGCTGAAGAATCTTCCGCTGCCGCCCAGCACGATGGCCCGAACCGAGGGATCGCCCGCCGCATCCTGCAGCGCGGCCGCCAACTGCTCCCTCAATTCCGGCGTGAAGCTATTGAGATTGCCGGGCTGGTCCATGAGGACCGTGGCCACGGCGCCGCTGCGCCGCGCCAGCACAACGGCGCTGGAGGCTTCGGCTTCCGTGGCGCTCACTGGCTGGGCTGTGGGGGAACGGATGGCTGGGCGGCAGGCGGCAGGCGGCAGGCGGCAGGCGGCAGGCGGCCAGACGATGGATCGCGCGCCTTTCCGGCGGACCGCTAGCCCGAGCCTCCCGCCCTTTCATAGGCGGGGCGGCTGGTGCAACTTATGACCCACTTATGCACATTCGGCCATGGATCGAGGCCGAACTCGAGCCTGCCCAGCATATCCAGCACCGACACGCACAACAGGTCCGCCGCCGTGAACTGGTCGCCTAAAAGGTAGGAGCGCTTCTTGAGCTGCTTGTCCAGCGTTTCCAGAGGATCCGCGAGAATCTTCTTCGCCGCCTTTACAGCGCCTTCGCTGTGATTCTTGCCTGTATGCACGAATTTCTGCATGAACAGGGTCACGATGGGCGGCTCCAGCTCCGTCATGGCGAAAAACGCCCATTGCAGCGCGCGGGCGCGGTCGGCCTGGCTGGCGGGCCAAAGCTCCCGGTCGTCATACTTGGCGGCCAGATACAGGTTGATGGCGGCGGACTCGAACAGCTTGAGCGATCCGTCCTCCATGGCCGGGGCCTTGCCGGTTAGCGCAACCTTGCTGATCTTCTCGCGTCGCTGCTCGCGGGAAAGGTCGTCCATGGGAACATGCTCGTAAGGGATAGCCAGTTCCTCCAGCATCCAAAGGCAGCGTCTTGCCCGGGAGTTGAGCGGGCCGTACAAGCGAATCATCTAGGGTTCTCCTTGGGGTGTGACCACCAATCGTTTTTCACTGCTACGGGCCGAATACAGTGCCCGAGAACGCGGCCACGATCGTCATGGCGTAGATAAACAATACCCATCCATAAACGGGTTGCAACTGCTGGTGATACCTCTGCTCCAGTTCCGGCGTGGAGCCCGACTGCGCGATGGTTCCGAAGGTAACGATGGCAGGGGCAAAGCCGCGGTCCAGCAGCACTGCCGCCAAGCCTATCAGGCCCACCGCCGCCAGCTTCACCGCCAGCCACAGCGGCGCCTCAAGCGCGGCGACGGTTTGCGTGGCCAAGGCAAACGCGAGCGCGCCCACGCACAACAGCAGGCTGAACGGCATGCTGGCCTTCTCGGAGAATTTCTCGGCCGGCGTTCCGGGATTGAGAAAGCCGCGCCACATGATCAGCACCCATAGCAGGCCGAGAATCCAGACCGCCGCCAGAATCCAGGCGGGCACTGCGATCAGATTGAGACCGGCGATCAACTGCAGGCCGCTGGGCAGGATTAGCGCATTGCATGTGCGCGGGAGCCGGTCCAGCACCATTCCCAAGCGCAATACGCTGGAGCGGGTTTCCATGCTGAGCGACGAGTTTTCGGACATCTTCGCGGCCAGGAACACGCCAAGGTCCGTGCCCAGCCAGAACACCCACAGCGAAATATGGAAGAACACCAGGATCTTGTGCTCCAGCATCATTCCTTCCCCTCCTCTCCCAGTTCCTCGAATGGCGACAGAACCTTGCGGATCAGTTCGCCGTTGGCCGCCGCCCACTCGGCCGCCTGTTCCGCATCGGGCTCGAACCCGTCGATTTCCTCGCGGCTCGCCAGCCCCTTGCGGAGAACCAGCGTTTCCAAGCTCATCAGCCGCTCGCGCACCACCCAGTGCTCCGCCATCAGCTTGAGCAGGCTGGCCAGCAGCGCATCGGTGGCCGGATCTTCAAAGAAATACTTTCGCCCGCCCTTGATGCGGCGGCTCAAGCGCTCCCCCGCTGCCGCGTTCATTTCAGCCCTGCTTCACCGAGCCGAAGCCGTACCAGAAGATGATGTCCGAAAGCCGCCCGGTATCCTCGCCGAACTTCGCATCCGCCTGCGCCATGGCGATGAAATCTTTCTCTTCGGTGTAGGTGTAGCGCGGCATCACGCCCTCGAAGTAGGCATCTGCGGAAAAGCCGGCCTCCATCGTGAGCTGCTTGGGGCTCTGGTCGCGGAAGTCCTTGTAGAACGGCTCGTTGTTGTAGTAGCTGTCCCAGTCCAGATAGAACTGGTCGTAGGCCGCCATGCGGTCGTTGGGCGGCAGTTCCATATTCAGCAGCACGCCGCCCGGCTTGAGCACGCGGTGCGCCTCGGCCAGATAGTTGCGGATGGCCTTTTTCGGAAGCTCGTGCAGGAACATGGAGCTGAACACCACATCCATGGAGTTGTCCGGGAAACGGATATGCTCGGCGCTTTGCTGATGGAAATGCGCCGCTACGCCCATGGCCTCGGCGCGCGCATGCGCGTAACGAAGGCAGGGCGCGGCCACGTCGATGCCGTGTACTTCGGCATCGGGAAATACCTGCTTCCAAGGCAGGGTGTTGTGCCCGATGGTGCAGCCCGCGTCCAGAATCCGGCCAGGCGAGCGATGGTCGAAGCGCAGCTTGTAGAAATTCGCCATCGACCAGCCGATATCGTTCAGCTCCTTGCCCATGGCGCCGAAGGCGAACACGTTCAGCCCCTGGTCGTAAATAGCGCCCGCCGCCAGGTCCTCGCCGCCGCGCTCGCGGTGATAGCAGCCCGGCATGAGATGCACGTCAACCGCCTCCACGTAGCGCGGAATCCCGAGCGACGGGTCGAGCTCCAGCGTGCCGCCGGCGCTGGCCTTATCCGTCAGTTCCCTGCCAACGGCGTTCAGGCGTTCGCGCTGCTGCTCCACGCTGTCCATCACCACGTCCCACACCATCTGCTGGGCGGTGCAGCGCGCCGAGGAATAGGCCTTGAAGATATCCCGCTTGCGAATGGCGCGATGCACGCCTGCGCCGTCCATCGGCCCGGCATCCGCTGCATTCTCCGCATGGGCGGCAACGCCGGAGTCGAAGTCCTCGCGCATGGCCCCGGCAAGGTCGTTAAGGACGTAGCCGCGCAGGCTGGAAACGAACCTTTCCCGCGCCCGCGCGTCCCGGCTGCGGTCCAAGGCCAGCGCATGGTTAATCGGTTGGGTCATGGCTCGATTGTTCCTTGATTCCTGCGCCTGATTGTTGCGGATTCGGGAACAAAATGCAAAGCGAATAAAATCTCCCGCCGTGCCTGCGCGCCCGCCCGCAATAACGAGGAGCAACCCCTGATGGCCGGACCCTTGGATGGAATTCGAGTGCTGGAGCTAACCAGTGTGGTTCTGGGGCCTTGGGCTTGCCAGTTGCTCGCCGATATGGGCGCGGACGTGATCAAGGTTGAACCGCCGTACGGCGACTCCAACCGGTCGCTTGGCGCGCATCACACGCCCGGAATGGCGGCGCTGTACCTCACTTGCAACCGCAATAAGCGGGGCATTGTGCTGGATCTGAAAAAGCCCGCCGGACGGGAGGCGGTGCTCCGCCTGGCCCGCGACATGGACGTTCTGATTCACAACAACCGCCCCGGCGTGATGAGCCGGCTGGGGCTCGAGTACGACGACTTGCGGAAGGTCAACCCGCGGATCATCTACTGCGGAGCCTACGGCTACGGGAAAGACGGACCGTACGCGGCGCGCGGCGCGCTCGACGACTCGATTCAGTCGGTCAGCGGCTTCGCCATGCTTCACGCGATGGTGCAGGGCGAACCGCGCTATGTTCCCACCGTGGTGGCGGACAAGACCACGGCGATCACGGTGGTGTACGGCGTGCTGGCGGCGCTGTTTCATCGCGAACGGACCGGCGAGGGGCAGGAGCTGGAAGTGCCGATGTTCGAAACCATGGTGTCGTTCGTGATGGCGGAGCACCTTTGGGGCCAGGTATTCGAGCCGCCCTTGGGCACGGCTGGCTACAAGCGCCTGATGAGCAAGCAACGCAAGCCGTACAAGACGCTGGACGGCTACATTGCCGTGCTGCCGTACCTCGACCGCCACTGGGAGCTTTTCTGCGCCCGCGCGGGCCGCGAGGACCTGATTGAGGACGAGCGTTTCCGCACGCTGTCGGACCGGGTGCGGAATATCGACGACACTTACAAGGAAACCGGCCGGATTCTGGCCACGCGAACCACCGGCGAGTGGATGGAGTTATTTGAAGGCAGCAGCGTGCCGGTCAACGCGGTCAATTCGCTCGCCGACCTGCAGAACGACGAGCACCTGAATGCCGTCGGCTTCTGGAGCGAAATGGACCACCCCACCGAAGGCAAGTTGCGGATGCCGGGCTTCCCGGTGAATTTCTCCGCCAGCCCCGCCAGCATCCGCCGCCACCCTCCCCAATTGGGCGAGCACAGCGTGGAGGTGCTCACCGAAGCGGGCTATTCCAAGACGGAAATAGACGACATGCTGGCTAGCGGCGCGACCCGCGCGCCCCCGCAATAATTCCGCACTTGGAGCAGTGTCTGTGGCAGAATTGAGTGTTAAGAATAAAGAGAATGTGAAGTGAAATATTCGAGAAGCGTCGGCCATGAACACAGTGCTCGGACACTATCCAGCCTATTTGACGCTGGCCGCCAGGCTAGGCGCCAGCTACTTCAACCTTCCGGAGTCTCGCTGGAATGGAATGACTAACCGCCAGCGGTGGGCGGCCATGCCCATGCCCAACTCGTTCGCTAACCGCATGGAAGAATGCCTAGCAGGGCTGGGTCGGGGAAAGCCACTGCTCGTTGAATGCCTGCATGACGAAGCGAATTTCGGAAACGCGCAAGCGATCTTTGACTTGGGAGGACTGAGATTGCATTTTCTAAATGATCGCGGTTTGGAGTCTATCGATATCGAGATTGCCGATGGGCACGGAGGAAGCGCAGTCGTTCCACTGGAAAATTTAGCCGTGGCCGCAAGCTGGCTGAATCTGAAGGAATTGCTTTGCCACTACGGACTCTCCGATTCCGTGGCGGACTCGCGATTGGAGAGCGATCCGCCTCCAGGCCCCTTCCTTGCTATGGACGGGGCGCTCAATCTTATCGACCGGGAATGGGATCGGTTGATTGAACTTTGCGCCAGCGGCGAAATGCTAGGAAGCGTAGCCGAGGTCCAGAAGTTGATCCGGGACAGAATGGGCGCATCACTCTCAAGGCAGTCTTCTAAAACTCAGCAGTAGTCATTCCTGCACATTCCCGAGCGAAAGTAGCGTTCGGCTCACCTGCCATTTGCTGAACTGGCCGCACTCTTTCTTTCCAAGTGCGGGCCATGTCAGAAGTCCTTGCGGAAATTGACGGTCCAGGTGCGCGGGTCTTGCAGGTAGAGGCCCACGAAGAACGAGGTGCCCTGCTCGCGGTCCGCGCAGTTCTGGCATTCGGCGCTGATCGACCAGTCCTGATCGAGGTTGCGCAGCGTCACCGAAGCGGTAAGCACCGAATAGCCGTCGCTGAGCGCAACGGGGATGCCGCTTGAACCGATGCTGTGCTTGCCGATCGTATAGACGAAGGCGCTGGGACGCAGCTCCCAGCCCGAGGCGATCGGAATATCGTAGGCGGCGCCCGCTGTGAGGGTGTAGTCGGGCGCCCGCACGGGATCGGCGATCTCGCCCAGATGATTGACCACGCCCTCGCCGCAGACATTGCTTGCAGTGAAGGCGACTCCAGCCGCAAGGTCCGCTTGGCAGCGGGTCTGCTGCTCAAGAATGGAGGGGTTCAGCTCGGCGTACTCCGCGTCCTGGGTTCCGAAATTCACGAACACGGTGAGTCCGTCGATAAGGACAGCGGTCATTTCCACCTCCACACCCTGGTTTTCCAGCGATGCGTAGTTCCTTGTATTGAAGGTGGGGGCGCCGGTCACGGGATCGTAAACCGCCGAGGGCAGCTGGAAGTCGGTGACATCGGTGCGGAACACGGTGGCGTTGAGGCGCAGCCGTCCGCCCAGCCAGTCCGAGCGCAGCCCCGCTTCATAAGACCATACTTTCTCCGGCCCGAAAGCTTCAATCTGGGCCGCCGAGGTTCCCCGCGCGTTCCAGCCGCCCGATTTGAAGCCCCGCGTGGCCGAGGCGTAAGCCATCACGTCGTCGCTGAACGCGTACTCCAGCGCGAGGCGCGGCGTGGTGATCTTGGCGTTCTGCTCCAGCGGATAGCCCAGCGCGGCGATATCGGCGGAATCGAAGGCGCCGACCCCGGGCACCGGAATCCTGGGCCAGTTCGGGTTCGGCGTATAAACGATTTCCTTGGTCTCGTCGGTCCAGCGGGCGCCGGCCGTGAGAGTGAGCTGGTCGCTGGCGTGGTAATCGACTTGGAGATAGGCCGCCAGCGCGTCGGCATCATTCTCCAGAACGCGGTCGGCCAGCAGCAATGGCTGGAAGCCGTTGAATGCGCCGCCAACGCCCAGCAGATCGGCGAAATCGGTAACGTTTTCCTCCTGAATAAAGAAAACGCCTGCCACATAGTCGAGCAATCCGTTTTCGGTCGAGCCCGTTAGCTTCACTTCCTGCGTGAACTGGTCGTGCTCCCCTTCATTGGCGATGGTGAAGCCGCCGTACGGCCGGGCGAAATTGAGGAAGTCAAGCGTAAAGTCGTGGTCTAGGAAGCGCTGGCCGGTAATGATATTCAACAAGCCGAACGCCGTATCGACTTCGATGTTCGAGTACAACGAAAGCGAGTTGATCCAGTTGCCCAGCGGATTGCTGGCCTTTGCGCCATGGATGGGCGTGGGCCAAGGGGGCGGCTGGTCGGAGCGCACGCCGGTGAGGGTGTAGCGCTCGTCCTCCTCCGGGTCGTGCAGGTTGAGCAGGTTGGCGTGCTCGTTATCGACATAGGCTGCCGCCGCGTCCCAAGTGACGGTTTCGCCAAGCCAGCGGAGCGCGGCGCGCACGCCCACGTTCTTCTCGTAATTGATGCCGTCCTCGCCCGTGGTGCGGTTTTCCACGAAGCCGTCGTCGTCGATCGCGTAGGCTGATAGTTTCAGCAGAAGGTTGTCCTGAATGGGAAGGTCCACGCTGCTGCGGAAGCGAACCTGGCTGAAGCGGCCGAACCCCAGTTCCACATAGCCGCCGAACTCCTCAGCGGGCTTCTTCAGAATCACGTTCACGGCGCCGCCGGTGGTGTTGCGGCCAAACAGTGTGCCTTGAGGCCCGCGAAGCACTTCGACGCGGTCGATATCGAACAGCGCGAAATTGTTGGCGTTCTGGCGGCTGATAAAGATATCGTCCACGTAGCTGCCCACGGGCGGGTCGAAAGTGGCGATCGATTCGGTGTTGTTAAGCCCGCGCAGCGAATACACGTTGGCCGAGCCTAAGCCGGTGTTGTTGCTGCCGATCAGATTGGGCACCAAGCGGGTGATGTCCAGCAGTTCCGTGACCTGCAATTCACGAAGCTGCAGGTCGGAATAGGCGCTCACCGCGATCGGCACGTCCTGCACGCTCTCCGCGCGGCGCTGCGCGGTCACGATCACTTCCTCGATCAATTCGTTGTCCTGCGCTAGGGCAGGCGCAATCAGGGCGGCGCCGAGCAGCGCGCTTAAGGCTTGGCGTATTGATATTGAATTCATCCGTGTATTTCTCCTTACGGCATACGGAACGGTGCACACAATGAGCGAAAGCTCGCAAACCTTTAGCGGAGCCGAGCTTCACACTTGAACAGCGCAGGGATTATATTGGGAAACGGGCGGCCCTTCGCATGCTGCGATTTTGTCCCCCTCGCAATGCGACCGTTTTGGGGTGTGCTTGCCGGACTCTCGCGGGTTGTGTTTGCATTGAGCGGGCCTTTTGTGCCAGTATTCCGCGCCTGCATTTTCTTTGAGGGAGGCCGTCAGGTGCCGAAGAATTTGATCGAATACAAGAAATCCGCCGAGGCGCAGCAGTGGATTCGCGACGAGAGCGCGGAGCAGGACAAGCGCTACCAGCAAATCGTTAAGGAAATGGATGATCTTTC
The DNA here is from genome assembly GCA_026708965.1 of Gammaproteobacteria bacterium. Classification (GTDB taxonomy): domain Bacteria; phylum Pseudomonadota; class Gammaproteobacteria; order Steroidobacterales; family Foliamicaceae; genus Foliamicus. The sequence continues at coordinate 35,558 of JAPOTY010000042.1, read as the reverse complement.
CGAGGAGCGCGATATTTGGGTGGAGAAGTTCTTCGGGCGCATCCAAACGCGCGGCTTCAACGTCCACTACAACAATCGCCGCCAAATTCCCGACGACGAAATTCCCACCCGTCCCGACCGGCCTTTCAAGGTCGTATTTTAGAGATAAGGGAGCACACGCATGGGCCGCCCGCATATCGAACCTTACGTAGAAACCAACGTTCCCTTCCGGCGCATGACCCTGCCCGGCTTCGGCAAGGGCATGCACTACAAGGTGCTGAGCCTCGACAGCGATACCGGCGCCTGCTCGCTGGTGGTGAAGTTCGAGTCAGGCTACTCGCTGCCCCCGGGCATGAGCTACACCGAAATGGAGCTCTACGTTGCCGAAGGCAGCCTCAAGGTGGGCGACAAGACCTTCGAGACCGGCCACTACCTGTGGCTGCCTCCTGGCGTTTCAATGCCCGCCATCAGCGCGCCCAACGGCGCCCGCTGCCTGATGTTCTACAACTACGGCGAGCCGAGTTTCGTGGAGTCCGACGAGGACCATCCGCGCGCCGAGCGCGATAAGTTGGTGAGTGTTAACGCGCTGGAGGATATCGCTTGGGGGCCGGCCAACGTGTCGCCGTCGGTGGCGCCGGGCTGCTTCGTGAAGGTGCTCAAGTTCGACCCGCTCACCCACGGGTTCACGTTCCTCTACTGCATGACGGCCAGCTTCTGGCAGGACAATATTTCCTACCACGACTGCATGGAGGAGGGCTATCATATTTGGGGCACCTCTTGGATGATGCAATTCGGCGACCTGCCCACCGGCGGCTATTTCTGGCGCCCGCCGTGGATCAACCACGGTGCGTTCCAGAGCACCTACGGCTGCATCGCCATCGGCCGCACGGACTCGCAGCTGCACAATTACTTCCACTTCAATCCGTGGACCACGCCCGAGGAGAACCAGGAGCGCGCCGCGGCCCAGCTGTACCGGCAGAAGCGCAACCTCTACGAATGGGTCCGCGCCCAGGACGGCCACAACCACCCGCACGACTTCGAGCACCCGCACTACCGCGACCACATCCACCACGACGGCCACGACCACGATTGATTCCATCCGAGCCCTCTTGGCCTCTGGGGTTCTGCCGGACTGCAAGCGGCAACCCTGCTTGGGTTCGTGGCTTTGCTGCTGACATTGGCAACGCACAATACGAGCGTTTTGAACAATTTGCTTCAGCGCCGGACTGCGCGCTTCCTGTGCAACGGTCGATTGGATCACTTCACTAGGCAAGAAAATGGCTCGCGACCGCCCATAGAAGCAGGCGCCGCCGCTAAATAGCAGAGGAGGCCTCGAATGATCTTGGGCGAAGCGCTTGAACGGCTCTTGCAAGACGTAACAGCGCCCTTCGTTACTGAGCTATTCCTCTACCTGCTGCTCATCTTGTTCGTTACGGCGCTATGGTGCCTTCGGAAGAACCGCGCCGCGCGCTTCACGAGCTTGGCTCCCACACTGCTTACCTCGGTTGGCATTCTCGGCACTTTCGTAGGTGTCGTAGTGGGATTGCTTGATTTCGATTCCACTCCAGATCGTTTGCAGGAAAGCACCGGAGAATTGCTTGACGGTCTGAAGACGGCATTCGTGAGCAGCATAGCCGGTATGTTTGGCGGCGTTCTGTTCCGCCTTTTCTCCTTTACGTCGTGGATGCAGCCCGAGCAACAAGGATATTCCGACGACGTGAGTGTTGGCGATCTTCTCGGCGCTTTGCGCGAGCAGTCGCAGCTTCTTGAAGCGGTGCGGGATGTAATCGGTGGCACCGAGGAATCCAGCTTGGCTGGGCAGATCAAGCTGTTTCGCACCGACATGGCGGACATGCACCGTGAGAACCGAACGGCAAGAACCGAATTGCTTGGCGAGCTTCGTGTAGGGCTTGACAAATTTGCCGATCAGCTCTCGAAATCCGCTACAGAGCAGGTAATTCAGGCGCTTGAGCAGGTTATCCGACAGTTCAACGAAAATCTGACTGAACAGTTTGGCGATAACTTCAAGGCACTGAACGCTTCCGTTCAGAAACTCGTGGAGTGGCAGGAAAATTACCGTGAACAACTTCAACAGTTACACCAGCTTTACGAACAATCGGCTAAATCCATTACGACTATTGAGGCGGCTACTGCGAAAGTGGCGGAATCGTCGGCTTCCATTACCGATTCCATGGCGGGCTTGACCCCCATTATTCAAACCGCCAATCACCAAATTACTGAATTAGGGCAGCATCTCGAAGCGTTTCAAGAACTTCGCAATAAAGCGGTTGAAGCGCTACCGCAGGTGCAGGAGTATGCGAAAAAGATGACTGATGACATGGCGGCAATGGTCAATGCCCTTGGGGAGCGGCAAAGAGAACTGCTGATCCAGTCGGAAAGCTATGCGGAACAGCAGGGGCAGTCAGCGCTTCAGCTGCTTGAATCCCAGCAGGATGTCGTCCAACAAGCTGAGAATTCATTTTCTGAAATTGGCAGTGTGATTCAGAGCGCTGCGAGCGAGGCGCAACAGCGAGTTGTGGAAACCAGCCAGAAAGCCAGCGATGCCATGCAAGGCGCACTGAACGGCATTGCCGAAACCCAAGAGCGGGTAACGAGGGAGTCGATGGAAAGTCTTGTGTCGCAGCTAAAGGAAGCGTCCAGCCGTACTGCCGAACAAGTCAACCGGCAGATGCAGACACAGTCTGAGGCAATGGGTAAGGAAGTCGAGCGCGTCTTGCAAGAGTTGGGTCAGTACCTTGGCCAGATTTCGGGCAAGTTTGTTGAGGATTATCAGAAGTACGCAGAGGCCATGGAGAACTTCGTGAGAGAGACGAAGACTCCGTACAGCAGGGGGCCTAACAACCCATGAGGGCAAATATGGAGGGATTCATCGGCTCTCGCGGTCATGGTGAGGGTGAGCATTGGCTTACCGTGTCCGACCTGATGGCGGGCCTGATGATGGTGTTTCTGTTCATCGCTGTCTCGCTTATGCGCAGCGCATCCGAGGTGGCGGTGGATTACATAGATAGTCGTATGGAAATCTACAATGCTCTGGAAAAGGCATTCCGGGACGACTTGGAAAGATGGAATGCTGATATCGTCGAAGAGCACCTTTCCTTCGAATTCAAGGGTCCCGATGTGCTTTTTGAAGCTGGTAGTGAAGTTTTGAGGCCACGCTTCGAGGAAATACTGGGGGACTTCTTTCCCCGGTATGTCCAAACGCTTGATCCGCTCAAGGGCTCCATCGAGGAAATACGGGTGGAAGGCCATACTTCCAGCGAATGGGGCGATGCGCAACCTAAGGAGGCGTACTTCAAGAACATGCAGCTATCCCAGGACAGGGCGCATTCCGTGCTCCGCCATGTTTTTGAGTTGCTCCAAGTTGACGAAGAACGCAATTGGGTTGAGGAGCATATGGTGGCCGTGGGGTATTCCTCCTCGAGGTCCAAGATGAGCCCCGACGCGTCGCGCCGTGTGGAGTTTCGCATCTTGACGAACGCCGATGACCAGATACGCAAGATCATGGGGCAATGAGATCGGAAATGCGGCTCGAAGTGGATTTATCCCTACTGCGCGATGCGTCGCGCCGGATGGGGGCGCACCACCATAATGTGGAGATGGTCGTGCGGCGCAACTTCACGCCTTTGGCACCCATCGATATCCAGCTGGATGAAGGCGTTGAACTGTCAATGGATGAGGTTCAATTCTCGGATGGACTTGTCAGCCATAAGGGGCGCCAGGTTTTGCTTTACATCCAGGATCATGGAATGGACGTAGAAGATGTGCTGGAAGATGGCAGCTTAGGCAGGAAGTTTCATCTTGCCAATTGCGTAACGCTGCAAAAAATGCGAAGCAAGAACAGATTTGATCGCTATGTTGTGACCAACAGGCTGGATGGCTATTTCTACATTACCGGCCAGGACCTCACCGGAAAACGAGTTGAAGGCAAGAAAGCGCGTCTTAAAGTATGCAAGAACTGCCTTTCTTACTTGAACTACAAAGGGTATGAAAGCGCAAATGAGCCGGGATATGCAGGCTATCAGAAACGAACCAGAATTTTCGAGAGCTTCGAACTGGCTGGGTTCTTTGAAGACTACAGTTCGTTTTTTGCACACATGCCGAGTCGCTTTTCGGGGGAGTTTGACGGTGATTACACCGAAGATTGGGAGAAAGTGTCGAAAAGCATTAGGAGCACCCGCGATTTCGTTTGCGAAATCTGCCGTACCAGCCTCAAGGATGTATCTCGTCTTTGCCACGCGCATCACATGAACGGCGTGAAGACAGACAACCGGGAATCCAATTTGCAGGTCCTTTGTGCTGATTGTCACCGGAAACAGCCTATGCACGAGCACATGCATGTTTTGCACGAGGACATGCGGAGGATCGCGGCGCTGCGGCGAGAGCAGGGAACCAACAAGGCGTGTAGTTGGAATGAAGTCTTCAATTTATCCGACCCTGGCGTGCATGGAGCGCTGGATTACGTTCGCCGAGAATTCGAAAGCTTGCCTGAAGTTGGATATTTCCTTTCCATCGGCGGTGGGCCAAACTGCTATTTGGAGCTAGCATGGCCTACAGATAAGTACGGAATATGCATTTCCGAGGAAACCAAGAGGCAAGCACAATTGAGTGGTTGGAAAGTGGATCTGCCCAATGAGATTACTGCACGGGAAGACTTACGCCATCGGAACCAACCACGCGGCAGCCACTGAGCCGGGAAACGGGCACCAAGCGAATGAAGTCCAGCCAACCACATCGGCATAAGCCCATCCTGGGGCGGAATCGCAATTCCTGAAATTGCGGCTGCCCAAATCAGGGAAACCCAATCCAAAGCGAGCTTCTCGGATTGAGATGCATGAACGGGAAGGACTTGAGCGTGTTCCTTCAACGGTCGGTTTGCACCAGCCCCACTGTCAGCCGCGTTCCGGTCGCCCGGGCGTAGCGCCGCAGGGTTGCGAAGGATGGCGAAACCTTTCCGCCCTCCAGGCGGGCGATAGCGGACTGGGTGGTGCCAATTCGCCGGGCAAGTTCCGCTTGAGTCAGATTCGCGGCCGCCCGCGCCCGAACGAGAGCCTCAACCAGCGCGTATTCCTCGTCAGCGCGCGCGTATTCCTCGCGAAAGGCCGGGTCCTGCATAAACCGGTCCTTAAGTTCTTTCAATTTAGTCATGTGGTCACCTGTCTTATTCGCTCCATAGCGGTTTCCAGCGCTCTGCGCGGTGTCTTGCGCGACTTTTTTGCGAACACATGGAGCACCACCAACCTTCTTCCCGCCGCCGTTAAGTAGATTCCTCGAGCGATGCCATCCTTGGCTTTGGCTCGAAGTTCCCATAGCTTGCCTTCGAGATGCCGCCCATGCGGCGATCGAAGCGCTTCCAGCCCTATGTTCTCCACAGCTTCCAACAGCCGTATCAGCCGGGCGCGCAACGCAGCGGGAAGCGCCTCAATTTCTGCGTCGGCTGCCCGAACGGTCTCAACCTTCCATGGCATTGTTGATTTATAGCGTATCCGCTATATCACGTCAACCCGACCGCAGTCTGAATTGCAGAGAGGGGGGGAGCGGGGTGTCGCGCCGTTGTAGCTCAGCGCCTTCAGCATCATCCGGGGCTTATCCGTCAACTTGCGTTGTCTATCCAACGGCTGCCGATTGCGGCGGGTTGGTCCACTCCGTCGGGAAGATCGGAGAATGCCCGGCGATCTTGCGGGCGGCGGCCTGGCTTGGTGGGGCGGGTCATTTCTCGGATCACGGCATCTGCCGAGCGGAGAATTCCGGCCCGTTCCATTCCGCGGAGAAGCCCGACGGTCGATAAAAGATGCATGTTGGGCGGCTTCTGGAACACCCGCAGCCCCTGGTCCTCGTACAGAACCAGCAGGGGATCGCCTGATTCCAAGTAACGACGCACGCCCCCGGCATCGCTGATGAAGTCCATCATCGCCAATTCGCCCACGTTGCGCTTAGGGGGCTTGCCGGCCTCGCGCCTTTCCCGCTCAAAGGCGCCCACATCGGTTTGCTCGATCACGAAAGGCGGTCGATTCGATTCGATAAACGCTTTGACCGCCGCATCCTTGGGGTAAGCAGGGTTGCTCGTGACTTCGTCGTAAACGGCATCCACCACCACAATCGGCATGTCCAAGCGCAGCAGCAGGTCCAGGCGGTCGGCAACCCACAGGCTATTCAACGGCCCGGCATCGGGAATGACCAGAACGCAGCGTTTCATGCCGATAACCAGATGCGGGCGAAAGTGACGGCTTCGTTCTCGATCTGGTGCTCGGGAGGCCGCGGCGGCGAGAGACCCGCGTCGCCCAGCGTTACCAAGAGGTCGGCGTAGTCGCGAACGCCCAGGCGATCGACCGCTTCATCGCTGCGGATCAAGCCCTGTGCGTAGGCACGCAGAGGATCATCGGGTGTCCGGTCGGGCTCAGCCGTGATCGCCTCCAAATGACTGCGGACAATGGCAGTCATAGTGGTCCCGTGGGCAGCCGCATAGGCCCGGGTGCGAGCGATCAGCGCTTCCGGCAGATTGAGGGTGGTGTTCTTGCTGGCCACGGATACCGACCCCGCACGTTCACATATATATGTGAAAACGCATTATAGCGTTGGCGGTGCCTGCGTGTTCCTTCAACGGTCGGCTTGCACCAGCCCCACTGTTAGCCGAGTTCCGGTTGCCCGGGCGTAGCGCCGCAGGGTTGCGAAGGATGGCGAAACCTTGCCGCCCTCCAGGCGGGCGATAGCGGACTGGGTGGTGCCAATTCGCCGGGCAAGTTCCGCTTGAGTCAGATTCGCGGCCGCCCGCGCCCTTAGTGTGGTGTAGAATGCTTCTGCCGTGCCAAGTTGGAGAACTGTGTGCCATGCCCAATCCTTCATCCATCGATCAGCGGCACGGTGCGCGGTTGCGATTGGGTCGCGAGCTTCATCGGCGCGACGGTCGCAGATGCCCGGCCCGAAGTCGGGGCCCCGTTGCGAGATCGAAATCGTGGGGCGGTCGAACTTCGAAAATCGGCGGGTCACGTTTGCACGCCAATCGTAACTTCACGCTTTCCGGGGCTTCGGCCTGTCTCGGAGAGTAAATTCTTCATAGAGCCGAATAGGACAAGGAGAAACCCCATGTCATTCAGCAAGTCACCCCCCCCCCCCCTCACGATTCATGGGGCGGCCTGATGAAACGCGCAGGTATCATGCGCGTGGCCGCAGCGTTGATGCTTGCCGCCCTCGCCACGCCGGCCCTCGCGGCACCTGAAGTCTGGCTGAGTCAAAGAGGTGGGCCATGGTCGAAGGATGAGATCACGTTCAATTTGAGATGCTCAAGTACCTACGCCGTTTCGCACGATGGGCACACCTTTGATACCGCCCCGGGCGGCTATCTCGCCAGCACTTTCATTCTGGTGGAAGCTCGGAACGTCGAGGGGAATTATCGGGACCAAGAGGAACTGCCGGAGGACCACAAGGGTCGGGCCTGGGGCAAGACCATGTGGTGCCAGCTCTGGAACGGTTGCACGATAGAAGAGGACAAGGAAATCGACATCCGACTGACCATTACGACCAGCCCGCCCGCCTCGCCCGCCTTCGACCTGTTGGATCACGGCTCGTCCGCCAGCGGGAAAGGCCCGATTGAGGTGACGCGCGGGGCTAGGACAGTTCTTAGGAAAAAAGTCGTCAGTCTCAGTCGGCTTTGTGATACTGCGAACCAAAACGTAATGGTGACGATCAAAGGTGAGAAGCTGAGGGAGCGGGAACTCCCCCGGCCCTAGGGTTGAACACCTGTCGGTGATTGCGCTCGCCGGAAGGAGTGGCTGCTCGGCCCCGCCACCGGCGGGGAGGTGCGGAGGTGGTGCTCGACGAGCAGCATTCCCCCTTCCGTCACCGTTCCACCCTCACCGGTCCTGAATGAATTCGATGGCGGTGTTCATGCCCGGGGCGTCGAGCAGCGCCTGCCGACTCGGATGTGCGCCCCCTCAGGCAAAAAGCCGCGCCCTGCGATTATTCGGGGCTGTAGGGCAGGGATGAATGATGAAGATTGATCTTCAAAGCACCGTCAATAAGGATGTAGCCAAAGCTGTACTCAACCTTCGTTTCGTTGCCGTCCGGGCCTGTGAAGTAGTAGTTGCCCATGGCCATGGCGGAGATTTCGTTGGTGTAAATGCCGTTGTTCTCCCACCGGACATGGGTCCAGCCTTTGATCGCGAACCCTGCGTCCTCCGTTCCTTCATGGCCAATGAAATAGCTTAGGGCCTCGTCGAATGTTTCGCGGAACTGATCTTCCGATGCCAAGGTTGGCTTGAACATGACTTTTGCATCGCCGTAGGCGTAAAGGTTATTGATGTGTTCCGTCGCACGGGCGGCGTAGTCGCCGCCGTCGGCATGCATTTTGGCGATCGCGACAATGCCCTCGCCCCAGGTTTTCTGCGCGTCGATGACCGCTTGTTCGGAGATTGGTTCCGCTGTGGTTGACATAGCAATGGCGGCCAAGGCGAGGCCGGAGGCCGCAGTTACAACAGGATGTGGTTTCTTCGTCATCATATCCTCTCTTTGATGAAATCGATGGGATTGCAGCCTAGGGGGCCATTTTAGCAACCGTTTCACGCAGCCATATCAATAGCCGCGAAGCGATTTGCGTCAGAACGCTGCTAAGCGATCCGCGGCGCGCGCCATCAATAGGGCTCGCTTGACTGCGGCGGGCATTAGTTGCGGCTGTTGAAGTCGTTGCACAGCAGCGCTTTTCCGGTCGGCGTCCCGCTCAATCGCCCGCCGCTGAAAACCAAAGAGCCGTTCACGAACGTTTTGTCCACGCGGGCGCGGAACCGATGGCCTTCAAGCGGCGACCAGCCGCACTTGTAAAGCAGGCTGCTCCGGGCCACATTCTGGCCGCCTTCGGGATCAACCAGAACGCAGTCGGCGAAATAGCCTTCGCGCAGGAATCCGCGCTCGGCGATGCCGTAGAGGCGGGCGGGCGCGTGGCAGGCTGCCTCCACAGCGCGCTCCACCGTGAAGTGGCCTGCGCGCGCGAGGTCCAGCAGCATCAAAAGCGAGTGTTGGACCAGCGGCAGCCCTGCCGGCGCGCTCGCGTATGGCGTGGATTTTTCTTCGAGCGTATGCGGCGCATGGTCGGTGGCGATGACGCTCAGGCGGCCTTCGCGCAGCGCCTTTCGCAGCGCCGCCCGGTCGGTTGCGGATTTGATCGCCGGATTGCATTTGATCCGGTTGCCCAGGCGCTCGTAGTCCCGGTCGTCAAACCACAAATGATGCACGCACACCTCCGCCGTAATGCTGTCGCGTACTCCCAGGTCCGCAACGGGATCGAATAATTCAAGCTCCCGCTCGGTGGTCAGATGCAGCACGTGCAGCTTGGCGCCGTGCTTTCGGGCCAGGCCGACGGCCATGCTTGAGGAGCGGTGGCAGCATTCGGCATCGCGGATTTGCGGATGCGCGCGCGGCGGAATATCGTTGCCATGCTCGCGCTTCGCCTTATCTAGGTTGCGCTCTATCACCGCGCTATCCTCGCAGTGCGTGGCGATCAGAACAGGGCAGTTGGCGAAAATCCGCTCCAGCGCCGCAGGGTCCTCCACCAGCAGGTTGCCCGTGGACGTGCCCATGAATACCTTCACTCCGCAGGCTTCGCCGCCTTCCAAGGCCTGAATCTCCGCCAGGTTGCTCTCGGTGGCGCCTAGGTAGAAGGCGTAGTTGCCCCAAGCGCGGCCCTTTGCGGCGGCGTACTTGGCGGCGAGCCGCTCGCGGGTGACGGTGGCGGGCGAAACATTGGGCATGTCCATGAAGCTGGTGACGCCGCCGGCCACGGCCGCCGCCGATTCGCTGGCGATATTGCCCTTGTGCGTGTGCCCGGGCTCGCGGAAGTGGACCTGGTCGTCGATCAAGCCGGGCAGCAGCCATTTCCCTTCCGCCTCGATTTCGGCCGCGCCCGCCCGCGCCTTGGGCGCCCCGCCGATCTGCTCGATGCGCTCGCCGCGGATCAGCACATCCTGCTCGGAGCGGCGGCCGTCGCTGATCAGCGTCGCGCCGCGAATCAGCAGGTCGCCGCCCCCTTGCGCGGCCGCGGATGTCACAGCACCCCCTCTTCGGTCAGGCGCTTGATGTCCTTCTCAAGCAGCGCCCGGAACTCGCCTTTTTGCGGAATGCGGACCTTGCCTTCGTGGTCGAGAAGCGGCCTTCCGGAATTCATCACCTTGCCGGCGTAGGTTGAGGCGAAAGCCTGCATCGGCACCCGGGCCAGCGTATGGGTCATGCCCGCCATGCCTCTGCGGGCGCGCAGGCCCGCCAAGTCGATGCTCGCATGCGCCACCATGCTTTCGCCGCCGGGCGCCGCCTCTGCGAGAATATGGCCCTCGAAATCGACGATCTTCGACATGCCTGTGCATGAATGCGAGGGTATGGGTATATTGTCCAGCCACGCCGAATTGGCGCTCACCACGTAGGCGATATTCTCCACCGCCCTGGCGCGCCGGGCCAGCTCCTTGCCTGTGGCGCGGTTGCTTCCGGCTTCGCTGGTGGGATGCACGAATATCTCCGCGCCCCTCACCGCGTGCGCCCGGGCGATTTCCGGATAGAGGATCTCCTCCGACGCGATCGCCGCGAGCCTGCCGATCGGCGTGTCCGCCACCGGAAACACGCCGTCTTCCCCGTAGCGGTCGAGGTAGGCCTCCCACACGTCGAACGGCGTTGGCGCGTTCATCGAGATCATCCTCCGGTAGCGGAGGATCACGTTGCCGGACGGGTCGATGATGAAGCAGGTCTGGAAGAATAATTCGGCGAACGCCGGATCGATCTCGTAGCAGTTGCCGGCCAGGTAAACGCCGTTGCGTTGCGCCATTCCGCAGAGTTCGGCGTATTCCGGCCCGTTTTGCTCCAGCGCCGCGAGGTCCCGCCATTGATCGACGCTCGACCCCATCGGGAACCCGGTAAGAAAGTATTCCGGGAGAACGATGAGCTTGGGGGCCTCGCCTGAGTATTGCGTCGAAAAGGCGCAGCTTCCCGTAACGACCCGCTCCGTCCGCCCGAGGTTCTCGCGCATCCGCTCGCGCGCCTCCTCGCGGCTTTTGCAAAAGCTGACCGCATGTGTGCCGGTTTGCAGCGCCATCGCGATATATCGGTCCAGCGTATCCATGCGCGCATTATGGCCGCTACGGGTCGCTCATGTAAGCCAGCGCTTATGGGCGCCCCGTCGTTTCGGGCCACCGCAGCTTGCGCGGCATTACCGCATCCCGAACACTTCAATGCCCATGCCCTTCGCCACCTTTCGCATTTTCCTGTCCAAGGTTGCGATGGGCAGCCCTTCGCCGCGGGCTAGCAGCAAATACGCCGCATCGTAGGCGCTTACCCCATACGACTCCGCTGCCTCAAACAGCGGGCGGGGCGTTTCGGCGCGGTCGATGTTGATGGTGAAAAGCACACCGAGGGCATGCAGCGCGTTGATTGCCACGCTGTAGCCGAGCTCGCCCTTGCGGACATAGTGTGCGGCAACGTTGGCTGCCTCGTAAGTCCATAGGTACGGCACCATCACTTGGCTTCGTTTATCTTGAACAAAGCGGCGCACCGCCAGCGCGTAACGTTGATCGGCGGATTTTCCGCTGGCGACAACCCAGCGCATCGCAACACTGTTATCGATTACGAGACCCGCGCCGGAGTAGGTTCTTCCCGGTTCCCTGACCTCAAAGCCCATGGCTGCGTCCTTCCCGCAGCACCTCTTCCAAGGGGGTTGCGACTGCCACTGGCTCCAGCGTTGACAGATAAGCGAACGCCTTGTCGTGTCCGGTGTTCCCCAGCAGCGGCCTGATCTCGGCGATCGGCTTGCCGTGCTTCAGGACGATAGCGGGCTCGCCGGAATCGACCACTCGGTTAATGATCTGGTTGGGTTTTCTGTTCACCTCAGCCATGGAGAAAATCATGGACTAACCTCAAAAAAAAGTCTAATTATACGTATATCGCCACGTTATGCAGGCACGGTTACGCATTGCACCTGACGCTGCCCAGCCTAACGACGCTGAGTCATTCAATAATATGTGCGTTCGTAGTGATGCGATCAGGAAGCCTTGGTTTTGTTGTTGGCAGCATGCTGGGTTGGTTGCATCGCAATCGTCATTAGAATGAGGACAATGGCGGGAGGGGGAGGCCATGACCATCGAACTCGTTGATCCTTGGAATACTGAGTGAGCGGCACGACCGAAGCGTTCGCGCGGGTCAAGATCGACGCGCTGCTCAGGGACGCGGGCTGGGATTTGACCGATGGCTCGAGCGTGCTGTTCGAGCACGCGCTGCCGGACGGCACGCAGGCCGACTATGCGCTTTGCGACCGTCAGGGCCGCCCGATGGCGGCGCTGGAGGCCAAGCGGGCGAGCACTGATCCCATTACGGCGCAGGACCAGGGACGGCATTACGCCGAGCAGCTTGGCGTGCCGTTCGTGTTCCTGTCGAACGGCGAGGAGGTGCGGTTCCTTGACCGCGAGGCCGATGCCCATGCGCGCAGGATCGCGGGCTTTTACGCGCAGGACGATCTTGAACGGCGAATCGCTGCCCGCCGGGTGCGGCGCGACCTGTCCGCAGTCGCCATCGACCGGAGGATCGTGGATCGCGACTACCAGATCGAATGTGTCGAGGCGCTGTGCGCCGAAATCTCGAGCGGGCGGCGCAGGCTTCTGGTGGAGATGGCCACCGGAACCGGCAAGACGCGCACGGCGGCGGCTTTCATCAAGCGGCTGTTCGAGGCGGGCATCGTCACCCGCGTGCTGCCACGCGCTACGCCGATTTCGTGGTCAGCGATGTCGGCGGCGGCCCCGCTCCCGATGCGGCGGCCATCATCAAGCGCTTCAAGGACGAGGACTTCCCGAAAATCCTCGTGAGCGTGAACATGCTGGACACCGGCTTTGATTGCCCGGAAGTCGTTAATCTTGTGATGGCCCGGTTCACCCGCAGCGCGATTCTCTACCGGCAGATGCGCGGACGCGGCGCGGGCGCGCGCGGCGCAACGGCCCGGCGCCGCGCCCCACGCCGGCGCGTATGAAGGCGAATGGAGCCTGCGCGACCCGCGCAATGCCAGCGAACCGGATGCGGCCGCCGTGCCGTGCGGGCTTCTGCGCTGGTCGTCCTGGGCGCACGCGCTGAACGGGGAGCGGCTGGTCAACTGGGTGCGCGAGGAAGTCTTTCCATTCCATGCCGAGCTGGCGGCGGGGGGCGCGACGGACTTCATGGACGGCGCCCGACTGGTGATCGACGAGCCGACCGTGCTCACCCAGGTCGTCAGCCAGTTGAACGATCTGCGCCTCGACCAAGTCGATTCGGACACCAAGGGCGACCTGTTCGAGCATGTGCTGCGCCAGATCAGGCAAGCAGGCGAGCTTGGCCAGTTCCGCACCCCGCGCCACGTCATCCGCGCGCTGGTGCGCCTGGTCGATCCCCGGATTGGCGAGACCATCTACGACCCGGCCGCCGGAACGGCCGGCTTCTTGGCCGTCGCGTGGGACCATATCCGGCTCGCCAACTCGTCGCCGGATGGAATCGAGGCGATCGACGCGGAGGGCAAGACCATCCAGCGGGGCCTCGGCGACATGCTGAACCGCGATGCCGTGAAGCAATTGCACGAAGCGACCTTCTACGGCGCCGATGTGGACCCGCAGATGGTCCGCCTCGCCACCATGAACCTGACCTTGCGGGGGCTGGACCAGGTAAGGATCCTGAGGCGCGACGCGCTAACCCGCCCGCTCGACCGGGCAGCCAAGGCGGAACTCGGCTTTCCGGCGCGCGGCTTCGACGTGATCCTCGCCAATCCGCCGTTCTCCGGCCGGCTGGACAAGGACCGCATCGTTGAGGACGTGAGGATCGGCCGCACGGCGCAAACCGAGCTGCTGTTCCTGCAATACATGCTCAACCATCTGAAGGAAGGCGGGCGCTGCGGCGTGGTGGTGCCCGAGGGCGTGCTTTTTGGCGGCAGCGGTGCGCACAAGGAATTAAGGCGCAAGCTGATCGAGAACAACACCGTCGAAGCCGTGCTTTCGCTGCCGGGCGGCGTGTTCAATCCCTATGCCGGCGTCAAAACCTCGGTGCTGGTCTTCCGCAAGGGCGGCGCGACCGAGCGCGTGATGTTCCTGCACGCCGACAACGACGGCTTCAAGCTCGATGCCAACCACGACCAGCCCATCGACGACGACGACCTGCCCGGTCTGATCGACGCGTTCCGCGACCGCGAGGCAAGCTGGCGCGCATGGCGGGACCGCGACGCGAAGGCCGACTGGACCGGGAAATGGTGGTTCGCGGATGCCGACGCGATCCGCGCCGCCGACCTCAACCTCAGCGCCAACCGCCACCGCCCGCAGCGCCGCGCAAAAGTCGAGCACCGCGACCCGCTGGAAATCCTGGAGGAGCTGCGGGCCATCGAAACGGAGATGCTTGGCGAAATCGACGCGCTAACCGAGTCGGTTCGGAAGGCCGTAGCCGAATGACCCGCTATCCCCAAGTCCCCCTTGGGGATATATGCACGGTGAATCCGCGCGCGGGGAAAACCGCATGCTTAGACGACACATCTGTCAGTTTTGTTCCAATGGCTGCTGTCGATGAGTCGGCGGGAGAAATAGCTGTTCGCCAGCAACGTCCCTTCGCAGAAGTGGCAAAGAGCTACACATCGTTTGAGGACGGCGACATCCTGTTTGCCAAGATCACGCCGTGTATGGAGAACGGCAAGGTCGCGCTGGCTCGAAACCTCGCCAATGGAATCGGTCGAGGATCAACGGAGTTCCATGTTCTGCGCCCAGGCGAGCGGGCGCTGGGCGAGTACATATACCACTTCGTGCGCCAACCTGGATTCAGGGAAGAGGCGAAGAGAAATTTCACCGGGACGGCAGGTCAACAACGAGTTCCGAAGCAGTTCATGCAAAACGCTTCTATTCCCCTCCCGTCCCTTGACGAGCAGCGGCGGATCGTCGCCATCCTGAACCGGGCGGCGAAGATCGAGCGGCTGAAGAAGCAAGCGCAGGAGCGGCTGCGGGAATTCATCCCCGCGCTTTTCGTCAAAATGTTCGGCGATCCCGCCAAGAACCCTATGGAGTGGCCTCGCGAGCCTTTAGGCGAGGTTTGCGATATTGTTGGGGGCGGAACGCCTCGCCGCAGAAATCCTGCTTATTTCGGCGGTCTCATTCCGTGGGCCAGACCAACGGATGTAACTGCGCTGGCTGGCTTTTGCATCGAGGCGACCGAGGAGAGAATTACGGATATTGGCCTTCGAGAAAGCAGCGCTCGCATGGTTCCGGCGGGGACCGTGCTCCTTACGAGCCGCGCCACGATTGGTCACACTGCCATTGCTGCCAAACCAATGGCAACAAACCAGGGTTTCGCCAATCTGATGTGCGGGCAACGCCTGCTGCCCGAGTACTTGGCATATTGGTTGCGGCTCCGACGCGACCACTTGATCCAGCTCTCCGGCGGTTCGACTTTCAAGGAAATCTCCAAATCGACTCTCAAGAAGGTCGAAATTCCTGTTCCGCCAATTGATCTGCAACGACGATATGCACGGCTTGCGGAAGCAACGCAATCCATGATTTCGATGGAAAGGCAAGGTTTCTCTGCTGACAAGGCCTTGTCAGCTTCCCTCATATCTCGCTTGCTGTCTGGCAACACAGGAAATCAGTGAGCACAACGTGCCCAGAAAAATGAGTTTCGCCCCCAATCCCGCCCGCAAAATGGGGAGAACCCAGTTCCTATGAAACTAAAGTCAGCCACAGTCATTGAATTCAAGCGATTCAAGGACTTGAAAATTCTCGGATTGCCCGTGGGCACGAAACTTATTGTTCTTCTCGGACCTAACGGTTGTGGGAAATCTTCGCTGTTCGATGCCTTCCAGAGGAATCTGAAGGTTGATCAATTCTATGGGATGAGCGAGGAATTGAGAACATACTATCAGCGCATGATGCCAGATGCCCCCGCAGAGAGTGAAACAATTACTCTGGAATTCCATGGCAATCATCCCACCACTTCGGATGAACTCAAGAAGAGTCTTTACGTTCGTTCAGCCTACAGGCATGACCCGTATTTCCGGGGCACTACGATTGAGCAGCCGGGAAATGTTCTTGACAGACACGCGGTTCGCCGATTGATTGATAGCGATCAGACCGTGCGAAATAACTACCAGAGAATCATTTGGCAACTCTTGCGTCAGGTAACAATTCCGGGGCTTACGACTGATTCCATTATGGAAGGGACGATCGGCGACATCCAAAAGTCGATGCGCCGAGTTTTCGGCGACATCAGTGTAGATGCGCTCGTTTCCAACGAGGAGATTGGAACCTTTACGTTCTCCAAAGGAATATCGAAACGGTTTCCTTACGAGAATCTATCTGCGGGGGAGAAGGCAGCTTTCGATCTCTTGTTAGACATTGTTGTCAACAAGGTTGCGTTCAATGACTCGCTCTATTGCATTGATGAACCTGAGGCTCACCTCAACACAAAGGTGCAGCGTATGCTTCTAGAAGAATTGTATAGACTGATACCGGACAATTCCCAATTGTGGCTCGCCACTCACTCTATTGGGATGGTAAGAGCTGCTCAGAATTTGCGGGGTGAAGAAGAGGACGGAGTTGTTTTCTTGGATATGGGGTTTGATGCCTGTGGAGAGGAACGGAACTACGATCAACCGCAGGTCCTTGAGCCTTCCTGCCCTGACTACCAATTCTGGAAGCGGCATTACATTGTCGCGCTAGATGATCTGGCGGAACTCTTAGCGCCGGAATTCATAGTGCTTTGTGAGGGGTCTTCAAAGGAAGAACTAACTCCGCTTGATGAGGCATGCTACAACAGAATCTTTGCCCGAGAATTTCCGCGTACTAGGTTTGTCTCTGTAGGTGCTGCCTCGGCGGTGGAGAAACGCATGAAAGACTTAGTGCCGCTGTTAGACCAAATTATTGAGCGGACGCAGGTCATTCTGTTCCGAGACCGAGATAGCTCTACGCCGACGGAAATCGAAGAAAAGCGCACCCAAGGCGTTCCGGTGCGGACTATGTCTAAGTTTCGGAACGTCGAATCCATGCTGCTATCAGATGGTGTGCTAAAGAGGTTATGCGAGAGCGTTGGCAGATCTGAAAGTTTCAATGCGATAAAAGAGGTAAGGGACATCACAATGCGCGATATTGAGAGCGAGTATGCGATCGACGACTTTAAGCCTTCTGTTCAAGCGGTCCATCATGCGGCACGGAAGGAACTGCGATTACCGCAGGCTGGCGAAACAAAGGAGGCGTTTATGCGGGACGTTCTAGCGCCGCTCGTGACCGAAGACACGGCGGAATACCAAGCACTAAAAGACGATATCTTTGGCGGACTCGGACTGGAGCCTAGTTGCGCCGGTCCACGGGATTCTTAGGGATACCAACAACGGAAAGATGTTTCGCTGGCAAGATGGTATATACGAATCCCAGTAGTGGATAGAGAATAGGCATTACTTCCCAATTGCTATTCTTTGAGACAGTCCGAATCGTGGTTACAACACAACACCGCAGTCGGTTGTCTGACAAGTCGCTTAAGCGCGGGGATTACGGTGAAACCGCGCTGAAATGAGCCCTTTTAAGCTACCGGGAGCACATCATGAAAGTGAAATTCAAGAATCCGCCGATCAATGAGGTGGTCATTGGCGCCTACTTCGAGCCGACTTTGACGGCGTTTCGCAGCGAGCATATCGGGCTGTTGTGGTCGAGGCTTCGAGAGGATTTTCCTAAGGTTGAGCAGCGACCGCCGATTGCTGGCACAAATCACGGGCAGGAAACGGCCCTGACGAGCGGCGACGAGTTCATGGTCATGCCTCGGTACTGGTTTGTGTCCGAGGATGAGATAACGCTGCTCCAAGTTCAGAAGGATGCCTTTCTCCTCAACTGGAGGCACCGTGATTCTGAATACCCCCACTACGCCGAGAGCCTGAAGCCCAGTTTCGATGAGTACTACCGGGTCTTTGAAAAATTCCTCCAGAAAGATGTCGGCGTACCGTTCCCCACAATTGGTCGTTGCGAACTCACGTATATAAACATGATCACACCATCGGACTTTTGGCGGGGCCCGCAAGATACATCGGATGTCATCCGATCATTCTCGATTCCGGACTGGGCCTCGGCAGATGGTGCCCCGCTGGCGTTCCATTGCACGTATGGGATCGATATCGATCCTAACCTGCAATTGCATGCCGCGCTCAAGACTGCGGAAATTGCCGATCAACCTAATTCGCCCTGCTTGATTCTTGAAATCAAGGCGCTCGGCTCATACAGTGGCGACGCAAAGCAGAATATTGATGGATGGTACGATGGTGCGCATGACGCAATCGTCACACGGTTCCTGGGCATGACCCAAGAACGTATCCAGCGTGAATTGTGGATGCGCGAGGAAACTCAATGATATTGCCCGTTACACCGAACAGCAGCGCCTCGGAATTTGAAAAGTTGATGCCTATGCTCTTTGGTGAGCACGGTGCTGCTTCTGTAGTTGGGCCCGAAGTGCATCAATATCCAACTCCAAGGTCGATATTTGATGCCAGACTGCGGCTTGGGCCTTGGTCTAACGGCACTGTTGATCATGCCATTACGTACATCGGCAGCGTCCTGAACTTCCCGGACCTCAATCGATCTAGCGGCGTTTTCGACTCTAATGGATTATTAGAGCGCAACAAGCTCCAAGCGTATCGGGCGAGAATCGATGCCCTGCGTCTCATTGCTGCACAGGACGGGTACCACTTGAATCCCGCCTCGGAGTCCGACTTCTGGCGTTTCGTGGTGTCTGGGCCGCGCTGGCGCAAGTCCAACCTAGTGTTGATGGACAACGGTAATCTGCGTGCTGTCTGGAAGAATGGTCAAGGAACTCGGCTGGGCCTGCAGTTTCTCGGTGAGGGAATGTTGCAGCATGTGATTTTCAGTCAACGCGAGGCTGGAAAACCCATTTCCCGCGTTGCAGGACGCGACACTTTCGAGGGGATATGGCAGCTGGTTGAAGCGTTCGACCTGAGTGCCCTGCTTGACGAATGAAGGGAGACGATCTGCCGCAGGACGATCGTATCGTCCGTTACGTCAAGCCAAGCATGATCCAGGAGGACGGGACTGCTGACGGTTCAGAATTCTGCCTTCGGCCCAACAAGCCAGACGAAGAAGGGCTTTCAGTTAACTGGCTTGAGGTTTTTGGAAAGGACAAAGTTCACCAGTTGAGCGAAGCGCGCCGCTTGTGCCGCCTGACCCTGAAATCGAGCGGACGATTCGCGGAAATGAATGTGGGCACGGTCTTGCAAGTGGTGTCCGAGGAGTTGGATACACTGCGCATCGTTCACGATCCGCTTGAGGCGCAGCAACAATTCGACGCTGACCCATCGCATGCGGAGATGAGGGGATTGCCGCTTGGAGATTCCGATCAGGCCATGCTTGTAGGCGAACTAATAGCCCAGTGCGTAACTTTGATGCATCCGGCACGCATAGCCGACTGAAACACCTACAGCTACAAGGAGAAATCGCATGCCGATTCGGTCGATGCGGAGCAAACTGGAGTGGTCAACCGATAGGTTCCACGGAGCTTGCGGCGGGACATCGCGGACAGGCCTTTAGGGACTGGGTTGTCGTTATACTTCGGAATCCTAAGCTTGCGGGCGGAGCAGGAAACGGAGATGGAATATACAGCCGTCATTAAGAAGAGCGGCGAATGGTGGATTGGCTGGATTGAGGAGGTTCCCGGCGTGAACTGCCAGGAACCTACGCGCGAGGAGCTGCGTTTAAGCCTTGCGGAGACGCTCGCCGAAGCTTTGGAATTCAATCGGCAAGACGCACGGGCCGCTGCCGGCGATCATTATTTCGAGGAGAAGGTCGCTATCGCATGAAGCGATTTGATCTGCTGTAGCTCCTACGCCGACAGGGCTGCGAAAGGATTCGCGAAGGCAGGCGTCATTCATGGTGGCGTGACAGCAAAGGCGAGCGGCGGTCCGCGATTCCGCGACATAGGGAAATCGACAATTCCTTGGCAAGAAAGATTTGCAAGGACCTCGGCGTTGAGCTGCTCAAGTAATTTCGCGTTCGCGCAATCCCAAAAACGGACAGCGGAAAACCTTGAGGCCTACTTGTATAATCCGGGCTTCGAGCGAGCGGTCGCACTTCCTGCGGGGCTTTGATGCAGCCCACCGATATACGTAACCCGGACTATTTCCATCGCGTTGTCGATTGCCAGTGGGGCTGCCCCGCGCATACCGACGTTCCCGAGTACATCCGGCTGATCGCCCAAGGGCGGTATGCGGATGCCTATATGCTCAATCGGCAGTCCAACGTGTTCCCGGCCATTCTGGGCCGGGTCTGCGACCGTCCCTGCGAGCCGGCCTGCCGGCGCGGTCGGGTGGAGGACAAGCCGGTGGCGATTTGCCGGCTCAAGCGGGTGGCGGCGGATCTTCGCGGCGATATTGATCACCGCCTGCCGCAAGCGCCGGACGAGAAAAACGGCAAGCGCGTGGCCTTGATCGGCGCCGGCTGCGCCTCGCTCACCGTGGCCAACGACCTGGCGCCGCTGGGCTACGAGCTGGTGATGTACGAACTGCTGGACAAGCCCGGCGGGCTGATGCGCAGCAATATTCCGGCGTTCCGCCTGCCGGTGGAAGTGCTCGACGAGGAAATGGACCAGATTCTGCGCATGGGCATCGACCTGCGCTTGGGGCAGGGCGTCGCCAGCATGAAGGACCTGCTGGACAACGGCGGATACGATGCCGTTTTCGTGGGCACCGGCGCGCCCAAGGGCAAGGAGCTGAACCTGCCGGGCCGCCACGACACGCAGTCCGTGCATATCGGCATCGAGTGGCTGGAGAGCGTGGCCTTTGGCCATCTCGATTCCATCGGCGAGCGCGTTCTCATTATCGGCGTGGGCAATACCGCCATGGACTGCTGCCGCACCTCGCTGCGCCTGGGCGCGAAGGACGTGAAGGTGATGGCGCGCAAGCCGCGGGGCTTTTTCAAGGCTTCGGACTGGGAGCTGGAGGATGCCGAGGAGGAGCGGGTGGAAATCGTTGTGAACCACTCGCCCAAGGAATTCGTGGTTGAGGGCGGCAAGCTCAAGGGCATGGTTTTCGAGCTGATGGAATACGATATCGACGAGGCCGGAAAAATCGCCGCCAGCCGCGTGGCCGGCGAGCAATTCATTCCTTGCGACGAGGTGATTCTGGCGATCGGCCAGGACACCGCCTTCCCTTGGGTGGAGCGCGATATCGGCATCGAGTTCGATCAATGGGAAGTCCCGGTGGTGGATCGCGTCACTTACCAATCCACCCGCGCCGGCGTATTCTTCGGCGGCGATGCGGCCTTCGGCCCCGAGAACATCATCTGGGCCGTGGAGCATGGCCACCAAGCGGCTATTTCCATCCATAAGCACTGCCAAGGCGAGCCGATCGCCGAGCGCATGCCTGCGGGAATGAACCTGCTGGCGGCCAAGATGGGCATTCACGAGTGGAGCTACTCGAACGACTACGATGCCGCCTCGCGGCGGGCCATGCAGCACATGAGCTTGGAGAAGCGGTTCCGCAAGCTCGATATCGAGGTGGAGCTGGGTTTTACGCCGGAGCAGGCGGCGCGCGAGGCCGAGCGCTGCCTGAATTGCGATATACAAACCGTGTTCGAGGCGCCGCTTTGCATCGAGTGCGATGCCTGCGTGGATATTTGCCCGGTGCATTGCCTCACCATCGCGCCCAACGGCGAGGAGGAGGAGCTGCGCGAGCGCTTGACCGCGCCGGCCCGCAATCTCGACCAGCCGCTTTATGTGTCCGCGGAACTGCCCCAGACCGGGCGGGTGATGGTGAAGGACGAGGACCTGTGCGTGCATTGCGGCCTATGCGCCGAGCGCTGCCCCACGGCGGCCTGGGATATGCAGAAATCCGAACTGCTCGTGCCTTATGCGCGCCACGAGGCGACCGCCCGGCCGCCCATGGGGTCCGCGCGGCGCAAGGAGCCGCAGTTCGACGAGGGGGCCGGTCAGGTGCGCTCAGCCGCCTAGGCGCAAGGCTTATGCCGTCAAACAACGATTTCACGATTCGCATTGCCAATGTGAACGGCACGGGTTCGGCCAGCGCCAATTCCCTGCTGATGAAAACCCTGTTCCGGATGGGCATTCCGGTGGCCGGCAAGAATTTCTTTCCGTCCAATATCCAGGGCCTGCCCACCTGGTACGAGGTGCGAGCCAGCCACCGCGGCTACTTGGCGCGCTCGGGCAGCGTCGATATCGCGGTGGCCATGAACGCCGAGACCTACCAGCGCGATCTTCGCGAGCTGTCGTCCGGCGGCTACCTGCTGTACGACTCCACCTGGCCGCGCCGCGATGTGCTGCGCCGCGAGGACGTGAGCATACTGGCCGTGCCGCTGGCGCGCCTGTGCAACGAGAGCTTCGATAACGCCCGCGCCCGCATCCTGATGAAGAACATTGCCTATGTGGGCGTGCTGGCCGCGCTGCTGGAGCTTGATCTCGAAATCATCCGCGAATTGCTGCGCGAAACCTTCGCCCGCAAGAAGCCGCTTCTGGAAGCCAATCAGACCGCCATCGGCATGGGATACGACTATGCGCGGGAGCATCTGAACTGCCCGCTGCCGTTCGTGGCCCGTTCCATGGACGGACCGGGATCGAAGATCATCATCGACGGCAACACCGCCGCCGCGCTGGGCTGCGTGTACGCCGGCGCCACCTTCGGCGCCTGGTACCCGATCACGCCCTCCACCTCGCTGATGGATGCCTTCCGCAGCTTTTGCGCGCGTTTCCGCACCGCCGAAGACGGCACCCGCGACTACTGCGTGATTCAGGCCGAGGACGAGCTGGCGGCCATCGGCATGGTGCTGGGCGCAAGCTGGAACGGCGCCCGGGCCTTCACGCCCACTTCGGGGCCCGGCATCTCGCTGATGTCGGAATTCCTAGGCTACGGCTACTACGCCGAGATTCCCGCCGTGCTGTTCGATGTCCAGCGGGTGGGGCCCTCCACGGGCATGCCCACCCGCACCCAGCAGGGCGATATTCTGTCCAGCGCCTACGCTTCGCATGGCGATACCCGCCATGTGCTTTTGTTTCCCTCCAGCCCCAAGGAATGCTTCGAGTTGGCGGCGGCGGCCTTTGATTTGGCCGAGAGATTGCAAACCCCGGTCATCGTGCTGTCCGACCTGGATTTGGGCATGAACGACTGGGTGAGCGAGGAATTGACTTGGGATGAAAGCTACCGGCCGGACCGGGGCAAGGTGCTGGGCGCGGAGGAGCTTGAGAAGGCGGAGGCGTTCCACCGCTATCTGGATGTGGACGGCGACGGCGTTCCCTACCGCACGCTGCCGGGCGAGCATCCCAAGGGGGCTTTTTTCACGCGCGGATCCGGCCACAATAGCTACGGCGGCTACACCGAGAATGCCGGCGAGTACCAGGAAGTTGTGGATCGGCTGCGCCGCAAGTGGGACTATGCCGCCAACATCGTTCCAGCGGCGGAAATACGCGCGGCCAAGGGCGCGCAGGCGGGCCTGATCACCATCGGTACCGGCGATTCCGCCTGCCGCGAGGCGCTGGATATTCTGGCCGGCCGCGGCGTGGCGCTGGATTACATGCGGATTCGGGCTTTTCCCTTCGGCGAGGAAGTCTGGCGTTTCCTGCGCGAACATTCGCGCCTTTACGTGGTTGAGCAAAACCGCGATGCCCAATTGCGCACGCTGCTGATCAACGAGGCGGGCGGCCGCGCCGAGCAGCTGGTGCAGGTGCTGCACTACAACGGCATGCCGCTTCCCGCCACCGCGGTGGTGAGCGCCATCGAAGCGGATATGACGAGGGTTCAGGCGGCATGAGCTATATCGCCCGCCCCAAAGTCAGCCACCCTGCGCTGGCCCGCAACGACTTGGGCCTGACCATGCGCGATTACGAGGGCGGCATGTCCACGCTGTGCGCGGGGTGCGGGCACGACTCGATCACCGGCTCGCTGATCCAAGCTGTTTTCGAGCTGTCCATCCCGCCCCATCGGATGGCCAAGCTCAGCGGCATCGGCTGTTCCTCCAAAACGCCCGCCTATTTCGCCTCCTCGTCGCACGGGTTTAATTCGGTGCATGGGCGCATGCCTTCGGTCGCCACCGGGGCAGCGGCGGTGAACGGCGATTTGCAGTACATAGGCGTTTCCGGCGACGGCGATTCGCTATCGATCGGCATCGGCCAGTTCGTTCATGCCATGCGCCGCAACCTCAACATGCTGTACCTGATTGAGGACAATGGCGTTTACGGGCTCACCAAGGGCCAGTTCTCCGCCTCGGCGGATGCCGGCAGCACCGCCAAGCGCGGCGAGGTGAACGAGCAGCCGGCCATCGATCCCTGCCTGCTGGCTATTGCCGCGGGATGCGGTTTTGTGGCGCGCGGTTTTTCCGGCGACCGCGCCCAGCTCGTGCCGCTGCTCAAGGCCGGATTGTCGCATCGCGGATTCGCCATGATCGATGTGATCTCGCCCTGCGTGACCTTCAACGACCATGAAGGCTCCACCAAGAGCTACCGCTTTACCCGCGAGAACGCGTTCCCGATCGACCACACGGATTTCATTCCCCCGGAAGCGGAGATCAAGGCCGATATTGGCCGAGGGGAATCACAGCGCGTGGAATTGCATGGAGGCGGCAGCATCCTGTTGCGCAAACTGGCCCGGGAATACGACATCGGCGACCGGGGCGAGGCCTACCGCTATCTCGACGCGCGCCAAGGCAAGGGCGAAGTGGTAACCGGTTTGCTTTTTCTTCAGGAAGGCGGGGCCGACATGCACGAACTCAGCCGGCTGGGAGAAACGCCGCTGGCGGATCTCCCCTACGGCCGCCTCTGTCCGGGACCGGATGCCTTGGCCGAACTGCAGAATCGCCTGCGCTAGCGCGGGCGCTGCCCAACCAGCAGGGTGTTGGGCAACTCGCGCCAGGCGCAACGGGCCTCGAAGCCGGCGCTGCGCATGGCGCGGAGCTCATCGTCCAGCGGAAAGTAGGTGTCTTCGCCCGCCCATTCCTCGAAGTGCCCATAGGCGCGAGCCCTGTCGATGCCGCAGGCTTCCAGGTGGGCGGCCCACCGGGCGTAATCCGCATCGCGCCGCGCGCCGGAAGCGGGCATCGTGACATCCGCGTTCACGAATACGCCGCCGGGGGCCAGCGCTTCGCGAATCCGCCCGTAGAGCCGGGTCTTGTCCGCCATCAGCGGCACATGGTGCAGCGCCAGGGACGCGGCCGCCGCATCGCATGTCGGCAACGGGTCGAGGAAGGATGCCTGCCTGAAGCGCGCCCGGTTCCCGAAGCGTTTGAGCCGCGCTCTGGCCACAGCGAGCATCTCCGCGTCCACATCCAGCAGCTCCGCCACGGCCGTGTCCGATTGCGCGAGGATGAACTCGGACAACGCCCCCGTTCCGGCGCCCAAGTCGAGAACCTTCCGGGGCCTTGCGCGGGCAATCTCCTCCGCCGCCCGAAAAAGCCCCGCTTCATATCCCGGAATGAATTTCCGTATGCTCTGGTCGTAGGATTCAATTTCGAGCCGGAGGTGGCGCCTGACGGAATGGTTCATGGATTGCGGAGGGCTTTTAGACGAAGCGGGGCCAAGAGGTATTCTAGGCGCTGGCAACGGGGGGAAAGCAGGATGGCGGACCAGGACATCATCGATCAAAAGGGCTACAGGCGCGGCGTGGGGATCGTCGTTTGCGACAGCCGCGCAAGGGTGCTGCTGGCCCGCCGCCGCGACCATCGGGGCTGGCAGTTTCCGCAAGGCGGGGTGCGCCCGGATGAATCGCCGCGCGAGGCGATGTACCGCGAACTCAAGGAGGAGCTCGGCTTGGATCCGGCGCATGTGCGCGAAGTGGCCCGCATGCGAAGTTGGGTGAGCTATCGGCTGCCAGCGCGCCACCGGCGTTCGGCGGGGCCTCCATGCATCGGGCAGAAGCAGCTCTGGTGGCTGCTGCGTCTGGAGTCCGGCGACGAGGCAGTGCGCCTCGAACTCGCCGACGAACCCGAGTTCGACGCTTGGAAATGGGTGGATTACTGGCTTCCGGCGAGGGAAGTCGTGTTCTTCAAGCGCGCGGTTTACCAGCAGGTGCTCACGGAGTTTGAGGAGAGCGTCGCCGTGCGGGCGGCGGGCTCCATGCGGTAAAGTAAGCAAAGGATATTTCCTGTTGCAGGCTTATCGACTGCATTGGGGGAGTAGCCGCTGTCGGGTAATTTGCCTGCTTGAGATCCGGGCGTGCTGGGCCAAAACAAAATTCTCGTGTGGCGGGGGCGCTACTCCGCCGCGATGATCGTATTGCTTGCCGCCATGCTCGCAGGCGGCGGCGGCGTGGGCTGGTGGCTGCAAGGCGAGCGGTTGAACGGCAAAATTGCCGGCATGCAGGCGCGCATCGAGAATCTGGAGCTGCGCAACCTCGAGCTCAGCCGGATGATTGACGAGGAGGCCATGGCGGCGCTGAGGTCGCAAGTGCGGAACCTGCAGGGCCAGGTGATGAACCAGAGGATGACGATCCAGGGTCTTCAGGAGATCATCACGCCCCAGGAGGCGCGGGCGGGCTTGAGGATCCACTCGGTCAACGTGGAGCCTGGCGACGAGGCGCAGGATTACCGGCTGAGCCTGGGGCTGACGCAGGCGCTGCTGGCCAGGTCGCAGCGCGCCCGGGGCCATGTGGAGTTGCTGCTGGCCGGCACGATGGACGGCGGCGGCGCGGAACTGCCGCTGGAGGAAGTCAGCAAGCGAGGGACCAGCCGCATTGAATTCAATTTCGCAAGCAGCACGGTTCTACGCGCTGACATGACCTTGCCATCCCGCTTCGAACCTAGCACAATCACCGTGCGCGTAACGCCCGATCCGGATGAGGAGCATCAATTCGAGCGCCAGTTCCCTTGGGTTTTGCGCCAGCCGAAAACATGAAGACTCGAATGACCAAGTCCATTACCACGCTGGTTGGGTCCGACACCCGCATTGTCGGCAGCCTGCTGTTCGGGCAAGGCTGCCATGTGGCCGGCATTGTTCAGGGCGACGTGATGGGCGAAGACGACGAGAAGGCCGAGCTCACCATGGCGCAAAGCGGAAAGATCGAGGGCAACGCGCATGCCGTGCGCATGCTTATTGAAGGCACGGTTGTGGGCGACCTTTTCTGCGCCGGAACCGTTTCCCTAGGCGCCTCGGCGCGTATAGAAGGATCTATCGAGTACGAAAAAATCGAAATTGAAAAAGGCGCTGTAGTTACCGGCCTGCTAAAGAGGAGGGGCGCGGACGCTGCCGCGCAGGTCGCGTTGGAGCCCGATGATTCAGCCGAACTCATGGGCGCGGCGCAAGCACAGGCATTGCCGGGCTGAGCCGCAGCGATGGAACCGCAGTACCACGCGCCCGAACAAGAAGGGAGCGCTCCGCTTGTCTTCACCGAGGCGGCGGCCCGCAAGGTGGGGGAGTTGCTCAAGGAGGAAGACAATCCCGAGTTGATGCTGCGCGTGTACATTTCCGGCGGCGGCTGCTCGGGTTTTCAGTACGGCTTTACGTTTGACGAAAAGCGCGAAGAGGGCGACGCGGAAGTGGAGCAACTGGGCGTGACCCTGCTGGTGGATCCAACGAGCCTGCAATATCTCGAAGGCGCCGAAATCGACTTCAAGGACGACTTGAGCGGCGCCCGGTTCGTTATCCGCAACCCTAACGCGCAAAGCACCTGCGGCTGCGGTTCAAGCTTTTCGGCCTGAGCCGTCCAATAGGGCTAGCCTGCCTATTGCACCGATGAACCCGCTGCTGGCCAGCGCCCTGCTCGCGCTCACGCAAGGCCCTTACAGTCCGGCGCCGTCCGGCCAGGCGCCGCCGGACGCGCCCGTATGGATTGCCGGCCAGACGGTCGAGGAACATGCTTTCCGCGTGACCGCCGAGTTCCAGTGCCCCCCGGAAGCGGTCGGCGAGGTCTTGCAGGTGTCCATTTCGGACACCATGGCGCGCGCCGAGTTCAGCGGCGAGGAAAGCGACGGCCGGCGGGAACTGACCCTTCGGGTTCCGGGCAAGCAGTTGCAGGGCTTGAAGCCGGAGCTGTTTTGCCCCCGGCCAGCCGCAGCGGAGCCGCGGGTTTTGCGGCTCGCGTCGAGGTTCACCGCGCAGGGCGCATTGATATGCAGCAATGCGGCGGGGAAGAAAATATTGGCGCACGGCGCCGTGGCGCTGGACGCATGGGTGCTGTGTCCGCCCGCCCCGGCGGCTGCCGGCCCCGAAGTCAGCCCGAGTGGCGATCCGGGGTGAGGATGATCTTGCCGAAATGATTGCGTTCGTCGATGAGCTGGTGGGCCTTCGCCACCTCCGATAGGGGCAGCACGGGGCCGACGGGCGCCCGGAAGGCGCCTTCGGCAAAAAGCGGCAGGGCCACTTCGCGGAATCGCGGCATCGTGTCGCTCAAAAAACGCGCGCTGGTTGAGATGCTCATGCTCATCAGCGCCAGATTGCGAGTGCCTATGTTCAGGTTGAAGCACACTTGGCGGCCGCCGGTGCTTCCGTACATCACGATCCGCCCGTCCATGCCCATGCAGTCGATCAATGATTGCGCGGTTTCCTCGCCAATGGTCATAAGGCCGATATCGATGCCCTGCCGGTCCGTGTCGCGGCGCACCAGCGCCGGCACATCGTCGTGCTTGTAGTTATAGGCCGCGTCCGCGCCCCATTGTCGGGCAATATCGAGCTTGGGATTGCGGCTGGCGGTGCCGGCCACCCAGCAGCCCGCCCATTTCGCGATCTGAAGGGCGGCGCTGCCCACGCCCGACGCAACGGCTTCGATCAGCACCCGCTGCCCTTTCCGCATTCCGGCCACCGCGTGCAGCGCGTGCCATGCCGTCAGCCAGCTCACCGGAATCGCCGCGCCCTGCACAAAGGAAACGCTTTCCGGCAAAGGCATGAGGTGGTCCGCATCGAAGAGCACGGCCTCGGCATGGGAGCCGCGGGCGCGCCCGAACACGCGGTCGCCCGGTTTGAATCCGCATACCCCGCGGCCGCATTCGGCAACGATTCCGGCGCACTCCATCCCCATCACGAAAGGCAGCTCCTGCCCCGAGTAGGTGCCGGCGCGCATGCGGGTTTCGGCGAAATTAACGCCGGACGCCTTAACCTCCACCAGCACTTGGCGCGCCCCCGGCTTGAGCGCGCCGAGCTCGCGCCACCGCATGACCTCCGTGCCGCCGAACTCCTCCACCAAAAAACCGTGCATAGCGCGCCTTTATATCAGTGGCCGCGACGGCGAACCTGCTCCATTAGCGCCAGATGGTCGAACACCGTTTATTCCTCATCGGCCATCCATCCGGAATGCTCGCTGGAGTGGGTTCCCACAGCCTCGCGCCGGGCTAGTTCGAGAGGTTCCAATTAACGGGCCCCGGTCCTTTCGAGGAATTTCTCCCTAGCGAGTTCGCCTATCCGGGTTTTAAGCTGATGATTGAATAAGCCGAACGGTATCCGCGATGAAGGATCGAAGATAAACAGAGAAGGATTGCTCGCGATCTCGTGCCATCGAAAATCAATCGCATAGGAGCGGGATCGGCTGCCCGGTTCGGCGTGTGCGGACACAGCAAGCGATTGCCAATCGCTCTGCCGGGATGCGAATTCTATTTTTGCCAGGAGTTCCCGGCTGATAGTCAGGAAAACAATGTGCGGTTTCAAATGTTCCAATAGCCGGTGCCAGAGCGGAACTCCATTGGCCAGCAACGCCTCGCGTTGCGGATCGGCCAATCGGCCCCATGTTGGATTGGTCGCGATTGGCGAGACGAAATTCGTATGCAGGGCCGTTGACGGCTTGCCCGCGTAGTAACTGGCCTGCGCTCCATCAAGAACGGCATCGTATTGATGAAACCAGCCGCGATAGGGATTGACGCGAAAGTATGAGCTTAGGCAATTCAGATAGTTTTGGGTTGAATCATTTCCTGTGCCTCCGGGGAATCGCTCAAAGGGTGAATCACCCGGAAATTCCCTGCCCGACGGATGAAATCCAACCGTCATCACGCGAAGCTCGGACCGCCGGTACTCCTCAAGGTCCCCGAAGAAAAGAATAGGAATGGAGGGATCGACACGGCAGGATCCAGCCGCCTGCTCATGCTCCGCCCATGCGTCCGCAACCAACTTGCCCATTCCGCCAACCGGCATAGCCGCCTCGGAATCGGACCGTCGAACAACAGCATCGCCCGCGTCAGGCTGTGCGGGAGGGATTTTGGGCCGTCGCCGTCGCCATAGCCGGAACCGCCGCAGCCACCGTGGGTCTTTAGCGTCAAGCTTTGCGGAATGTATTTTGGACTCACTGCCGCCGTCCGTGCCGACTCCCACGGCGACCGGACGGAATGCTGGTTTTCCTCCATCTGCCAATTCGAGCAGCGCATCACCTACATCAGTTGGGAGTTTGAAGGCCAGTTCCAGCAATTCATCCTCATCAGCCTCTAGAACAGACTGAATCGCTTCGGTCGGCACTCCGTATCTGAGTAGATTGTCCTCGCTCATGTCCTTGAGCGCGGCGGGCTTCTCCGTGGTTTCGGCGAGCTTGTCCGATACCGAATCATCTTTTACGACATATTCAGGCGCATCCTCTTGAACTGTCTCCGTCTCGGACGATTCGATAATTTGAGTGGCTCCCGTTGTTGGAACTGTCTTGGGTCTTCGGCGATCAGCCCACTGATAGGCCTTGTCATGATGATCGACGTAATACAGCACAAGCTTATTGGCGCTGCGGTCGGCGATGATTCTGATGTCGCTGTTTGCGCGGAGCGACCAGAAATCCGAACCCCCGATTTTTTTGAAGCGCCTGCCCGGATTGGCTAGATTGAACTGCCGACGACGCACTTCCTCTGATAAGCGATGGACTTCATTGATTGCAGCGCTTTGCGCCGCGCCGGCAAGTTTCACGAGGCCACCGTAAAAAGAAGGTTGAATAATGAATTTCATTAGCCAGCTTATCCAGCCTGATGGGGATAATGGAGCGGGCGAGGTTGAGGTAACTTGTTCACGCAGCACACCCCTTAAAAGCCATGATGGCGCGGATCGCAGGAGGATAGCCTAACATTGGTTTGCCAAGGGACGGAAAATATCGTCTCGAAGGTGAGCGCTGGATCGTTGTCGGGTGCCAGAGGCTTGGGGAATGGGCGATTTTCATTACAATCTTGGCTTGAGAGGATTGCAGGCAGGTAAGTTTTCGCAATGACACGCCAGTCGCCCGGCGGAGATTCCGCCTCGACGGATCGCGGTCAATTCCTGTCCGAGCCGGTTTCGCTGGCTTGGCAAGCATTCGACCGGGCCGCCAATTTGGCTTGCCGCGTGACTCCGGCCATGCCGATTCTGTTCTTCGGCGACCTTGAGGCATATCGCGCTTCGCCGCTGCGTGTGCTCACCGTGGGGCTGAATCCTTCGCTGCGTGAATTTCCAGCCGACGAGCCGTTCCGGCGCTTTCCTTTAGCAGAGGGCCATCGGGAGCCGCGCCGCTACCTTGATGCCCTATCGGACTATTTTGGCGCCCGCCCGTACCGAAGTTGGTTCGACGCCTTGCTGCCGCTGCTTGAAGGGCTGGGCGCGAGCTACTACAAAGAGGCTCGATCAGCGGCTGGTGGCTGGCTGCGCCGCATGCTGCTTGAAGGATCGGGCGCGAGCCACTCCAAGGGCGCCGCATCGACCGCGCTTCATACCGATATCTGCTCACCGGTGGCGACCCGTCCCACATGGAGCAAGCTAAGCGAGGGCAATCGCGCAGCGCTTGAGGCCGCCGGCATTCCGCTCTGGCACAAGCTGCTCGAGGAGCTGCGGCCGCAGATCGTGGCGATATCGGTGGCGAAGGCTTATCTCAAGCGAATCCGGTTCACGCCAATGAGCAATTGGGAGGTTGTCCACGCTTTTGAATGGACAGACAGCGGCGAGCGGCGTTCCCGGCCCTACGAAATTCGCGCAAGATGGCATAACGTTGGCGGCGAACGCTCGCTTTTTATTTTCGGCGCGTCGGCGCACAAGCCTTTCGGGTTGCTGGGCGATGGCCAGAAGCGAAAGGCAGGCGAACTGCTGCGAAAGGAATATCTGAAAGGCCGATAAATCGCTGCTGGTACTATGGCAAGCCATGAAGCCAGTTTTGCATCTTCTTCTTGCTGCGGCGTTGCTGGCGCCTATGGCGACGGCGGCTGATGATGACGACGCGAAGAAAGCGGATGACCGCGAGCGGCGCGAACGAGTTCAGCTATGGCTGGATATCAAGAAGCGCGAAGAGGCGGCGACGGTCGATAGGCTCAGAGGCGGCGATGCCGCTACCAAGCGGT
The DNA here is from genome assembly GCA_026708965.1 of Gammaproteobacteria bacterium. Classification (GTDB taxonomy): domain Bacteria; phylum Pseudomonadota; class Gammaproteobacteria; order Steroidobacterales; family Foliamicaceae; genus Foliamicus. Next base: position 3,360 of record JAPOTY010000042.1, on the reverse strand, counting down.
TCATTGCTCGCCAGCGAGCGAAGCCGAAGCGCGATATCCGCAAAAGGAACAACGTTGAGTTGCTGCGGCTTGAGGCGGAGCTTAAGCGGCTCGCCGAGCTGGAGCAGGCAAAGAGCAAGAAGGAAAAATCCTGACCGCGCCCGCCGGGCGGCGTTTTTCCGAAAGCTGGAAGCGGTCGTCAGGCTGCGTCTTTTCGAGGCCCTATGGAAGACGCGCCTTGTTTCCCCATTCTCGGCGCGTGGCGGAGGATTTCGGCGAGGTAGCGGCCGGTATGCGAGCGGCGAACGCGGGCCACTTCCTCCGGCGTTCCGGCCGCCAGCAACTCGCCGCCGGCCTCGCCGCCTTCCGGGCCTAGGTCGATGATCCAGTCGGCGGTTTTGATCACGTCGAGGTTGTGCTCGATCACCACCACCGTGTTGCCGCCGTCGCGCAGCCGATGCAGAACCGAGAGCAGTTGCGCCACGTCGTGGAAGTGCAATCCGGTGGTGGGCTCGTCGAGCACGTAAAGGGTGCGCCCGGTGGAGCGCTTGGCCAGTTCGCGCGACAGCTTCACGCGCTGCGCCTCGCCGCCGGAAAGCGTGGTGGCGCTTTGGCCCAGCCGGATATAGCCCAGCCCCACATCGAGCAGCGTGGCCAGCTTTTGCGCCACTTTGGGCACGTTGGCGAATACCTCGGCCGCCTGTTCGATGCTCAGTTCCAGCACTTCGTGGATATTCAGGCCGCGGTAGCGGATTTCCAGCGCCTCGCGCCCGTAGCGCCGTCCTTCGCATACGTCGCAGGGCACGTACACATCCGGCAGGAAGTGCATTTCCACCTTGATGAGCCCGCCGCCCTGGCAGGCTTCGCAACGCCCGCCGCGCACATTGAAGCTGAAGCGGCCCGGCTTGTAGCCGCGCGCGCGCGCTTCGGGAGTGAGCGCGAACAGCTCGCGGATGGGGGTGAACAGCCCCGTGTAGGTGGCCGGGTTGGAACGCGGCGTGCGTCCGATGGGATCCTGGCTGATTTCGATGATGCGGTCGATGCGCTCGGCTCCTTGCAGCGAGCGGAGCTTCGCGCCCGCCAGCGGCTTGCGGTCGAGGGCCGCCGCCACTGCGGGCAGCAGCGTTTCGTTCACCAGCGACGATTTGCCGGAACCGGACACTCCCGTCACGCAGGTCATCAGCCCCAGCGGCAGCGCCACGTCCAGGTTCTTGAGGTTATTGGCGCGCGCGCCCTCAATGGCCAGCGCGCGCCCGGGCTGCGGCTCATGGCGCGCCCCGGGCACTTCGATGCGGCGCGCGCCGCTTAAGTACTGCCCGGTGAGCGACGCGGCCTCCCGCTTGATCGTGTCCGGAGGCCCCTGAGCCACCACTTCGCCGCCGTGCGCGCCCGCTCCCGGACCTAGGTCCACGATATGATCGGCGCTCAGGATGGCCTCCTCGTCGTGCTCCACCATCAGCACGGTATTGCCCAAATCGCGCAGCCGCATCAGCGTGGACAGCAGGCGCTGGTTATCGCGCTGATGCAGGCCGATGCTCGGCTCGTCGAGCACGTACATTACGCCCACCAGCCCCGATCCGATCTGGCTGGCCAAGCGGATGCGCTGCGCTTCGCCGCCGGACAGCGTCTCGGCGCGGCGGTCGAGATTAAGGTAGCCCAGCCCCACATCCGCCATGAAACGCAGCCGCTCGCCCAATTCGCGCACGATGCGCTGGGCGATTTCCTGGCGCCACCCTTTCAGTTTCAGCGTATCGAAGAAGTCCAAGGCCGCCGCCACGCTCATGGCGCTCAGCTCCGTAATCGAGCGGCCGGACACGATCACGTTGCGGGCGGCCTCGTTGAGCCGCGCGCCGCCGCATTCGGGACAAGGCGTGGAGCCGAGATAGCGCGACAGCTCCTCGCGCACCCGGTGCGACTCGGTTTCCCGGTAGCGCCGCTCCATATTGGGCAGCACGCCTTCAAAAGCGCGCGTTCGCGTGAATCTTCGACCGGTGGCGAAGCGGTAGGTGAACTTGATCCGGGTGCGGCCGCTGCCGTGCAGCACCACCTTGCGAATTTTTTCAGGCAGCGTCTCGAACGGAACTTCCGGATCAAAGCCGTAATGCCGCGCGAGGCTCTCCAGGGTGCTGTAATACCAGGCATTGCGCCGGTCCCAGCCGCGCACCGCGCCGCCGGCCAAGCTCAGATGGGGGCGCACCACCCGGTCGGGATCGAAGAACCGCTTGGAGCCCAAGCCGGCGCAGGATTCGCAGGCGCCGGCGGGATTATTGAATGAGAACAGCCGCGGCTCCAGTTCGGGAATGGCGAAATCGCACATCGGGCAGGCAAAGCGGCTGGAGAACAGCACGTCCGCCTTGTCCGGCTCGTCGATGAAGCCCACCAAGGCGACTCCGCCGGTGAGCGTGAGCGCCGTCTCGAAGGATTCCGCCAGCCGCTGGCGCAATTCGTCGCGCACCCGCAGGCGGTCCACCACCACCTCGATGCTGTGGTTGCGGCGCAGGTCCAGTTCAGGCGGATCGTCCATTTCGCACAACTCGCCATCCACCCGGGCCCGCACGAAGCCCCGGGCCAGCAGGTCGGCGAATAATTTGCGGTGCTCGCCTTTGCGGTTGCGCACCACCGGCGCCATCACGTTGATCGCCGTGCCCTCGGGGAAGGCGAGCACCTCATCGACCATTTCGCTGATGGTTTGCGCCGTTAGCTCGCGCTGGTGCTTGGGGCAGCGCGGGATGCCGGCGCGGGCGAACAAAAGGCGCATGTAGTCGTAGATTTCGGTGACAGTCGCGACCGTGGAGCGCGGGTTATGCGAGGCCGAGCGCTGCTCAATGGCGATGGCCGGCGAAAGGCCTTCGATATGATCCACGTCCGGCTTGCTCATCACGCTCAGGAACTGGCGGGCGTAGGCCGACAGCGACTCCACGTAGCGCCTTTGTCCTTCGGCGTAGATGGTGTCGAAGGCCAGCGAGGATTTGCCGGAGCCGGACAGCCCGGTCATCACGATCAGCTGGTCGCGCGGCAGGGACAGATCGACCCCCTTGAGGTTGTGCGTGCGCGCCGACCGGATGCGGATATCACTCATGGCAGCCCGCCAATATACCCCGCCGCGCCCGTCCGGCGAAATCCGCGCGGCACGGCTGTCAGCCCAAAGTAGAAATGTCCCCTTTTCTCGCTATTCAGAGATGTCAAGCACCCGTCAGGCCTTCAATAGGGGGGTAGATAGCCCGCCAGCGAAACGAGCTTGGCGCAGACCCTCCATCCGGGTCCTGTGTGTTGGAGAATTCATCGAAGGTGGCCCAAAAATGAGAGGCCAAGAGAACGAATCCTATTGGAGTTGCCCCGTTTTCGTGGACGGTTAAGTATTGGGGATTCATGCGGCTGATT